>CAWDLA010000021.1:0-84275 GCA_963802975.1 uncultured Gammaproteobacteria bacterium
CCTGGCGGTGGAGGAAGAGCTGCACAGCCGCCTTGCGGAGGCCGACGAGCCTGCGCCAAGCGCAGGTGGAACGGGCCCGCGCACCAGGCGGAGCTTTGTCGGCGCCGCTATCTGCGGGTTGACCCGGACAACCGGCTGGTCGCCGACGCGCTGGAGGCACAGTGGAACGAGGCGCTGCGGGCCTTGCAGGCGGCGCAAGAGGATTACGAGCGTCAGCACCAGGCCGACGCTCGGCAGCTCGATGAGGCGCAGAAGGCGGAGATCCGAGCCCTGGCCGAGGACTTCCCGGCCGTATGGCGCGACCCTGCCACCGCACAACGCGAGCGCAAAGCGGCTGCTGCGCTTGGTGATCGCGGATGTGACCCTACTGAAGGGCGAACAACTGCACGTACACCTGCGCTTTCGCGGTGGCAGGACCCGCACCCTGACGTTGGCGCGCCCCCGATGCAGTTGGGAGCTGCGACAGACCGATCCGGGCGTCATCGAGGAAATCGACCGGCTGCTCGCGCAATGTACCACTCGGGAAGTGGCCGAACAGCTCAATGCGCAGGGATTGCACTCCGGTTGGGGCCGGCCGTTCCATGCCCGGATGGTCGAGCGATTACGTCGCGACTATGGGCTCAAGAGCCGCTACGAACGAATGCGCGCAACCGGGATGCTGACGTTGACGGAGATGGCCGAGCAACTCGACGTGCAGCCCTGTACGGTCAAGCGCTGGCGCCAACAAGGCCGACTCAAAGGGTATCTGTACTCAGACCGCCATGACTACCTGTACGAGCCGCCGGGGGAGAGTCCGCCGGAAAAGTATCACTGGCAGCGCGGGCGTCGACAGCAGTCCCAACCACTTGTCTTTGACCAACCTGTAGAGGTGTAGTATGCAACCCAAGCCTTGCCTTGGGGCTGGAAAGGACGGGCATGGATCAGCGCGATCCCGAGCTTCGCACACACCAGGGCCAGCTGGTGAGAACGGTAATTGCTGCCGTTATCGACGTAGAGTCGTGCGGGAAAGCCGCGGCGCACAATCGCCTGCTTGAGCAAGGGGAGAAAGGTGGCGGTATTCTCCGACAGGGCGAAGGCGGCATAGGGGATGACGCGAGTGGCGTCGTCGAGGAAGGCGATGAGATAGGTCTTGCGTTTGCGTCGTCCCTGCACTTGCACAGCGGGCCCGTGCATCACATCGCTCATCCACAGCTCTCCGGCGTGCTCGAAGGCGAAACGGCGCCGATCGGGCCCGCCTGGCTGCTCGGGGTCGCGGCGGATCAGGCCGTGGCGTGAGAGCAGCCGATGCACGGTCGAGGGTGCGAGCGTCAGATCCGCCGGGATGGTCTCACCGGCCAGGGCTTCGTGGATCACCAAGCGTACCGAAAGCGCCGGATTGGCCTCCTTGATCGAGAGCAGGCGCTCGACCACCTGCGGCGGGAGCGTGCGCGATCGACCGCGATCGGCACGGGGCTTGGGCAGCAGGGCATCGAAGCCGCCGGCGCGGTAGCGCTTGAGCCAATGGCGGATCGTCTCCGGGGCGACATGGGTGCGCGTGGAGCCCGGAATCGTGTAGGCGGCCTCCGCCTTCTCCTCGATGCGCCGGTACAGCCCCTTGGTGCCCGGGGGCAACTGCACCAGATCGGCAATGAGGCCATAGCGGAACAGGCCCACCGCCTGGCGGTAGTCGGAATCGGGGTCGTGCATCGGCAGCACTCCTCGGCTCGGTAACGGGATTAACCTTGCGCCGAGAAGCTACGCGATGGGCACGGGCGGGTCCGGCCCCACTTGGTGTTGGTTTGGCTTTTCGGATTCACCGCCACGCGGTAGCGGGGGCCGGAATCCGAGTGGTGATGGTAGGTGGGCGAGCTGCACTTCGGCGATTTCCCGCAATACGGGCAAGACCGCAGTCGACCCCGAACCACTGGCGAAAAGCGGTGACGGTCGGTCGGCAACCGGCAAGCAGATCAGGGAACAGACCGAGGATCAGGGTCAGCGCCGCCTGCACCGGCTTGAGGCGGCGGCGTGTCCAGCGCAATGCCCCGGGTAGCTCGATATCGGTGCGCAGATCATCGGCTGCAGCCTCCTGACTTCTGGCCTGCTCAACGCCAACGACCACTGCCTCGACCTCCTGCAAGGAGCCTGTGAGGCGGGCAGCAAAACAATCGGCGAGCAGACTGAAGGTGCACTGCCCCTCAGGGCAGTACCAACGCGGAATCCGGGTCCCGGGCGGATTGACCCGCTCGTAGGTGCCATGGCGCGCAAACGAGCACCCGCCCGTCGGATGCAACGGACAGCGCTCCAGGGTTGCATCCTGCAAGGCTTGGTGTTTAACGTACTCCTTGCTGGTGGAGCCTGTTTCGAAGCGTAGCTGCACCGGCCACCGGCCCGCACGGGGGCTACCGTGGCGGGCCACTCTCTTTGCAGTGAAACCCCCGCCATTATGCTCCGCTTTGCCCAGGACCTCCTACCGGTGATCCCGATGAGAAGATCTCCGCCCTGACCTTACCCCACTCCTCCACCGCTTCAGCACCCTCACCGGTGAAGGAATCGCAGAAGAAAAAGGCGGTGATCAGTAATCTACTGTGACGCGCAACAGGGGGCGTTCCCACCCATTCAGGCTCAGGGTGGCAGTGACCGCAAACAGCGTTCAGCTGTCGCCGGGCTGGGTCACGCTGACCGGCCACACCTAGCCGGTGACTGCCCTATCATGACCTTCCAGGGCAGGATCATTGTTCGGCGATTCTGAAACGGAACCTCGAAAAACACGGCTTGAGCGTCGAAGATGCGCAACAGGTGTTCTCAGGACCCTGCGTAACGTCATACCATTACCCACATCTCAACGGGGACAGAGTCGCGGCGGGCTGGACACGCTGAGCCGTATCTGTTGAAATCCGTCCTCATCACAACTGATGGGGCGAGAGCAGATGGGCGAGGCAATACCGAGCAAGCTGTGCGGGCGGCCGTTCGATGGGTCGGACCTGGAGACGATTCGCCGCGAGATTGTGGCGGCGAACCCGCCGTTGCGATCGGAGATCGCGCGACAGGTATGCCGGGCGCTGCAGTGGACCGACGCACTGGGCCGGCCCAAGCTGATGAGCGCCCGGGTGGGGCTGCTGCGGCTGCATCGGGCCGGGCTGATCGAGCTGCCGGCACCGAGCAGAGGCAATGGCAATGGTCGGGGGCTGGTGCATGGACCGGATGTCTGGCCCGAGCCGGTGCCCGTGCGGGCACGGTCGGGCAACTGAGCGGGCTACGGCTTGAAGCGGTGATCGACAAGCGCGCCTCGCGCCTGTGGAACGGGCTGATCGATCGTTACCACTACCTGGGCTACACCCCCTTGCCGGGGGCGCAGCTGCGTTATCTGATCGACTGCGATCATGGGGTGCTGGGGGCCATCGGCTTCGGAGCGGCGGCCTGGAAGGTCGCGGCGCGCGACCGCTGGATCGGTTGGGATGCCACCTGTCGCGAGGCCCGCTTGGGTCGAGTGCTCAATAATGCTCGGTTTCTGATCCTGCCTTGGATCCAGGTCAAGAACCTTGCCTCGAAGGTGTTGGCGCTGGCGGTGGCACGCATCCCCGAGGACTTCGCGGCCCGCTACGGCGAGCGGGTGGTGCTGCTGGAGACCTTCGTGGAGATCCCGCGGCATCAAGGCACCTGCTACCGCGCCGCCAACTGGCGGCACCTGGGCGAAACCACCGGTCGCGGTAAATGCGACCGCACCCATCGAGCGGCCCTGCCGCGTAAGGCGGTCTACGTCTACCCGCTGGGCGCGGACTTCCGCTCGGCGCTGGGGGTGGCGGCATGAGCGCCCTGGCCGCGGAGTTGACCGCGATCGACCTCGGCGATCAACGCCTGAATCGCCGCGCTCGGCGGATGCTGGAGAAATTCGGAGACAAACCGACGGTGAGTATTCCCGCCGCCTGCGGGGGCTGGGGCGAGACGCGCGCCGCCTACCGCCTGTTCGACCATCCCGAGGTCACCGCCGAGGCGGTGCTCGCCCCGCATATCGCCTGCACCGAGGAGCGCCTGCGTGAGCATCCCCGGGTGCTGTGCGTTCAAGATACGACCGAGCTCGACTACACCAAAAAGAAGGGTATCGCCGGCCTCGGCCCACTGTACTACGAGACCCGTCGGGGGATGACCTGCATTCGTCGAGGCCCCCTGTGCCGAGCGCGGCGCCGACTGGCTGGTCCGTGTCCAACATCACGACCGACTCCTCGCCGATGGGCGCAAGCTGCGCGCGGTCATCGACGCCGCTCACGTGCTCACCGAGATCACCTTCGATCGGCCAGCCTCCAATGGCCGGCGTGCGCGTACCGTTCACCAGCACATCAAGGCCGTGCGGATTACGCTCAGGGCGCCGTCGCGACCCGACCGAACCTTGCCCGACATCGCCGTCACCGCCTTGTTCGCCACCGAACCACACCCGCCCGCCGGGGAAGACCCGCTCGACTGGATACTGTTGACCAACCTCCCCGTCGAGACTCCCGAGCAGGCGATCGAAAAGCTCTCTTGGTACCTTTGCCGCTGGCAGATCGAGGGGTAACGGGTCCAGTCGCCACCGCCTGTTCCAGAAGTCTGCTGAAGACAAGGCCGCGGCTGTGTGAGGTACGCCGATTAAATCGAAAGGTAAATTCCTCCAGATATGACTGCAAATGGACGTCGAACACAGAGCCTTGGTGGGTACCAAGAATCCAGCGCTTCAGCAGACTGGCGATTCGATGCACTCCTGGCATGGCAACGTGAGCCGGGTCAGCCGAGGAGGACATTACGGTCTTCTGGCGCGTGTACCCGCATTGCGATAGCCGGTTGTACCCGGACCAACCGTCAGTGAGGATCGTAGAGCCAGGGGTCACCATGTCACAAACAAAAGGTCGCAAACTGGATTTGGGGTTTTTGGTGAGTAGAGCGGCCAGATCGCTCCGGCCGCCCCCTCCGCAGAACCGGACGTGCGGAACTATCGCATCCGGCTCCCGATAGATCGGTGCCCCCCGGCACGTTTTCAGCAAGGTTGGAACATCGATGTGGTCTTCCATGTCACCGGGTAGCCCAAGTGCTTCAGACGGACGAGCAAACGCGCCCAGGTCATGCGACGGTTGCCGCCACGACGGTTGAACCAGCGCAGGATGATGCGCTTTCCCCGCTCCAGGAACTGACCGACGCGACGGCTGTTGTCCGAGATGCCGTGGTAGTTCACCCAGCCCCTGATCCCCCGAATCACGCGGGTCAGGAGTCCATGTGTGTCGGCCGTGGCCAGATGTTTCCTCAGATACTGACGCATGCCTTTGAGCTTCGCCGCGAAGCGGTCCTTGCGGCTGGTGTACTTCAGTCGCCATTCGAGACCGTACTTGCTCAACCGTTTCGGGAGTGCCTTGAAGAAACGTTCAGCATCACGTGGATGCTGAAAGGTGTAAACCATGTCATCGGCGTATCGGATGCATTCGGCGCGGCCTCGCAGTTGAGTCGTCTTAATCGACTCGAACCACTCGTCGAGCACGTGATGCAGGTAGATATTCGCCAAGACAGGCGACACACTCGCTCCCTGTGGGCAGCCCCGCTCGTTGCGGGTCGTCTGTTGTCCTTCCTTGATCGGTGCGGTCATCAGCGTGTTGATCAACCCGAGGAAGCGCCGGTCCGATATCTTCCGCCTCAGCATGTTCAACAATTCTGAGTGTGGAATCGAATCGAAGCATTTGCGGATGTCAACTTCAACGACCGCCCCCTGCCAGTTGCGAAACATCGCACGGTTCAGTGCGCGTAACGCATCGTGACAGCTTCGGCCTGGACGAAACCCGTAGGAACATGGGAGAAATCGCGGCTCGTAGACTGCTTGGAGAACCGTGCTGACGGCAAGCTGTACCAGCTTGTCCTCGATGCACGATATCGCCAACGGCCGCGTTCCGCCGTCTGCCTTTGGGATTCGCCTCACCCTGGCCGGCTTGGGCCGGTAGGTGCCACGGCGCAGTCGCTTGATGAGATCACTGACGTGCTCGTCGAGCTGTTTGCCGTAGTCCTCCTTGGTCACATCATCGATACCCACGGCTTTGCTCCCATCCAGCCGGTGGTAGAGCTCCTTCAGCATGTCCGCGTCGATCAGGTGGCCCAGGTTACTGAACACACACCGCTCGTCGCGCGCTGAACGCTTGCCTATGCGATCGAGTTTCGTTAACCATGGTGCTCCGTCGTTGCTGAGTACGGCCATTGTTTCTCTCTCACGCACGATCTATCTGCCAGCCCTTCGCTCCACGATCATTACTCGCTTCATCGCTACTATGACTGGCTCCGACTTCCATGGCGCCGTCTCGGACGTCTCGTGCGTTAACACTTGACCATCCGATACTTCGTCCGCGAAGAGCACCATGGATCTCCCGGGTTCCGTCGCACATCTCTACAAACTCGCCGACGCCTGAGACTCCGGTGGATTGGCCTGGGTCGGATTCACCCGGTGCACCTCGCCATGCCTGTTGCTTGCCATCTGGACCAAGATGTCAGCTCTCCACAATCACGGATTTCGGAGCTATCGCGTTCACCATTCGGTTTCGGCTCGAATGTTTCGCTGTCTACGCTTCGTCCCCTTTGTTACCGCCGGGGACGCAAGACTCGCTACACAGCAGAGCGGGTTCCTCCTTCTGTGGCAGGACTTGCACCTGCAAGATGTGCGCGGCTTTTCCCAGCGCACGGCCCAAACCGGTAGAGTCGACGACTGGCGCGGTAACCACAGGTTCCGGGGAGTAGCTGTTGCCGGCGGCTTTCGCCTCATGCCGGTGTCTCAATCCGAACCATAGCCCCGTTTCCAGTCGCCGCTCGGCGCACCGGACATGCGAATTTCCCGCATCCGGCGCTCGGACGAGGTGTCATGCCTTCGCCCACGGAAGGTCACGCGTGCGCACCGACAACTGTTGCAGCCCCATCGTTCGATAGAGGTGCGCGTCGGGGAAGCGTGCGGTACCCCGACCTCGCTGTTTGTGTTTCTCGCATAACCACCAGCGCACCGAAAATATGCACTAGCGATCAGCGGTGGCGTAGAGCCTGAAAACCTCATCGGAGGACAGCTGGTGGCGTAGCCGCGCGAAGTCGATGGGCGTGAAGTCATCGAACTGGTAGCGTCCGTAGAAGTTGGTGTGCTGCCAGGCCACGGGGGATACCCTCTTAAGAATCTCCGCGGAGGTCAACTCGCCGCGACCCACGATCACGCTCTGAGTCGCGCTCTTCAGGGCCAGGGAGAGCAGGATGCGCTCGATGTTCGGCCACTCCGAGACGATCAGCCCCTCGCGTGCGCGACGGATCGGCTTGATTGGCCAGTCCTTGTTGTAATGCCCCAGATGGCGAAACCCGTACAACCCCGTTTCCACCTTGCTTCGAACCTTGCGGTACCGTGGGGCGAAGCGATAGCCGAACAGGTGCAGCAGGGCAAAGTTGACGGGCGTTGATCGTGGGGATTGCGCTTTCGAACTTCTGCCCGCCGCTGCTCGAGTGCACGGCCTCGTCGATGTCGAAGTGACGGAAGATCGGCAGCCGTGCGGTAGCGCCCGAGCAAGTGCTCGAACACCTCCATGAAGCCGTTGCGGCGATCGACGAACAGCAGCAGGGTGTAGATGTCGACACGCTCGACCATGTCGAAGAAGGACTCGTTGGGCAGCGGCTCCTCGCTGTGCACCGCCCGTTCCCAGACGGTTCGTCCCTCTTGTACGCGAACAAACGCATTCTCGCCGGCCAGGATACGCAGGTTGACCGACTCGAAGCGTGTCTCGACGAGGTCTCGCAGCTCCTCGAGCTGCTCGCGGATCGGCCGGGTGGCTACCTCGAGGCCATGTCGGGGCAGCAACTCGGCACGACGATCGAAGGTCGCGTCGTCGACCAGGTCGTCGTCGAAGCTGCGGAAGCCTGAACTGTCGGGGCAGTGCAGATCGCCTGCCTCAAGCCCGTCGCGCAACAGGCGATAGACCATGAATTCGTAGCGGTCCCGGATGATCCTACCCGCTGGATCGAGCACGTACCGTTTCGATCGCGCTGGGATCAGGGCGGTGGAAATCTCGAGCGCCGGCAGCGGCTCGCCCAGCTCGAAGGCCTCGACCATGGCCGCCAGAGTCTCCAGCAGCACGGCGTTTGCCGGCGTCCCCTGCAACGAGAGGAAGCGCAGCAGGGGGCGTAGGTTCCGTTTGACCTTCGCCATGATTCCGTCGACCTCCCGCCACTCGAATGCCCCCTCATCCAGGGAACCGTCGCCGGCGAGGTGGCGACAGAGCTGCTGCAGCCGCTCCGGGGCCAGCAGGGAACGGGCCTGGTCGCGCACCGTAGCAAACGGTGTCTGCCCATCGATGCCCGGATCCAGGAACAGGGCCAGGACCAGGACCTTGGCTCCTTGCTCGACGTCCTCGCTGGTCTGGAGCTTGAACCGATAGATGGCCTCCTTGGTGGCGGCCCCAATCTGGCCAACATAGCCCCGGACCAGGGAGCAGAAGGCACCCAGCAGATTGTCGTTGAGTCGCTGGCAGTGATCTGGTGCAAGCCCTCGTTGTCAGCGAGGAGCCGTTCCAGGGACTTGGCATTCTCGGCGTCGATCAGCCCTTCGAGTGCCCCGGCCAGGCGCTTGCGCTCAACCGCCAGTGCCCCGCGCACCAGGTCCTGGAGGAACGTGTATCCGGGCGGCACGACCCGTTCCCGGCGCAGCAGATAAACCAGCTCGCGCAGGACGTACAACCGGCCGGCTGGAGACGCGCGCGGCCTGCCGGCCGTCAGGGTGAAAAACAGGTCCCGATCACTCTGGGTGAAGCGAGGAAAGCCCCACAGCAGCTCGTACTCCTCCCGCGAGAGAATCTGCAAGCGATCGCTCTTTGGGAAGCTATCGCCGTCAGGATCATCAAGCGGAAACTCAGACATGCGTGTGCCGGATAGATCGAAAAATCCCGCATCATATCGGGTATCCTTGCCGCCATGCCTGTGATTCGAACCGCCCCCAGCTCCCTAGGTTTCTGATTTGACGCGATTCTGTCCTCTTCGACCCGCTCCGATCCCTGGTGGACTTGGTCCTGACGCCTAGTGCATCTTTTCGGCGGTTTGGGCGAAAAACCCCAGCCTCAGGCGCCGGCCCCCGCATCCGCGACAAACCGGGCAGCATCGCCCGCCAGCGCCGCGAGCAGCTCCGTGGGGATCTCGTCTTCCGCCTGTACCAGGGTCAGGGCCCGCATGATCAGGGTTGCGTCGTCGGTTTGGAGCTTGCCGGATGGCAGGGCGTCGGCATAGAGCCAGACGGCGGCCCTGCGGGTTTCGGGCGGGGCATCGAGCTCGCACCGCAGTGCGCAGGCGCAGAGCAGGGCGCCGAGCAACAGCTCGGCGCCGGGGGCAGGGCAGTCCTGACGCAGCAGCACCTCGGCCGCCTCCAGCTTCTGCCGTGCCCGGCGCGCCAACGGGCTGGGTGCCGTCGCGGCCTGCTGTGGCGCCTCGTAGAGGCTTTCGGCATCGGCTGCGGGAGAGGCGGCGCCCAGGCGCTGCAGACCCTTAAGGGTGCGCCGGTCGATCAAAGCGATAGGCACCTGTTCGGAGATGGCGGCGGCGCGTTCATCGTCGGCGTCGTCCACCTGCTCCAAGATCACGAGCAGGCCACCCTTGGCCCCGAGGATGCGCTCGACGCGCGGGCCGAACTCGCTCTGAAGCTCTGCAATGCAGCGCTGAACCTCGTCGGCGATGCGGCCGTCGGCCGCCGAGGGTAGGGCCGGCCGATCGCGAGGAGTGCCGGACTCCGGCTCGGCCGGTGTTTCCCGATCTGCGTTTGCTGCCAAAGGCTCTTGGTTTGCAGCCACCGTTGTCCCACCCCCGTCCGCCGCTCCTGCAAGGTCTTCCGCGAGCATCTCGGCAAGCCTCTTGGAGACGCCCACCACGTCCTCGGTGGCCTCGGGATCGACCACGTTGTCGAACAGGTTGCGCTTGCCTTGCGATCAAGCCCAGCACCTGCTCCTCGTAGGAATCCGCTGCCACCAGGTGGAGGACCTGTACCTTCTTCTTCTGGCCCAGCCGGTGTACCCGGGCGATGCGCTGGTCCAGCACCGCCGGGTTCCAGGGCATGTCCAGGTTGACGAGCACCGAGGCGCATTGCAGGTTCAGCCCGATGCCGCCGGCGTCGGTGGAGATGAACACCTGGCACGGCGTCGTCGTCGCGGAAGCGGTCCATCAGCTCGCCGCGCTTGGCGGTGGGCACGCCGCCGTGCAGGCGCACGCAGCCGAGCCCCATGCGCTGCACACGCTGCTCCACCATCTCGCGTCATCTGCTCCCACTGGGAGAAGACCACGGCCTTGAGCCCGCCCTGCAGGCAGAGCTCTTCGAGCAAGCTGGCCAGCTCGTCGAGCTTGGGCGAGCCCTTCGTCTCCTTGTCCACCAGCCCGGCCGCGTTGCAGGCCATGCGCGCCTGCTGCAGGGCGGCCATCAGGCGGTTCTGCTCGACGGGGTCAGCGGGCGGCGCTTGGCGATCTGGGCCAGGCGTGCGGCAGCGGCAACTGCCGCGTCGTGCAGCTCCCCCTGCTTCGGCGTCATGGCCACGTCCAGGCGCTGCTCGATGCGCTCCGGCAGCTGATCGCGCACCAGGCGGCGGTCGCGCCGCAGCATGACCGGCGCCAGGCGCCGGCGCAGCTCGCGACAGGTTGCGGTAGCCCAGCACCTTGCCGCGCTCGTCGGTGACGTGAAAGTCGACCAGGTAGCGCCACAGGGGCCCCAGCACCCGCGGGTCCACCACCTGCATCAGGCTGTACAGGTCCTCGAGCCGGTTCTCCAGCGGCGTGCCGGTGAGCACGAAGGCGTAGCGGGACGGGATGCAGCTTGATGGCGGAGGCGATCTTGGTGCGCCAGTTCTTGATGCGCTGGGCCTCGTCCAGGATCAGCAGATCCGGGCGCAGGGTCTCGTTGATCACGCGACAGGTCGCGCAGCACCAGCTCGTAGTTGATCACGACGAACCCGTCGCACCTTGCGGTACTGGACCGAGCGCGCCTCCGGCGGTCCCTGGACGACCTGGGCCTGGTGGCCGGTGAAGCGCTCGATCTCCCGCGCCCACTGATGCTTGAGGGAGGCGGGGCAGACCACCAGGACGCGTCGCGCACTCCGCGTGTCGGTGCAGCCAGATCGGCGGCGGCGATGGCCTGCAGGGTCTTGCCCAGACCCATGTCGTCCGCCAGCAGGGCGCGGCCGCGGCCGGCCAGGAAGGCGACGCCCTCGACCTGATAGGGGTAGAGGCGCGCGCGGATGTCCGGCAGCCGGCCGCCGCTGCTGCGGATTCGCTCACCGATTTCTCTGGCACGCAGCTCGCGAGCGGCATCGTCCGCCAGCCGGCGGGCGAAGCCCAAAGCATCGTCACCGATCAGCAGATTCTCGTCGCCGTCGGCCAGCTCGGCGAAGCGCAAGAAGTCTTCCGGCAGCCTGCCGCTGAAGGCGCCACCGGCATCGAAGCTCTCGCTGAGCAGGGAGCCGAGGTGGACCGCGATCTCGGTACCGCGGTGCAACCGAATGCGCGGGGCGTCGTCACTCTCCCAATCCAGGTAGACGTAAGGCATCGACGGCGGCTGGTGCTTGATCTGCGCGAAATCCTTACGCTTGCCGACGCGGTGCAGGACCGCCTCGATGTGCTTGCAGGTGCCGAGCTGGTTGGTGGCAAAGTCCGGACAGGTGCAGTGGTTCGCGCGCCGCGTCAGCGAGCGGATCTGAACCTGGTAGCTGGACTGAAAATGGCTGCCGGCGGCGGCGATGGAGCGCGCGCGCCAGGTGCCGAACCAAGGCTCACCGGACAGGGGCTCGACGCGGACCTCCGCCCGTCCGCGCTTGACGCGCTCCTCGATGGCCGTCTCCCACGCGCCGCTGAGCTGGGCGTCCTCTTCATCGGCAGTACCGAAGGCCAGCAGCGCCGCGAGGGCGTGGACACAAATCCCGCCAGTGCCGTCGCAATCGCACGTGGACCAAAGGTTACCGTCCGCATCGTAATAGAGGAAGACGTCCAGCTGCTCCTCACTGTCTTCGTCCTCTACATTGGCCAGAAGCTCACCGTCTGCGAAAGTGACACGGGTAACCCGGTTGTCATGGGTGTGGCGCAGCGCCTTGCGGATCAGGCTGCTTTCGGCCAACGCATGGAGCTCCTCGGTGTCGAAGAGGAAATCTTTCGGCTCGGCGCTTTTCTGGGAGAACTGCGGCATTGCGGGATCCATCAATTGCTGAAGCTGGATTTGAGGTCGTCGAAGGATAGATGTTCGTGTACTGGCGAGCAAAGGGGACAGGCACTGACGATGAAACCCATTGCAGCCTGTTCGGACCCTTCTTGCGCCGCATCGATGTTGAGGTCGTGCAGCGCGCGTCCGACTAGGGTAAGGCCGATGCCGCTGGTGGCAACGAGCCTGCCGGACCGACCAAACTACCGGTATTTTTCCGTCGTGCTGTCGGAGAACTTCCCATAGGCTAACCTTAGCGGGGTGACCTTCACCTGTAGGGGATGATCGGCGGTCCAGGCTCGAATTGTTGCCTAGACGACCCGTTAAATCACATTGAGGAGGATACGGAGATGACAAGAACAGTGCTCGCGATTGTTGCCGCTATCGCGGTTGGCACCGCCTACGCTAGCGACATGGGTGCTCCGGAAGAGGCCAAGGCCATGAGCTTGAAGGCCCAGGCGGCCGTCAACGAGATGGGGCCTGAAAAGGCTTTCGCCGCCTTCGCTGATCCGAACGGCGAGTTTCGAGACCGGGATCTGTACGTCTTCTGCATCGACATGGAAGGTGTGCTGCTCTCGCAACCCATAAAGCCCGAACTGGTCGGGAAAAACATGTTCAATTTCAACAAGTACGGTGATCTGCTCTTCCAGGACATGATTGCCGTAGCCAAGAAATCGGGTTCCGGTTGGGTAGACTACAAGTGGCCCTATCCGGGTACTGACGAGATCAAGCCCAAGACAAGCTACATCGCCACCAATGAAGAAGGCTTCTTTTGCGGTGTTGGGGCCTACAAATGACGGAGGACTAATCTGCGTAACCCTGGTTCATCCAGCCGTTTCCGCAACGCAGGAGACTGCAAGCGCATGGTCATCCGCGTCGAACAAGGCAAGGGGCGCAAGGACCGTTACGCCATGCTCTCCCCGACCTTGCTGGAGGTGCTACGGGCGTGGTGGCGCGAGGGCAGCGCGCGCGGCAAGATGCTGCCCCACGGCTGGCTGTTCCTGGGTCAGGACCTTATCAACCCGCTCTCCACGCGCCAGCTCAACCGCGCCTGTCACGCCGCCGCCGAGAAGGCCGGGATCGCCAAGCGGGTCTCGCTCCATACTCTTCGGCACAGCTTCGCCACCGATCTGCTCGAGCACCGGAAGGACAACCGCCGCTTCGACCTGCGCTCCCTGGTCGCGGGGCTCGTGCATGCCAGCGCCCGCACCGAGCCTTGCCCCGAACAATGGCTGCGGCTGGCGGAGGTGAAGGGTAGCTGAGTTATCGAGCTAATCGCTTCTTTTTATGCGGCGCACTTTCCATTCGTCGAATCCATTCCTTTCATCGTCCAATCCGCATTGATGAATGCCGTGATCGTGCTCTTGGTGAATCGCTCGCCAAGGCGTGGGTTGTGCGTCGGTGTCGGACGCAGGGCACCTTCCCTGATAGCAACAATCAGCCAAGTCCCGCTGCGGTTGAGAAGAGGGCAGACCTCTTCCCGACTCCATAGAGAGTCATCGGGCCTCTTGCAGAACCTGGTCATCTGGAACCTTTTCGCCATTCCAGACTAAGGGGCATTTTTCGGGAGTATCTAAAGAATGTTAGAGCTATGAACTCACTACATCATCGACGGTGCACGGATTCTCTATTTCGGCGAGTTAAAATGGCAAGATTGTAAGAGCGAGCTCCCAATTGTCCCCATAGTAGCGAACGGTTGTTTCCCAGATAGCTACCGCATTCATCAAAAGCAGAAACAGCAATGAGAGACTGCGAAGCCATCGCAGTGGGTGCAGTGTCATAAAGCTGAAGCCGAGAGCCACCGGAATGAAGTAGCGCCCTTGGATGGTGTATCCCACTTTAGAAATGAAATGAAATTCCCCGGCGAGAACTCCACCGCAGTAAAGTAGCGCGAACGCTAACATAAAAAGGATGTACTGTCTCTGCTCGAGTCTGCGCCAATACCCTGCAAGAGAAACTAAGTGCAGTACAACAAAAACGAGTGTGGCAGTGTAGAATGCCCTCGGTAAACCGTAATCCAACCAACCAAAGCTTGCCCAATACATGTGAAAGAAGCCGTCAAGGCGTGGGCCCAGAGCGAGAATGTATTCCTGCAGCAGCATAGGTCGGGGAGCTCCGGTCATGGTCGGAGGTGACCAATAGTAGAATCCAAAATGCACGATGAGCCAGACTCCAACAGTCAAAAGAGCGCTTCTTAAAGCGAAGGCGGTAAACGCCACGTTCTTTCGTCGAAAGAACGCGCTCAGCACAGCCACGCATGCAATACAGGGGATAAGAATGAGTCCGGCGGGCTTAACCAAACATGCCAGTACGACAGAGGTGAAGGCCTTCCAGAGCTTTCGATCGTATACGAGCACCTGATACGAGTAGATCATCGCCAGCGAGCACAGTGGAAAGATCAGCGCATCAGGATTTATTGCCGAACTGATGAAGCCCAACATGGGGTTTAGGACCGTGAGCATCAGGAGTTCAAAGCGATGCGGCAGAGAACCCATGGCAGCGAAAACGAGGACCCAGAGCATGGCTGCCAGTGCACATGACAACAGACGATAAACATAGTGTCTCTGGTACGGAGTCAGCCTAAAGAGTTTAGTAAGACTTTCTCCGGATATAAACAGAGCGGCGTAATAGATGGCAGGGTATGAGTGGGCGCTTGAATCGCGAAGTTTGACTTCGTCTGTAACATGCTCCGGCCATGTCATATTCTGCATTTTTTCTATTTGTTCAGCGGTGAATTTTCTCTCAGGATGGAAAGGAATTTGATGCAAGAGCGGAAAGTCAACGAGGGGGGCCAGGTACTTGTCGCGAACTCCCAGGTTGCGTATCGGGGTAGCCCAAGGAGCCTCAGGAAATGAAAGGGCTTTTACGAAATGCGCAAATTCATCTGGTGCTTGAAAAGGTGGTTTCACCAAGGCCCACAGGCCAAGGTAGAGGAAAATCACAGTAAACAGCAGGAGGCGCTGGGTTAGTGGATGCAGCAAGTGCTGCTTAGGAGTCGTCATATTGCTGATTTGCTAAGCGATTTGCTCGATAACTCAGCTGGCGGGCTCGCCTTCTGAGCCCGACAGTGGTGCACACTGCTCTGCGAGTCCACCAACGGAGCGCGAGCAATGGCCCAAAACAAGATTCAGTTCCAGCACGGCATGTCCTTGAGCGAGTTCATCGACACCTACGGCACCGAGGCCATACCATTACCCACAACTCTCCCCGATGCTGCGCTGAGCCTCGAGTGCGAGCACGAAATCGGGGACGCGTTGCAGACCGATCCAGAGCGTTTTCGGGCCTGGGAAGCCATCGTTTTTTCGGTTTAGGAAGCCACCGAGGCCGGCGACCATGCGCACCATGGTGTCCAGTGACGGCGGCTCATCGGGCGGTGGTTTGCGCTGGGTGACCAGATAGACGGCCTTCCATTCCTCGTCGGCGAACACCGTATCGCAGGGCATTTCCGGGCAGTCGCGCCCGAGCATGGTCAGGAACAGCACGCGCCAGGCGATGATCATGTAGAAGGCCAGCGCCGGCTCCAGGCGCTCGCGTTTCTCCAGTTGCAGCTGCTCGATCCGGCAGCCGCTCTTGAGAACCTTGAAGTAGACCTCGATCTGCCATCTGCAAAGGTACCAAGAGAGCTTTTCGATCGCCTGCTCGGGGGTGTCGACGGGGAGGTTGGTCAACAGCATCCAGTTGAGAGGTTCTTCCCCGGCGGGCGGGTGTGGTTCGGTGGCGAGCAAGGCGGTGACGGTGATCTCGGGCAAGGTGCGATCGGGCCGCAACGGTGCCTTCAGGGTCACACGCACAACCTTGATGTGCTGGTGAACGGTGCGCGCACGCCGGCCATTGGAGGCTGGCCGATCGAAGGTGATCTCGGTGAGCACGTGAGCGGCGTCGATGACCGCGCGCAGCTTGCGCCCATCGGCGAGGAGTCGGTCGTGATGTTGGACACGGACCAGCCAGTCGGCGCCGCGCTCGGCACAGGGGGCCTCGACGAATGCAGGTCATCCCCCGACGGGTCTCGTAGTTCAGTGGGCCGAGGCCGGCGATGCCCGGCTTTTTGGTGTAATCGAGCTCCGTGGTGTCTTGCACGCACAGCACCCGGGGATGCTCACGCAGGCGCTCCTCGGTGCAGGCGATATGCGGGGCGAGCACACGCTCGGCGGTGACCTCGGGATGGTCGAACAGGCGGTAGGCGGCGCGCGTCTCGCCCCAGCCCCCGCAGGCGGCGGGAATACTCACCGTCGGTTTGTCCCCCAGTTTCTCCAGCATTCGCCGAGCGCGGCGATTGAGGCGTTGATCGCCGAGGTCGATCAAGGTCAACTCCGCGGCCAGTGCGCTCATGCCGCCACCCCCAGCGCGGCGCGGAAGTCCGCGCCCAGCGGGTAGACGTAGACCGCCTTACGCGGCAGCGCCGAGCGATGATGGCGGTCGCATTTGCCGCGTCCCGCCGTCTCGCCCACATACTGCCAGTTGGCCGCGCGGTAGCAAGTTCCGCGAAAGCGCGGGATCTGAACAAACGTCTCCAGCAGCACCACCCGCTCGCCATAGCGGGCCGCGAAGTCCTCGGGGATGCGTGCCGCCGCCAGCGCCAACACCTTCGAGGCGAGGTTCTTCACCTGGACCCAAGGCAGGATCAGAAACCGAGCATTATTGAGCACCCGACCCAAGCGGGCCTCGCGACAGGGCGCCTCCCAACCGATCCAGCGGTCGCGCGCCGCGACCTTCCAGGCCGCCGCTCCGAAGCCGATGGCCCCCAGCACCCCATGATCGCAGTCGATCAGATAACGCAGCTGCGCCCCCGGCAAGGGGGTGTAGCCCAGGTAGTGGTAACGATCGATCAGCCCGTTCCACAGGCGCGAGGCGCGCTTGGTCGATCACCGCTTCGAGCCGTAGCCCGCTCAGTTGCCCAACCGTTCCCGCTACCGGCAGCGGCTCGGGCCAGACATCCGGTCCATGCACCAGCCCCCGACCGTTGCCATTGCCTCTGCTCGGTGCCGGCAGCTCGATCAGCCCGGCCCGATGCAGCCGCAGCAGCCCCACCCGGGCGCTCATCAGCTTGGGCCGGCCCAGTGCGTCGGTCCACTGCAGCGCCCGGCATACCTGTCGCGCGATTTCCGATCGCAACGGTGGGTTCGCCGCCACAATCTCGCGGCGAATCGTCTCCAGGTCCGACCCATCGAACGGCCGCCCGCACAGCTTGCTCGGTATCGCCTCGCCCATCTGCTCTCGCCCCATCAGTTGTGATGAGGACGGATTTCAACAGATACGGCTCAGCGTGTCCAGCCCGCTGCAACTCTGTCCCCGTTGAGATGTGGGTAATGGTATGCACCGAGGCCAAGTGTGAAGCGGCGTTGGAGCGCTCCCGCTAGCCACACGCTTCCTGGCCCTGACTCCTCGGTACGTGTCTGGAGCCACCTGTGGAAGCAGTATCATGTGTAGATGTGTCGGGTAAAGCAGCGAGATCCGAACTGCTTCATCTTTCACCTGCTGGACATTAACAACAAGTACTGTCCAGCTTCAAAAAGATTTCATGGAAGAGGATCCCGACGCCTACATCGCTAAACTTTGGCGTCGATTTGATGCGCGTGACGAGTATTCAGTGGTCCATCCATGCGAGGCTGACGCAATGATCAACATGGTCGCGCACGTCATGAACCCTGGGACACTTGACTTCGAACTGAAGCGGAATTGCCGGCTGCTCTGGGCCTGGAAGAAGATGCCATCAGCGGTCGGAGCTGCGCATCCAGCGATGTACGACGCATTGTCGTTGCAAGCATGGTTCGGCGATTGTAGCCTGGAGGAAAGAAAAGCCCCTGGTGGACCTCCCAGCCTTGCCAGCCGTCCCAGGGAACGTATCCGGCGAGGATCGACAGCCGTGAATCCTCCCCCTCGAGGATTGCGTATAATGTATATTATGTAAAGTCATAGAATGAGGTACGGCAGGACAACCCGGGACGTTCCGTTGGCCTGTCGACGCCTTGGTTTTCCTACACTGTACCCCGCTTGGCACTCGCTCAATCTATATCGTGGGGAAAACAACGACGAAGGGTCGCAAAACCGTCGTCGTTCCTTGAGTCTTTTCTTTCCTGCTTGTGTTATCTCTTGCAGCAGGTCCCGCACGACGGACGATTTGGTTTCGTCGCCAGCGAGGACTGGCGCAGGTCGCCTACGTTCAACTTCCTCAAGCTAAAGAAGGATTCACATGAAACACGCAACCCCAACTGTGTACCTATGTGCAGCAACTCTCCTGCTGTTCTCGTCTTATGGAGCAGCGGAATCCCCGAAAAAAGGTCTTACCATGACACCTGATCAGATGAGCTGGGAGCCTGACCCCGGGTTCCCGAGCTCGGCGTAGCTAAAATAATCAGCAGTGGCAAGGAACCCGGCCCCTACGTTTATCGGGTCAAATTTCCGAAGGGCCGTACCGTACAGGCCCATAGTCACCCGGACGACCGAACCTATACGGTCATCTCGGGATCCTGGTACATCGGATGGGGCGAGACTTTCGACGAATCAAAGTTGACAGCCCTTCCTGCGGGCAGTTTCTACACCGAGCCTGCCGGAGTGCCGCACTTCATATCCACTCCGGACGGCGAGGCTGTTGTCCAGGTTAGCGGCACGGGCCCCACGTCAATCCACTATGTAGATCCTGCGCACGCGCCGAAGAAATAAACGCGGTTCTTTGAAATTGAACGCCTCCGTGTCGAATCGGTGCGGGGGCGGTTCTCATTATCATTAATGGAGTCCCGCTCGCTTCAGATCGGCGATCATTCGCTCCATATACAGGGGGTTGCGTATCGGGTAGACCTGCTCCATGTCCTTTAGAGAAAAATCGGGATTTAGGGCAAGGACTTCCTCGGCTTGCCACTGCGCTTCGTCCAGCATCCCGGCTCCTGAATACGCGGCCGTCAATAAAACCCGAAGCAGCTGGTAGTTCGGGCTGATCTCGGTACCTTCTTCCAGATATCCGATCGCTTCTTGCGTGTTTCCGAGCTCATAGTGCAAGGCCCCGAAGATCCCGCGATAGATGGCGGGTACGCGAGGATTGAGCCGTACCGCCCTCTGCAATGCTTCGAATCCCTCTTCGGGGCGTCCAGCGAAGTGCAGGGTCCATGCGAGCATCGCGTACCCGTCCGCATAACTGGGTTTGAGCTGGATAGCCTGCTCGATCTGGTCGATCGCCGCGGAGTAATTGCGAGCGTAGAGCTCTTGTTGGCTAAGAACGAAACGGACTTGGGGCACCGAGTTGTCGAGCTCCGCTGCTCTGCGCGCCAGCTCGTTCGCCTTTTTCATCGATTGCCCATCCGGGTCCGACCATGAGTCGCTAAAATCCCTTGTGTACGCCAGCGCAAGCCCTGTGTAAGCGCGCGCATACAACGGATCCAGATCGATAGCCTGTTGGAAGTGCTCTTTCGCCTGCCGGTTATCTTCCTCGGAGCGCCGGCCGTAGAAATCGAGTCCTCTGAGAAAGGCATCGTACGCCTCTACGCTGGCGATATGATTCCGGGTCAGGCGACGCCGATCGGATGGGGCGAGCTCCACCTCCATAGCGGAGACGATCTGAGCGGTTAGTTTGTCCTGGATCGCAAAGATGTCGTCGAGTCGATGATCGTAGCGCTCGGCCCAACGGTTGCCTCCGTGAATGGCATCCACCAGTCGCACGTTGATTCGCACTCGATCCCCCTCCTTCCGTACGCTTCCTTTGAGCAGGTGGCTCGCTTTCAGCTCTTTCCCGATCTCCTGCTCCGGCAACGTGCTGCCTTTGTAAGCAAAGACAGAGTTGCGCGCGAGCACTAGCAATCCGGATACCTTCGACAGGTCGGTGATCAAGTCTTCGGTAATGCCGTCGGAGAAGTAATCCTGGGTGGGATCGCCGCTGAGATTGTCGAAGGGAAGCACTGCGATGGACGGAGGCTCCCCGGAAGCCGTTTGCGCGGGGAGCGGAGCCTGCTCTTCTTTGCTCAAGAGCGCCCAGCCCCCTGCAAGAGCGAGGGCAACGGTTCCGAATACGACGCCGATTCGATTTCTTTCGAGCCAACCCGGGACATCGGTCCCGATTTCTTTTTCAATCCGTGCAGGGAGATCATCGGGGGACGGCGAATTCCAGGTTACCTGCGGAATCAGCCGGTAACCATTCTTGGAGATGGTCTCGATATACCTGGGCTCCTTCGGATCGTCGCCGAAGGCCCTTCGCAGCTTGATAATGGTGTTGGTAACAGCGTCATAGGTCACGACCCTGCCCGCCCAAACGTCGGATTCCAGCTCCTCCCGCGAGACTACCCGGCCCTGACGCTCTGCGAGATAGACGAGGACCCGCATCACCTTCGGCTCCAGCTTTATCGCTTGTCCGTCGCGCGACAGGCGTTGACTGCCGGATTCGATCTTCCATTCACCGACGGCGAAGGACGGGAGCTTGTCGGTGGTAGGCGTCGATGAGTTGGCTGCCATTAATGTTCTTCGTTTGGGCTCGTATCTGCTCTGGTCGCGCGCGAAGTCTAGAGCCGTTTCCGGTTCGTCTGCAATAGATTGCTTTTCCGTCGCTGCCGGTGGCGCAAGGCCGTCTAAGCTAGTCGGTCAGTACCTGTCGAACATCGCCGAGCTGGGATCGACGGTTGCGACGCGAGAGAGGAATCCAACGCGACCGAAGGATGCGGCTATTGCGCCCGCTTCGTCAGCGAGACGCTCGGCGATCCGCAACATCATCGAGAAGCAACTCGCGAAACAGCGGCGCGGCGAATGATGCTTACACCGAGCCAGTAACCCTCTATTCGCGACCGGCGTATGGCCGCCGTGCCGATTCGCGCGGCAGGATTTTAGAATCGGCTAATCGCCGAAGCGATATCCCTTGGGAATGACAGTGACACCCTTCTCCGACAACGTGAACCGTTCCCGATCCTCCGCCGGCTCGAACCCGATGTGGGTGTCTGAAGGTATCTCCACGTCCTTGTCCACAATACAGTTGCGCAGGTGACTGCCCTCGCCCACCTGAACGCCGTCGCACAGAATGGATGAGTCCACGATGGCCCGGTCCATAACCCGCACGCGGGGGCACAGGATGGAGTGATTGACACCGCCACCTACGATGAGCGTACCGGCGGCGAGCATGGAGTTGACGAAGATGCCTTCGGTTCCCGAGTTTCCGGGAATCGTGCGTGCCGGCGGATACTGCCCCTGATAGGTACGGATATTCCAGTCTTGTTGATACAGATCCAACGGTGGGTCGGCGAGCAGCAAAGCTATATTGGCCTCATAGTAGTCGTCGATGGAATCCAGACCGCACCAATAGCGATCAGGGGTCACGCGCCCTCGTTCTTGTCCGAAGCGATAGCCGAGCACGCGCCGCGAGGACAACAGCGAAGGGATCAGGTCTTCCCGTAGGTCCGGGATCTCGGCTGAGCCGCCTTCAAACCGGTCCAGTTCTTCGAGCAGCACTTCTTTGTTGACGAGATAAACCCCCATGGTTGTGAGCCCGGGCTCGCCGGTCTCTTCGGAGTCCTCTGTCGCGCGCATATCGGCAGCCCGTTCCATCTCGACGACTCGTTCCGCCTCGTCTGTGACCACGAACGGCGGTCTGTTGCTCGACCTGTCCGCGGGTCTCACCGCCATACTTATTTCTGCGTCACGCTCCAAATGGGCGCGGATCATCTCCGCATAGTCCATGCGATACACGTAGCCGCCGTCGAGTAAAAGGATCTGACTTGCCGAGCTGCGTGCTAGCAAGTAGCGGTTCTGACGAATGGCGTCGAGCGCCCCGGTATACCAGCCCGCACCTTCACGCATTTGCGGCGGTACCGTTGTGATGAACTCACCGAGTTCCGGGTTGAAGATGGACCAGCCGTCGCGCAGGTGCTTGTGCAACGAATGGGATTTGTATTGGGTCAGGACCAGAACCCGGCGCAGACCCGAGTGCAGGCAGTTGGCCAGGATGAAGTCGATCACCCGAAACTTGCCGCCGAACGGCAGCGCCGCCTTTGGGCGGTGCAGGGTCAAAGGATCGGGGCCTTGGCCGCGATCTGTGGCGATCACGAGGGTCAGGGTATCCTCGGTCATGTTTTTTTTCTCTCCTGCTCCGCATCAGCCGGCCAAGACCCAGGTGTCTTTGCTGCCCCCTCCCTGCGATGAATTTACCACCAGAGAGCCCTTGGTCATGGCAACACGGGTCAGGCCGCCGGGTACCACCTCGATGTCGCGCCCGTAGATAACGAAGGGGCGCAGATCGAGGTGGCGGGACTCCAGCTCGCCATCCATGTAGCAGACGTGGCGGGAGAGCTGAACTACAGGTTGCGCCACGTAATTGCGAGGATTCGCCCGGATCTTATCGGCGAGGTCGGCCCGCTCGGCGGGAGTGGAATCCGGGCCCATGAGCATGCCATAGCCACCGGATTCGGCGACGGACTTGACGACCATGGATGCAAGATTCTCGAGCACGTAGGCTTGGTCTTGGTCGTCCGTCATCTCATAGGTTGGGACGTTGTCGAGGATCGGAGTCTCGCCCAGATAGTAGCCCATGATCTCCGGCACATGGGCATAGACCGCCTTGTCGTCGGCGATGCCGGCGCCCGGGGCGTTGACGATGGCCACATTGCCTGCCCGCCACGCGTTGATGATACCTGCAACCCCCAGCACCGACTCCCGATTGAATTCCAGCGGATCGAGAAACTCGTCGTCGACCCGACGATAAACCACATCCACCTTCCGCAGGCCGCGGGTGGTCTTGAGATAGACCTTGTCGTTCTTGCAGACCAGATCTCTACCCTCGGCGAGCTCCACGCCCATCTCCTTGGCGAGAAAAGTGTGCTCGAAGTACGCGGAGTTGAAGACGCCGGGGGTCAGCACCACGATGGTCGCCTGCTCGTCCCCTCGCGGCGAGAGGTGGCGCAGCGCCTGCAGCAGTAGGTCCGGGTAGTGCTCGACCCGCCGCACTCTGTATCGGGCGAAGAGCTCAGGCAGAATGCGCCGCTCTACGATCCGGTTCTCGATCATATGGGACACGCCGGAAGGCGTGCGAAGATTATCTTCCAAGACCAGGTATCTCCCCTCCTCGTCTCGGATGAGGTCGATGCCGCTGATGTGCGTGTAAATGTCGTGGGGCGGGCTGATGTCCATAATCTCACGCCGGAAGTCCTTGCCATTGTAGATCAGCTCCGGCGGGATGACGCCGTCTTTCAGGATGTTCTGGCGGCCGTAAATGTCCTTCAAAAACAAATTCAGCGCGCGAACACGTTGCTTCAGCCCTGCCTCGATGGTGCGCCATTCCTGCGCCGGTATGATGCGTGGGACTATATCAAAGGGCCAGACGCGTTCGATGCCATCGTCCTGGTTGGCGTAAACTGTGAAAGTGACCCCTTCGGTGTGCAGAGACAGGTGGGCCTCGCGGGATTTGGCATCGAGTATACGCTGGCCGGTATGCCGGATTTGGTCCCACATGGGCTCATAGTGGTCTCGCGGCCGAAAATCGTCCCGATAGAACTCGTGGTAGGCGGCGGGCCTCGGGGGAGGCGCAGGGTGGACTCTGGACTGAAGCTGGAGTTCTCTTAACACAACGCGACTCTCGTGACGCTTGGATACGTAGTTATACGTAGAATTCGATGCAATAAATGAGCCGGCAATAGGATCAAGGACCGGAATACCGCGACGAACAAAGCATGTGCTCGGGGATTTCGTTGGCGCTACAGAGCCTTATGGGTGTACGGTCAATTCACGCGATGGAAACCACATGCATCCGCGCATCCCCATGAAGCTCAGATCGCGGCATCTTGCGCTCCAACTTGGTGCGGACACCACCTCTTACGCCCCAAATAGAGGCGTAACCGGGCCGATCTTGGCCCAACGCTACGGACGGGGAATAGCGGACGCCGGCAACGATCAACCCCTCGTTCAGCATTTCTCAGGTGAGAACAATGGGCGACAAGGCAATTTCGGCAAGATCCCTGCATAGCTATTTCGCTTCCCAATCGGATACTTCAAATCTGAGCGCATTCTCATGACGATCGACTGGAAAGACTATGAGACAGCAGACTGCCACGACGAGATGATCGACGGCGACGGCATGCCCCGACCCTGGGCGGCCGCGCTGGCCGAGGGACTGGCTGGTCTCGACGCGGACGAGCTGGCCGAGCGCCAGGCGGCTGCGGATCTGGCCTGCAAGGAGATGGGCATCAGCTTCACCGTCTACAACGACGAAGAGGGCTCGATCGACCGCACCTGGCCCTTCGACATTGTCCCCAGGATAATCCCCCGTCTCGAATGGGAACGGATCGAGGCGGGGCTCGAGCAGCGCGTTCAGGCCCTGAACCTGTTCATCGACGACCTCTATCACGAGCAGAAGATCATCAAGGACGGTGTCTTTCCGCGCGAGATACTCGCGGATTCGGTCAACTTCCGTCCCCAGTGCGTCGGCATCGATCCGCCGCTCGGAATCTGGGCCCACATCTGCGGCTCCGACCTGGTGCGCGACGGCCAGGGCACGATCTACGTGCTCGAGGACAACCTGCGGGTGCCCTCCGGCGTCTCCTACATGCTGGAGAATCGGCTGGTGACCAAGCGGGTGTTCCCGGAGCTGTTCGACGACTACGCCCCCTTGCCGGTGGACGACTACCCCTCCCAGCTCTTCGACACCCTGGCCGCCCTGTCACCGCGACCGGCGGACTATCCGGAGGTGGTGGTGCTGACCCCGGGCATCTACAACTCCGCCTACTTCGAGCACGCCTACCTGGCCCAGCAGATGGGCTGCGAGCTGGTGGAGGGCCGCGATCTGGTGGTCGAGGACGACGACTGCGTCTACATGCACACGGTCGACGGGCCGCAGCGGGTGGACGTCATCTACCGCCGCATCGACGACCTGTTCCTCGACCCGGAGGCCTTTCGGCCCGACTCGACCCTCGGCGTGCCGGGACTGATGCGCGCCTGGAAGGCCGGCAACGTGGCCCTGGCCAATGCCCCCGGCGCCGGCGTGGCGGACGACAAGGTGGTCTACGCCTTCGTGCCCGAGATCATCAGGTACTACCTGGACGAGGACCCGATGATCGCCAACGTGCCGACCTAGCGCTGCATGTACGAGGACGAGCGCGAGCACGTGCTGGCCAACCTCGACGAGCTGGTGGTCAAGCCGGCCAACGAGTCCGGCGGCTACGGCATGCTGATCGGCCCCTACGCCACCGCAGGCCGAGCGCGACAAGTTCGCCGAGCTGATCCGCAAGGACCCGCGCAACTACATCGCCCAGCCGACCCTGAAGCTGTCCACGGTGCCCACCGTCGTGGCGAGCATCGCTGGAGCCGCGCCACGTGGACCTGCGGCCGTTCATCCTGTCCGCCGACAAGCAGCAGGTGACCACCGGCGGGCTGACCCGGGTGGCGCTGCGCAAGGGCTCGCTGGTGGTGAACTCGTCCCAGGGCGGCGGCAGCAAGGACACCTGGATCGTCGATTTCGAAGAGGAGGATCTGACCCATGCTTTCACGCGTCGCCGAAAACCTCTACTGGATGTCCCGCTACCTCGAGCGGGCGGAGAACACCGCGCGCCTGGTCTCCGTCGGCACCAACCTGCTGCTGGACCTGCCCACGGGAATGCGCCAGGGCTGGGAGCCGCTGATCGCCATCAGCGGTTGCGACGAGATCTACCCGAAGAGCCACGGCGACTACGGCGAGCGGGCCGTGCTGCGCTTCCTGATCGGAGCGAAGGACAACCCGGGCTCGATCTCGGCATCCCTGCAGAGCGCCCGCGAGAATTGCCGCACCATCCGGGACATAGTGCCGCGGGAGGTCTGGGAGCAGATCAACGCCCTGCACCTCTATGCCCGCGAGCACATGCAGGAGGGCCTGACCAAGCGCGGCCGCCATCCCTTTCCTGCAGCAGATCGTGCTGCGCTGCCAGACCATCGCCGGCAAGGTCTCCGGCACCATGAACCGCGACCAGGGCTACCAGTTCCTGCGCCTGGGCCGCAGCCTGGAGCGGGCCGACATGACCACGCGCATCCTCGACGTCAGCTCCGCCAACCTGTTGCATGAGGACGGACCCGACCTGGAGCCCTTCGACAATATCCGGTGGATGAGCGTGCTCAAATCCCTGTCCGCCTACCAGATGTACCGTCGCAGTCAGCAGCCGCGGGTTCTGCGTTCCGCGGTGATCCGCTTTCTGCTGCAAAGTCCTGTCTTTCCGCGCGCGGTCTACTACTGTGTGAACCAGGTAGAGGCCAGCATCGCTGAGCTGCCCCGCAACGAAGCGGCACTGCGCGTCGTCGGGCGTCTGAAGCGGTCCCTGACCTCATCGGGCGTCGAGAAGCTCGACCGGGAAGCACTGCATTCCTTTATCGACGAGTTCCAGATCACTGTTTCGGACCTGCACCGGGAGCTGGCCGAGACATGGTTTCTTCCCGCACCCGTGGAGGATCCAGTCGCGGCCTGACGCGATTCGTCGCTTTCCATCCCCCATCTAACGTTCAAACCTAACCCCACCCTCCGGAGACCCGGCAAACATGTCGATCCAAGTCGCCATCGACCACAGAACGGAATACCGCTTCGACCGCTCCGTGAACCTCTCGCCGCACGTCATCCGGTTGCGCCCCGCCGCCCACAGCCGCACGCCGATCCTCGGCTACTCGCTGAAGATCTCGCCGCAGGAGCACTTCATCAACTGGCAGCAGGATCCGTTCGGCAACTATCTGGCCCGGCTGGTCTTTCCGGAGAAGACGCGGAATCTGAAGATTCAGGTCGATCTGATCGCCGAGATGATCACGATCAACCCGTTCGACTTCTTCGTCGAGGAGTACGCCGTTCGATTTTCCGTTCAACTACGACGCCCAGCTGCGCAAGGAGCTCGGGCCCTATCTGGAGATCAAGGACGACGGCCCGCTGCTCAAGGACTGGCTGGCGAAGCGTCGACCGCACACCGCGGGAGACCGTGTACTTCCTGGTGGACCTGAACCAGCAGCTGCAGCGAGCACATCGGCTACGTCATCCGCATGGAGCCCGGCATCCAGACCTGCGAGGAGACCCTGCGACTGCGCAAGGGCTCCTGCCGCGACATCGGGCTGGCTGCTGGTGCAGATCCTGCGCCACCTGGGCTTCGCCGCGCGCTTCGTCTCCGGCTACCTGGTCCAGCTCACGGCGGACGTCAAGTCCCTGGACGGCCCCAGCGGACCGGAGAAGGACTTCACCGACCTGCACGCCTGGGCCGAGGTCTACGTGCCCGGCGCCGGCTGGATCGGCCTCGATCCCACCTCCGGCCTGTTCGCCGGCGAGGGCCATATCCCGCTGGCCTGCACCCCGGACCCGGTGAGCGCCGCGCCGATCACCGGCGCCACCGACAAGTGCGAGACCAGCTTCTACTTCCACAACCGAGGTCACGCGCATCCACGAGGACCCGCGCGTCACCAAGCCCTACACCGAGGAGCAATGGCGCGCCATCGAGAATCTCGGGCACAAGGTCGACGGGGAGCTGGAAGCCAACGACGTGCGTCTGACCATGGGCGGCGAGCCCACCTTCGTCTCCATCGACGACATGGATGGTGATGAGTGGAACACGGCCGCCTGGGCCCGACAAAGAAGCCCCTTGCCGAAGACCTGCTCGCGCGCCTTAAGGAACGCTTCGCACCCGGCGGCCTGCTGCATATCGGCCAGGGCAAATGGTACCCGGGCGAGCAGTTGCCGCGCTGGGCCCTGTCCTGCTTCTGGCGCAAGGACGGGGAGCCGGTGTGGCAGAATCCAGCCCTGTTCGGCAACGAGGCCGAGACCTACGGTGACACCGCCGCGGACGCGCAGGCCTTCGTGCGGACCCTGGCCGAGCAGCTGGGGGTCGTCCCCGACGACGCCCTGCCGGCCTTCGAGGACGTCTTCTATTACTTGTGGAAGGAGGCACGCCTGCCCGCGAATGTGGACCCATTGGATAACAAGCTCAAGGACCCGATCGAACGTAAGCGCATCACGCGGTTGTTCCAGCAGGGCATCAACGATGTCGCCGGCTATGTGCTGCCCTTACGCCGGGCTGGACCGGGTCCCCGGGGCGCCTGGCAGAGCGGCCGCTGGATCTTCCGGGAAAGCAGCCTTTTTTTGATTCCGGGCGACTCGCCCATGGGCCTGCGCCTGCCGCTGGACGCACTGCCCCATGTTCCCGAGGGCGAGATCGAAACGGACCACGAGCGCAACCCCTTCGAGCCCCGCGAGCCCTTGCACGCCGCATACGACGAGGTGGCCAGACGCTATGGCCGCATAACCCGGCCGGACCTGGCCCCGCAACGTATCCGCGAGCAGGGCATGGACCCTGCGGCTATCGGGTATCGCTACGGCCGCCCTGCCCCTCTCGCAGACGCCTACCCCAACTGGAGCGATCAGCATGCGGTGCCGGATGCCCGGCAGGGTGAATGGCCCGCCGACCTGGTCCGTACCGCCCTGTGTATCGAGCCGAGGGACGGTCGTCTATACTGCTTCATGCCGCCGCTCACTCACCTTGAACATTGGCTCGACCTGGTTGCCTGCATCGAGGCCACAGCGGACCAACTGGGCACCAAAGTCATCATCGAGGGCTACGAGCCCCCACGTGACCACCGGCTTCAGAAGCTTGCCGTGACCCCTGACCCGGGTGTCATAGAGGTCAACATCCACCCGGCTTCGAGCTGGGACCAGATGGTCCAGGATACGGGCATCCTCTACGAGGAGGCACGCTTGTCGCGGCTGGGCACCGAGAAGTTCATGCTCGACGGACGTCATACGGGCACCGGAGGCGGGAACCACGTCACCCTTGGCGGCCCCTCCCCCGCCGACAGCCCATTACTACGCAAGCCCGACCTGATGCAGAGCCTGATCGGCTACTGGCAGAACCACCCCAGCCTGTCCTACCTGTTCTCGGGCATGTTCATCGGACCCACCAGTCAGGCGCCGCGGGTGGACGAGGCCAGGGACGACGCCCTCTACAACCTGGAGATCGCCTTCCAGCAAATGCCCCGCGGCGAGGTTCCCCAGCCCTGGATCGTGGACCGCGTGCTGCGCAACTTGCTGGCGGACATTACCGGCAACACCCACCGCACCGAGTTCTGCATCGACAAGCTCTACTCCCCGGACAGCGCCTCCGGCCGTCAGGGCCTGGTGGAATTCCGCGCCTTCGAGATGCCACCCCACCCCCGCATGAGCCTGGCTCAGATGCTCCTACTGCGCTCGATGGTCGCCCGTTTCTGGAGGGAGCCCTACACAAGGAAGCCCGTGCGCTGGGGTACCGAGCTGCACGACCGCTTTCTGCTGCCCCACTTTGTGTACAAGGACTTCCAGGACGTGATCTGTGACATGCAGCGCGCCGGCTATCCGTTCGAGATGGCCTGGTTCGATCCCTTCTTCGAGTTCCGCTTCCCCCACTACGGCGACCTGTCCACACAAAACGGCATCGACATGCAGCTGCGCGCCGCCATCGAGCCCTGGAACGTGCTCGGTGAGGAGGTCACGGCCCAGGGCACGGCCCGCTTCGTCGACAGCTCGGTGGAACGAATGCAGGTCAAGGTTGGGGGAATGACCGACGACCGTCATGTCCTGGCCTGCAACGGTCGCCGTGTGCCTTTGCACCCCACCGGACGCAAGGGGGAGTACGTGGCGGGCGTGCGCTTCAAGGCCTGGAGCCCGCCATCCGGCCTGCACCCGACCATCCCCAGCCACAATCCGCTGATCTTCGAAATCGTCGACACCTGGAACCGCCTGAGCCTCGGCGGCTGCAGCTACCACGTCTCTCATCCGGGCGGACGCAGCGAAGACCGCTTGCCCGTCAACAGCTACGAGGCCGAGGGCCGGCGCATCGCCCGTTTCCGCAACATGGGACACAGCTCCGGGATCGTCGATGCCCCGCCGCAGGAGCCGTCGGGGGATCATCCCTATACGTTGGATCTGCGCTACAAGCCGGGGTGTTGAGGTCAGGGGAAAGGAAGGCCCGAAGGTGTGATGAGAGCTGGACGAAAAACGGGGACCTTAGGCGTGCTTGTCCGAGCACTGGGCACAGGTTCCCCATAGCTCGACGACCGGGCGTTTGGGCTCGAAACCGGTGGTCCTAGCCGCGGATCGCAAGCTTCTCATGACGGCCTCGCTCTCCAGCTCTTCCACGTCGCCGCAATCGGCACAGATCAGAAACTGACCCGCATGGGGATGATCCGGATGAATGCAGCCGACAAAGGCGTGCAGGCTCTCCAGCTTGTGCACCAGCCCCTGCTCGAGCAGAAAGTCCAGCGCCCGATAGACGGTCGGCGGTGCCGGGTTGCGGAAGCTGGCCCGCATCTTGTCCAGGAGCTCGTAGGCGCTTAGCGGCGTTCCGGAAGCACAGAGCAGCTCCAACACGGTGCGCCGCTGCTTGGTCAGTCTGGCCCCGCGTTCCGCGCACAACCGCTCGGCGCGAGTCACGACCTTGGCGAGCTGCTTCTTATCCAACGGCCTTCCTCCCAATCTTGGCGGTGAATGAGGACAAACGTGCGCGGCGGCGCGCGAGGGCGCGCGTCGACAGAGCGGAGACCACATAGACGCCGCCCGCGAGCAGGATGATGACCGGGCCGGCGGGTAGATCCGGCCCGTACGACAGGGCCAGCCCGAGCGTGCTGACCAGAGCACCGAGCATCGTGGCGAGCAGCATCATGGCGCTCAGGGAATGGACATAGTGCCCGGCGACGGCGGCGGGAAGGGTCAGCAACGCCAGGACCAGGATCAGCCCGACCACCTGAATCAGGAGCACCACGGTGACGGCGACCAGCACCAGCAGCAGCAGGTAGAAAAAGGTCACGGGAATTCCGCGCAGCCGGGCAAGCTCTTCGTCGAAGACCACGGCAAGGAATTGACGATGATAGGTGCCGACGACGAGCAGAAGCAGCGCATCCAGGGCGGCCATGAACCAAAGACTCTGGTCCGCCACGAGCAGGATGTTGCCGAACAGATAGCTCATGAGATCCGTCTGATAGCCCGGTGTCTTGGAGATGAACAGGATACCCACGGCCATACCGATCGCCCACAGTGCGCCGATCAAGGTGTCCTCCTGGGCCTGCCACTTCAGCCGCACCCAGCCGATGAGCAGCGCCGCCCAAACCGCGGCCGCGAGGGCCCCGGCCAGAGGATCGAAACCGAAGTAGAGCGCCGCACCCATGCCGCCCAGCACCGAATGGGCGATGCCGCCGGCAAGAAACGCGATGCGCTTGACCACCACGTAGGTCCCCATGACACCGCAGCCGATACTGGCCAGCAGCCCCGCTAACAGGGCAGATTGCAGGAAGGCGTGCTCGGACAGGGCTGCAAAGAAATCGGTCATGCGCTAGTGCTTGTGCGCAACCATGCGCACCTCTTCCCCGTACAGATCCTGTATGACTTGGCCGTCGATCTCATCCGTTTGGTGGCAGACCAGCGTACGGTTGATACAGGCTACCCGGGTGACATAGCTGGAGATAAAGCCCACGTCGTGAGAGACGACCAGGATCGCCATGCGTGCGTTCAACCGCTTGAGAAGATCGAAGATATCGCTTTCCAGGCGCTGGTCGATGTTCGCCGTCGGCTCGTCCAGAATCAGGACCCTCGGCTCAGTGACCAACGCCCGCGCCAGCAGGACCCGTTGCAACTGCCCGCCGGAGAGACTTCCGATCTGGCGCTTCGCCAGATCCTCCGCCTCGACCTCTTCCAATGCCTGGTGGGCGGCCGCTCGGTCGGACTTGCCCACGACGCAGGGTGTCAGGGCACCCAGCCAGCCCGAGCGCGACCGGAAGCCGATGCGCCCGAGCAGCACCGACTGCTCCACGGTAATCGGGAAATCTCTGGGAAAGCCCGGGTACTGGGGTACATAGCCGAGCTCCCGCGTCGCCTCGCGGGGCCGTTTACCCAGGACCCTGATGTTACCCACCTGCGGCTCGAGCAGCCCCAGAATGAGCTTGAGCAGAGTGCTCTTGCCACCGGCATTCGGGCCGACGATGCCCAAAAACTCACCGGCCTCGACTCGGAGATTTACGCCTTCGAGCACGGGAGCCGCCCCGTAGGAGAAAGTCAGGTTCCGGACCTCGATGTCGGACTTCGATGGCTTCATTTTCGCACCGCCCCGGCAATCTGCTGCGCGACCCGCCGCAGGTTGCCGACATAATCGGCGGCTAAGGGATCGACGGCCAGGACCCGCCCGCCGATGGCCCGCGCGACCTGCTCGGCCAACTTTCTGGAGAACTGGGGCTGGACGAAGATGACCTCGACCTGCTCGCGCCTCGCATGCTCGATCAGCGCCGCCAGGGCGCGGGGCCCCGGCTCCTTGCCCTCTTTCTCGATAGGGACCTGGATCAGTCCGTAAGCACTGGCGAAGTACCCCCAGGCCGGATGAAACACCATGAACTTGCGCCCGGGCTCCCGGCCGAGGAGGGAACGGATGTCCCGATCCAGTGCATCCAACTCCGCCGCGAATAGCTCATAGTTACGTCTGTAGTTTTGCGCATTTCCGGGATCGAGCTCGGCGAGCTTGTCGCCGATGGCGCCCGCAATCTGCTTGACCAGGATTGGATCGGTCCAGACGTGGAGATCGGTCTCCCGGGCGCCGCGGCGCCCCTGCTCGCCGGAACCATCGGCTGAAACGCCGGCCTGTCCATCCCGATGGTCATGTGCCTCTTGGACGCGAAGCTCGATCCCCGCGTGCGCATCGAGCACCTGCATCTCCCGGTTGGCGGAGCGGATGCGCTCCATCCACGCCTGCTCGAAGGGGACGCCGATGCGCACATAGAGGTCGGCGTTGCTCAGAGCCGTAAGCTGTTGCGAGGTAGGATCGTAGGTCTGCGGGCTGTAGCCGGGCTTTACCATGACCCGCACGTCCACATGCTTACCCCCGATCTTCTCGACGAAGGTCTTCATTGGCAGCACGCTCACAATCACGCGCAAAGGCGCATCCTTCGCCAGGGAAGTCCCGGTAGACAAAACCCCGCAGAGGCAGGCGCCGAGCAAGAAGCCCAGGAAAGAGCGCAATGAGAGACCAGTGCTCAGGGTTCGCGTCATGGATTCAAACGGATTGCTTCTCGCGACAGAACCAAACCTGGCAAGCCATTTCATCAAAATTTGCGGTTCGAAAACGAGCCCGGAAGCGGCGTGATTCATGAGCCTGGGGCCGCACCCCGGGCACGAGGATTCAAGGCGCCGGCCCTGAAGGACAGTAAAGACAATGAAACCTTATAACATTGCGGTTTCCCTGCATCAACTCGTCGTTTTCGGCGGCGCTGGTCGCCACTCTCTTCAGCCGACCTCGGCTGTTACATTCAGTTACAAAAGCTTGCCCGGCGGAAACTCTGTCAAGCGGCCTCTCAGGCAGTCTTCCTATGGAATACCGCTTTCTCGAGCTGCTGGCAAGCCGCCCTGCCCACCCCTTCAGCCGCGACGACGTCCTCAACGCCTTGCGGGGTATTGACGCGGACCTCTACACACGTGCCGTGGACGTGCTCCTGAGCCGCCTGCGCCAGAAGCTGCGTCCGAGCGACTACATCAAGACCGTACGCGGCGCGGGCTACAGCTTCGTGGCACCGCGCCAATGAAACGCCGCCACCGGATGTCCGGCCGTCTCCTGCTCCTCTTTCTGCTGACCGCATTCCTGCTCGCCATGGTGGTCCGTACCGGCTTCCGCTTCGGCGTCGAAGGCAGTTTTCAGGACGTTGCCGGCCCTCACCTCGACGAATTCAGCATCTGCTGTCCGAGCTGGGAGACCCGCCCACCCCAGAACGTGCCGCCGCGCTTGCGCAGCGCCTACCCGTTCAGATTCACCTGCTGGGGGCCGAGCCCTGGCCATCGGAGGGTAGGCCTCCGGAATCTACGCCGCGCGCATCGCACACCCGGACATTGGCCGACGGGACACCAATCGAGCTGGGGCGAGGTAGAGAAGGATTCGTCGTAAGCGTGGAGCGCGGCGGCCTGACAGTGGTGCTCGTGCCGCGCGGATACCGCCAAGCCGATGCCGCTCCCTTTGCCATCGTCCTCACCATCGCCGGCGTACTCCTCGTGCTGATCCTGGCCTACCACGCCATCCGCCGGCTGTTTCGACCCATCGAGACCATTCGCGCCGGTGTCGCACAGATTGGCTCCGGAGATCTGGAGCACCGCCTCGACATCTCCCGTCGCAACGAGCTGGGCGAGCTCGCCGAGAGCATCAACGCCATGGCCAATGACATCCGGGATATGCTCGAGGCCAAGCGGCAGTTGCTGCTCGCCATCAGTCACGAGCTGCGCACACCGCTGACACGCGCTCGGATCAACGCCGAGCTCCTCGACGACTGCGCCGCGCGCCAAGCACTGATGACGGACCTTGGCGAGCTGGAGACCCTGCTCGGCGAGCTGTTGGAATCCGAGCGCCTGCGCACAGGACACGATGCTCTGGTTCGAGAGGTCGTCGATCCCACGGAGCTGCTGACAGGCTTGGTACAGGAGTCGTTTTCAGATGTGGAAGTCCACCCGGACCTCGACCCTCCCGGGACCTTCCTATCCCTCGATCCCGTACGCATCCGTCTGCTCGCCCGCAACCTGCTGACTCACTCGATACGCCACACGCCCCAAGGTGGTACAGCACCCTTCAGGTGGCTCAAAAAACTCGGGGCCGCGTTAGCGACCCCGTTTAGCCGCTTTGGGCGGCTCACAAATTCAAAGCCCTGGCTTTGCCGGGGGATGGTTACCAAGGAAAACGGGAAGACCTGACACCTCGCCCCCTCGCTGATCGTTGCCGCGTTGCGGATGGCGCGGTGCAGGCGCCCCCCAACGGCAACTGAAGGCGCGTCAACAAGGGTCTGGCTAGCCGACCGAGCCGCGGTGATCGCCCGGCGGCGCGTCCCGCCGGACTGCGACCACCTCCCGGGTCCGTTCCCGGATCGGCAGGTGTCGCTGCACGTCGTGGCGGGACCGCCGGCTCGATCAGCGGCTCAATGGGCGATAACCGTCACTTCGTCAACGTTGGCATCTTCCCCTGTCCAGCTCATTGCGCCCCTGAAGCGGATGCGCAGCTGGTCGATATCGGTCAGCTCAACACTTTGGGCGTGCCAGACGTCTTCCTGATCTTGGTTTCCGCGAAGCCGATGCTGCTCGGTCCAGGTCACGCCGCCGTCGAATGAGGCGTCGAACGCCAGATATTCGTTGTTATCTAAGCTGCCTTCGATCAACCATGAGAATTCGATCGTGGCCTTGTGCCTGCCCTGCAGATCGATGGGTATGGATGTGAGCGTAGCGTCGGACGCGTTGCCGTCTACTTCCGCGGACCGGTTTCCGTCTGTGGCACGCTGAGACGAGCCGAACCAGTCGTTCTGACCGTCTTCGGTCCAGAGGCCGTTCCATTCGCTCACCTCGAAGCTGTCGGCGAAGACCTCGATCTCGGCTGGATCTTGGGCAAACGAAGAGGGATCCATGACGAGGTACCCTACGATCTCGGTTGTGTGACCGGTCTCGAGATCCAGTGACTTCTCCTCGTCAATCCACACTTCGACTCCGCCAGCGCTCTTGTTTCGCAAACGTAGATTGGCTGTATCCCCGCCGTCTTTGGTTTGCATATCGGCGAGAAAAACAGGAGGGACGGCGAAAGGCACCCAGTCAAGATCGCTGGGTTCGTCCGTCACCACGTCGAGTGTGAGGCCCACCTCGAATTCTACACCGTCGATAATGCCGGAAGAGGGCTCCCAGGCAATATAGTCTATGCTCTCCTCGGCGTGGGTCTGGGCATTGGCTTCCTGCTCCTGCAGACTAACCTCGAATCCGTCGGAATCGATGTTGCCAACCCGCGTGGTGACCGCCTCGCCCTCATTGACGCTGGTGACCGCGGTGAGCACTACCGGTGTGTCATTGAAGGCCGTAGGGACAAAGGCATTGGTTGCGCCCGTCTGAATCCGACCGGCCTCGACCAAGGAGCCGTCGGCCAGCTCGTGGCGTCCGCTCTCCATCGCGAGGTAGCTCACGACCTCTAAGTCATGGAACCCGTCGAGGTAATCCCATTCCTGGACCCGGATCTCGAACCCTGTGCTATCGACGTTACGGATGCGCACGGTCGCCGGGCTGTACTCGTTGGCACTCACACTCAGTGGCTTGGCGACCACAATCGCATCCACGAAAGTGCGCCGGAAGTCGATGCGTTGCCATCCATCGTCGATCTCTACCTCTCCCACTTCCAGGAGATCAGTGATCGGCGCGGGGCCGTCGCCCACGCTGTCGACCTGGCTCACGACGCAGCCCGGGCATTGGTCCGCGGCGTCGCTCACGCTATCGCTGTCCTGCGACCGGAGGGGAGCCCGAGGTGAAGACCACGTCCACCCAATAATTGGAGGCATTCCAAGTGCTCGTCGGGAAACCGCCCGACCCGTACGAATAGACACCGTTGCCGCCACTCACACCATCTTCGAGGGCGCGTAACGGTGGGTTATCGACGCCCGCACTGGCGAAGTATCCCGAATCCAGGGAATACCGTCCGTTCGGCGCATGGTACGACGCAACATAGACGGTGTTGGCGGTGATCGCCACGGGCGCGGCAAAGTCGACCTGCTGCCAGCCCGAGGCCGACTCGCCGGTGAATGTGGCCTGCGCCAGAAGCGTCCCATTGTTGTTCCACAGGCTGCCGACGTGAGTCCCGGTATTGTTGCTGCCTTTGTAGAAGCGCAGGCCGCAAATGTAGCCGTCGGTGTCCGAGCGGAACTTCATCCCCAACTCGACTGCTGATGTGTCCGGGTCATCAGTTGTCTCTGGCACCGCCGAGGCAGACCAGATGGTATCGCCCGCGCAGACCAGCGGAGCTGGAGGAGCTGGAGGAGCTGGAGGAGCTGGAGGAGCTGGAGGAGCTGGAGGAGCTGGAGGAGCTGGAGGAGTTCCGGCCTCGTACAGTGCGATGTTGCTGAATACGCTCTCGCCGTCGGCGTTCGACGTGTCGTGGTCCATGGCAAAAATCAGGCGGTCGAGGCTTCCACTGTAGTAGCTGCCTACCGGAATCCTGTAGGTGACCGTCCCTCCTGCGTAATCGTTGAAATCCTGCAGCGGGAACCAGTCTATCTGGGTCCCGTAGAACTGAAAGTTCCGAACCTCACTGACAGCGTCGTCGTCGTCGAGGCCGATGCCATGGACTTCGCCCTGCACGCCGCTGCTGAAGGTAACCTCGAGCATGGTATCGGCGGTCACCGTATAGGGTGCGTTCAGGCGCACCTGCTTCCAGCCGTTGCCGACGATACGCAGCGTCGCGCCATTATCCAGCACCTCTACAGTCGAGTCCCCGTCGTCTTGGGTACCGCCATAGGTCAGGACCGGGTGCGTCTCGGACTGCCCATTGACGCTATCGCTGTCGCTGTCCGCGACCGGAGGGGAGCCCGAGGTGAAGACCACGTCCACCCAATAATTGGAGGCATTCCAAGTGTTCGCCGGGAATCCGCCCGACCCGTACGAATAGACACCGTTGCCGCCACTCACACCATCTTCGAGGGCGCGTAACGGTGGGTTATCGACGCCCGCACTGGCGAAGTATCCCGAATCCAGGGAATACCGTCCGTTCGGCGCATGGTACGACGCGACATAGACGGTGTTGGCGGTGATCGCCACGGGCGCAGCAAAGTCGACCTGCTGCCAGCCCGAGGCCGACTCGCCGGTGAATGTGGCCTGCGCCAGAAGCGTCCCATTGTTGTCCCACAGGCTGCCGACGTGAGTCCCGGTATTGTTGCTGCCTTTGTAAAAGCGCAGGCCGCAAATGTAGCCGTCGGTGTCCGAGCGGAACTTCATCCCCAACTCGACTGCTGATGTGTCCGGGTCATCAGTTGTCTCTGGCACCGCCGAGGCAGACCAGACGGTATCGCCCGCGCAGACCTGCGGAGCGGGCTGGAGGAGCTGGAGGAGGTCCGTCTCCGTCGCCAACCGCAGGTGGGATCGTAGCGGGGATTTCGTTGGAAAATGCACTTCTCCGACCATCGTCGCTATACGATCTCACTGCAAAGTAATGGGTTTCGCCCGGCCCCAAATTGTCAACGAGTCGGGTGTCGGTACCAGCGCCGGAAGCCAGCAGAACCTCCTCGGTATAGACCCCGCTCTCTTGGCCGTAGTGCACTTCATAGCCGCTGATCTCAGAGCCGTCGACGGGAGTATCCCATTGCAGCGTGATCGATTCCGCCCCCGCTCTGACGGTGAATGCGAGTGCAAGGATGCCGGCAACGACGAGGACCAGTTGCCTTACGAGATCTGAGGGAAAACGATTCTCGTAAGAGTCATTGCCTTGGAGTCGTCTGTTACGCATGTGGATGGGGCCTCGGAATCTGTTACGCATGTGGAGGGGCTTCAGTTACGAACTGTTGTTTGGTTTCAGCAGTCGTTCCGGCCACGGCTGGGCCGAGGGAACGGCGGATCGTATTGCGGCAAGTCTCTGCCGCCGCTGAAAATTTGTCGTCAGCGCAGCCGTAATCACGGGGAGTCGCCCGACCCCGAACGGCCGGATACATGACGAACCCCGTTCGCGGAGTGGGCTTGGGTTTTGGCTATCGTTGCGTTGGGTTACCCCACTCGCGACCGCCTCAGGATAGAGACGGGTCGGTCGTGGGGATTTGTAACTCGTCTCAACAGATACGAGCGCGGCCTATTAGCCTCCTAATAGCGTGACGGCGCTGTTAAACTCCGACTCGGTGAGCTGTTTGTCTTGATCTGCGTCCGCGTTGATGAACACGCTTTCGAGGGCCGGGGACTGTTTCGCCTCTTCCACGGTGATAAGTCCATTCTCGTCGACGTCGAGCATTTGGAAAGTCACACCCGTATCCGGTTCAATCGCCGCCATGACGACGCCGCTGAGCAGAAGCGTTACGCCAGTGACCGTTGCCTTAACGATAGTTCTCATCATCGGTTCCTCCTGTTGTCTTAGGAATGTGGCTCGAATCGAGCCAACACGGCACTTGCCGTGTCCAAGACCCTGTCAGCAAGGAACATGCCCAGTGCAATAAAAACGCGTTATTTCAACCGCATATGCGCTTTCTCTTAGTCTGATGATCGCGCCGCGTCCTCGAGTGTCCGATTTCCACGCCGCGGGCGTTGCCGATTGGCGTCGCTTTCGTACGCCTGGCGACTCAACTCATCTGTTTTTGTTTTTCTTTCCAGTGGTGCTGATGGGGAACACGCAGGCGTTATGCGCAAACGCGCGTCGCGAAATCGGCATTTCGCATGCGCTGAGCGCTAAGCTTGCGCACGCAATGCGTGTGTTGCCGATCAGGGACGGACTCGGCAGCTTGAGGCCTATTCCACCGCGTCTCGAAAAAGCTGCGGCTCGAGGTGATGCCGGCGCAGGAGCCGGTAGAACTCCGATCGGTTGCGTTCGGCCAGCTTCGCTGCTTGGGCGACGTTTCCTTCGGTGATTTGCAGCAGGTGCACCAGATAGTCCAGCTCAAAGCGATTTCTAGCCTCGGCGAACGGCAACAGCTCCCTGGGCTTGCTTCTTAGAGCGCGTTGAACCAGGCTGGCGGGTATGAGTTCGGTGGGGGCGAGCACGACGCACTGTTCCACGACGTTTTTGAGTTGCCTGATGTTGCCTGGCCAAGATGCCGTCGCAAGCATTTCCATGGCATCACTGGCAAAGCCCACCACCACTTTGGCCTCGCGATCGCGTCCTGCGGAGCTCGCATTGAGGAAATGTTGTGCGAGCAGCGGAATGTCCTCACGGCGCTCGGCTAGGGACGGCAGGTCCAGCGTTACGACATTCAGACGATAGAAGAGGTCCTCGCGGAAGGCGTCGCAGGCAATCGCCTCCTCGAGGTTTTTGTTGGTCGCGGAGATAACCCGCACGTCGACGGAAACGGCGTCCGTCGCTCCTACTGGCCGAATTTCCCGTTCCTGCAGCGCGCGCAACAGCTTGCTCTGAAAGGCCAACGGCATGTCGCCGACTTCGTCCAGGAAAAGCGTGCCTCCGTCTGCCGCCGAGAATAGACCTTCTCTGCTCTGGCTGGCGCCGGTAAAGGAGCCTTTCCGATGGCCGAACAGCTCCGACTCCAACAACGCTTCCGGAACGGCCGTGCAGTTCACGGCGACAAACCGCTTCTCGCGACGCGGGCTGGCTCGGTGAATGGCCTTGGCGAGCAACTCCTTGCCCGTTCCACTCTCGCCAAGGATTAGCACACTCGCCTCGCTCTTGGCCACTTTTTCGGCTTCGTTCATTAATGCCGCGACCGTGGGGCTGCGTGTGATGATCTCGGATCGCCAACGCGGCTCACCGCCAGCGGAAACTGCCGCCGGTCCGGCACCGGTGTGTTTTAACGCGCCCTCGACGGCCGCTTCGAGCTGACCGCCTTGGAACGGTTTAGTGAGATAGGCGAATACCCCGCGCCGAGTGGCGCTCACGGCGTCGGGAATCGTTCCATGCGCGGTCAGAATGATCACCGGAAGCATCGGCGCCTGCGCATGCACCAGATCGAATAGCGCCATACCGTCCATACCCTCCATTCGCATGTCGGTGATCAGCAACTGAGGCTGAAACGCAGGCAGTTGTGCGAGCGCCTGTTCCCCACTCGCCGCCGTGCTCACTTGATAACCACTACGCTCCAGGCGGATGGACAATAGACGAAGCAGGCGTTTGTCGTCGTCCACCAGCAGTATCTTTTGCTTGGTCTCGTTCATTGGCTACTCTCTTCACCCGAACCCTCGCGTTCCTGGATGGTCTCTTCGAGTTGCTTGAGTGCCTCGAGCTGCCACTCGAGGGTTTGCCTTTCTCGTCGCTCTTCCTCGAGCTGCCACTCGAGGGTTTGCCTTTCTAGTCGCTCTTCCTTGAGCTGCCACTCGAGGGTTTGCCGTTCTCGACGCTCTTCCAAAAGAGCCTCCTGGGCCTCCTGGGCCTGCTGGAGTTGTTCTTGTAGCTGGTTCTGACGGTTCTTCAATTTCGCGTTTTTCTTCCGCGTGGACTTGAGCTCGGGACTTGCTTGCTCGACGCGACTTGCGAGCCAGGTATAAAGAAATCGAGCGAACGCCTTCTCGCTCGAAGTTGCAGCAAAGTCAGTTGCCAACGCACCTCTGAGCAGCTCGACTCCGCGGTCGCGTTGGCCTGGCTTTGCGTTGGGATGCGCGAGCACAAGGGCAAGCTTCATGCGGTTGGTAAACAGAGGCTTACTGATAAAACGATCCGTGGCGCGCTGTTGCGCGTTGCTGAGTTCCTCGCCGTCGAGCTTGTCGATCTCGTTCGCATAGCGAACCAGCCGGCCTATCGGCCCGTCGCAGCTCGTCATTGCAGCCTCTTCGAGAGCTTTCAGTATGGGAAGGTCTTCCATCGCCGCGCTCTGGCATGCTGTCAGGCATCCGATGGCAACGAATGCGAACATCCAATTGCGCGCCATATGCAGGCCATGCCTGGCGCTACGCTGCAGCAACCGAAGAACGCGGTAGCGATACGCGAATGTGGGCGCCGACCGGTGCATCGACGATTTCAATACTTCCATCGTGGGCCTCTACATATTCTTTCGCGATTGCCAAACCCAGACCCGTTCCTTTCACTGGACCTGAGCTGACGGCATCGCCTTGAAAAAAGGCGTCGAACACGCGCGGGCGATCCGCCGCAGGGATACCCGGACCGGCGTCTTCCACATCGAGAATCGCGTGCGCGCCGTCAGTCTGAAGTCGGATACCGATGCGGCTCCCGACGGGCGCGTATTTAATCGCGTTCGAAACCAGGTTGTCGATGACGGTTCTCAGCCGGTAGGCGTTGCCGTCGGTCCTAACGGCCGCGAGATTCTCTCGGACCTTGAGCTGCTTCGTCCCTATCGCAAGTTTGTGTGAGGTGAGCACCTTTGAAATCAGATCGGCCAGCTCGATTTGGGAGAGCGCATTGGTCTTGCGTGCAAAGCGCTCGCTCTTGCCGAGTTGCAGCAAATCTTCTATCAGTTTCTGCAGCTCGAGACTGCTTTCGCGCATGATCTCAACGATCTCCGCATCTTCGGCGCCAAGGTCATTTTCCCCGATGTTACCGAGTAGTTCAGATCCTTCTCTGATCGTAGTCAATGGGGTTTTCAGCTCATGTGAAACGTGTTGCAAAAACGCTAGTTTCTGCCTCTCAAGTCTGACTATTCGAACACGCAGCCAGTTGAGGCGGTCCCCCAGTTCTTCAAGATCTCTGGGCCCTCTCACTCGAATGACGTCGTCGAACTTCCCCCCTCCGAGTTGGCGTATCGCCTGATCGATCTGCTTGAGTGGTTTAGAAATCAGAAAGATAGACAGCGCAGCCAAAATCAGGGCCGCGGGGATCACCGCAGCCCCTTGGACCATAAGAAGCCGCTGGAGTTGAAAGGCCGCATCTCTGGCATTGCCGGCCTCTTGATTGATCAGGCGGCTGCTCTTCCCGACGATTGCCTGAGCACTCGCCGACAGTTTCGAAAAAGGACCGGCCGGGTCCGAAGCTGACGCGGGGTCTTCGACGCGATCACGGCTCTTCTCGAACAGCAGTGCCTCTTGTTTCACGAGCCGGCGGATTTCCTGCTTCAGCTCGTCGCTCAGGCCCAGCGATAGCAACCCATCCGCTGCGCGGATGAACTCCTCACGTCGTTCCAGATACGCGTCGTAGAAGTCGCGATCCTCAAGCACCTGATACTGCACAAGACTTCGCTCCATCGCGGTGAGATGCTCCGCCAACGCACGGCTTTCCTGCGTTGCCTCCTCCGCCTTGATCACAGCCCACTGGCTTTGCTTGGCGAGTCGGTCTACCTGCTCGATCGCCGTGATGACCGTAGCGACCAGGGGTAGGCTGACGAGTATGAATCCCGCGGCAACGAGTTGAAGTGTCGACCTGGGTCGGAGAGCCCTCTTGATCTTTTCGAACATCGGTTACCGGCAAACTCCTTCGCGATTGACGTTGGCGCATGTCGATTGGGCCAAGCCGATTGCTTCCAACCACTATTATGACGCAACGGCTTCGGTGCGAATGTTACCGATCGGCAAAACCGCCCGGAGAACCGTCTTTCTCGATGAAGAACGCTTTTCCGAGCTTCTCCGCGGTCTCTCGCAAGCGTTTTTCTAAAAGAAAAGCGCCTCCGCATCGGTCGCAGCGGACAGCTGCGGCAGGCTCCGAAAGAGCGAAAGAAAACTCCAGCCTGTTTGGTCATGCGGTCTATGATAATGCTCCTAATCTGCGAGGAGACCATCATGTTCCGACTAATTCTCACTCTGTCTCTGCTGTGGCTCGTGCCCATGACGCCCATCGCCGCTCAGGGGGAATCGCCCGGTTCGATTCCCAGCTACCAGGAGGCCGTCGACGCATTCCAGGCGCAGCGGGCAACGGGTAAGGCCTCCCCCTTCAGCGCCGAGGATCGGCAGGTGATGGAGCGCGCCGCTCGGGATCTGGCTGTAAAGATGCCGGATCCAGGCTTGAAGGTCGGCGATACGGCTCCTGATTTCGAACTGCCCAACGCCTTCGGTCGGCAGATACGCCTCCAAGACCTCCTGTCCGAAGGACCGGTAGTTCTCACCTTTTATCGCGGCGCTTGGTGTCCCTACTGCAATCTGCAGCTTCGCGGCCTGAAGCAGGCGCTTCCTCACATCGAGCAACAGGGCGCGCGGCTGGTAGCGGTGACTCCTCAGATACCGGACAAGTCCCGCGAGCAGGTGGAGAATGACGGCTACCCGTTCGAGATCTTGAGTGACTTGGACGATCGGGTCATGAAGATGTACGGGCTCTTCTTCGAGGTGCCGTCCGATCTCAGCGACGTCTACAAGAAGCGCCTTTCCCTCGACTTGGCCGAGTACAACGGCGAGGGCCGCTACGTGTTGCCGGTGCCGGCCACCTTCGTCGTCGGCCGCGACGGAGTGATCCAGGCCGCCTTTGCGGATCCGGACTATCGCAAACGCGTGGAGCCTTCGGACATACTGGCAGCGCTACAGGGTAATCCGTAAAGCGGCCTTTTAAAGTTTCGGCGCCGCACTCGCCCAATCATAGCCACGGAGACCGGCTCCCTCGTCAAACCCTGCATAAGTTTTTCCCCTGCAGGGCTTCCTATTCCCAGCGCCCCCCGAATCCCGGAGCATTCGGCCTCCGAACCGATGCCGGCGGTCTGCAATTTTCTACATGAGCCGCGCGACGGTTTTCGCGTATTTCGTTGACGGCCTGAACAAAGCCGGACTAACGCAATGTAGAGTGTTCGGTTTAATTCGAAATGGGGACGGGACAATGCCCGCCCCCGGGCTTCACGCGATCCCTCAGAATTGCAGGTCTGGATTACCGGAGAGGCTCTTGTAGATATCGGGGTCGTTGCCGCTCTGCGTATGGCTGCTAACGTCGGCCTTGAACAGGTCCGGGTTGCCGTCAGCCCAGCCATGGTAGCGGTCAACGCTGTCGCCGATGCTCGGCTGCACGCCTGCAAAGTCCCCCACGCTCGGCAGTTGCGCAGACAGATCGGAGTTTCCTTGATCGAGGCCCTGATAGAAATCGGCGGCACTGGCGGTCACGGCGAACAGGGTAGCGGCAGCGGCGGTGATGATGGTCTTCATATTCGTTTCTCCTGAGAGTCGGGTTTGCAAGGGATTGCGCTTCTGGTCAGCGCGTTGGCCCTTCGCATCCAGTCAGGCCGAACAGGCATCCGGCCCTTGCGATTCAAGTTAGCAGGGGCGTCGCGAATATTTGCGACTAAAGTCCGACGGTTTTCCGACGTTATTATTCTCATTAAGAATCAATAAGTTGCCGGAGTCCTGAAGGGGGTCAACGCAATCCCTTGTGTGTGCTCAACCCGAAAGTACACGGACCGGATCTATAACAATCAATTGTTCACGTCCTGGAAGAGCTGCGTTTCATATGCGAGCGAGGTTCGGACGCTGCCCAATGCCGACTGTAGCATCCGATCTGTGGATTTTCGGAAAGATGTCCTATAGTCATGAAAAGTCCTACACAACGAGCGCAACAAGACCTCGGAAATGGCGCTTCAGGATGCGGGCCAAGAAGCGGTGTAGCGATCATCCTTCTACGGGGTGACATCTTTCGTGACATACGTCGTCATTCTCATCTCAACGGTCATTTTCGAGGATCTCAGCGCGCGGGATCCATCTCGGGTGGAAGCCTGGACCCTCCTGCAGATCTTGAACGGACACGACGCCATCGCGGATTTGAAAAACGCCATTCCCAATCCGGCGGATTCTGGCGGGGTCTATGTCACGATCTCCACTAATTCCGATCCGAAAGCGCTCGCGCAAGCCCTGCGCGACCTTCCGGGTGTCAACGCGGCCTATCTCAAACCAGCGGAGGAAATGCCTTAAATCTATCCGAATTGACCTGTGCTCCGGCGAGCGCCGCGAAGCATGTCTACACGAGCCCAGAAGGAGACCCCACAATGGCGCGCAAATCGACAAAGGTAGCAGACATCATCCAAGGAATACCGGAGCTCGTCGTCATGACGAGGCGTGAAACCGCGCTGCGGGCGTCGGCCGGCCGCATGGAATCACTTGCCGGAGAAACCCTCTCCGATCTCGACAAGGCGCTGAAGAAGCATAAGGGCGTCATGAAGCCCATGTTCGGATTCACCGAGGAACGTGTGCAGGAGCGGTTGGTAAGGGCCGAAGCCGCCGCAGAAAAGCCCATGGCGGATCTGTCGGTCTTCTACTCAATCGAGGTCCCGGAAAAAGAGATGAAGGCCCTGTGCGAGGCGCTGAACAAGACCGATCAGCTTGCCGCCGCCTATATCAAGCCGCCCACCGGATTACCCGAGGAAATCAACGCGATGGCCGCTGCCGCGGTGGAACCGCCTTCGGCGTCGCCTGATTTCGCGGCCCGGCAACTCTTTCTCGATCCCCCGCCCGAGGGCGTCAACGCACGTTGGGCCTGGACTCAGGCCGGCGGGCGCGGTTCCGACGTGCGCATTGTCGATATCGAAGGCGCTTGGCGGTTCACCCACGAAGACCTGACCCAGAATCAGGGCGGCGTGGTTGCCGGAACCGAGTACGATGCCGTCAGTTGGCGCAACCACGGAACGGCCGTGCTCGGCGAATACGGCGGCGATGCTAACGGCTTCGGGATTGTCGGCATTTGTTCGGAGGCGATCGCCAGCGCGGTCTCTCACGGCGGGTTGGGGTCCGCGGGCGCGATGAACCAGGCGGCGCAACGTCTGAGGCCGGGCGACATCATGCTCTTGGAGATGCACCGGCCGGGACCGCGGCATGATTTCGACTCTCGTAGCGACCAGCGGGGCTATATCGCCGTCGAATGGTGGCCGGACGATTTCGCCGCCATTCTGAATGCCTCCCGCGCGGGTATCATCGTCGTCGAGGCCGCCGGCAACGGCGCCGAAGATCTCGACGACCACCTCTACGAAACCCCCGGATTCGGCTTTCCAGCGGACTGGAAGAACCCATTTCGCCGCTCGAACCGGGATTCCGGCGCGATCGTCATCGGAGCCGGCGCGCCGCCCCCCGGGACCCACGGCAGCGACCACGGCCCCGATCGATCGCGCCTCGGTTTCTCGAATTTCGGCGCTCTGGTAGACGCACAGGGCTGGGGCCGGGAGGTCACGACCTGCGGATACGGCGACCTGCAGGGCGGCGAGAGTGAGGATCTGTGGTACACGGACCGCTTCAGCGGAACTTCCAGCGCCTCTCCGATCGTGACCGGCGTCATCGGCTGCATCCAGGGTATGGCAAAGGCGCGCGGACGCGCGGTACTGACGCCGGCTGAGGTTCGCAATGCTCTGCGCACGACGGGATCGCAACAGGAAAACGCGCCGGGCCGACCCCGTACCCAACGGATCGGCAACCGGCCGGATATTCGCGCAATCTCGCAGCAGGTGTTCGGGAGGCCGGGGAAACGAAGCCGGATCGCGTTCCGCCGGAAAATTGATCGCTGCCGGCCCTTGGAGATCCGCGCACTGCTCGACGGCTGCAAAGAGCTTTCCAGCACCTACGACGCCTTCACCCTGCAGGGCGGTCTGGTCTCCGCGCAGTCGCTCCGGGCAGAAGATTCCACCGCGCTTTCCGACTTGGCGATCCTGTTCCGCTTTTCGAGCCTGGAAGGCCAATCGGTCAACATCCTCGGCCCGATCGGCAGCGAGCGCTATCTGTGGATGGGAATAATCGCGGCGGACGGTCTCGGCGACATCCACATCGAGCGCGGTTTTTCGTCGTCCGGAAGCCACTACTTCGACCTCGTCGCCATGATCCAGGGGGTCGAGGTGCGCTATGTCTACAACGACGAGGCGCAGAGATACCTGCCGCAAGGCGGCGGGCCCGGGCTAAGCCCCGGACGGAGATAGGCGGACGGGAGCAATGACAAGGAAACCCGGAGCTGCGGGAGCGCGAAGGCGCTGTAACGTTTTCGCGTCCCGCTTTGCGGCCGATTCCGTCAACCCTCGGGAATCTGAAGCACCTGACCGACGCGGATTCGGTCGCCGTCGATGCTATTCGCGCTGCGAATAGAGGTCACACTCACGTCGTACTGCTTGGCTATTTCCCCCAGCGTGTCGCCGCTGTTGATGACGTGGCGGCGCCCTTTACCGCCACTGCCTCCGCCGTTGCCGGCACCAGCAAGCTTGCTACCGGGAGGCGGGTAGCTGGAGAAGTATGCCTTGATGCCAGACAGTATCGCCTTGGCAAGCTTGGTCTGGTGGTCGCCATTTCGCAGACGTTTCTCTTCCTCCGGGTTGGAGATGTAGGCCGTCTCTACCAGCATGGAAGGGATGTCCGGGGACTTGAGGACGACAAACCCCGCCTTCTGGACGCTGTTTTTGTGCACCGCCCCCAACTTCCTGAGGTTCGCGAGCACCTTGGTCGCCGCAACGTTGCTGTGCTCCAAAGTGGCGTTCTGCGTCATATCCAAAAGTACGGTGGCCAACAGGTTGTCGTTTTCGCTCAGATCAATTCCACCGACGAGGTCTGCGCTGTTCTCTTTATCCGCCAGCCACTTGGCCGCCTCGCTGCTGGCCCCACGGTGAGATAGGGTGTATACGGAAGAACCGCGTACCCGCCGGTCGCGAAACGCATCGGCGTGGATGGAAACGAACAGGTCCGCCTTCTGCTTGCGCGCCAAGCTGATGCGCTTGCGCAGACGTAGGTAGTAGTCGCCATCGCGGATCAGGACCGGCCGCATGCCCCGCTCCTTCTTCACCAGGCCCGCAAGCTTGCGGGCAATCTGCAGAGTGACCTGCTTCTCCCGGGTGCCTTTGGCGCCGATCGCGCCCGGGTCCTCTCCACCGTGCCCGGCATCGATGGCGACGATGACGTCTCGCGCCTTCTTCGGTTGCGTGCGAATCGATCGATGGGGCTTGGCTTCTTCGGCCGCAGCCTTTCCGGCCGGCCCTTCAACCACCGGCACCAAGTCCACCACCAGGCGGTGGCCGTACTGGTCGTTAGGCTGCAGGGCAAAACTCTTGGCGCGGACTTTCTGCTTGAGATCCAAAACCAAGCGCAGGTCATCGCCGTCGCGCACGCCGCTGCGCATGCCCGTCAACAACGGCTCGTCAGATTCCACGGTCGGAAGCTTGTCCTTGAGTCGGGCGTCCGGGATGTCTATGACCAGGCGATGGGGCCCGTCGAGCGAGAAAATCTTGTGTGAGACAGATGCGGCGGTATCCACCACCAACCGCGTATGATCCGGCGCGGTCCAGACACGCGCACCGCGCACCTCGACCTGTTGCGCATGAGCAGACAGTGACGAAAGGATCAAAACTAGCGCGATAAACCTATACATCGCGGGCACCAGTCGCGGGATTCCAATGGAAGCAGTTGCTTAAAGGATAGCAGAAATCCTCTAATGTTCCTAAAGGAAAACGGGTGATTAGCCTTGATTTCTAGAGTTCAGGTGAAAATTTGTCGCTAACTCGATACAGGGCAATCCGGAACGACAAGATTTGGCACAGGATGCGAGCCAACGACCCCCCGGGAGAGTTGAAATCCCGCCCCGGGGCAACGAGCCTGTCTCCGAATGCCCGGCGGGTACCGCATTTTCCGGTAGTTTTTTCGCTGCTTGAACGCTCAAGCAGAGCCCTGCATGCGCGCCAGCAATTCGGCGCCGTGCGGACTTCCCGCAACCAGGTCCAGCACACGCGCCTCTGCGGCATGCTCGATGCGGATGGTCAGATCCGGCTGCGGCAGGACACCCCTTCCCCGCTCCGGCCACTCGACACACAGAACGCTCTGCGGCTCCAGAAGGTCGCGCAGCCCCAGGAGCTCCAGCTCTTCGGGATCGGCGAGCCGATAGAGGTCTAAGTGGTAAAGATATATAGACTGCAGCTCGTAAGGTTCGAGCAGGGTGTAGGTGGGACTGCGGACTGGACCGACGTGGCCCAATCCGCGCAGAAGCCCCCGAATCAGAGAGGTCTTGCCGGTACCAAGGTCCCCCTGCAGGTAGATCACGCAGGGGGGCGACAAAAGCATAGCGATACGCCGTCCGAAGGCGTCCTGTGCTGCCTCGCCTTCCAGACGGACTCTCATCAGGCATCCGCCCAAGAGTTGATGAGGGGCCGTATGCAACTGAGCAAATCGCTCGCGAGCAGCCCACGCTCCCCTCCTTCGGTCGCCGCCACGTCACCAGCCGTTGCATGCAGACACACACCCGAACAAGCGGCATCCTCTGGGCTCATGCCCTGAGCGATCAGGGCCGCGATAACACCGGTCAGCACATCGCCGGTTCCGGCCGTCGCCATGCCCGGGTTGCCTGCGTCGCACACCCCCGGCGGCTTGCCCGACACACCCAAGACCAGGGTCCCTGCGCCCTTGAGGACCACCACGCCGCCGAATCGCTCCTGCAACCGGCGAACACTGGTGAAACGATCCCCCTGCACCTCGGAGATCTCGGTCCCCAGCAGGCGGGCGGCCTCTCCCGGATGAGGAGTCAGGACCCAGTTCTCACGCGTCGCCGGAGACTTGGCCAGCAGATTCAAGGCATCCGCATCGACGACCAGCGGCAAGTCCGACTCGAGGACTCGGCCGAGCAGTCCCTTTCCCCAGGACTCCCTTGCCAGTCCCGGTCCGACAGCAACCACCGTCGCCTTCTCCAGGAAGGGGTCGAGATCCATCGGCCAGGAGACGCCACGGCACATGAGCTCCGGCCTTGTAAGATTGAGGTACGGCGCATGGTCGGGATGGGTCAAAATGCTTACCAGGCCAGCCCCCGTCCGCAGGGCGCCCTCCCCCGCCAGCCGGGCCGCGCCCGAGTAGCCGGGAGCCCCGCCAACCACCAGGACGTGCCCGAAGCTCCCCTTGTTCGCCGAACGGGGACGCCGGCCCAGTGAGGCGCACCGCTTGGAGTGGTCGAGCCTGCGCGCGGATAGGATCTCTCGCGAGTAGACCACCGCCGGGATGTGCAGCGCATCGAACCGGATCTGGCCGCAGCAGTCGGGGCCGTCCCCGGTGAACATGCCCTGCTTGAGCCCGATGAAGCTGATGCTGGCCTCCGCCTCGACTGCCGCCCCGAGAATCTGTCCCGAGTCCGAGTGCAGACCGGAGGGAATGTCGATGGCGAGCACCGGGGCGGGATGGGCGTTGACAGCGATGATGGCCGCGGCCCATTCGCCGGTGACCTCCCGCTCGAGCCCGGTACCCAGAAGGGCATCGACGATGAGATCCGTGCGCTCGGGGAGCGACTCGAAGGGCTCGACCTTGCCGCCTGCCTCCTTGAAGGCAACCGCCATCGCAAAGGCATCACCATGAAGCCGTTGCGCGTCGCCGAGCTGCAGGACCCGCACACCGAGGCCGTCCATCTGCGCACAACGGGCGACCACATAGCCGTCCCCACCATTGTTGCCGACGCCGCAGACGACCGTGATGTCACGGGCATCCGGCCAGCGCTCGCGCAGCAATCGGTAAGCGGCGCGGCCGGCACGCTCCATGAGCTCGGCGCCGGGAATGCCGTGATCTTCGATGGCCGTTCGGTCGAGCTCGCGGACCTGCTCGGCGCGGTAGAGGGCATGGGGCAAACGGTCGGAACCGGGCATCAGGCGAGGCATTTCGAAGCTCCGTGTCTGGTTTCGGCTTTAGAATAGGGTAAAGGATAACCGACATGGGCAAGCCTGGTTCACCACCCTTGCGAACCGTACACGACTACAGATCCCTCACGGGGCGCATCAAGGCCTGGGGCCGGGCGCTCGGCTTCCAGCAGGTGGGCGTAAGCGACACCAGCCTCGATGCCTCGGAGCAGAGGCTCGCCACTTGGCTGCGCGACGGACGGCACGGTGAGATGGACTACATGACCCGTCACGGTACCAAGCGCAGCCGGCCGGCGGAGCTGGTCCCGGGTACCCTACGCGTCATCTGCGTACGCATGGATTACCTGCCCGAGCCTCTGGAGCGAATGCAGGCGGCCATCGAGGACCCGGTCACCGCCTTCGTCTCGCGCTACGCGCTGGGCCGCGACTATCACAAGGTGCTTCGCCGCCGGCTCCAGCGCCTGGCCGAGCGCATCCGCGAAGAGGTCGGCGAGCTTCGGTCACCGGGTATTCGTCGACTCCGCCCCGGTGCTGGAGAAGCCCCTGGCGGACAAGGCAGGCCTGGGCTGGATCGGCAAGCACACCAATCTGATCAACGCCCGCGCCGGGTCCTGGTTCTTCCTCGGCGAGCTGTACCTGGACCTTCCCCTGCCAGTGGATGCTCCTTCCGAAGATCACTGCGGGACCTGCCGCGCCTGCATGGACGCCTGCCCCACCGGCGCCATCGTCGCCCCTTACGAGCTGGACGCTCGCCTGTGCATCTCCTATCTCACCATCGAGCTCAAGGGAAGCATCCCCGAGCGGCTGCGCGCCCTGCTCGGCAACCGCATCTACGGCTGCGACGACTGCCAGCTGGTCTGCCCCTGGAATCGATTCGCAAGGCTGAGCGAGGAGCCTGACTTCATGCCCCGGAACGGGCTCGACCGGGCCGGGCTGCTGGAGCTGTTCGCCTGGTCCGAGGCTGAGTTCCTGAAGCGTACGGAGGGATCGGCAATACGCCGGATCGGGCACGCGACCTGGCTACGCAACCTGGCCGTAGCACTCGGAAATGTTCCCGCATCCCGAGGCGTCATCGACGCGCTACGAACGCGGCTGAACCATCCGAACGAGATGGTCCGCGAGCACGTGGTCTGGGCTCTCGAGCGTCACACCCGCAGTAGGTGCTCGCGATAATGGCGCAGCTCGGCGATGGACTCCTTGATGTCCTCCAAGGCCAGATGGGTGCCGTCCTTCCTGAAGGATTCAGCCACCTGAGGCGCCCAGCGCTGGGCCAGGATCTTCAGGCTGCTCACGTCCAGGTTGCGGTAGTGGAAATAGGACTCCAGGCGCGGCATGCAGCGGGCGAGGAAGCGCCGGTCCTGACAGATGCTGTTGCCGCACAGGGGCGACTTACCCGGCGGGACGTGCTTTTGCAGGAAGGCCGATGGTCTCCTGTTCCGCCCGCTGCTCGTCGTATTCGCTGGCCCGCACCCTCGTCAGCAGGCCCGATTCGCCGTGGTGCTGGCGATTCCAGTCGTCCATGGCGGCCAGCACATGCTCGGGCTGGTTGATGGCGATCACCGGCCCCTTCGCCAGTATCTCCAGACGCTCGTCGGTGACGACGGTGGCGATCTCGATAATCTGGTCGCGGAAGGGGTCCAGTCCCGTCATCTCCAGGTCCATCCAGATGAGGTTGTTTTCGTTCTGGGGCATCCCATTCGTCCTTAAAGCCGGTATTAAAAAGAGTTTACCGCGAAACAGCCCGCAGGACCGCCGCCGAACGGAACCTTGTGCGCCGATCCCGCCTTTTCTCTACAATCGACCTTAACGAATTTGCGGAGTAGCCGAATGAGAACCTGCATCCTGTCCATCAGCCTTGCCGCCGCCGTTGGTGCCGCCCCGAGCTACGCGGCCGCTCAGGACGGTGTCGAGACGCTGTACGACCAGCATTGCGTTACCTGCCACGGTACCGAGGTGTACACCAGGGAGGACCGCAAGGTCACCTCCCTGCCCGCCCTGCAGCGCCAGGTTCAGCGTTGCGAGACGGCACTCGGGCTGCGCTGGTTCGATGAGGATATCAGCGAGATGTCGCAGTTTCTGAACGAGCGCTACTACCATTTCAAGCCCTGACCATGCCGAGGCGGCGGCTGTCCGAGCGCCAGATCAAGCGCATCCGCAAGATCCAGGAACGCCGCCGCCAGCGCCTTGACGAGCGCGCGCAGCTCGCCCTCTCCGACGATGACGAGGTGCAGGCCCGCGAAGGACTCGTGGTGGTGCGCCATGGCGCCAACCTCGCGGTGGAAGACACCAGCGGCGATGTGCAACATTGTCTGGTTCGGCAGAACATCGGCCATCCCGTGTGCGGGGATCGGGTGGTCTGGCAACCCACGGGGGCGAGCGCGGGCGTCGTAACGGCTATCATGGAGCGGCAGGCCGTCCTGAGCCGCCCCGACTACAGCGGCCGGGACAAGCCCCTGGCTGCGAACCTCACCAGGCTGGTGGTCCTGTTGGCGCCCAAGCCGGAGCCCAGCGAGTATCTGGTCGACCAGTACCTGGTGGCCGCGGAGCTCATGGGCGTCGGGGCGATGATCGCCTTCAACAAGCTGGACCTGCTGAGCACCGAGGCCGCGAAAGAGTTCCGCGCGCGGTATGCGCGCTACCAGGACATCGGCTATCCGGTCGTCTGGATCAGCGTCAAGGACGGAAGCTGCCTCGACCCGCTCGTGCAGGTGCTTGGCGGGGAGACCAGCATCCTGGTGGGCCAATCGGGCGTCGGCAAGTCATCTCTGGTCAAGGCACTGCTGCCGGACCAGGAGATACAGATCGGACGTCTGTCCAAGGCCACGGGGCTGGGCAGGCATACCACGTCCGCCGCCACCTGCTACCTCTTGCCCGGCGGCGGCCGACTCGTAGACTCGCCGGGAGTGCGCAGCTTTCGCCTCGGGCCCATCGGGTTGCCGCAGCTAACCCAGGGGTTTCGGGAGCTTGCGCCTTATCTCGGGCACTGCCAATTCGGCAACTGCCGCCACGACCGGGAGCCGGGGTGCGCAGTCAAGCAGGCCGTGACGGACGGTCACGTCCACCCGGAGCGGCTTGCGAACTTCCGCCACCTCGCCGCCAAGCTGGAAGAGGCGGTAAGGTACTGAGACGGATCATCGATGGGGCGCTTCGGCCGACGGGAGCCCAAAACGGAAGAATCACCAGTGGGCTCGGAAGTGACCCAGGTGCCGAAGGACGTGGATTTTGGTACGGACCGAGCGACGCTCCTCGAGCGCCTCGCGTTCCGGTACCGTCAGCGTGAAGAACTGGCTATGCTACAAGCCCAGCCAGATCTCTTCCGCTCCAGCCTATCGGAAACAACAAGTGCTGCCGATCAGGCGAGCATCGCCGTTGCCCCGTTGGTCATCCTCTCCTGGCGGGGGCAGGCGCGATGAGCACCATCGTGATCGCCGATGGAATAACGCAGTTGTTTCCGCTGGTTGCTTGAGCGATTTAGACGATTTGTTGGATCAGATTCCTGCTCGGCTTGCCTATTCTTACCCGCGCAGACATTCGAGAAAACGCCATGGCTACGCCGACTTCTGAGCCACCACCATCACCGTTTAGAGAGATCAGGGCAAACCTGATCGACAATCCCGGGCTCTGGACGGAAGAAGCGCTCGCCGAGCTCACCTTGGCAACGAAGACCTTTCTTCCGAACCTGCTCGGGGCGCTCGCACTGCTTGTCATAGGATGGGCAGCGGCCTTCGTCCTGCGCTGGTTGATCCATCCCAGTGTTCTCATCAGCGCCTTCATCCTTTTCGTCGGTTACCTCATCAGCAATGGTGTGAGGAACATGGTCGTGGTTGTTGCCGAGACTAGCGGATTCCGGCATGGACTCTCCATGGGACAGTTGGCTTCCGGATTTGTCCTGGCTTTCACGCTACTGTTGGGACTCGACCAGCTCGGTCTGGACGCGGATGTGTTCGCCAGCATCCTTGTGCTGGCATCCGCGGCGCTGGTCATCGAAGAGGAGTGAAACGCACATGCTGGACCGGGTAACAAAAGGCTATCTCGCGCTTCGCCCGGCTGCTGCCGCTCACACACTGGCGCGCCTCGACGATCGCGACACCAAAGCGATCTTTGAGGCCATGCCCCACCGGCTCGCAGCTAAGGTGCTCCAGCACATGGCGCCCCGGTCGGCCGGCTGGTGTCTTACACAGCTGCCGACAAAGACGGGCGGCGAAATACTCGCGCGCACGCCCGTTTTGGCCGCGGTAGCGGCCCTGCGCCTAATGGAGCGCGACCAGGTGAAGGAGTTGCTTGCCGCCATGCCGCGCCATGCGGCAGCACGCCTTTGGCTACGCCTGCGTTACTCGGAGAGGGTGATCGGCGCCTTCGTGGATGCGGACGCCGTCACACTTACGCTAGACCTTCGTGTGAGCGATGCGCTGCGCCTGTTGCGGCGCGCCGGTCGGCGTACCGGCCATACGATTCCCGTGCTGAACGAGCGTCGTCAGCTAGCCGGCCTGGTAGACCTTACCGACCTTATCGGCGCACGGGACCGCAGCGCAATCCAGAGCCTGATGCGGCCCGCGAGCGTCGCGTTGAATGCTCGGGCCGCGCTGCACACGGCGACCAACCACCCCGCCTGGCTGACGCACGATAGTCTGCCGGTGACCAATCGCGACGGCGTCTTTCAAGGGGTACTCGAGCGCTCTAGAGTGATGGAGGAGGAGCAGCAATTGGTGGCCGAAGTTACCGACCCGATCTCGGTTTTGATTTCCGCGTGGAAACGGCTGTCGCCGGACATCGGCATGCGAGCGATAGACCCCTTGCCGGACGACCATGCCGCCGAGGTGTTGGGTCAAATGGATCCGTCCCGCGCGGCTGCACTCTTATCGATGCGCGATGCTGAGGCGCGCGAAAGGTATCTGGGTCGGCTGACCGAAACGAAAGCGGACGAACTACGCACCATCCTCGCTTACCCGGCCGATAGCGCAGGTGCCCTGATGGATCCGCGTGTACTCCTGTTGCGTGCCGATACTACGGTACGGGAGGCCCTCGCCCGGATCCGCGCGTTGCACAGGCGTGGTGTGCGCATGCTCTTTGTCGCCAACGCCGAGAACCGGCTCGAGGGGCAGGTGGATATTCAAGTTATCGCCACCGCGACCGCGACAACGCAACTGGCGGACATAAAGCGGCCAGTGCGCGCGGCGGTCAACGCGGTTGCGCCACGCGAAGAGGTCGTCGAGATCTTGGATCGCTACCGTTTGACCGATCTTCCCGTCGTCGACGGCGACGAACGCCTCATCGGCGTCGTGCGCTATTGGAACGGTATCGCCGTCGCCGCGACCACGTCGCTCGGGGTCTGGATCTGGAGTGGCTCGGTGGGACTCGCCGGCGTCATCGGCGTCTCCGTGATCCTGTCCATGGTCATCGCCGGAATCTTCGGCGCGGCGATTCCCCTGGTCTTGAATTCGATCGGAAAGGACCCTGCCCAATCTTCTTCCATCGTTTTGACCACGGTGACCGACGTAGCGGGCTTCTTCAGCTTTCTCGGCATTGCGACGCTTTTCTCCCGTTTTCTCTAGGGGAGACGACCCGTTGCCGGACCAGAAGAGCGTCTTTTCTCGACCATACGAGCTTTGGAGGTAAGACTGATGCCAGAGAGATGGTTACAGATCAAGGGAGATCCGTCGGTACGCGGATTCTTGTTCCAGCAGCAGCGCATTGAGAGTCTTTTCGACACGTCTATCGAACGTGTGCACGAAATCGTCCGCTTGCTGCTTACGCAAAAAGGGGTATTCCACGCAAAGATCCACTACTCCTCCTGTCAGCTGACCTGCTGGTTTGCCCGCGATCCATTCTGTTACGAGAAATTCGTACGGGAAGAGGTGCTCGCCGATGGCTTTCTCGACCGCTTTCCGGATGCGGATCATGCGGGCCGCACGCCTTTGATCGAAGACCAGGACATCGAGCGCCTGTTCCAGGAGTTCAAACGGCTGCGGTTGACCGACGAGACCATCTACTTGCGCAATGCCGCGGTCAACCTGATTAACGGCATGATAAACATGTCTTTCTCATGCGATGGAACCCACTACATTGACCATCACACGTTTTTCGCAAAGCTCGAGCAGTTTGAGACCCTGGGATAGCTGCCACCATTTGCGCTTATCCAGAACAAATCCGCCGTGAAACATGGCCTTACCGCCCGGTCCCTGGTGTCGATCCCCCGCTGGCGCAGGTACGATTCGACATCCTTCGCATGCAGGTCTGAGAGCAAGGCGACGAGCTGATGCAGGGAGCGGGCGGTACCCGAGATGGCAAGCAAGCAGGAGAAACAGGATTTGAAATATTGGCTGATGAAATCCGAGCCCGATGTCTTCGGCATCGACCACCTCGCCGCCTGCCCGGATCAGACCGAACCCTGGGACGGCGTGCGCAACTACCAAGCGAGGAACATGATGCGGGACGGCATGAAGCTGGGCGACCAGGTCTTCTTCTACCACTCCAACTGCGACGACCCGGGCATCGTCGGCATCATGGAAGTGGTGAAGGAAAGCTATCCCGACCACACCGCCTTCGATCCCGAGCAAAAGTACTACGACCCGAAAAGCGATCCCGAGAACCCGCGCTGGTTCATGGTGGACGTGCGCTACCTGCGGCACCTGCGGCGCAACATACCGCTCAAGGAGCTCAAGCAGTACGCGGACGGCCCATTGGCGGGTATGCCCCTGGTACGCAAGGGCAACCGGCTGTCCATCATGCCCGTCACCGCTGAGCAGTGGGACTTCATCCTCGATCTGGAGTGAGGCGTCGTTTTTCAGCCGCACTTGACGGCAAACCTGAGGTCCCTACATCAACCTCGCGATCTGCTCCTGCTGCAGCCCGAGGGCCTGGACTCCAAGCCTCAGGCCTTGCTCGGCAAAGGCGTCGAGATCCCCCCACTCGTCGTATCCACCACCTCGGACATGACTTCGTTGATCACCCGCAGCGCATACCTGCCTTTCCCGCTCCGGCGGCGGGGACTGCTCGGAGTACGTAGAACGAAGGCTGCGACTGTCCGAGCTGGACGAAGGCCAGGATGTAGCGGTAGCGCGCGCATCCCCGCTCTCGATCTCACCGAGCAGCGAGGCACCGAAGTCGCCGATCTGGTAGCGGCGCTTCGGGATTGCGGTCTTGATATCGGCCGGTCCTGCATTTCTTTCTCTCACTTCGTCGACCTGAGCTTCTGAGAAGCTCGTAAACCTGGAAATCGCATTGTCCCGCAGGAACCCGAACTAAGCGCAAGCGTTTTGGCGTTCCATTATCCGGATCGAACCGGAGTTTTCGACAGCGGCAGGCGCGGCAGCGGACTCCGAATCGTTCGGAAGCGGCGTGTGATCCAACCAGACCAGAAACAGCCCGTATCCCAACACCAGCACGACGGCGCCCACGAACAGCCCTATGATACCGGACGAAATAAAGCCGCCGATGGCACCTATGAAGATGATCGCCATGGGAACCTCGACGCCTCGACCCAGCAGGATGGGCTTGAGGATATTGTCGAGGGATCCGGTAAAGAGGCTCCAGATCAGAAACATGACCGCAGGAACCGTATCGTAGGCGGAGAAGACATAGATCAGGACCGGGAGCACGACCGGGAAGGGCCCGATTTGAATCACGGCCAGTATCAGACACAGCAATGCCCAGAGGCCGGCGCCCGGGAATCCCCATCACCAGGAATCCGAGCCCGATGAGAATCGATTGAATCAGGGCTACGCCCAGGATGCCGCGAGTGACGCTGCGCACCGTCGACTCCGCCAGCTTCGCAAACTCCGTTCCCTTGTCTCCTGCCAGACGGGTCGCAATGGAATGGGTTATCTTGCTGCCGGCCGCGGAGTTGGCCAGCAACACCCCGGCGATGACGATGGCGATCACGAACTGTAGCAGCCCCCAACCGGCTCCGGCCGCGGTAGATAGCAGCCAACTGCCCGCGGCCTGGAGTTGCGGGGCCAGCTTAGAGAGTGTGGCGCCGAGATTGTCCGAGGCCTGGCTCCAAAACGAATGCAACTTCTCGCCGACCATCGGCCAGTCCTTTACGACATCCGACGGTGGCGGCACGGCAATGGTCCCCTCTTGGAGCCCTTCAGCAAGTGAGTGTGCGCTGTCGATCAGGGTGCCGCCGAGCAGAAACGCCGGTACCAGCAGGAGCACCAGCCCCAGGACCGCGATCAGGGTCGCCGCGAGCTTTTGCTTGCCCCCAAGCCGCCGCGACAGCTTGAGATACGCGGGGTAGGTCCCGACCGCGATGATGACGCCCCAGGCGATGGGGATGATGAAGGGCTTGACGATCTCGAAGCACCAAGCCGCCAGCAAAACCACCAGACCAATACGGATGGTCGCTTCCAGTGCGTTGTTGACAAAGGCTTTTTCGCTGTTCATTTGAGATTCCGGTGTGATGCGCACAGATCCGAGCCCGAGGACAGGAGTACCTCTGATCGAAATGCATAAGTGTGCGTTCGTTTGCGGCTGAATGCCGTATCTGCTGGAGCGGTCCGAAGTCCTACCCAGGTCGGGCGAACAATAACAGAAATGAGGCCGGATTCAGCACGCAGCAATCTCGCGTTCAACTCCGCACGCAGTATTGCGTTCGCCGAATTTTCCCCAGGTAGCTCGCCTTCATCGCCTCCTCGAACGCCTGATTGGACGGATACTCGAAGCCGAGCACGGGCCGCCAAAGGCGCTGATTCTCCATGCACAGATAGAAGAACACCCGGTTCTTCCAGGACGCAAGGCGCTCGACGGCATGGGAGAACAGCGCAAGCTTGATCTCGTCCGGATAGGACAGCTTGCCGTCGCTCTCGGTCAGGGGCGTTTGCAAAATTCGGGTCCGGAAGCCGGCGTTACGGATCTGCCGGATGACGGGCTTGGTAAAGGTCAGAGTGCCCAGAGAAACCAGCGCCACCTCGGACGGATCGAATCCGCGCTCAACGCGGGAGAACAGGTCGCTGTAGTCCTCCCTCCAGCCGGCATACTGGACCATGGGGTGAAAATGAAATCCCACGAGGATCTCCCTGTCCGCGACCCGCCGAGCCGCGTCCAAGCGCTCTTGCAGCCCGGCGGTCCGATGCTCCTCGTTATCGATGATGGTCTGCGGATTGAGTGACCAGGTACAAATGACGTTCCGCGGGATCTCGTTCTTCAGGAAATAGGAAACATTCTTCGACTTGGTCTTGAACTCGAGGATCACGTTCGGATGGCGGCGGGCGAACCCCATCAAGGCGTCGAGCACACCGAAGCGGTTACCCCACATCAGAGAATCGGAGGACTGTCCGGTACCTATGTGATAGATCTGATCGGGGTCGAGATCCAAAGCTCCGAGTTTGTCGGCGAACCGGCTGTCGAAGTGGATCTCGTCGTCGTGGTAGAAGGACTGGATACTGCAGTAGCTGCAGCCGAAGCCGCAGTTCTCCACAGCATCCAGGGTATGCAGGTTGCAGCAACGGGTGCGCTCCGACGCGACGGGGCAATAACCCAGACCCAGGCGCTCCCGCTCCCGCACACCGGACCGGATTCGGTACTGCCCGGCGCTGACGGACTCCAGGGGCATGGCATATCGCTTAGGGGCGGCCCGCAAGCCCTCCGCGTGCCGACGCAGCGAACTCAGGATCCGCGCCCGCTGCTCCTTCGGGGGCAAACCCGCCGCGGGCGCGTCCGGCCAGGCATCCATGATCGAGGGTTCGCCCCATTGGTTGAGATCGAGTCCAATCTCGCTGAGCTGACGCAGCTCCTGGAGCGAGAAACGATATGTCCGGGCCTGCCGGCTCAGAAACTCGCGCTGGTCCGTCGGCAAGCGACCCAAGGCCGTCTGCCCGGCGATGCGGGAGAGCTTCTCTTCGTATAATTCGCGCTTGGTCATGCAAGAAAAAACCGGACTCCCTGGCTTCGTGCCATCATAACCCGGCACCCTGGTTGGACGTTTACTCGAGAAACAGTCGATGGACCCAGTAACTCAAGGCGCGCTCGGCGCAGCCCTCGCCCAATCCGCCTCCAAGCCGGGCGAGACCCGAGTCGCGGCCTTGATCGGAGGGGCCGCCGGCTTGCTGGCGGACGCGGACGTGCTCATCCGCTCCTCCAGCGACCCCTTGCTGACGCTGGAGTACCATCGCCACTTCACCCACTCGATCTTCTTCGTGCCGGTCGGCGCCCTTGTGGCGGCGCTGCTCTGTTGGCCCTTTGTGCGTTCTCGTGTAGCCTTCCGGCGCATCTATCTCTTCGCATTTCTCGGCTACAGCCTCAGCGGGGTTCTCGACGCCTGCACCAGCTACGGGACCCACCTGCTCTGGCCCCTCACCAATCAGCGCATCGCCTGGAACCTGATCGCCATCGTCGATCCACTTTTCACGCTGGCACTGCTGACCGCCGTAGTGGTTGCCATGGCACGGCGCATGCCGCGTGCGGCTTGGATGGGACTGGCGTTCGCCGGGGCCTATCTGCTCGTCGGCTGGGTCCAGCAACAGAGGACGGAGGCCCTGATTCGCGATCTCGCCTTTGAGCGCGGGCACGAGATCGAACGGCTGCTGGTGAAGCCGACCATGGGAAACCAAGTGCTGCGCCGCACCATCTATGAGTCGGACGGCACGTTTTACGTGGACGCGATCCGGGTGGGCCTGTCCTCCGACCGGATTTATCCCGGCGGCTCGACCCCGCGGGTGCTCCCGGAGCGGGACCTCGGCGCCCTGCCCCGCGGCTCGATCGCGTATGAAGACGCCAAGCGCTTCGACCGCTTCTCCGAGGGCTACACGCAATGGCACCCGGACCTTCCGGACGTCCTCGGCGACGTCCGCTACTCGATGAGTCCGACGGGGCTGATTCCTCTGTGGGGCGTCGAGATCGATCGGGGCCGGCCCCATTCCCACGTGCACTATCTCTTCTTCCGCGAGCTCTCCAAAGAACAGCGCAAACGCTTCCGGCACATGTTGATCGGCAGACATTGAGAATCATCCCGAGCTCGTTCGTTCAACCACGAAGAGCACGAAGAATCTCGCCTAACTGGTCTGATACGAATAGCGTCTTTGAGCAATCGTGCCTATGCTTTGTTTGCTGGGGGGCTGTGCGACTAAAGACGGTCCTACCAAGGCTGAATCGGTTGCGCACTCCGCGCGCGTGCAGAAGAGTGCCATCGAACCAACGCCTTGATTTTCTTTGTGGCCTTTGCGCCTTTGCGGTTTCAACTGCCGGATTTAGGTTGATGCATTCAGGAGAATTCACCATGAACATCGAAATCCTACAGCCCAAGCCCCTCGACCTGGTCGGCTCCAAGGTCATGGTCGCCGGGAACGCGGTTGGGTTCGAAGGTTATCTGACCATCACCGTCAGCGAGGGACATGATGAGGTCGTAGGCGCGGCACATGCAGGATCGACCGCGATCCGCCAGTTTCAGGCGAGCATCGAGATCCCGGACGATGTCGCGTTCAAGCTCAGCAGGCTGTTCGTCACCGTCGCCGATGACGGCGGCGGTGGCGAGGCACCGATACCCATGGTTACGGTCCCTGTGCTCTACGGACCTCTGATCCTGGAGGGTTACTCCGGCTACTGGCTACACGACGTGGCGCGGGGTGATACGCTTTCCGCCCTTGCGCAACGCTACTACGGAGACGCTTCCATGTACCCGGTGATCCACCAGGCGAACCAGCACATAGTAACGGACCCGAATCTCATCTTTCCCGGACAGGCCCTGCGCATCCCCAGGAGAGACTGAGCAGAAATGGTCAGTACTCTTCCAGCGCCTCGGTATCATCCGAGGCGCCTGGAAGCAACATCCATGCGCAGGTAAGCGCGATGAAGGTGCCCGGTAAAACGAACAACGCCAGGTGACTGTTCGCGGCGGCCAGCCAGCTCATGGGTTGGCCCACGACCGGCAGCGCGCCGAGGACGTTCCCCCAGGCGATTAGCCAATGGCCGGCCAAGAGCCATGAGAAGCCGTGGATCGCCAGCGCAAGCACCCGGCCGGCCTGGCGCTCTTCGAGGTTGCCCTCCAGGGCCCAACGGCGCGCACGGTCGCCGATGTTGAACAGCAGGACAGGAGAGAGGTCGCACGCCCACCAGCGGGATCAACAGCAGCAGCAACACGCCGAACAAGAGGAGCGCCACGCCCCACAGCAACGACAGCGGGGATTCACGATACTGCTGCGCACCGACGAATCCCAGCTCTTCCACGTGCATGCCGAGAAAGGCGAGCACCAGCAGCAGAGCCAGCTTGGCCGCCTCCACCGGCTGGACGCCGAACAGCCCGTGCTCGGAGCCCAGAGGACGCTGCAGGACCAGCAGCGCTGCAACCAGGCCGAGCAGGAGAAAGCGCAGCAACGCCTTCCCCTTTCCGCCGCCCGCGGTGGCGCCCACCAAGAGGTTCTGGATACTGGACCTCGGCAGCCACGCCATCCAGTATGCAAGCCAACCGGCCGCCGACAATACCAGCAGATGCAGGATGGCCGGGCGCAGCCAGCGGGTGTTCTCGGCACCGACCGCCAACTGGGTCAGCGTCAGTGCGCCGCTGCCGGCCAAGACCAGGAGCCCGCACCAGAGCAGTCCGGCAACTCCGGCAAGCCGCCCACGGGTGAGCAGGGCCAGGGTCGCCGCAGCCCATCCGGCCCAAGCGGCGCCCATCAGCAACCCGAGGTCTGAGTCACCGGTGCGCCACAGCGCGATCGTCAGCACCAGCGCGAACAGAGGCAAAGGCCATTGCAGAGCCCACCGGCGTGCGGAGGAGAGCTGGTCTTAGGCCAAACGACCGCGGACAATGCCCACGCCAATGAGCGCCGCCAGCGCACTCCCCCGCGGCGACGGCGAGCCAGTGCCAATGCTTCCGCGCCCACTCCAGTGCCCCGAGACCACCGCCGGTCCAGCGATGGCTCTCGGTTTCGCGCTCGATCGGCTGGCGTGCGGTGAGCTTGTCGATCTCTGCGAGCTGGTCCCGGTCCTCGATCCGGTCCGGGTGCCAACTGTCTGCACCAGCGAGCACAGCCAGCCGCAGGCCATTCTCCTCCGGTCGGACACCATAGTGGGTGCGTCCGATAATCAGCTTCCGCACAGTCCCGTCCGGCCCCCTCAGGGGCAGGCGCAAGTCCTGGAAGGCTTGCTCCTCCTCACCGGCGCGGAACAACCGTGCCTCGCGCTCGATGCTCCCGGGCGCGAGCCAAAGGTCGCCGAGGTGCTCGACGACGTGCAGTCCGCGGCTGGGGATTCCAGATAGCGCCCAACGGCTGGCACAGTCCACCGCACCACCTATGCTGAACAGACGCCGCTCCTTGTCGGCGGCCATCCAGGGCTGCAGCACCCGCCGCAGGGGATGGGGATCTTGCGGACACTCGACCCAGACTTGCTGCCCGGTGTCGAGCCCGTTGTCCGTCCACACCGCGCGCTGCTTGCCCGCCGTGAGCACCAGCTCCCCCGGGGCGGGCCGCTCGACCTCGACGCTGACCGGACCCACGACGATGCGGTCGCCGTCGGCGAGGCGCCAGCGCTTGACGTGGCGGGTGCGGGTGCGGTCGGTGGGGGCGTCGACCCGGCGCACCGGAGCCTCGTTCGCGAAGCTCCACTCGCCATCGACAAAGCGCACCTCCAGGTGGCGCTCCGCGGCGGAGCGGTAGCCCGGACGCTGGCGCAGCTCCCGGTGTCCGAGCGGCACGCCCTCGGCTCGGGGGGCGACCAGGATCGATTTCAGCGCGCTGAACGAGGGCGCGGCGGCACGCAACTCCAAGCCGAGCCAGGCGAAGCCGGCCAGCAGCGGCAGCGCGATCAACAGCGGAAAGGAGCGCAGGAACCTCATCCCTTCACCGCCCGCAGCGCTTGGGTCCGTGCCAGAAACCCGGTGACCACCGGCGCGCAGGTGGCACCGCCTGTGCGCGGGCTGTGGGTCACCATGCAGGCGAAAGACCAGCGGGGCTTGCCGTGCTCGTCTTCGAGCCAACCCATGAACCAGGCGCTGTTGTAGTCCTCGTTACCCCCGTGGGGCTTGCCGATGGTGGCGGTACCCATCTTGCCGTAGAAACGGCAGCGCTCGGGCCGCGATGCGAACGCACCGCGGGCGGTTCCGACCTCGGGGACCGCCTTCATCCCGGCACGCAGCAGCGAGAGATCCAGCCCGAGGTCGGAGTAGGTCGGCTCGAAGGGCTGTCCGTTCCAGGCCGCGTCCAGATGGGGACGGATGCGCCTGCCGGTCGCGATGGTCGCGGCGACGTTGGCCAGGTGCAATGGCGTGATCTGTGCGCCCTGCCCTATTGCGTTCTGTACCAGTGTCCAGGCCATCGGCCAGGGCTTGTCGACGAACAGAGAGGCGTTTCCCGGTGTGGCCCGTAGCGTCGAGGTGCCATCGGGGCGCCCGGGGAACAGATCCAGCGGCTCACGCAGGCCCAGGTCGTCAATGCGCTCCATCAGCCACAGACGCGGGGCGGGCTTGGAGGGGTTGCGGTCGAAGTCCATCGCCGCTTCGCCGTCCACCGTCATGGCCAAAATGTCGAACCAGACGTTGATCGAGTCGCGCACCGCAGAGGTCAGGCTCAGGGTCTTGGTGACCGGGACTTCCGGGTTGCAGGCGCCGTCTCGCTCACGCCGCCCGAGCACCGCACCGATCGACCCGTTGGCGAAGTTGGCGACGGTCCGCGAGGGGATACCGCGGCGGCCGATGAGACCGGTGCCTTGATAGGGGTTGTAGCTGTGGCGTCCGGAGCTGACGCCTGTACGTCTGGCGAACTCCTTGCCGGGCAGTCCCGCAAGCAACTCGGCGATCGCCTCGGCGTCGGGGTGGTCGCTGCTGGCTGCTGCGATTGCCGACAGGGCCGTGACCGGCTTGAACGTGGACCCCGGGGCGTTGTGGCGGTCGACCATCTGCCAAGCGGAGGTCTTGAACGGGTCGCGCAGAGGGTAAACCTTCGAGAATGCCGCGCCGGTCCCAAGCGTGCACACCCTCCGCGACTGGTGCCGGAGGCCAGGTGGCCGCGGCGCGAATCGACCCATCGGCCGCGTCCATCACCACCAGCGAGGCGCTCCGCTCGTCCGCGTAGCGGTCCTTGAGTAATCCCATGTTCTCGCGCTGCGCCTCCAGGGACTCTTGGGCCGCGTCCATCGATCTCGTGTTCAGCGTCAGGGTCAGCGCCAGCGGCTCGGCGCGACAATGCGAGATCCGCCGGCGCCGGCAGCAACCGCCCGTCATCGGCGACATCGATCAGACCAGCGGCGCGGGCGGCGTCGAACAGCTCCGCGTCCTCCAACGCGACCTCCTCGGATTGGGCGGCCTCTTCGTCCAGCAGAGCCACACGCCGGGGCAGCTCCCAAAGCTACCAGGCGAGCAAGACGCCAAGCGTGACCACCAGCAAAAGGGGCAGGACAGGCCGCATGAGGCGCGGGAAAGCTCGGCTATTCGGCCGAAGACGAGGTTGGATCGGTCAGGATGCGATCGTCTTCGGCCCCGGCGGGTGACACCGCGAATATTGTCTCTTCTCCGAGCGTCTCGGCATCGCTGACGACGCGCTCGAAACGCAGCAGATAGCAACCAAGCAACAGGTACTGGCCGAGTTCCAGATGCCAAGTCGCGTCACCGGGCTTGAGCGTAGTCAGCAGCCGAAATCCGGGGTCAAAGACGAAGCTGGGTGCACCGCTGCCGCTTGCCGGGGGCGTCACCTCCAGCTGATCCGCCCCGGGATTGAGCACCGCCTCGAGCTGTTGACGTGAGAGCTCGAACTGACCGAGCGACCCGCTGGTGAGACCGGGGTTTGACCACAGCAGCGAGCCGGGCTGGTCGAGAAAATCCAGGCAGAGCCCGGGGGTCGGTTTTCCTCCGGCCCGGCCAAGCCAGAGGGGGCCGGGCGTGGGGTGGTCGATCGTCGCAAGCGCCAGCTCCGGCGGCTGGGACAGCCAGACCACGCCCAGGTGGTTCTCGTGCATCGGCGGGGAGATCGTGGCCGTTTCGGAAACACCGTTCGGGCTCGTCTGCAGGTTGAACGGAAGCTTGTCTATCATGCCGCAGCTCGGCGAGTCGTTCTCCAACAAATACCCGGTGGTATCGCCGAGAGACGGGACCGTCTCTGGCGCAAAGGTTTGGAGTCGACTGGTTACATCCGTTCGTCGGATCGTCGGTGCCGACGGCTTTCGGCCGTTCAGGGTAGCCGACGTCCCGTGCTACTGACACTCCCCCCTTGGGAATTACCCTTGCGAACAACCCGACGCGGCCGTTAACGACGCACTATCATTCTGTCGGATCGCTATGATCGGTGACCGCTACCGCATTTTTTGAAATAAACGATTTCCGCTATTTCTTGTGAATCCCCATTTTCACCCTCGCGCCGACAAAACATCGCATCCCGACAGACTGACAAACCAAGTAAAGGAAATCGAGCCAGGCGAGGTGCGATCAGTCGATCCAAGTACCGCCGTAGTATTCTTGGCCGGTCTCGTTGAGGAGGTAGTAGCGCGACCTGCCGCTGTTGTTGGCAAGCTCGCAAGCACACAGCGCTGGGCTAAACTGCTGGAAGTGCGTTACCTGAGTCTGCCGGTAGAAGGAGACGAGCCCCGAGGTCAGGTGGTCCAGGGTGAATTTTTCGGACTTCATGAGACGGTACATGGACGACTCCTTATCACTCGAGGTCGGACACGCTGTCAGGGCCGCCGGTCATGGCTTGTGCTTAGGAACCCTTTACGATCAAGGGGGCGACATCCCCGGAATGCTTCTTCGCCCGCTTGGCCGCTTTCTTTTCCTTCGGGGTCAATTGTGCCTGTTTTTTCGGTTCCCGGCCTGATTCGTTGGGATTTGGACATGGTCGTTGCTCCTCGTTATGTTGAAGGGGCACGCCACGAGCGATGTGTGTCAGCGAGATTCCAGCAGCGCGCCGAAAAACCGACCAGTCAAGTCGGATAAGCTCAACATACGCTCTTCAAGCTTAATAGCAACGAGTATTTGCGTAACCCGCGGCCGTTCACCGTGCGGTTGGAATAATGGTGAGGGACCGGGGGAAAGGCCGGCAGTTCCATTCTCGCTAGGTGCTGATAAACATCTCGCCGTCGAGCAGACGATGGATGGCGGTCAGCAACCTTTCGTCCAGCACTTGTTTGGTAACATAGCCGCGAGCGCCGGCCCGCAGGGAACGCTCGGCATACACTGCTTCGTCATGCATCGAGAGGACCAGCTCTATCTCCCTCTCCAGGCGCTTCTGTCGGGTGACGTCTCGAGCGGTGGCGTAGATCTCTTGGCGTACCGACACACTCCGCGCGTTCCATCGTAACCAACGGGTATGCGAACGCAGGGGGCGACTGCTCTGAGTCCCTAATACGGTGGCCGACTGTTATTGAGGCAAAGGTCTACCAAGTCGTCAAGGCGCGCAGTCCCGGCGCACATCACGGTGTCCGCGCCCCCCCAGTAAATCTTTACGCCGCCGTCGTCATCTGCGACCGCACCGCAGGAAAAGACGACGTTGTGTACATAGCCCGTGATCTCCCAGGGATCCTCAGGGGCCAGCACCCATTCATCCGAGACGCCGACAATCTTCGCCGGATTGGCGAGATCGTGCAGCGCCACGCCGAGGCGATAGACCGCCCCGTCCATGGTCTCGAATACCCCGTGGTAGATGCTGAGCCATCCGCGCTCAGTGCGGATCGGGGTCGCACCGGGACCGATCTTCGACTCGTCCCAGTGATATTGCACCGGTTTCATCACCACCTCGGAATCGCCCCAGTGCACGAGATCCGGCGACCATGACAGCCACACGGACCAGGGGCTGATCTCCGAATGGGGGCGGTCCAGGCGGGCGTAGCGACCGTTGAACCGCTCCGGGAAAATAACGACGTTACGCATATCCGCCTGCGTGATCAGCGCCACCCGCTCGACCGACCGGAAATCCCGGGTCCTGGCCAGCGCGATACGCACGCCATGGCGCGAATAGGCGCTGTAGGTAATCAAGTATTCCCCGTCGATGCAGGAGATTCTGGGGTCCTCCACCCCGAAGGCCTCATACTCCGCAAACTCACCTTCGTGTCGAGGGTGTCATGAAGGGTTCCGGCCCGGCCGTGAACTTGAACCCGTCTTCACTCTCGGCAATGCCGATGATCGACCGACCGTTGCGCAGGTGGGATCGAAACAGCATGATGGTGCGGTCGCCGTACCGTGCAATGCCGGCATTGTGTACCGTCTCCACCGAATAGGGGATGTCGTTCGGGGTGAGGATCGGGTTGACCGGGCAGCGTTCGATCACCTGGCTTTTAGTCTGTCTCATAGTCGTCCTCGCGCAGAATACTGTCGTTCTCCCGATCCTCGAGGATCTTGCGATACACGGCCAGGTACTCGTCCGCCATGCGCCGGCAGGTGAAGCGGTCCTCAACCTCGTCCCGGCAGCGGCGCCGGGCGATTGTTTCGATCCTGCCCACTGCCTGCGCGGCGGAATCCACATCCTCGACAATAAATCCCGTGCTGCCGTCCCGTATGATTTCCCGCATCGAGCCCCGCCCGAATGCGATCACCGGCGTGCCACAAGCCATGGACTCGACCACGCTCAGCCCGAAGGGCTCGTCGAAGTGAATCAGGTGCAACAAGGCCAGCGCACCGCCCAGCACCTCTTGCCGTTTTTCCGGCCCGACGGAGCCGAGATATTCCACCGAAGACCCATCGATGTGCGGCTCGACCTGTTCCTGGAAGTATGCCTCGTCCTGCACGATCCCGGCGATCACCAATCGAATGCCGGTCCTGTGCGCCACCTCGATGGCCTCGTGGACACCCTTGTCGTGGTGGATGCGTCCGAAGAACAAGAGGTAGTCCCCGGCTTTATTTCGGTAAGGGAACTGCGCGAGATCGATGCCATGATGGATGGTGGCGATGTAGTCAAGCTCAGGACACTTGTCGGACTCACTGATAGCCACATAATAGGTGCGCTTGTTGTATTTCCGATAGACCGGCAGAATGGCGGGAGATGAAAATCCGTGTATGGTTGTAACGACCGGCGTCGTGGTAAAACCACTGTAACTGAGCGGCAGAAAATCGAACTGGTTGTGAATCAGATCAAACTCATCCGCCCGTCTGAAAACTTCTGCAATATGCAAACACTCCCACACCTTTGGATCGATCAAAGGGTCTTCTGAGTAGGGCCGTTCACAAACCCAGGCGAGCTTGCCACGGGTAATGGAATCACCGGTCGCAAACAGCGTAACGTCTACGCCCATCGCCACCAACTCTTCGGTCAGCAGGCTGACCACGTTTTCCCACGGCCCATAATGACGCGGAGGTGTGCGCCAGGATAGAGGACTCAACATCGCAATCTTCATAAAGGGGCCTTATGGGAAAGCCGGAGCTCGGTCCACGCGCCGGCGCGGGAGTGTTGTTATGACCAGCAACAAGCTAAACACCACAGTAACACAATTAGCCGGAGGAGCTGCCGGCGTAGAAAAAACGATGCCGGGTACCGGATCGGAACAAACTCCCCGTGCTTTGCGGAAAATAGTCTAATCTATTGGAGATTCAACAAAACCCGGACCGGTCTGCCATACAGGCCCTACTGGGAAAAAAGGGCTTGTGCCGCGTGGACACAATGAAGACAGAAATCAGACCTACCCCCCCCACTCCACTTGCGCGGCGCAAGTCGATCGTGATCAAGGCGAAGATCGGCCGCGTCATTACCCGGCCGTATGTGCCGGCCGGTGAAGAACGTATCCGCAAGCTCATCTACCGAGTGCTGAATCTGGACGAGGAGCAGGCATGTGCGATATTGGAAAACCTCTTGCACGATTTCTCCCACCGTCACCGTTATTTCAGACAAAGCCTAGAGCGAAATTTTCAACTGGTGGCCGGTTATGTGCCGGATGTCGATCAGGTGTCGAAGCAACGGCGGCTTCTGATCGGCGCGTACTTCACCGCGGAATACTCGGTGGAGGCGGCCGCATTGTTCAATCCCTGCATCGTTCAGGTTGCGAGCCAGGAGACGGATCCTGAAGGCTCTTGCCGGTTTGTTATGAGCTTCCGTGCCACCGGTGAAGGCCACATCTCCTCCATCGAGTTTCGCAGCGGCCTCATCGATACCAACAACGATCTCTACTTCGATGCCTCGAGCGACTACGTCGAAACACCGGAAATCCATTCCGATCCAAGCTACGACCAGCATCTGTTCCGACTGAAACTCCAGGAGATGGGGGCGAGCAATGCGGTAACGCACCAACTCCTGAACGAGCTGCCGGACAACTTCACCTTCAACGATCTGCAGGGAAAGATCGCCAAGGTCCTGAGCAACGGCCGGTTCCTGCCGCAAGAGAAGACGGATGCCATCGACATGGCGATGTGGCTGGCGCGATCCAATTACCAGATTTCATTTCGCAAGGATCACCCGATTTCCGAGCGGGTCATCTTTCCCGTGTCGGAATCCGAGCGCAAAGGAATCGAGGATGCCCGTTTTGTGCGGTTCGTCGACGACGACGGCACGGTGACCTACTACGCCACCTATACCGCGTACAACGGAGAGACGATCCTGCCGCAACTCATCGAAACCTGTGACTTCCACTCGTTCAAGGTCATTACGCTGAACGGAGCCCAGGTCCAGGGCAAGGGGATGGCCCTGTTTCCGAGAAAGATCCGGGGTCAATACGTGATGCTGTCACGCCAGGATGGTGAGAACAACGCGATCATGTTTTCGGACAATCTGCACTTCTGGCAGCAGGCACAAATTCTGCGGGAGCCTGTGCTCCCTCACGAATTCGTCCAGATGGGGAACAGCGGCTCGCCCATCGAGACGCCTGAAGGCTGGCTGGTAGTGACCCACGGGGTTGGCCCGATGCGGACCTACAGCCTCGGCATCGAGCTGCTGGACCTGGACGATCCAACCCGAATCATCAGCCGGATTGACGAACCGATCCTGGTGCCGAATGCGCATGAGCGGGAGGGGTACGTCCCGAACGTGGTTTATAGCTGCGGCTCACTCATCCACCAGGATGAATTGATCATCCCGTACGCCTCGGGCGACCAGCGCTGCAGCATAGCAACGCTGCAGGTGCCACGGCTGATGGCCAGGCTGGCACAGAATTCAAGCGATCCTGTCCCGAAGACAGCAGGGTAGGAAATCGTAGTCGTCTCCAGTCCTACGATTCCTTCTGAACATCAAGCCGGGTAGGTGCTTCTCCCGGTGTAACCCGGTCCCGGCCGCGCTGGCTGTAGACGGCGAGCAGCGCCATGAGCCAGCAAAGAGTGGACTCTGCCCCCTGATTTTCATTCGCACCCTGCGCTTCCAGTCCGTCCCGGCAGCCCCCGGTCGCGTAATCGCAAAGCGTTACCCCCAGATCGTTCTCCCCTTGGTACCAGTTGAGACAGCGGTAAGCATAAGAGATCCATTCCTCATCCCGCGTGCAGTTGAATGCCTCGATGCAAGCGTCCACCATCGCGGCCGCCTCGATGGGTTGTTGATCGAATCGCGCCTTGCTGCCGTCCCGGGAAAACCAGCCGTGGTTGCCGATAGCGGCGAAATGGCGGCCCTTCTCGTCGGTCTGAACCTGCTTCAACCAATCGAGGGCGCGCAGACCCATATCCAGCATCTCGCGGTCGGGAAGCCACTGCCCGGATAGCAGCAAAGCCTGTGGCAACCGGGCGTTGTCGTAAGTCAGGCTTTCTTCACAACAGGGCCAGTCTTCGGTGGCGAAATCCCTGAACTGCTTCATGAGCCTGTCGGAGAGAATCCTGCGCATTTTCTTTACTCGGCTGTCCCCGCCGGAGTGGTTCAGGTAGGCGTGAATGCCGATGATGGCGAAGGCAATCGCCCGTGGGTGTGTGAAATGCTCGGTGGTGCCCAGCGCACGATGGAACAGGTCGACTGCAAAACCCACCTGTCCCTTGTCCCGACCCAATGCCACTGCAACGCCCAGTCCCCACAGTGCGCGACCGTGGGAATCCTCCGAGCCCGTTTCCTCGAGCCAACGGCGATCATAGGACATGAAGTTGCGAAACCGGCCGCTTTGACCATTGTAGGCATCGCCTAGAAAACTCAGATAAATGGCGGCAAGGTCGCTGAGAGCTGAATCCAGAGGCTGGAGGTCCTGTAGCGTGACAGCGACGATCAACGCGCGGGCATTGTCGTCAACGCAATAGCCGTGTGCTCGATCTGGAACCGTGTATTTGGCATGTTGCAACATGCCTGTGCCATCGGTCATCCGGCGCAAATGTTCCAGCTTGATTTCCGGTAGCCGTTGCTGGCGGTGTCCGAGGGGCTCCAGCCGGCGCTCGGATACGTTCCTCCGCAATCGTTGTCGTTTGGCTTCTGCGAAGGTATCGAGATAACGGCGGCCCACATCGCTCCAGATCATTTTGCGGCCGTATTGGTAGGCCCTCTGCTGGATGGCGCGGCACTCGTCGGGATGATCCAAGAGGTCGATGACTTCCCGTACCAGGGCTACCCGATCCCGGAATGGAACCAGCCTGCCCCGGTCATCGGCGAGCAACTCCTGAGCGTGCCAGTAGGGTGTGGATACCACCGCTTTTCCCATCCCCAGCGCATAGGCGAGCGTACCGGAAGTAATCTGCGCCTCGTTCAGGTACGGAGTGACATAAATATCTGCCGCACCGATAAACTCCAACAGGTCTTCGTCGGCAACGAAACGATCGTGAAAAACGACGTGATCCGAAATACCGAGCTCTTTTGCGCGCAAGTGAAGGCTGTTTCTGTAATCTTCCCCCTGCTCGGCCTTGAGGTGCGGATGGGTAGCGCCGACCACCATATAGACGACCTGCGGGTGGGCCTTCACGATCTCCGGCAGGGCATCGATGACCACCTCGATGCCTTTACCCGGCGAAAGCAGGCCGAAGGTCAGGATGATCTTCTTTCCGGATACGCCGAACTTGCCCTTGTAGTCATCGGACTTGACAAACGGCACGTCGGGGATGCCGTGGTGTATAAGGACGATCTTCTCGTCCGGCACATGATAGATATCGCGCAGGAATTCGACTGCGCGTTCGCTCATCACCACCAGCCGGTCTGAGAACTCGGCAAGTTGCATCATGATGTGCCGATCCTGAGGGCTCGGATCCTTCAGGATCGTGTGCAGAGTCGTCACAACCGGCATCTTGAGATCACGCAACAGCTCGATGATGAAACTGCCCCGCTTGCCGCCGAATATTCCGTATTCATGTTGAAGACAGATCACATCCACTTGATCGAGGTTGAGCAGGTCGGCTGTGAGGCTGTATTCGTTCAGCTGGTTCTGTTTGATCTCGAGCCGCACCTGAGGGGGATAGGAATAGCCTTCGGGCCGGTCGTTCATCGCGACCGCCCAACAGGCCTTCTCAGGTGCGTTCAACGCGATCGATTCAAGCAGGTGAGTGGTAAACGTGGCGATACCACACAGCCTGGGAAGGTGGTTGCCGATGAGGACGATCGACTTGAGGGACTCCCAATCTGGTCTTGAGGCTGCCGTGGTGGGTTTGTCCATAGACGTCTCTCTTTAGCCGGTATTCTTGTGCAGGTATGTGAACGATCCGATTATGACGAAGTAGCGATAAAGGCCCGCCGGACTCTGGATTTGTGATCTCACCGGCAAATCCCATTGTACATGTTTTAAAGGATCCCTCTCCGAAGAGGGCGTCATACGCAAGATCGATATACGAAGGCATGGCCCGTGTAATCATCCTGCCTGCACCTGCGCCGCGAAGAAGACTGAGTATGCCGTCACCGGCCCCGGCATCCAGCACCGCGCAACCCGGAGCCACCGCCTCGGCGATTCCCTTGCAGAACACCTCGCACCAGACCGGACGGGACCGGATCCTTAAGCATGCACTCGTGACTGCGGAGTTCGTATCAGGGAACACGAGGTAGTGGTGCGCCTGCAGGCGGTATAAGCTCCTGTCCCGAGTTCATAGTAGTTAGGCGGCACCCCCCATGCGGCGTCTCGACATCAGCCATGTCACCGAGTACCGATTTTCTGCGCCGGTATCGCTGCAACCGCACCGGCTGCTGTTGCGCCCCAGGGAGAACCACAACGTGAGGATCGAATCCTTGGTCCTGGAAATCTTTCCCGCCCATACGCTGCAGTGGAAACGCGATGCATTGGACAACTCGGTCGCGGTGGTGAGCTTTCCCGCGCCTTCGGATCGGCTGCACATCGCCGGCCGTGTTGTCATCCAGCACTACGAGGATAACCCCTTCGACTTCTTGCTGGATGACTACGCGGTAATCCATCCCTTCGACTATGCCGAGGAGGACGGGATCGAGCTCGCGCCCTTTCTACAGTCCGTGTACCAATCCGATCGGGAGGCGGTCCAGCGCTGGCTGGATGGACTGGTCTTGCCGCAGCCGGTTCAGACCTTCAGGTTGCTGGACCGGATTAATCGCGAGATTGTCGATCGGTTCGAGTATCGGATGCGCGACGAGCCGGGCGTACAGCCGCCCGGGCAGACGCTGTCCCATAACAGCGGCTCCTGTCGCGATTTCGCCGCCTTGTTCATGGAGGCATGCCGGCATCTGGGGCTGGCCAGCCGCTTCGTCAGCGGTTATCTGTTCACGTTCGACACGGACGCAGGCAACGCCTCGACCCATGCCTGGGCAGAGGTCTACCTGCCCGGCGCCGGCTGGAAGGGGTTCGATCCCACCAGCGGTGAGGTGACGGGCAACCGCCACATCGCGGTGGCCGTCGCGCGTCACCCGGAAGCCGTGCCGCCGGTTGCCGGAAGCTACCTCGGGCCGCCCGGTCAACGCCCGTTGCTTAGCGTTGCGGTACGGGTCAGCGCACTCGCAGGGTAAACGCGGTCATGCAGAGTGTTTTCCCGAAGTGGATTGGGGGCTCGATACCGACCGTCACCGCATTTCCATCACAGGAAAAGCAGAATCGTGAAGTAGTGGCTAACGCTGCCTGCGAGCACGAACAGATGCCAGATCCCATGGCACCAGGGGTACCAAGGTCACGAGGACCACACCTCCGGCGAGCGCGAGGGCCGCGCCGATCAGGTGACTGATGCTGTTGAATCGTTCGCCTCTGTACATGCCGGTATATACTACCGTCATCGTCACTCGCTCCGCTCGTGAACCGGACGACGACGCAATCACCGCGAGGCGCGTTGTTTTCCATCGCGTCTACCGCCTCCAAATCGCGTACCGATCGATCTGCGTGCCGGTGACCGTCCGCGCTCCGCGCTTTGGCCAGGCCTGACCAGTCGAAAACAGCCGGCGCGTGCGGTGGATTTCCGACTTGCTCGGACTTGCGCCGACACCTGGTCTAGCCAGGTCTTTTCTCCCGCTGCGCTCGGCCCACATTCCCAGAAAGATTGCAGGAGGTTCGCACCATGCTTGTCACCCTGCGGCAGATCATGCAACAGGTCCGCGCCGCGCCGACGCTGGACGACGCCCTGGCAGTCATCATCCAGCAGGTGAAGAAGGCCGTACGGGTCGACGCCTGCGCCGTCTACCTGACCGATGTGGAACAGGATGACTGCGTCCTGGCAGCCGCAGAAGGACTGACCCCGGACTCGATCGGCAGCGTCCGGGTCAGACTTGGAGAAGGCCTCGTGGGTCTCGTGGCGGAGCGCAAGGAATTGATCGTCGAAACCGATGCCGGCGCCCATCCCAACCGCCGTTTGTTGACTGACACACCCCATCAGCGCGACGGCAGCTTTCTTGGCACACCGCTAATTCACTACCGCAGGCTCTTGGGGGTATTGGTGGCCTGGAAGCCGGCACACCAGCCCTACGCCAGGGACGAGGTGACGTTTTTTCTCAGTCTCGGGGCGCAGCTGGCGAAGGCCGTGCACGATGCGGAGACCATCGACGCGGTGAGCGCGCTGCTCGGCGGTCAGCGCTGCAGGGATCCCTTCGTACAAGGTCTCTCGGCAGCGAGAGGACTGGCCATCGGTCGGGTGGTTCTGGTCGAGGCGCAGACCAAGCTCGAGTCGATACCGGATCGAGAAGTCCGAGACGTCGCCGCCGAGGTGCTTGCCTTCGAAGCCGCAATCGCCGCAGCCCGGCAAGAGCTGCGGTCCGGCGGGGAGGGTTTGGCCGGCGTCGTGCCCGAGGACGTGGACTCCCTGTTCGATGTCTACGCCATGCTGTTGGGCAACGACAGCTTGGTACTGGACACAATCGAGCGGATCCGCGCCGGGAGCTGGGCACCCGGGGCCTGGCGCGAGACCATCTCCCGGCATGCGGCGATTTTCGAGCAGATGGAAGATCCCTACCTGCGTACACGGGCGGATGACATTCGCGAGATTGGCGAGTACGTCCTGACGCAGCTTCAGTCCCGGGAGACGGCATTTGCGGAAACCCCGGAGCGCTGCATCCTGGTCGGGGACACACTCGGTTTGACCCATATCGCCGCGATACCCGCGGGACGCCTTGCCGGCCTCGTCAGCACGCGCGGCTCCCCCCTCTCCCATATGGCGGTGCTTGCGCGCGCCCTCGGCATCCCTGCCGTCGTCAGCCTTGCGGCCTTGCCCGGCAGTCGCTTGGCGGGAAGTGAGATGGTGGTCGATGGGGACGAGGGCCGGGTCTACATCCAGCCCTCGCCCGGGCTCATCGCGATTTTCCAGCGGCGCATCCGTGAAGCGGGGCTGCGCGCCGAGCGGCTCGCCGCTACGCGCGACCTACCCGCCGAGACCCTGGACGGCACTCGTGTTCCCTTGTATGCCAACATCGGACTCCCCGCCGACATCGCATCCGCTGCGGCAAGCGGGGCCGAGGGCATCGGTCTCTACCGCACCGAGTACAGCTTCCTGCTGAGCGACACCCTTCCGGACGAGGATGACCAGCGCGCAAGCTATCGCGAGGTGCTGGCAGCCTTCGCTCCGAGACCGGTGACCCTGCGTACCCTGGACGTGGGCGGCGATAAGATGCTGTCCTATTTCCCCGCCGTGGAGGACAACCCCTTTCTCGGCTGTCGCGGCATCCGCTTTTCACTGGATCAACCGGAGATCTTTCTGATTCAGTTGCGGGCCATGCTGCGGGCCAACGCGGGACTGAGCAATCTTCAGGTGCTGTTTCCCATGATCGGAACGGTCGGCGAGCTCGACGAGGCACTGGGGCTGCTGGAACGGGCCTATCGAGAGCTGGAGGAAGAGGGGCAGGACGCGGCGCGGCCGCGGGTTGGGGTGATGATCGAGGTGCCGGCTTCGGTCCACCTGGCCGAGATCCTGATCCGGCGCGTGGACTTTCTGTCGATCGGGACCAACGACTTGACCCAGTACATGCTGGCGGTGGACCGCAACAACGCCCAGGTCGTGACCCCTTATGACGGCCTGCACCCCGCCGTGCTCAATGCCATTCATCAGGTGATCGAAGCGGCCCACCGTCAGGGCAAGCCCGTGAGTGTCTGTGGAGAAATGGCGGGGGATCCGGCGGGTGCATTGCTGCTCCTGGGCATGGGGGTCGACACCCTCAGCATGAGCCCCGCGCTGCTCGCCGAGGTCAAGCTCGCCATCCGCTGCTTCACCAGCGGGCGGGCGCGTCTGCTCGCCGATACGGCGCTCGGCATGGGCGATGGATTCTCCATCCACCGACTGATGAACGGCGCGCTCGAAGAGATTCGGGGCTGCCCGGAAATCGCCGGCGTCCAGCTGGAGCTGAGACGAGTCCGATCTCTCGCTTAATCCTGGGCGAGCCCCACGGCGACTCCTCGTGGACCAAGATCCCGGCACACCTGCCCTGTCGCTTGCGGTACGGCTGGTTGCATTCCCAGTCGTTGCCGGAGTAATCGATGTGTGCGTTCTCTGGTATCTTGAACGCGACGCAAGCCTCCCTGGCCGCTCGATATCCTCGATCGCATGTCCATCGAGCGCTTCCGGAGGCGGTGAGGAAGGCGTTCGGAGGCACCTCGATGGCCACGCAGGTCTTGTCGACCTCGCGATATTCCCGATTACACTCCCATCCGCGGCCGTAGGACGCATCGGTGGCATATGCGTCAGCGTACATTGGTTGCGGAAAACGGATCCTCAGCCGAGATCCGGGGGCGTCGGGTGCGACAGAGATTGTCCCGAGCTATGTACGCTGGCGCACAGAAGGTTTGGCAAGAGAGGAGGAGAATGTGATGGGCATGAAGGGCAATCCAATTCGATGGCAAGGCCACCAACCAGGAGAGATCCAATGTCGATACGCACGATCGAAAAGAAAGTGGTTTTCGGAAGGACGTTCGCCTTTGGCGAGTTCGATGAGGTAACGCCGACAGACGCATCCAACGTAGCTACCGACGAGCCGAATGCGTCTCTGAAGCGGAAACAGGCGGACCGTCAAGCGCTAGAAAGAGCGGAAAACGAAGGAATGTCGGTTCATCCAGACTAATCAAGCGCCACGAACAGGCGAGGTCTTCCCAATGCCATCGCAAAACACTAACGGCGGCCGGGGCAGTCCCTGGCCAGCCGAGCCCATCGCCCCCGATCTGGGGTCTCGTCCGACAGGGCAGAATCGGCTCAAGCGGCTCCTGCCGGGCGGTGGCCCGCGCGGCGCAATCGTTCTTACGATCCTCGCCCTCGTCGGCTTGGGCGCATGGACGGCCTATTACACGGTACCGAGCGACTCGGTCGCTGTGGTGCAACGTTTCGGCAAATATCTCAAGGACGTTCCGCCCGGACTTCATTTCAAGCTGCCGTTGGGTGTCGACACGGCGACGATCGTTCCCGTGAAGCGGCAATTGAAGCAGGAATTCGGGTTCGCGACCCTGGGCGCCACGGATCGCTACCAGAGCAACCCGCGCGACGGCCAGCGGGAGACGGAGATGGTCACCGGTGACCTGAACGCCGCCCTGGTGGAATGGGTGTTGCAATACCGCATCTCCGATCCCTTCAAATGCCTCTTCGACGTTCGGGATCCGACTCAAACCCTGCGCGACGCCCTCCTGACCGACGCGGAGCGGGATGTGGGATCACTGGTACCGCTTCAGAAGGGGCGCAAGCAGGTGGAGAAGGAGATCTACGCCGCTGCCGCCGAGAAGGTTCGGGTGTTTGGCATCGAGTTGCTCGATATCCGTTTCAAGCGGATCAATTGCAACGAGAGCGTGCGTCCGAAGATCTACGACCGAATGATCAGCGAACGGCGGCAGATCGCGGAGAGCTTCCTGTCGGAGGGTAACGGCGAGGCCGCCACAATCCGTGGCAAGCGGGTACGTGACCTGAACAAGATCCAGTCCGAGGCCTACCGGCAGGTCGAGGAGATCCGCGGCGTGGCGGACGCCAAGGCCACCGAGATCTACGCCAGGGCTTGCAACCAGAGCCCGCAGGCGGTGGCTTTCTATGAATTCACACGGACCATGCAGGCCTACAAGACCATCATCGAGGAGAACACGACCCTGGTCCTATCCACGGACAGCGAATTGACATTGTCCTGCGCTCTGTACGCTAGCGAACGGACGATCTAAAGCGAGAGGATTAGAATCTCTATTCGGACATCACACATCCGGGATCAACCGGACAGCGACTTATGCGATTTCTTGAAAGGGAAGCGTGTCCGGATGGCAATATCGTTCCGGCTCGCAGCCTCGGAGACAACTGATGAAGCTAAACTTTCCGAACCCAAGCCGTAGTTTCGATGCCACTCGAAAAATCGCGTCGGATTTTGGGGATATGACAACGCAATCGAAGTTTCATTCTTTGTGGGAGCGGACGCTCTCAAAAAGCTTTGTCCGGAGATGAGCAACGCCGAGGCCGGATTTCTCAAGGCATTCGATGCAGCGCGGCAAACGGATCCATGCGGTCGCGGAAGAGAGTCTATGCGCGCGGGCGCAAAGGCTCCTACGCTTACATATTGGCCGCAGACGGATTTTTGAGTCGACGAAGGGGTTGACATGTCCGGTAAACCGCGAACGGAAACGGATGCGCTGGGGGCGGTGACGGTCCCCGGCGACCGCTTGTGGGGCGCCCAGACCCAGAGATGCCTGGACTACTTCAAGATCGGCTCGGAGCGGATGCCGTTTGCCGTGATCAGGGCCTTGGCGCTCGTCAAGAAGGCCGCCGCCCAAGCCAATGAATCCCTGGGGATACTGCCCGCGGATATCTCGGCCGAGATACAAAAAGCGGTCGACGCGATTCATTCGGGGCGACTGCCTCGACGAGTTCCCGATCACGCCGTGGCAGACCGGCTCGGGCACCCAGACCAACATGAACATGAACGAGGTGATCGCCAATATCGCGAATCGAAACCTGGGCTATCCGCTGGGAGGCAAACACCCCGTTCATCCCAACGATCACGTCAATCTCAGTCAGTCCTCCAACGACAGCTTCCCCACCGCCATGCACCTGTCCTATGCACAGGAGACCGTTGCGGGTCTGCTTCCGCGCCTCGGCGCACTGGCGGACGAGCTGCGAAAGAAGGCGCAAGGCTTCGCGGACGTCGTGAAAATGGGCAGGACCCACCTGCAGGACGCGACCCCATTGAGCGTCGGTGACGAGATGGGTGCCTGGGCCACTCAAATCGAACAGGCGAGAGACGCGGATCGAGAGCGGCCTGCAGGAGATCTATGCCGTCGCCCAGGGCGGCACCGCCGTCGGAACGGGACTCAACGCGCCGGAGGGCTTCGATGTCCTGGTCTGCGAGAAGCTCGCGGAATTGACGGGCCTGCCCTTCGCCGCTTCGAAGGACAAGTTCGCGGCCTTGGCGGCCCATGACGCCCTGGTCGGGGCATCCGGCGACCTGAACCGGCTTGCCGTCGCCCTGTTCAAGATAAGCGCCGATTTCAAGCTGCTCGCCTCCGGCCCCAGGGGCGGACTGGGCGAGCTCGTCCTGCCGGCGAACGAGCCCGGGTCCTCGATCATGCCCGGCAAGGTCAATCCGACCCAGGCGGAGGCCCTGGCCATGGTGTGCTGCCAGGTGATGGGGAACCACCACGCGATCAGTATGGCGGGCAGCCAGGGACAGCTCCAGCTCAATGTCTTCAAGCCCGTCATCATCCTGAACCTGCTCAATTCCGTGCAGCTGCTCGGCGACGCCTGCGAGAGCTTCCGGGTGAATTGTGTCGCCGGGTTGGACCTGGACCGACAGAGGCTGGCCGAGCTGGCGGATAAATCGCTGATGCTGGTGACGGCGCTGGCGCCCGTGATCGGCTACGACAAGGCCGCGCAGATCGCCCGCACCGCCCACGCGGAACGAACCACCCTGAAACAGGCGGCCCTGAAACTGGGATTCGTGAGCGCCGACGAATTCGACCGCTTGGTCGATCCCCACGCCCTGCGAAAACCCTTTCCGCTGACGCAGATAGAGGTGGCCGAGATGCCCAATGCCGTCGATACGTTGAAGACAAAACGCACCCTGGAGCACGACGGGGTCCTGTACGAGTATTTCAGCCTTCCCGAGGCGGCCCGCCACATCGGGGACGTCTCCCACCTTCCCTTCAGTCTCAAGGTGGTGCTCGAAAATCTGCTGCGACACGAAGACGGCGGACAGACCGTTGCCGTCCGCGATATCGAAGCGCTCTCGGCCTGGCTCGAGCGCTGTTGCAGCAGTCACGAGAGTCGGCAAGTTCGTCGAGTTCCACGGCGCCGGACTGTCGCAGCTGTCCCTGCCCGACCGGGCCACCATCGCCAACATGGCGCCGGAGTACGGGGCCACCTGCGGCATCTTCCCCATCGACGCGGAGACCGTCAGGTACTTGAGCTTCACCAACCGCAACGGCGCGCTGGTCGCCGCCGGTTTGCTGGCGCAGAACGCCCGGCGCAAGGGATTGCAGACCAAGCCCTGGGTCAAGACGTCGCTGTCGCCGCCCTGGTGGTGGCCTTCGCGCTGGCCGGCACCATGCGGATCGACCTGACGACCGATCCGATCGGAGCCGACGGGGAGGGCGCGCCCGTTTACCTGAAGGACATCTGGCCCTCGAACGGCGAGATCTCCGATCTGGTCCGCAAAACCCTCAAGTCGGAGATGTTCGCACAGCGCTACCGGACGTATTCAAGGGCCCGCCCGCGTGGCGGAACATCGAAATCGCCGCGGGAAAGACCTATCGCTGGGACGAAGACTCCACATACGTGCGGCGACCGCCGTTCTTCGCGGACCTGTCGCGCAACGTTCCCGATCGTCGACGACATCCGCAACGCCAGGGTCTTGGGTATCTTCGGGGACAGCCTGACCACGGACCACATCTCCCCCGCCGGATCGATCAAGGAGGATTCCCCGGCCGGGGCCTACCTGAAATCCAAGGGCGTCGACGTGGCGGACTTCAACAGCTATGGTGCCCGTCGAGGCAATCACGAGGTGATGATGCGGGGAACCTTCGCGAACATCCGCATCAAGAACCTGATGCTCCGGGACAAGCAAGGCGGCTTCACCCGTCACTACCCGTCCGGCTCGGTGCTGAGCATCTACGACGCCGCGATGCGGTATCAGGCCGACGGCGTACCGCTGGTCGTCATCGGCGGAACCGAGTACGGCACGGGGTCGTCGCGGGACTGGGCCGCCAAGGGGCCGCTCCTGCTGGGGGTCAGGGCCGTCGTCGCGGAGAGCTTCGAGCGCATCCACCGGACCAATCTCGTCTGCATGGGCGTGTTGCCGTTGCAGTTCGAAGACGGCGTTTCGGCGCGATCCCTTCAGCTTACCGGCGAAGAGACGATCACGATCACCGGCGTTGCGTCGCTGGACAAACCGGGCCAGAGGTGCGAGCTGGAGATCGTCCGCCCGGACGGATCGATGCAGACCGCCGGCGCGATCTCCCGCATCGATACCGACAACGAATTGGCGTATTTCAAGAACGGCGGGATCTTGAATTATGTTCTGCGAGGCATGAGCCGCGTAGGCGACGCTTCTGTATACGCGGTGCCCCGTCACCGTCGGGCCGAGTGCCCACGTAACGGTCCGAGGGCTTAGAGAAATCCCAGCAGACCCGTGGATGAGCTCACGCAGCGGTCTCGGCGCAGTGAAGAAGTGACAGCCAACGCAACGACGGCGGTTTGTACGTTACCGCACAGACGATGCCCAACGACTTGACTTACCTTTTGCTGGCGACGGGCTTTGCTTTGTAGTCGGTCGACCTTAAAAGAAACTCCCTCTTAACTTGCGACGGACTTCACCATGAAACCAGTCAGCCGTGAAAGAACCTCCCCCTTCACCGACGTCAATGGACTTGTCGGCGTCTTTATTGATGACGTTTCCGAACGGCCCGTCCCACGTGGCGCCAAGACCCGCCTCTCGGAGATCCGCGAGGCCGTCGCTAAAGGAAACGCGACGGTCGAGATGGCGCTGGATATCATCGACTTGTTCCCTAAACATCCTTGACTCTGGCCCTCTTAATTGGCGGTGACTGCCGTCGTCTCGGGCGCTGCAACGTCGCCGCGCAACACGCAAGCGAGTCAATCATCATGTTGGTAACCTTTTCGTGCCCGGCCTACGCGGACATAACGATGTTCGGCGACGTGGCAGTCCGACTGCTCAAACTGATGGGGCACAGCGGTACG
>CAWDLA010000022.1:0-34175 GCA_963802975.1 uncultured Gammaproteobacteria bacterium
CTGATCGAATCGGGAGTCGCCCGGTGTCGCTACTGGATGGGGACATCGTCCGACAGAATCTATCCAGTGAACTTGGCTTCTCCAAAGCGCATCGGGATCTCAACATCAGGCGCATCGGATTCGTGGCCAGTGAAATCACCAAGAACGGCGGCGTGGCCATATGCGCGCCCATCGCACCGTACACGGAGACGCGGCGCGCGGTGCGCGATCTGATCGAGCAGCACGGGGCCTTCATCGAGATCCACGTCTCCACCTCCCTGGAGATCTGCGAGTCCCGGGACCGCAAGGGTCTCTACGCGAAGGCACGCAAGGGGATCATTCCCGAGTTCACCGGTATCAGCGACCCCTACGAGGTGCCGGAGCGCCCGGAGTTGCGCATCGACACGGGTGAGCTGGCGCCCTCCGAGGCGGCACAGGAGATACTGCTCTACCTGTTCAAAGAGGACTATCTGGACGAAGATGCGTGAGCCTGTAAGCGGAATGTAGCCGCATCGGATAGGACCGCTGATCATTGACTTGCGTCATGGCACCGAATCCCGGAATACGATAATGTTCCTTATCGACTGTAATGGTCGTTTCCGTGGAAATGTGCTAGTTGCGGGTGCTCCTATCTGCTGCTCGAAGTCTCTGAGCAGTGATGTGGCCACCCGCTTCTTTTTCGCTCCCCTCCAGGGAGCCTAGCTGGACTTAGCGCGGTTTGGCTTCGAAGAACCTCGCCGTCTCGAAGACCTGCCGCGGGAAACGCCGCCCCTGCCACTCCAGGTTACGCTTCAGCGCCAGATCGAACAGCAGCGGATTGTACTTCTGGACCTCGAAGATCACGGACGCCGCGCGCGGCTCTATGAGACCGAGCGCCTGAAGCTGGGATTGCGAGAACAAGGGTAAGATCCCGGTCAAGGGGTAATCCGAGCCGTTCAACAGGCGGTGATGGATGTCGTCGGCCAGCAGCAGGGTCTTCAGCGCCTTTGGGGCCCGGTTGATCTGGGTAATCGCGGAGGCATCGCCGTACAGCAAATCCTGGTATGCCGGGTCCCTCATCATTTCCATGAAGACCTGAAAATTGGTCTGCTTGCTTTGCGTTTTCCCGCGTTCGCGAAAATCCCTGACCGTCCCGAATGATGCGCAATGGGCCACGATCACGCGCACTCCCAGGTCCAGCGCCCTGCGCAGAAGCAGAGGATTACCGAGGTCCTGGTGCCCGTCCCCTCGGACCGCCAGCTCGTGCCCACCATGGGTCAGCAAAGGCAGGTTCAGGCTCTGCATGGCCTCGTAGAACGGGTCGCAGCGCGGTGAGGAGGGATCCATGCCCATAGCCGGCGGCAGCCATTTCACCGCTCTGGCGCCATGCTCGGCCGCCCACTGCAAGGCATCGACGGCATCGCCACGGTATGGGTGAACGGAGCATATCCATTCCCATTGGGGGTGACTCGCCGCGACCGCCTGCGCGTACCGGTTCGATATGAAGAAGGTGCTGAGCTCGGGTCTGCGCCGCCCTGCCTCGTCGTAGTTGTAATCGAAGGCCAACAACAGGAGGCGCATGCCGGTTCTCGGCTCCATCAACGCCTGTAGCCGGTCGACGTAGGCTGCATCACCGTCCTGCTGATCCGAGACGCAGGACGCGTTCATGTAGAGTCGTTTTTGCACGAGCTGCAATGGATGCCGGATGCTGTCCAACGCGGGATTGATCCACACTTCGCCGGGTTCACTGTCCCCTGTGCCCACGAGATGTACGTGACAGTCCCAAACCTTCGACAGATCGAGATCCTGCGTGGCGCGTAAGATGGCGGGGTGGCTGGCGATTTCGTCCGGTAGGTGCGGTACATGGCAGGGGTTGAACAGGCCGCGCACCGGTAGCCAATCACGGTACCGCCACAGGGCGCCACCACCTGCGGCAAAGGCGAGCGACCATAAGAGTATGCGGCGGTTCATCAGACCAATCCGAGTCGCGTGCCCGGCACGCGAATCGCTACCTGGCAACGCAGCCCTCGCGGAGCAATGCCTCGGAAACCGCGTTCGCGACTTCGTCCGGGAATCGCGTCGAACAGTTTCGGTAAATCGGTGGGTATCACAGATGTGAACAGGGCATCACTGAAAGGATTGCGGGTTAGCGTCCTGTGTTGGATCTTGACGGACTAAATCCTGTTGCATCCAGAGCCAGTTGCCATCGTAGGGGGTACGGTCGCCCGGGTGCAAGATATCCGGGCGCGGGGTTTTCTTGACATCGAATCCTTCGTGCGCGGCTTTGGGGCTTGACGGCCTGGTCTCACCGCGATCGCGTTTATAGCCGGTCGGTTCGTGCCGCATTTCACCTTCGGACTGTTCCTAGCGATCGCGCTAGACACCGCGATCGATCAAGTGAATGTTTGGTCGCGCGATACCTGGCAGGAACCAGGGGTTCTACTGGTTCTACTGGTTCTGCTGGAACTTGTCATCGGCGGAGCGACGGTCGCCTTTGGCTACCGTCTGTCCCAGCCGAGCAAGCCGCAATCGGATCGCGTGCCTTCGACGCCGATGACCCCGATCACAGCCGTTTCCGTTGCTGCCAACGTACGTTCTGGAAACAATCATGCCACCAGGCGCCTGATTCAGGCCATATCCTATATATTGCAGTGGGAGCGATGATCCTTTAGGATCCGCCCCTCACTCGCCAAAGTCTCCAGAAGCTGACGTCATCGCCTGGCGTTGGGGCTGAGAGCGCTCACGAAATTGATTTGCGAGAAACGATTCGCTCTCGCACGTCCCCGATATCACATAAAAAAGCCGCCTCCGCTCGCGAGGCGAAGCGGCAACAGCAGGAGATGAGTGATGAGAAACCTGAGTGATATAGTAGGTTTTGCGGCTTTTTCGCTGGCAATATCCGCGCAAGCCGCAGGTGGCGACGGTGCCATGCCCGATCCAGCCCTGTCTGACCCAGCTACGATGGAGGGCAGCCATTTTCATCCGCAAGGAAATCCGCCCTCGGAGCACACGCTGAAGGTTCTGGAGGCCGCCAAGGAGGAGCTGCCGTTCTCCGACACGCGGGACTTCGACGAGGAAAAGAAGGGCTTTATCGCCGCACCGGAGTCCTGGAAGATCAAAGGCGAGGCGGCAACGTGGTCTGGGACATGGAGCGCTACAAGTTCTTCCTCGAGGGCAAGGACTTCGCCAGCATCCACCCGTCGCTGCAGCGCCAGTCCGACGCTGAACATGAACTACGGCCTGTACGAGGTCATGCCGGGCTTCTACCAGGTGCGCGGCTTCGATCTGGCCAACATCACCTTCGTCAAGGGCGAGACCGGCTGGATCGTGTTCGACCCGCTGACCGCGGCGGAGACCGCCGCGCGCCGCGCAAGAAGCTGGTCGACGAACACCTGGGCGAGCTCCCGGTCGTGGCCGTGGTCTACTCCCACTCCCACGGCGATCACTGGGGCGGCGTGCGCGGCATCGTCGACGAGGCCGACGTGCGCGCCGGCAAGGTGCAGATCATCGCGCCGCGCGACTTCATGCAGCACGCCATCTCCGAGAACGTCTACGCCGGCAACGCCATGAACCGGCGGCTGTTCTACCAGTACGGCGTGCTGCTGCCCGCCAGCCCCTTCGGCCACGCCGGCCAGGGCCTGGCACAGAACGTGGCCGACGGCAACATCGGCCTGATCCCGCCGACCCACGTCATCGAGGAGGACATCGAGGAGCTGACGGTCGACGGCGTGAAGATGGTCTTCCAGAACACGCCGGGCACCGAGGCGCCGTCGGAGATGAACACCTGGTTCCCGGACGAAGAAGGTGTTCTGGACCGGCGGAGAACGTCACCGGCACCTTCCACAACATCTACACGCTGCGCGGCGCCCCGGTGCGCGACGCACTGCGCTGGTCCAAGTACATCAACGAGGCGCTCTACCGCTATCGGCAAGGAGGCCGAGGTGATGTTCGCCTCGCACCACTGGCCGCGCTGGGGCAACGAGCGCATCCAGGAGGTGCTGCGCGGCCAGCGCGACCTCTACGCCAACATCAACAACCAGGTGCTGCACCTGGCCAACCAGGGCGTGACCATCAACCAGATCCACAACGTCTACGAGACGCCGAAGGGCATCGCCGATCAGTGGTACAACCGCGGCTACCACGGCTCGCCGGAGCACAACAGCCGCGGCGGTGATCAACCGTTACCTCGGCTACTGGGACGCCAACCCGGCCACCCTGATCCCGCTGTCACCGGCCGACTCCGCACCGCTGTACGTGGAGATGATGGGCGGCGCCAAGAAGATCATGGCCAAGGGCAAGGAGCTGCATGACAGCAGGGCGAGTACCTGCAGGCCCAGGAGATCCTCGAACAAGCTGGTGCAGGCCGAGCCGCAGAACCAGGCGGCCAAGGACCTGCTGGCCGACGTGTTCGAGCAGATCGGCTACCAGCAGGAGAACCCGGGGCTGCGCAACAGCTTCCTGCCGGGCGCCTTCGAGCTGCGCTCCGGTATCCCGGCGGGCGCTCCGCCGAGCTCGGCGGCCCGACGTGGTCCGCGCCATGACCACCGAGCTGTTTCTGGACTTCGTCGGCATCCGCATGGACAGCCGCAAGGCCGAGGGACATGGAGTTCACCATCAACCTGATCACGCCGGACAACGGCGAGAAGTTCGTCGTCGAGCTGTCCAACGCGACGCTGACCAATATCGAGGGCTACCTGGCCGACGATGCCGACCTGACCATCACCATCAACCGCACGCGATCTGGAGCAGGTGATGATGGGCGTCAAGACACTGCGAGGCGCAGATCGCGGACGGCACCGCCAAGGTCGAGGGCGACGAGCAGATCCTCGGCAAGCTCGCCGCGACCCTGGCGGTCTTCACGCCGACTTCGAGATCCTGCCGGGCACGCAGAGCGCCCCGACGGACCGCCCGATCTCACCGACTACGAGGTCGGTCCGGTCGAGCTGCGCGGGGAGTGACGCCAATGACAAAGATGGCGAGAGGCGGCGAGCCCCGCCCCACGAGCCGGCTCACCCGATGGGCGGCGTTTGCCGTGGTCGCCTTGGCGACGGCCCTCCGTCCCCAGGTCCACGCCTGCGGACTGGAGCCGACGATAAACGGGGGCTTCCAGGTCAGTCACCCGAGAGCCCTCGAGGTCGCCGTGGCCGTCGCCAACGCCCGCGGGACCGGGGTGCTGCCGCCGGCGAGCGCCGACAGCGCGCCTAACGACGTGCTCTTGGAGCAGATGTTGGCGGACCTCGGGCGTCTGCGGTCGCGGCTGGAGGAAGGGAGAGCCGCCGTGGCAGACGAGCGCGCAGCGCCTTTCGCTGTGCTCCTGGTTGGGCCGGGCCTATGGTCAAACTTTCGCATGGCACCCGGCGGACTTGTGGCCGAGTACCACACGGATGAACCGCTTGAAGGCCAAGTCGTCGTTCTGATGCACCACGCCGTGCTGCAGGCCCTGTTGCGCGGAACCCTGAGTCCCGAGCAGGCCGTGAAACATGGCCTGATCGCCTTCTCGGGTAGTGACAGCGAACCCATCCAACGGGCCTTCGGGGTTGGTTTCCAAGGGCAGTCTTGATCCGTGCCCGGATCAGGTTCCTTCGGCCAACCGAGGCAAGGCGACGATGCGCATCTGGCGCCAAAGCGAAACATGAACGAACCGCAGACCGGCACGCCGTCGATCAGCAGAAGACAAGCGCTCAAGCTTGCCGTTGCGGCTAGGCTGCTGGTCGCCGGATGCGCAACCGTCCGACGAGAGTCCGACCTCGATGCCGCGCGCTGAAGGATCTGAACGCAAGCCTCGACGCGCTTGAACCAGGAGCAAAGCGCGCACGCATTGCGGCCATTGCAGGGCGCATCGAGAAGCAGGCGCGGGAGCTGGTCACCGAACCCCGGGACTTCGTCGAGCGCTTCGATCAGCTCCTCCGCGAACGCGATATGCCGGAAGCACAGCTCGCCGAGACCATCGACGCCCACAGCGATCGCAGGATTGCCTTGCGAGACGACCTCTTGCTGCTCCAGCAGGAACTGCACGATGCCTTGTCGCCCGGCGAATGGAACGAGGTCGTCGAGATCCTCAATCGCACCGACGGGGCGGTCGGAAGCAAGCCGTTCACGGAGGTCTGAACCATGCCGGTGTTGGTGACGCCTGCGACGATTAGTCTCCTCTTTCGGAGCGGCTCTGTGGCGAGAGCTTCCTCGATCCTACTGTAATGCGCGCCCGTATATCGCCAGCGAGCTGGACGAGGTGGACGTGCGGGAACAGCCACTCGCGCTCGAAGACGAGCTCGGGCGGCTTGACGGCCAGTACAAACAGGATCTTACGGCGAGTATCGACACCTATGTCGCGGAGTCCAGCAACCCGGCTGCGACAGCGGAGGATCTTGGGGTACATCCCGACTCAGCAGGCACCCTCGCATCTTGTGACGACCCGCACGCAGGTTGATGTCCGGAAAAGGTCTTGCATGGCCGCTAGCTCCCCGCCACCGGCATGTATCGCCGTCGCGTTGTTGCATTGCGTGTGCCTGGTGCCGAATTCGACATTGGTCAGCCATCGGACCTCGGAGCAGGCGCGGTTTCCTGCGCCAAGTTGAATCCCCGTCTCGTAGGTGGCGCAGCGCAGCCGCGGATGCGTAACCGCCGCGCGGATTCTCCAAACGCCGGTTTCCCGAATCCATCCGAGGGTGTCCCCGCGTTGGAACTCTCTGGTCGGCCCTTTTTCGCCGCCGGGCTTCGTCGCCACATTCAATGGCACATCGAGGATATTGACGATGCGGTAACCCGCCGGCCGGCTCGCAGAGGCCGTATCCCCGGGCTCATCGACTGCGCATGAAGCCAAGAGGATGAGCGGTAGCAATCTCCACATCAGGGTTCTCCGTGCGGTTTCGCGGTCGCGCCTGCACCGGCGGCATCGAGCCAGTGCAGTACGCGGGTTTGCAAGTACGGGTAGAAGGGGTTGTAACGCTGGCGCAGCAGCCAGTCTGCCGGGATATTCAACAGGCCCCGCTCGCCGGTGATCGCCAGATTCCCGAGAAACACCAGATCATCGGTCGCAGGCGGACTCTTACCGTAAAGCGGATCGTCGGGCGGGAAGGCCAGGGCCACGTGGGACAGGGATACCACGCCCCTGGGCCAGGCCAGTCCCAGGGGCTCGACGCCAGACTTCTCTCGTGAAAAAGGTGCCTTGAAACGCGCAACGACGTTCGCGCTATTCGGGTTCTCGTTGGTGACCAGGGTGACAGCGAACGGTAGTTTCTCGTCTGCCATCATGCGGTCTGTCAGCGGGGCCGGGTCCGATACCAGCAAGGCCGACTTGATGGCCGCGTTGCGGTTGATGTCGAACAGCACCAGCTCGTTGCGGTTGGCCGGGAGACGCATCAGCAGGTTGTCGACGATCGCTTCGGTGGCTACAGTTGAGTCGACCGAGGATTTAAGTACAAGGATCGGAGGCAGCTCGCCGGCGGCTCGCGGGTCCCGGGCCAGGGCCTCGATGCGCCGATCTACGTCGCGCGTAAGCGCGTGAACCTGGGCGCCGGCATTGGTCGCGAAAGAGTTGTAGTTGAAGGGATCGAACTCTTCCATGACCGCCAGGTAGGCCAACCCATCGAGCCCGGGCAGGGCGGACAAGGCGTCCTTGAATCGTGCCAGCGCGCTCGCCGGGTGGACCCTGATGGCCGGGGAGATCAGTACCAGGCTCGCCGGTACCGGCATGTCCTCTCGTTCGATGGCTTCGAGCGCAAAATTCAGTGCCAGCGGTCCGCCCGTGGAATAGCCGATGATGTGAACGGGCCTGTTTCCCAGCCCGGCCGCCAGGTGCGCCATGGCCAATCGGACGGCGGCGGCCATGTCCTGCCAACTGATGGACCGCAGACCCGAGGGCGCGGTGCCGTGACCGGGCAGGCGCAGGCCGAGGACCCGATAGCCACGCTCGTTGATCGCCTCGCCGAGGGCGCGCAGGCTGTAGGGCGAGTCCGACATGCCGTGGAGTAGTAAGACACCACCAACAGGCGCTTCCGCTCCAAGCTCGAAGGTGTGGTTCCAGTTGCGCTGCCAGCGATTCGGGTCTGCGGCACTGCCCCGACTAAAGCGTTCGAGCGCATGCTCGGGGCCGGTGGGTGTCTGGGCGTAGATCTGCTCGTCCAGTTGCGCGAACAGTCGCTGCTCCAGCGCCAGGTAGTCCTCGAAGCTGCGGACCTGGCCGTCGGTCATGTCCGCGGTGAATTCCTCGCTGAGCACTTCGGTGTGCCAGGGTTTCAGGGGTTGGCCGTCGCTGCAACCCTGGATGCAGAGCATCAACAGCGCGAGCGCAGCTCCGAGCGCAACGCGTGCCAGCAAGCGGATCGATCGGTTGGTCCGACATGTCATCGCCTCGATCAGCGCCCCGCGTCAGCACGAAGTAACGCGCACCCTTGGGTGTCTGCAGAAAGTAGAGCTCGCGGCTTTGCGGCAGGGCCGTGTCGGTGAAACGCAGGAACAGATCGTCGAAAAACTCCGGCGTTTCCAGGCTGAAGTTGTGGAAGTTGCGGGTCCGGTTCACCGGCGTCACGTCGACCAGCACCAGCCGCTCGTCGTCCGGCTCCAGCAGCGCAGTCAGACTCGCGGTCTGCTCCGTCCTGACCCGGGTTGCTCGGATCCAGGGTGCTTTCGCCCAGCCGTCAGTCCGCGGTTGATGACACGGCTGACCAGTAGCGCCCGATCGTTGGAGGAGACATACACGGTGACGTTGTCCGGCCAGGGCCTTGATCTCGTCCTTGAACTGGTCGTTGAACTCCTCGTGGTCGACGTCGGGCGCGGTCAGCACGACGTTCTCGATCTCGGTCTGGGAATCGGCAAAGTCGGCGTCCTGATACAGCAGGCTGAAGGCGTCGACGACCACCTGCCCGCCCATGCTGTTTGCCATCAGCCACAGCCGTTCGGGCTGCACTTCTTCGATGATCAGCTTCAGCGTGGCGGCGAGCTCGGCACCGGAATCCTGCGCAACCCCGCGCGCACGGCGGTAACCCCGCAGCGAGGAACCCTGGTCACCCGGCCAGTCGAACAGCAGCACCGGCGTGTCGATGTCGAGGACGTGCGCCAGAAAGGCCGTCTTGCGCAGCGCCGAGGGATAACGCTCGCGAAAACCGTGCACCACGACCAGCAAGGATCGATACGGTGATGCCTCCACCTGCTCGCGCAGCTGCTTCACGAAGGCCTCGCGCTCCAGCGACTGCACTTCCTGCATCTGGATTTCCTCGTTAAGGAACCAGTCGCTCGGATTGATCATCATGCCCAGGCCGAGCGTGGGCTCGATCCTGGTGTCGAACGAGCCGAACTTGAGCGTCGCTTCCCGCTCGGATTCGAACCGCTCCTCGAGTGCTCCGCCTGCAACGCCCGGAACGCGATTGGTCACGTAGAAGAAGCGATAGGCGCTCTGGTCGGCCAGCTGGTTCACGGTCATGCGCCGGAACGAAAAGTCCTCCGCGTACTCGAGGAGGGTACGGGTGCCAATGAAATAGGCGTAGAGCGCCAGTCCGATTAGGACGAGCAACCCCAGCGCTGCCGCCCGCAGGGCGCGTCTTTTAAAGCGTGACATCTCTGTTCAATTTCGCTCGAAAACTTTCTGTGGTGAGAAAGCGCGCAGGGGCGCTTCTTGCCCTCTGGCTGACTTCGGCGCGATAGACGGGCATGAGCGCAATTGTGAACAAGTATTCCGGAGATGTAACTTTTTTCTTAGCTCCCCCCAGTGAGGGCACGTGGGACAGGTGGTGGCTCCATTCGCGGGTTTGTTCATATCCGCTCTTCCAGCTAGGCTGGCGGGTAGGCCAAGTCACTCGTCCGTGCCGCACATCCGTTAAGATGGCCGCTCCAAGCGTTTTGCGATCCCCGGGAGGCGCGAGCACACCATGCTCAATCGAATCAAAAGCTTCTTTGACGAGCACCTGGTGCCGGGACCGGTCGCAGACGCCCGGGATTCGGAACATGTGCTTCGTCTCGCAATCGGCGCCTTGCTCCTGGAGATGATGAACATGGATGGCGAAGTCTGGCCCGAGCAGCGTGAGGCCGTGGAAACGGCCCTACGCGGCCACTTCGAGCTTCTTCCAGCCGCTGGACTCATTAGTGCCTTGAAAATATTGGAGAACTGCTTGATTTAAGTCAATAATGTAGGCATGTAATAATTGACATATATGTTGCAATGTAAGCGTGTATGATCTATAAGTAGCGCATGTACATTGCCACTGTGCCCAATCGCAAGTCACCGCCGGCGATTTTACTGCGCGAGTCCTATCGCCAAAACGGCAAGGTCAGGACCCGCACCATTGCCAATCTCACCCATTGGGCACCGGAGCGGATTGAGGCCTTGCGCAAGGCCCTCAAGGGCGAATTCGATGGCATGGATGGGGAGGAAGTCAGCGGCGAGATCTTCGGTGTCTTATTTGCCTTGAAGCAGTTGGCCGATCAGGTGGGTATGACCCGCGTGCTCGGGCCGTCCGAAGAGGGCCGCTTGGCGCTGTTTTTGGTGCTGGCACGCATTGCCCACGGCGGCTCGCGGCTCTCGGCGGTGCGCTGGGCCGAGCAGCACGCGGTGAGCGATATCCTGGGCCTTGAGCCATTCGATGAGAACGCTCTCTACGATGCCCTCGATTGGCTGGAAGCGGAGCAAACGCGCATCGAGAAGCGCCTGTACGAGGCGTACGTGAAAGACAGCGGGGAGCCGCCGGCGATCGTGCTCTACGATGTCACCTCCAGTTATTTCGAGGGCGAGCACAACGAGCTGGCCGACTATGGGTATAACCGCGACGGCAAGAAAGGCAAGAAGCAAATCGTCATCGGCTTGCTCACAGGTGCAGACGGCGAGCCGCTGGCGGTGCGCGTGTTCGAAGGCAACACCGCCGATCCAAGCACGGTGGGTGAGCAGATCGAGTTGCTCAAGCAGCAGTTTGGGGTCAGCGAGGTGGTCTTCATCGGCGACCGCGGCATGATCAAGGCCAAGGGCAAGGAGGCGCTCGGCGCGCAAGGCTGGCGCTACATCAGTGCGCTGACCAAGCAACAGATCCGCGCCTTGATCAAGCGCGGGGTGTTGCAACCGGACTTGTTCGATGAAGACATCGGCGAGGTGGCCCAGGAGGACAAACGCCTCATCGTGCGGCGCAACGAGAGCGTGCAGCACCGCGAGCGCGCACGCCGGGCCGACAAGCTCGAGCGGTTGGAGGCACTGATCGGCGAGCGCAACGCCTTTGTCAGTCAGTCCACGCGTGCCGATGCAGCCGCGGGGCTGCGCCAGCTCGAGCAATGGGTGAAGCGCCACAAGCTCAATGGCTTCGTGACCTTGTCGCTGGAGCAAGACCAGATCTGCTGCCAGATCGATCAGGAGAAAATGGCCGAGGTGGCCCTGTTGGATGGCTGCTATGTGCTGGAGACCACCGTGCCTGCCGCGCAGATGGATGTGCAGACGGTGGATGAGCGTTATCGGGATCTGCAAAAAGTCGAGCGTGGTTTCAAAACCATGAAAACGGATTTTTTGGAAGTTCGCCCGATTTTCCTGCGCAATGGGAAACGAACCAAAGCACACGTCTTCGTGGCGATGTTGGCACTGAAGATTACGCGTTTATTCCAAACCCTATTGCATAAAGCCTTTGGCACCACGGATGATGACCCAAACGCCATGACCCCTGACGATGCAGTGCAATCACTTGCCCGATTGACCTATTTAATCTATGACGTCAAGGGCACCTGCTACGCGCGGCTCATTCAGCCCGACGATAAGCAACGCGCCCTCCTCGATGCTCTCGGTATTCGCTTTCCCAGGCAAACTGCCAAGGCTTTGTAGGCAGTAAGCCTCTCGCTCCGCTCTCCTATTTTCCTCATTTTTTCATATGGTTATGCGCCAATACGCCGATGCTCGGTCTGGAAGATCCGCCCGAGCGTGAAGTGGCGGAATTGCTCGAGTTGGCAGAAGCCGAACGCGTTGAATCCACTGACTACTTCCAGTTCACTTCGCTCATCAACGGCGTTTACACGCCAGAGAAGAAGGTCGAGCTCGTGGAGCTGCTGTGGCGCATCGCCTATGCGAACGAAAGCTTGCACAGCCACGAAGAGTACCTGGCACGCAAGGTCGCGGATCTGCTGTATGTGCCGCACGGCGCCTTCATCGCAGCGAAGTACAGGGCGGGCCGCAGCTGACATCGTCGAACGCCTGTGGCGAGGAGCCTCCTCCGCCCACGGAGGTCGTGCGCGCGATAAGGACCATCACCGTCGCCGAGCCGGCGACCGGAAAGGCGCGCCGGTTCTCCGGGGTGGTGGAGGCGGCTTCCACGTCCAGCCTCAGCTTCGAGGTGCCGGGAAACGTGCAGGAAGTCAAAGTCGAGGTGGGGCAGAGGGTATCCCAGGGGCAGGTGCTGGCGAAGCTGGAGGATCAGACCTTCCGCTTGAACGTCGAGGCAGCGGAAGCGACGGTCGGTATGCGGTTTTATTTCGGGTCAAGGTACTGCGCGCGTAAATTCACTATAGAACAGGCGACAGAATCCGGATGCGCTGTAAACCCTGGAAAAGACTTAAACCCTACCGCGCGCTGCAACTACTATGGAATTTGCGATTCTCTTTTTGCAGGTATTCGTCAACGATCTTCGCTATGCCGGCCCGCTGCTGGTCAGTCTTGTACTATTGATCGGCATCATCGGCTACCTCATCGGGACGATCGAGGGGTGGTCGGTATCGGACGCCCTTTATCATGCGTTCATCAACGCCACTACGGTAGGATACGGCGACTTTCGGCCAACGAAGAGACCCTCGAAGATACTCGCGATTCTGCTCGCATTCGTGGGACTGGTATTCACGGGTATGGTCGTCGCCGTTGCCCTTCATGCGGCGGACTACGCCTTCGGCGTGGTCTACGAAACGAGCGGCTTTGGAGATCGATCTCCCTAGAATAGTGTCGCTTTCCTTGGGCTGTCGTTCTTAAGCACGATCGCAGCGTTGGAGACTGAAAATATGAGCAAGATCCGTCTAATTCTGATCATCCTGCCCGCCATGGCCGGGAGCACGTCAGCGTTTTGCGGGGACGAATCCTTGCAGGAGATGCAACGGCGATGCGAGGAGGCGCGCGCAGACGAAATCGCCCCCGTGCGCGCCGAGTCAATCGAGGACAGCGTCTATACGCACAGGAGCAGCCGGACGCGAGAGGTCTGCGAGCGGCTGATCAGCGGTTTTGGCGATATCGGTGGAATGGGAGGCGCGGATTTCTTCGCTATGTTGGGCCTGCTGCCTGGCGGGGGTGATCATCAACGGCTCGGGATCGACAGATCGATGGAATTTGCGATTCTCTTTTTGCAGGTATTCGTCAACGATCTTCGCTATGCCGGCCCGCTGCTGGTCAGTCTTGTACTATTGATCGGCATCATCGGCTACCTCATCGGGACGATCGAGGGGTGGTCGGTATCGGACGCCCTGTATCATGCGTTCATCAACGCCACTACGGTAGGATACGGCGACTTTCGGCCAACGAAGAGACCCTCGAAGATACTCGCGATCCTGCTCGCATTCGTGGGACTGGTATTCACGGGTATGGTCGTCGCCGTTGCCCTTCATGCGGCGGACTACGCCTTCGGCGTGGTCTACGAAACGAGCGGCTTTGGAGATCGATCTCCCTAGAATAGTGTCGCTTTCCTTGGACTGTCGTTCTTAAGCACGATCTAAACGTTGGAGACTGAAAAGATGAGCAAGATCCCTCTATTTCTGATCATCTTGCCTGCCATGGCCGGGAGCACGTCAGCGTTTTGCGGGGACGAATCCTTGCAGGAGATGCAACGGCGATGCGAGGAGGCGCGGGCAGAGAAAATAACCCCCCTGCGCGCCGAGGCAATCGAGGACTGCGTCTCTGCGCCCAGGAGCAGCCGTACGCGAGAGGACTGCGAGCGGATGAACAGCGATTTTGGCGAGGGCGGTGGAATGGTAGAGGGCGGATTTCGTCCCCGCATGTTCATGGACCTGCCCGCGTGCGTCGAGTACCTCGACGCTCGGGATGGGCAGGTTGGCGGAGGGTCACGCCGTTGACGCAGGAGGTCTGTCTGGTTTGCGCGTTCGTAGCGAGGTCCGGGTCAGATCGACTGAGCGCGATCGGTCTACGCCGGGAGCCGAAGCGGGGCTAGTCGGGAGCAAACCATCAAGCTGCAGCCAGCCCTCAGACGCCGTAGTAGGTGCGGTACCAGTCGACGAAACGGGACACGCCTACTTCCACCGCTGTGTCCGGCTTGTAGTCCGTGTCCCTGACCAAATCCGCTACGTCGGCGTAGGTGTCCGGGACGTCCCCCGCCTGCAGGGGCAGCATGTTCTTCTCCGCCGTTTTGCCGAGGCAGCGCTCCAACACTTCGATGTAGTCCATCAGCTCCACCGGGTGGTGATTGCCTATGTTGTAGAGCCGATAGGGCGCGGAGCTGGTCGCCGGATCCGGTGTCTCTCCGCACCAGCCGGGATTGGGCCTCGGGACCCGGTCCAGGACGCGGATCACGCCCTCGACGATGTCGTCGATATAGGTGAAGTCGCGGCGGTGCTTGCCGTAGTTGAAGACGTCGATCGGCTCGCCGGCGAGGATGGAGCGGGTGAACTTGAACAGGGCCATATCCGGGCGGCCCCAAGGGCCATAGACGGTGAAGAAGCGCAGTCCCGTGGAGGGCAGGCCGTACAGGTGGCTGTAGGTGTGGGCCATCAGCTCGTTGGCCTTCTTGCTCGCGGCGTAGAGGCTCAAGGGGTGGTCCACGTTGTGATGGACGGAGAAGGGCATGTTGGTGTTGGCGCCGTAGACCGAGCTGCTCGAGGCGTACACCAGGTGCTCGACGCCGTTGTGGCGGCAGCCCTCCAGGATGTTGGCGAAGCCTGTCAGGTTGGTGTCCACGTAGGCCATCGGGTTCTCGATGGAGTAGCGAACCCCGGCTTGCGCCGCCAGATTGACCACCCGTTGCGGCTGGTACTCCGCAAAGATTTCGTCCACAGCGGCGCGGTCATGAATGTCGATGCGCAGATCATGATAGCGGTCGTGGTCGCGAGTGCGTGCGAGTCGGGCCCGTTTGAGATCCACGTCGTAGTAGTCGTTGAGGTTGTCTATACCGACGACTTCGTCGCCGCGCTCGAGCAGTCGCAGCGAGAGCGCGGAGCCGATGAAGCCGGCGCTGCCGGTAACCAGAACTTTCATAGCCATTGCCGAAATTTCGCAGTTGCCGCCGATGGCCGGATGTTGGGCTTCGGTGGTGAGTTGATGCCGTCCGGGTGAGGTGTGTTGCCTTTAGAGTCTACCGTCCACAGCGCTGGCCGGGAACACGTGCTTGACGTCGAACAGTATGGCGCCGGGCTTGCCCAGAGCCCGCAGTTTGTCGACTCCCAAGTCGCGAAACTGGTCGTGGGCCACGGCGAGGATGATGGCGTCGTAGCTTCCCGGCTGCGGCTCGTCGATCAGTTTTACGCCATATTCCCTGTGCGCCTCGTGCAGGGTCCACCCAAGGATCGTGGACATCGGAGGCGATACCGTAGTCGGCCAGCTCCGCGATGATGTCCACCACCCGCGTGTTGCGCAGATCCGGGCAGTTCTCCTTGAAGGCCAGACCGAGAATCAGTACTCGGCTGCCCTGCGTCACCAAGTCTGCGCTGCATCAGGAGCTTGATTACGCGGCTGACCACATAGGCGCCCATGCTGTCGTTGAGACGCCGGCCGGCGAGGATGATTTCCGGATGGTAGCCGATGGCCTGTGCCTTGTGCGTGAGGTAGTAGGGATCGACGCCGATACAATGGCCCCCGACCAGCCCGGGACGAAAGGGCAGGAAATTCCACTTGCTGCCGGCAGCCTCGAGCACCTCCTGGGTGTCGATCCCCAGGCGGTTGAAGATGAGCGCGAGCTCGTTGATCAGGGCGATGTTGACGTCCCGTTGGGTGTTCTCGATGACCTTGGCCGCCTCCGCCACGCGGATGCTGCTGGCCTTGTGGGTGCCGGCGACGATGATGCTGCGGTAGAGGGCATCGATGAATTCGGCGACCTCCGGTGTCGAGCCCGATGTCACCTTCTTGATGTTGGTCAGCCGGTGCTCCTTGTCGCCCGGGTTGATGCGCTCCGGGCTGTACCCGACGAAGAAATCTCGGTTGAAAACCAGGCCCGATATCTCTTCCAGGAGGGGGACGCAGACTTCCTCGGTGGCACCGGGATAGACGGTCGATTCGTAGACCACGATGTCGCCGGCCTTCAGTATGGTTCCGAGCGATCGGCTGGCCGATTCCAGCGGACGCAGGTCCGGCTCCTTGTGCGCGTTGATGGGCGTCGGGACGGTGACGATGAACAGGTTGCAGTCGCTCAGGGCGTCCGCGCTGTCGTTGTAGGTGAGTCCTTCGACCGCCTGCAGCTCTCGCGTGTCCACCTCCAGAGAGCTGTCCCTTCCCGCTCGAAGCTCTTGGACGCGGGCAGCGTTGACGTCGAAGCCGACCGTCGGATAGTGCTTGCCGAGCGCTACGGCGAGCGGCAATCCTACGTAACCGAGACCGAAGACTCCGATCCGGATGCGTCGAAGGTCAAAGCCGTAGGGCATGGTAGCCGTACCTCGGGAGTTGGTGATGCTGGGCCGCGGCTTATTGCCGGTGCGACCTGGACGGTTCGCAATATTACCAAGCTATGCAATATCGATGCGAACGGGAATGAAGTCCAGGCACTGTTCTCGGCCAATTGCGGCGTGACCTCCCTGGGGGCGACGAGATAGCCCCTCAGCTCAGGCGGGGACCTCTCCGGTCAGTGCGATGATCGCTGCCCCGTAGGCGGCTTCCTGATATGTGGCGGGTGAGACGGGAACGCCGAGAAGCCGTTCCCTGATCCTGCTCCAGCCCTCGTTTTTCGCTCCCCCGCCGGTTGAGAGAATCGCCTTTGGCCAGGGTGCGCCAAGCTCGTGCAAACGGCGGTAGCCAGCCGCCTCGATTCCAGCGATTCCCTCCAGCAGGCCCTGAAAGAAGAGTGCATCATCGGCTGGTCTGGGGCTCAACCGCGGCTGCTTCGCGGCGTCGTTGACCGGGAAGCGTTCTCCGGGACCCGGCAACGGGTAATAGTCCAGACCCGTCGGCTCGTCCGGCCTCAGCTTGGCAGTCAACCGCTGGATTCGGGTGTCGTCGAAAAACCGTCGCAACACGGCCCCGCCGCTGTTGGATGCGCCGCCGGCCAGCCAAAGCCCGCCGAACCGATGGCTGTATACTCCGAGATCGGGTGCGGTGACCGGCCCGCGAGCGATGATCTTGAGCACCAGCGTGCTGCCGAGGCAGGTGACCGCTTTGCCGGGTGTCGAGGCCCCGGCGGCGACCACCGCTGCGGTGCTGTCGGTCGTTCCCGCTAGTATCCGGGTTCCGGCGGTCAATCCCGTTGCCTGTGCAGCCGCTGCGCTTAGCGGGCCGAGATCGGTTCCCGGCGCCACAACCTCGGGCAGCTCTACCGGCTCCATCCCAAGGCCCGACAGCCAATCCGGCCAGCTGTCGTTTTGCGGGTCATAGCCGAGCTTCAGGCAGTTGTTCCAATCGCTGATGCCGAATCGACCGCTGAGTCGTCCGAGGAGCCAGTCGGCCTGATGAAGGGCCAGGGTCCCTGGTCCCGGCCGCAGTCGGGCCTTGAGATGCAGCAGCTTGGCGAGGCTGGAGCTGGCCCCCCGCGCGGGGCTCTGTGCCGGGGCGATGCGATCGATCCGTTGCGCCTCTTCCCGGCTGCTGCCGTCGTTGTACATGAGTGCGTGCCCCAAGGGAGTCCCTTCCGCGCTGCACAGCAGCAGGGTGGAGGACGTTCCGTCCAGGCATAGGGCCTGCGGTACGAAGGGCCCCAGGCGCCCGGTGAGCTCGCGAAGGACTTGGATCAGGGCGTCCCACCACAGACGTGCGTCCTGCTCGACACCGCCGGCGGCGTTCCGCACTGGCTCCGCTAGCGCGGTTCGGGCCTCGTCGATGACGCGGCGCCTGTCGTCGATGGCGACCGCTCGGCAGCCGGAGGTGCCCAGATCGACGCCGATGTAGCAGGGCTTGGCCAGGATACTCTCCGTCGCTACTGAACCGGTGCAGAAACGGCCGCATTTCGCGATGCGGGGCAAAAAAGAACAGATCCCGCGCAAAGACGCCAAGACGCAAAGGAACTACTTGGCGAGCTCCGCGTCTTGGCGCGATAGCGCTTCTGCCGATCTGCGCACGACCTATGCATCACTTAGCTAGGGCAGAGACACCGGGGCGGGGGGATTCCAACCGGATGCCCGGTGCTCGGCCACCACCGTGGTGTAGATGCCGCCGCGTACGTTGAAGTCGGCGCTCAGGCGCATGAATCTCGGGCTGATCGCAGCTACCAGGTCGCCGAGGATGCGGTTGGTTACCGCCTCGTGGAAGGCTCCCTCGTCGCGGTAGGACCAGACGTACATCTTCAGGGACTTGAGCTCCACGCACAGGTCGTCGGGGACATACTCCAGGGTCAGCTCCGCAAAATCCGGCTGGCCGGTCTTGGGGCACAGGCAGGTGAACTCGGGTACCCGGATGCGGATGGTGTAGTCGCGGCCCGTTTCCGGATTGGGGAACGTCTCGATGTCTCGGTTCGGGGCGCTTGGCATGGTCTGCTTCTCGCGAAATCGGTCGGGGATGATAGAAGCTCGAAGTTTAACGCCGGACGTGCCGATTCTGCGCAGTGTTTTCCATTGCTCTTGGGTTTCCGAGTCACCCCGAATCTCATCATTCCGGCGACTGGCGGATCGGGGGCGCCGAGCGAATTGAGGACCAAGAGCACCGTAGGCGAGGGACGTGCGAGCCGAGCGATTACCAAAGCTTGATATGCGCCCGCCACTTCGGCCCTAATACCTTCCCCATAACCCCTCTCCTCCTGTATCTTTCCGCGATGCGATTGGAGAAGATCAAGCTCGCCGGTTTCAAGTCCTTCGTCGATCCCACCACGGCGCTCTTTCCGAGCAACCTGGCCGGGGTGGTCGGCCCCAACGGCTGCGGCAAGTCCAACGTCATCGACGCGGTGCGCTGGGTGATGGGGGAGATCTCCGCCAAGATGCTGCGCGGCGAGTCCATGGCCGACGTCATCTTCAACGGCTCCACCGGCCGCAAGCCGGTGGGCACCGCCGGCATCGAGCTGGTGTTCGACAACAGCGACGGCGGTGCCGGCGGCGAGTACGCCAAGTACAGCCAGATCTCGGTCAAGCGCCAGGTGTCCCGGGACGGCCAGTCCAGCTACTTCCTCAACGGCTCGCGCTGCCGGCGCCGCGACATTCAGGACCTGTTTCTCGGCACCGGCCTGGGCCCGCGCAGCTACGCCATCATCGAGCAGGGCATGATCTCCCGCCTCATCGAGGCCAAGCCGGAGGATCTGCGCCTGTTCCTGGAGGAGGCGGCGGGCATCTCCAAGTACAAGGAGCGCCGGCGCGAGACCGAGAACCGGATGCGCCACACCCGCGACAACCTGGACCGTCTCAACGACCTGCGCGAGGAGGTGGACAAGCAGCTCCTGCACCTGGAGCGCCAGGCCGCCACCGCCGAGAAGTACAAACGCCTGAAGCAGGAGGAGCGCCAGCTGGAGGCGGAGCTCAAGGCCCTGCGCTGGCGCGCCCTGGATCGGGAGATCGGGGAGCGCGACGAAGCCTTGCGCAGCAGAGAGACCGCGTTGGAGGGACAGGTCGCCCGCCAACGGAACCTGGAGGCGGATATCGAGGCCAAGCGCGACGCCTACGTGGAGGCATCGGACCAGTTCAACGAGATCCAGGGACGTTACTACGCCGTCGGCTCGGAGATCGCCCGTATCGAGCAGAGCATCCAGTTCACCAAGGAGAGCCGCACCCGCCAGGAGGCGGAGCTCCAGCGACTGGAGCGCGAGCTGAGCGAGGTGAGCGAGCTGCTCCTGCGAGACGAGAGCACCCTGGCCGAGCTCGACGAGTCCCTCGCCCGAGAAGAGCCCGAGCACCAAGCGGCCGGCGCTGCGCTGGCCCAGGCGTTGAATCTGGTGGGCTCCGCCGACTCCGCGCTCAAGGCCTGGGAAGCCGAGTGGGACGAATTCAACCGCCGCGCCGCCGCTCCGGCGCAGCTGTCCCAGGTGGAGCGCGCCCGCATCAACCACCTGGAGCAGCGCATGGGCCAGGACCGCGCGCGGCAAAGCAGGGTGGAGGAAGAGCTGAGCCGCCTCGATACGGGCGAGCTGGCTGACCAGATCGAGGCCTTGCAGGAGCAGGAGCGGGGTTTCGAGGAGCAAATTCAGGCATTCGAACAGCAGGAGCAGCGCCTGGCAACGGCTGTCAAGGAGCAGGAGGCGGCCTTGCGTGATGCCGTCGTGCAGCTCGACGACTCGCGTACCGAGCTGCAGTCGGCACGGGGCCGCCAGGCCTCGCTGAACGCCCTGCAGGAGGCGGCTCTGGCGGACGCGGACGAAGCCGTCACCGGTTGGCTGCGCGAGCAGGGACTGGAGGACGCGCCGCGTCTGGCCGATCAGCTGGAGGTGCAGCCCGGCTGGGAGCACGCGCTGGAAGCCGTCCTCTCGGGGCACCTGCGCGCCGTCTGTACCGATTCCCTGGATAGGGTCGGCGCGGCTGTGAAGGCGACGGAGGTGGACTCGCTTGCGTTGCTCGACACCGCCGCCCCCGAGGTCCCTGCGCCCGCCGGGACGCTCCTGGAGCAGGTGCGCAGCCCCTGGCCTCTGCACGGGCTCCTCGGGTCGGTGCGGGTGGCAGCGGACCTGCCCGCCGCCCTCGACGCCCGTGGAAGCCTGGCCCCCGGTGAGGTCCTGGTCACGGCCGACGGGGTCCTGGTCGGGCCCAACTGGCTGCGCACGCCCGAGGTGAGTGCTGCCCTGGGCGGGGTGATCGCCCGGTCCGAAGAGCTCAAGGAGCTGGAGCAGCAGATCGAGACCCTGGAAGGACGGGTGGCGGCCCTGGAGAAGGAGCAGGAGCGCCTGCGGGTGCGCCGCAGCAGGGTCGAGGAGGAGCGCGAGGGGTTGCGCGGCGAGACCTCCGGGGTCAACAGGTCCCTGGCCAACGTCCGCGCGGACCTGACCGGACGCCGTACGCGTCTCGAGCACCAGCGCGAGCGCATAGCGGCACTGCAGGCGGAGCGCGAAGAGCTGGCGGAACGCCTGGAAGAGTCCCTGACCGAGTGCGAGGACGCGCGCGAGCGGCTGCACGCTGCCCTGGAGGAGATCGAGACCCTGGCGGACCGCCGGGACGAGCTTTCGGAGCGTCGAGACGTCCTGCGCGAGCAAGCGACAAAGGTACGCGAGCAGGAGCGGGAGTGCCGGGAGACGGCGCACCGCCTGCAGGTCAGCATCGAGTCCCGGCGTGCCTCCCGCGAGGCCAGGCTGCGCAGCCTGGAGCGGGCACGGGAGCAACGCGAGCAGCTGGCGGAACGGGGCCAGGAGCTGCGCCTGGGCCTGGAGGACTCCCTTGAGCCCCTGGCCGAGCAGGAGGAAACGCTGGCCGAGCAGCTGGCCCTGCGGTTGGACGTGGAAGAGCAGCTCGGCAGCTCTCGCAACCGCATGGAGGAGCTGGACAGCGGCGTGCGTGAGCTGGAGCAGGAGCGCCACCGGGTGGAGCAGGACATCGGCGAGCACCAGCGCGGGCTCGATACTCTGCGTTTGGCCCGTCAAGAGCGCCTCGTCCGCCGGCGCACCCTGGAGGAGCAGCTCGCAGAGGAGGGGCAGAGCCCTGCGAACCTGATCTCGGAGCTGGACGAGGGTGCCGACGAAGGGGCCTGGCAGGAGCGGCTGGAGAAGGTATCAAGCCGGATCGGCCGCCTGGGCAACATCAACCTGGCGGCCATCGACGAGTTCGAGGAGCAGTCGGAGCGCAAGAACTACCTGGACGCCCAGCACGGGGACATCTCCCGCGCCCTGGAGACCCTGGAGCAGGCCATCCGGCGGATCGACCGGGAGACGCGCACCCGTTTCAAGGAGACCTTCGACAAGGTCAATCACGGCTTGCAGCAGCTGTTCCCGCGCCTGTTCGGCGGCGGTCACGCCTACCTGGAGCTGACCGGCGAGGACCTGCTGGATACCGGCGTCACCGTCATGGCGCGCCCGCCCGGCAAGCGCAACAGCAGCATCCACCTGCTCTCCGGCGGCGAGAAGGCGTTGACTGCGGTGGCCCTGGTGTTCGCCATCTTCCAGCTCAACCCGGCGCCTTTCTGCATGCTGGACGAGGTGGACGCGCCCCTGGACGACGCCAATGTCGGGCGTTTCTGCGAGCTGGTGCGCTCCATGTCGGATCAGGTGCAGTTCATCTTCATCACCCACAACAAGATCACCATGGAGATGGCCGACCAGCTCATCGGCGTCACCATGCACGAGCCGGGCGTCTCGCGGCTGGTTACGGTGGATGTGGACGAGGCGACCAAGCTCGCGGCGGTGTCCTGAGGACAGAGCGTCAGGCCGTGGGCGCAGAGCCAAGGGGGAGGTCCATGGGGCGGGGGTCGAGGCGAATGGCCATGGGAGGTGCTTCTGCTGCGCTCGACCTTCGGCCTAGACCCTCTCAGGGGTTATACTCTCGCCGTCTGATTATCGTCTTTGCCGAAGAATGCCCGAATGGACGCCGATACCCTCCGCCTCATACTGATCGTCGCCGGTGGTTTGTTCCTGGTCGGACTCTACCTCTGGGAACGCCGTCGCGCCCGTCCTAAGCTGGATGAGCCTTTCGAGGACGAGGACCTAGACCAGCTCAAGCGCGAGCCCAGCCTCGGTACTTTGCACGGCGACGGACCGGTCGGCGGGACCATGGGCCAAGGTGGTGCTGCGGGCCAGTCGGACCAATTGCCCCAGTCGGACCAGCCCGAGCTGCAGCTGGAGCCCCCGGAAACGGCGCCGGAAGACGTTGCGCCAGACGGACCCAAGAGTCCGCTGATCTTGATGTTCCACATCGCACCAAACGAAGGCACCTTCGAAGGCGAGGCCATCGTACACGTGGCGGGTGAATGTGGCATGGAGCCCGGTGAGATGGATATCTTTCACCGCTACCGGGATCCCGGAACCCCCACGAGTCCTCTGTTCAGCCTGGCCAACATGGTCAAGCCCGGGACCTTTCCCTTCGGCGCCATGGCGGATTTCGAGTCACCGGGTCTGACCCTGTTCTCCCAGGCCGAGGGTGCGTCGGACGACCTGAGCCGATTGGAGGATATGTTGGCAGCGGCACACTGCCTCGCCGACCAACTGGATGCGGAGATCCGTGACGAGAGAAGGAATCCGCTCACTCCCCGAGTGGAGGACCGCCTACGCGAGCGCGTCCTCGAGCTGGTGACCTGGCGGCTGTCCGACACGGGACAGGAATGAGCGCCGAGGCGGCCGCTCGCTCCCGCGCCCCGGCGGCCGCCCGCAGCCGCGCCGAGCAGCTGCGGCGGCAGATCGACCACCACAACCACCGTTACTACGTCCTCGACGATCCCCAGGTCCCGGACGCCGAGTACGACCGCCTTATGCGCGAGCTCCAGGACCTGGAGTCCAGGTATCCGGGGCTGGTGGTCCCCGAATCCCCGACCCAGCGGGTGGGCGCGAAGCCCTTGGAAGGCTTCGCCGAGGTGGAGCACCGGGTCTTGATGCTGTCCCTGGAGAACGCCCTGGACGCGGCCGAGATGCGCGATTTCGACCGGCGGGTGCGCGAGAGGCTCGGGCGTGATCGGGTCGTCTATTTGGCCGAGCCGAAGCTGGATGGGCTGGCCATCGGGCTGACCTTCGAGGGCGGTATGCTCACCCGGGCGGCCACACGGGGGGACGGGCGCCGGGGCGAGGACGTAACCATCCAGGTGCGCACCATCCATTCGGTTCCGCTACGTCTTCGGGGTGAGGGTTGGCCCGAGTTCATGGAGGTGCGCGGCGAGGTCTTTCTGCCGAAGGCCGGGTTTGAGGCTATCAACGCCAAGGCGAGGGAAGAGGGGACCAAGACCTTTGCCAATCCCCGCAATGCCGCTGCCGGCAGCCTGCGCCAGCTGAATCCGGCAATCACGGCCCAAAGACCCTTGGACATGTTCTGCTATGGCCTGGGCGCGGTGCAAGGCGGACCCCTGGGCGAGACCCAGAGTGGCAGTATGGAGCTGCTCCGAGAGTGGGGGCTGCGTGTCTCCCCGGAGCTCCAGGTCCTGGAAGGGGCGGAGGCCTGCATCGCTTATCACCGAGAGATTGAGGCGAGACGCGATGACCTCGCCTACGACATCGATGGGGTGGTGTTCAAGATAGAACAACCTGGCGGACCAGGAGACCCTGGGATTCGTCGCCCGCGCGCCCCGTTGGGCCGTGGCCTACAAGTTCCCCGCCCAGGAGGAGCTGACCAGGGTGGAGGCGGTGGAGTTCAACGTCGGACGAACCGGGGCGGTCACCCCGGTGGCTCGTCTCAAGCCCGTCTTCGTCGGTGGTGCCACCGTGTCCAACGCTACGCTGCACAACATGGACGAGGTCCTGCGCAAGGACGTGCGTGCCGGCGACACCGTGTTCGTGCGCCGGGCAGGGGACGTGATACCCGAGGTGGTGCGGGTTCTCCGGGAGCGCCGGCCCGAGGGTACGCGGCCCGTGGAGCTACCGAAGACCTGTCCCGAATGCGGCTCCCTCGTGGTGAAACCCGCGGGGGAGGCGGTCGCCCGGTGCACCGGCGGCCTCTTCTGTCCCGCCCAGCGCAAGGAGGCGATCCGGCACTTCGCCTCCCGCCGCGCCATGGACGTAGAGGGGCTCGGCGAGGAGCTGGTCGACCAGCTGGTGGACAAGGGGCTGCTGGATGATCCCGCCGGGATCTACGCCCTTGCGCAGAAGGCGGAGCAGCTCATAGCCCTGGAGCGCATGGGCGCGAAGTCGGTCGAGAACCTGCTCGAGGGTATCGAGAAGAGCAAGCAGACGACCTTGGCCTGCTTCATCTATGCGCTGGGAATCCGTGACGTGGGGGAGGCGACCGCGCAGTCTTTGGCGGAAGGGTTTCCCGATCTGGAAGACCTGATGGGGATCCGCGTCGAGCAGCTGTTCCGGAATCGGGGCGTCAAGGGCGTGGGCCCGAACACGGCGCGGGCCATCCGCGCGTTTCTCGAAAGTCACCCGAGCCTGGTCGCAGAGGGTGACCTGTCGCACTGGCTGTTTGAGCAGAAGATCTCGGGCGTCAGCGCCAAGGTCGCCAATGCCCTGGCAGATCGCTTCGGCACGCTAGACGCGCTGCGCGCGGCTGCGCCAGCGGATCTGGAGAACCGGAAGGCAAGTCTGGTACCTGGGGTAGGGGAAGCGGTCGCCGAGCAGATCGTCGGCTTTTTCTCCGAGCCGCACAACCGGGACGTGATCGCCAAGTTACGTTCCGCCGGTGTCCGCTGGGAGACCCCGCAAATCGTCGCCACCGCCAAGAGTGAGCAGCCGATGTCGGGAAAGACGGTCGTCATCACCGGCACCCTGAGCCGCCCGCGGGACGAGGTCAAGGCGGCGCTTCATTCTCTGGGCGCAAAGGTGACCGGCAGCGTCTCGAAGAAGACGGACTTCCTGATCGCCGGAGAGGACCCGGGGTCCAAATTGGTCAAGGCGCAGGGGCTGGGGGTAGCGGTAATCGACGAGGCAACGCTCGCCGAGCTGCTCGGAGGCTATTGATCCGGACGATTGTCGGTGGCGAGTTGCGACGCGTTCTTCCGTTGACGCTGGAGGAACGAGCCCATCTGTGACTTCAAACGCGTCGGTGGCAATAAAGGGGCGTAAGCGTGCAAATCGTGCAGAAAGTCCCGGTAAGGCAACTCAATAAAATCAATAAGATATCTTGTTGATAACTCCGTTTTTATCGACAAATTAATCGGTTTCTGCCTCTAATTCGAAACGGCCGTCGATACCATCTCAACCCCCAAGATCAGAGTATCTTCCGCTTTGCGGCTCGATCCCGAGACGCTATCGTTTGGTTCGGAGCGAATTGTCAGTTGGGGACGAGGCGCACAGGAAGACATCCGATGCGGAGTTGGCACGTTGCGTTTTTGGGTCTGCGCGAGTTCCCATCCGATCTCACCGAGTTCGAGCTGGCGTTTTTCTTCTCGTACTCCGACGCCGAGCGCTCGGCGATAGCGTCTCGGCGGGGGAAGCTCCACCAGCTGGCCGGGGCGATCCATATCGGCTTATCAAGATGACGGGGCGGATGCTCGACAGCTTCGAGATGATCGCGCGTCCGTTACTCGAGCACCTTGGCGACACACTGGGCATCGCTGTCCCGACACTGGCTTCGCTACGCGCCCTGTACAGTCGGCGAAGCACCTTGTTCGAGCATCAGCGATGGGCCGCGCAGATCCTGGGCTTCCAATCGCTGACGGATCGACAAGAGCGGTATTTGGCCACGCTGTTGCGCAAGGAAGCGCAGAAAACGGTGACCCAGGGCCCGTTGCTTCAGTTTACCAAGCGATGGCTCTACGAACAGCACGTCCTGATTCCGGGAGAACGGCGGCTGCTTGACCTCGTGCGGGCCGCTATCCCGCAGGCCGAGCGGGACATGCTCGAGGCCATCGAGTCAGCGATTCCAGAGGAAGTGCGCGCACGGTGGCTCTCCGAGCTTTTCCATCCCCACCGGGGGGCATTCCTGGTAGGCCATGCCGCTGCGGTCATCGACCACGCTGTAGAGCATCAGCAGCGGATGGCCGCGTCCCTCCTCGAACCAGGCCGGGCGTTTGACCTTCTTCAGGTCCGACGGGCTCAGGTCGAAGTGCCAGCAGTCGTTGCTGTGGCGGGCCTGAAAGCGCACGGCCGCCGGCACGCGCGTCAGGGTGGTGTAGTCGAAGCCCCATTGCTTGAGGTAGCGGTTGACGGTACTTCGGGACAGCACGTCCTTCGGGGCACGCAACAGTCCGTCCGGGGTCTCGACACCGTGCTCTTCGAGCAGGCGAATCGCCTGGACCGTGGAAAGATGGCGCCCCTTCTTGTTGCTGGTGCGGATCTTCAGCGCGGCGATGACCTCGCAGAAGCGCTCGAACTCGGCCTGGGGCAGTATCCGCGGAACGCCGCGGTCCGCGCGCTGAAGGGCCTTCGGCCGGGCACGTTCGCGCAGCGCCCGGTAGAGCGAGCTTTCCGAGATGCCGTACAAGGCGGCCGTCTCCTGCATCAGCACCCGCCGCTCGGCGCTGCGTGGCGCCAGGTCGGCCAAGCGCCGACGCAGATCGACCAGCGCTTCGGCGGGCAGTTGTTTGCGCTTCATGGTCGAATCCGTTCGGCACCTCCGTGTCAGGACGTCGGCTCGACCGGACGTTGCCGTGCACCGATCGGCACACCGCGGTGGCGCAGATAGTCGTAGAGGGTGCTCTTGGCGATGCCGAGTTCCTCGGCGATCTCGCGCACGGACAGGCGCTGCTCGCGATAGAGGGTCTCGGCCGCGCAGGCGGTCCGCTCGGCCTGCGGAGGGAGTCCCTTCGGGCGTCCGCCTTTACGTCCACGTGCCCGAGCCGCCGCTGACCACTTCCTGACAGATCTTCTCGCAACCGGCTTTGCGCAGGGCGTCGACCTGCAGGTCGAAGCTCTGCTCTTTGGTGCTGACGCGCGCATAGCCGATCTGCATGGGTCCCTCCAACGGCCTTTTTAGTTCTACTTAACTCGTTGGAGAATAGAAAAACTGGACCTTGATTACCAGGACCAGTTTTCCGGACCGCTGATCGGATGGTCAGGCGTTCTTGGAACAGCAGAATTGTAGGTCCGGAAAAACGACCGTTTTCTCGGAACGACGGTGGGGAGAATCTCAGGGAACGCCTGCCGAGAACTGGTGGCGCTCCAAGCGTCGCCTGGCTGTCCGCCAATTGCTGCCGTTTCCTGGCGAAGATCCGAGCGGCAGCTTTATTCGGTTTGCGGACCTTCGCTCTGGCAGGCGTGACTGTCTGTTCCCGACCCATTGCTGCCCTTCGCGGACGACCTCCCGAACGTCGGCTTAGCCGCGAAAGCGGACCGTTCTGCCAGATTGAGCCGGCAGCCGAGAACGGCCAGACGGGGAAGTAAGCGGATCGAACCAGTAGCTCTCTTTGTAGCAAAAACGTTACAGGCTCCAGTTGGAGTGAGCGGCCGTGAGCGTGCATCTGCTCCGATCCTCCGTGCGTCGATAACGGTGGCTGCTAGACGTTTGCTGACATTTGATGGTGATGGCCCAAATTGGAGGTCACGACCCAAAGTTCACCTGCTGTCGATGAATCCGAACGGCAGCGGAAAAGCAAAGGACGTTTGGGACATGGCGTTGGCGGTTGAGAAGCTGTGCCGGATAGATTCCGCGCAACGGTCGCCGCACAGGCGGGAGGACGACGCTAGCGCGGTCGTTCTTGACGAGGCATTTAGAGGAGTGGGCGAAGCGGGTTGCCGCTTACCAGCTGAACGGGACAGAGACCTACGTGATGATGCATTGCCCGAACAACCTGCACTGCCCACCGCTCGCGCTCGATTTTCACCGGACACTGACTCGGAAGGACGGGATGGTCGAGCTGAGTTACCTCGACTCGTGGCCCCTGCCGGAGCAGTTATCACTGATGTAGCTTTCACGAACTTCAGGCACACTTTTCGCTCGCAAGAACTTCCGGAGGTTCGGATGAAGACATCGAGATCGGGACTGGCCAGCGTGTTTGTGTTTACACTCGTCGCCTGCAGCCCCGACGCAGTGGATTTAGAGGACGCCAAGACAATGTCACCGCAAGGAGAAATCGGCGACTTGAACGACAGCAGCCTCGAGGTCGCTGAACTCGCCGCCAGGGTGCTCGCGGACGAGCTCGACATTCCGCTGGCCGATATTGCCGTCGATACCGTGCGAGCGGTCGAGTGGCGGGACTCCAGCATCGGCTGTCCGCAGCCGGGTGAGGCGTACCTGCAGGTGATCACCCCCGGCCACAAAATCACACTGCAAGTCGGTGACACCCTGCATACCGTGCATGAAGCGAACGGACGTGCATTTGTATGCAAGACGCGCAAGGCGCCCGAACGAGTGACCGGCCAGATCGATCTCGTATGGGGCCAGCAAGCGTTCGCCGCGCGCAAGGACCTGGCCGGCCGTCTCGGTGTCGACGAGGACACGATTATGATCAGCGGTGTCCAGGAAACGCCGTTCTCGGACTCGAGCCTCGCTTGTCCCGAGCCGGGCGTCAATTACGAGCAAGGCGATCGAAAGGGATTCGTGCTGACACTGCGTCACGGCAGCCGCAACTACACGTACCACACTGACCTCAAACGCACGGTTCCCTGCCCGGCGATCAGCGAGGATTGACGGCAGCGCGTCAGACTCTGTTTCGAGACAAGAAAAAAGCAGCCCGGCTTGCGCCGGGTAGCCTCTATTACACGACCTGCGTGCGGCGACTATCGACAGGTGAAGCCGAAGTCGCAGATGGTCCCTGAATCGTTGTCGACACTGATCAGGGTCAGCCCCTGGATGCCGTTGGCATCGCTGTGCGAGATCGCGCCGAGTTGCCTGAAGCCGACCCCGCTATTCTGGCCGTTCCACTCGAACGAGATGGTCTCGGTATTGCCGATGTTGGCACTGGCGGGCGCACCCGTGATGTTCAGGTTACCCACCTTGTCATCGATGCCGAACTGGTACGAGAACAGGAGCAGGTCGGACGGCAGTCCGCCATCGGTATTGAACCCGTGCGCGAACACGAGATACGGATCGTCGATGGTCGGATCCGACGGCGGCAACAGCACTTCAACGGTCTCGTCGGAGTCCGCGCTGGTACTCGAATCGATTAGCGTGCACAAGAAGTTCGGGCAGTAGTACAGGTATAGATCGACATCGTCGTTGGTTCCTGTCGTGTACTCGTTGTACGTCTCCCAGCGCGCGAACGCCGTCCCCTCGGGCAGGTCTTCCAGGTACGCGATGGCCGTCCCCGGGCCGAAGAACGCGAAGCTGTCGGTCGGATCGTCCTCGACCGTCGCGAGCCATAGGCCGTTGTCGTTCAGGCCGTGCTCCATCGCGGTGGACTCGCCGGTGTAGCCGAACGTGATGTCGAAGCTGTCCGCGCCGCTCGGGCCGGTCTCGCTGACTTCATTGGGCGCAACGAACGCCGTCGCATTGACTACAATCGGGCTGCGTACATCGTTACCCTTGCGCGTTGTCCACGTTAGCGAACCGAAGCGCCAGTCTTCCGGAGGCGCGGATTCGTTCGTGATCGTCACCTCGTACGTCGCGGTTTCGCCAGGACGCAAATACAGCGTGTCCGGGCTCACCTCGACGCGGAAGCCCTCAGGCGCAACGACCTCGGCGTGGTAGCGCCGTGCACGGTGACGATGGTCGTCATCGTCGTCACCGCCATGGCCGCGACGACGCTTGTAATCCGCGACCGCGGTTACCGTACGCGTGACCGTCTGCGTGCCGGGCAGCCCGTCGATGCCGATGGACGGCAGGTTCAGGTTGGAAGGATCGGTCGACAGTCCGAGTACATCCTCGACGAACTCGCAGTCCGACACCGAAATCAGCGGCGTACCGGTGCCGCAGCTCGCGGCGAGGTAGTCGAGCAAGCCAGCATCGTAGGTCAGACCCGGTGACACTGCCTTGTTCGGGTCTGCGTGACCCGCGCCGAAATCGAACGGATCGCCTGGCGTCTCTTCGTCTTCCTTAACGACGTTCTGGCGCGCGGTGGTCATCAGTGCCGACTTGACCTGTGCCGGACTCCAGTCCGGGTGCGCCTGTATGACCAGTGCGCCAAGACCCGCGATATGCGGGCTCGACATCGACGTACCGCCCAGATAGCCGAACAGGCCGCCAGCGGACCCGTCCGCCTGGTCCGGTGTGTTTGCAGCGAGGATGCTGACACCCGGCGCCGTGATATCCGGTTTGATCCAGTCGCCAACCGTAGGAAAGGGACCGCGCGAGGAGAAGCCGGCCATGATGTTGCCGGTGCGTTCCTCGGTCGTGAGGTTACCCGCGGACAACGTGGCGTTCACGGTGTTACCCGCGTGAATCTCGGCGAGCAGCGCGAGGCCCGGGGCGTTGTCAATCATGACCCCGGGAATGCTCGTCGTAAGAGGCGTTGCGGTACCGCCCATGACGGGTTTTGGACGATCGTCCGTGTACATGAGCACGGCGGAAGCACCGGCGAGGACCGCGTTCTCAACCTTCGCCGAGAACGTGCAGGCACCACGCGCGATCAGTGCGATCTTGCCGTCGATACTGTTCGCGAGCGGCGAACACGCATCGATCGGGTCGGCAGCGACGAGATCGTCGGTGATGTCTCCACTCTCCGCGAGTGGCTGCGTGATTGCCCCTTCGAGCGCCGCGTAGTCGCCGGCAACCGACGCCGGCGAATTAATCCGTGCTGCCAGCAAATACTGCGTGCCGTCGGCAGTCGATGCCGCGACGCTCGTCACCCAGGGCTCGCCGGCATTCGTCGTGCCAAAGCCTGGGCCATCATTTCCAGCGGAACGTGCGATGAACACACCTGCCGACGCAGCGTCGAGGAACGCGAGGTCCTGCGGATCGTTGAAGGCTGCGGCAGTGCCGACCGAGAAGTTCAGTACATCGACGCCGTCGGAGACCGCGGCATCGGTTGCGGCGGCGCTATCGGAGAAGAAGCAGCTAAAATTCTTTTCGCCGGGTGACAGCCAACAGACCTTGTAGACAGCGACGCGTGCGCGCGGCGCCATACCGCTGATTTCAGCGACCTCGGTACCGCCCAGGCTGGCCGTCACACCCTCGTTGCCGGCGGCCGTGCTGGCCGTGTGGCTTCCGTGACCGGACGAGTCGCGTGGCGACAGGAACTCGCCGTCTACAACCGAACCGCGGCCGGCAAGGAAACCATCGACGTACCAGCGTGCGCCGATGAGCTTGTTGTTGCAGTCGTCTTCTGACCAGCCTTCGCCGGCCTGGCAAATGCCGTTCCAGCCTGTGTGCGGTGCGTCGTAGACGACGCGTGTCAATAACTCTCTGACGCGATCGCAAACGCGCTGTTGGAAACCGCTGTTCGGGTTGTCGCAAAACCGCGGCAGGCGACCGACGAGACGCGTATCCGAAAAGCTCGGGTGCTCCTGGACTGCGCCGGTGTCGAGGACGCCAACGATGATGTCCTCACCCTTGAGCCCTTTACGCCACAAGCCGCTCCTGCGATCGGTCAGCCCCAGGAACTCAGGCGTCGCGTTGGTATCGACGTCGACCGAGAAGTCTTCCCAGACGTTCGCTACGTTCTTGTTCCCCCGCAGCGTCGCTGCCTCTTCGTCGGTCAGACGGGCGGCGAATCCGTTAATGACGTGGGTATAGCTGTAAATCTTGCGACCGTATGCGCCGACGCGTAGGAGCGCCTCATCGTGCGTTCGCCTGAGCATGCCCGTGTACTGCTGTACATGGCTCGCGCGAGCGTTGTAGCGCTCGCCGGCCGCGGGGGCGGTTGCCGAGTACCCCGCAACGCTGCCGTCGTAGCTGAGCCCCGGTTTATGCGCCATCTGGACGATGTAGGTTCTGGTCTGGTAGCTGCTCTGGACGGATTGTGAATCGTCAAGCCTAAGAAGGCCCCGATCCACGGCCGGCGCCGAATTCAGCTGCTGCTGCGCCATCGATGGCAGAGCGAGCAAGGCAGCAGTCAGGCCTAACAATAGTCTATTCAAAGCAGTACTCTCTAGTGAATTACCGCCTCACAGACCAATCAGCAGTGCGGAATATAAACGCCTCGTTCTCCAGGTCTGTGTCGCGCCTGCACGATGATATTGTTACCAGACTTCCACAGGCCGTGTGGACCCTGAATGCTGAGAGACGATGGCTGCTAGTTGACCACTAGCTGAAGCCCGCAAGACTTCGTTGTTCGTCTTTCTTGTTATGCTTCGCCGTGCGCAGCTCATTCTCGCAGGGCATAGGGCGCGGAATCAAGCGAGGCGTCATTAACACTTGTTTTCTTAAACTTAACTTCATAGTCGAGCCCTTGCTGGCCTGCCGTTGTCGCGGACTTTGGCGGTTTCCAGTCAGGACTTTGAGTCTGCCAGCTCGTACACACGGACGAAGTCGATGAGCATCTGCTGGGGGAAGATGCCGTCGTCGATGCCGCCGCCCGAGCGGCTCCACATGCCGCCGACGGCCAGGTTGAGAATAACGTGGGAGGGGGCTGGTCGTATGGCCAGGATTGCCATCCTTCGTATTCGTTCACATAGCTGAAACACAGCGAGTCGTCGACGAAGCATCGATTCGTTTGGGCGTCCACTCGAGCGCGTAAACATGGACCTGCTCGGAGACATCATCGATGGATGGGACCCTCTGCTCCAACATAACCCAGGAGCGTTGTGGACGGGCGGTCAAAACTTCCTGTCTGCCTTCTCGTGCCGCGGTAGGGGGAGGTAGGCTCCGTAGAGCTGGTGGATTAGCCGGATGGGTCTGTCCCGTCTAGAGGTTTGAGGTGCAGTTCCCCTAACCCAAGACAGGAGCAGACCCATGTCCAGTCACGAACATTCCATCAGCCCGTTGCGTCAGCGCATGATCGAGGATATGACGCTGCGCAAGCTGAACAGCAGGGGCAAGGTAGTCTTCCATACTGTATTACTCCTGATTCCAAAATTAGCAAGGATGATGCTGGGAAAATGAATACGTCACCCATACACACATCCTAGAATGGCTGAAGCAACAAGAAGATAATGAAGTAAGCTTAGAAAGAAAATATTCACGTAGTTATGGTACGAAGGAACTTGATTGGATACTTTTAAAGCCTCATAAAATTGCCATGAGAGCCCTAAAAATAACGGAAATAAAATAAGGAGTAATACAGTATGGAAGACTACCTTGCCCCTGCTGTTCTAGTTGCGATTATTGGAATGATTTTCCAAGGGATTAAAGCACTAATTGATATTATTGATAACATTAAGAATCGGAAAATCACCAAACGCCAAGAACGGATTTCTTTATACGGTGCTTTAATTGAATTATTGAAGAATTCTGGCCTTACTGATGGCGAAATATATTCAACAAAATTGGAATTAATTGATCAATTATTATCCGATTCTCTTCCAGATGATTTATTGACAAAACTAAAATAATAATGAGATGGCCAGGGTTACTCAAACACTAGTTTTCGGATGTTGAGGCCATTTTGTAATAGCTTATGAACATGGACAAAACTAACCAATCTTTGGAAAGAGCATCCAAATGAGTTTTAATGGTAGATTCAAGTTTATTTTTTCTGGTCACTGTTATCAATGTGGATTTGGGTGAAAAAATCTCTTTATCTAAGCCTCCAATTATCACAAGGACTTGCTTTCCTGGCAATTATTTCAATATCAACATTTACTAGGTTCTGTTGACAATTGAATGATAATGAAGGGATGTCGAACGTAACCCTTCAAGACAGCAATACGTCGTATACTTCAGGCTTACATATA
>CAWDLA010000023.1:0-9473 GCA_963802975.1 uncultured Gammaproteobacteria bacterium
TAACGCAATCGATGCGCAGCACCGAGAGTTATTCGAAGTAAGTAACGCTTTGCTGGAGACCATTCACAAAAATCCAAGCGAATCAGAGGCAGCTTTAAAAGTCGAAATTCTCATTAATGAGGTAGAGTCTCATTTTAGATCCGAAGAATCACTTCTCGCTGGGTGGAACCATCCCCTGACCGAAGACCATAAAGCCGTTCACGAGGACCTGCTCGCCAGAGCCAACGAGCTTCTCGCCAGAGCAAAGAACGGCACCCTTTCATATCGATGCGCATTGTATTTTCTTGTTGATGACCTTGTATATGGACACATCGCCTCGGAGGACCGAGAATTCTTGTTCCCGATTTGAACGCACGAGTTAGCACCGAAGGTGTTCCCAAGGCTGCTCTGTCAACGCTGAGACGGGTTGTTTAGATTTTCATCAACAAGACTTTTCTATCTTATTTCCGGTAGGGAGCTTTCTTGACAGAGAGGTCAAGCGCAATGATCTGCATCCTGCATGGCTATGGTTTAGAAGGCTCGGGGAGTAATTTGTGGACCCGTTCGGTTCTAGAGGCGCTCTGCCGGGGTGGCGAGGACGTCCATGTCGTCTGCCAAGATTCTCACCCAGAAAACTATCCCTTTATCTCCGAAGCTTTTCGCTGGCCACAGAAATCAGACGTAGAAACCCTGTTTCACCGCAAAACCGACCTGCCCGGAAAAGCGCTCTTACATATCCCGGATATTGGAGATGCTCTTCCGGTCTACGTGGGAGATCGCTATCCCGGATTTGGCAAAGTGGCTCCTATGACCACGTTTTCAAACGATGCGATCAACGTATACCTAGATCGTAACTTTAATGTCGTTTCTCGGATCGTCGAGAAGTACGGTATCAAATTCCTGCATGCCAATCATACAGTTCTTATGTCAGTCGTCGCACAGAGAGTTTCAGAAAGACTAGGCATCGCTTACGGCGTTATGCCGCATGGATCGTGCTTGGAATATGCAGTAAAGAAAGACAAACGCTTTTTGGATTTTGGAAAAAAAGCTCTTCAAAACGCTGAAGTCATCTTTGTAGAAAGCAAAGACATTAGGGAGAGACTCCAAACAATCTACCCCAACCTGGACGGGCTTGAGAAAAAAATGAAGGAGCTTACGATCGGCGTGGATACTTCAAAGTTTGTTCCAATTAACCGGCCAGATCGCCCCAATAACATTACAAAATTGATAGAACAGACTCAGAAACTTAGAACTGGAAAAACTCTTTCACAGTCACGTTCTATCGCATCCGCTTTGTCGAGCGACCAAAATCTGGAATATTACAAGAATACCCTTCATAGCCTTGGAGATTACTCAAGCAAGTTTCCCGACGCTGATTTCGGCGCTAAAATGGAAAAAATCAACTGGAAACAAGATGAGATTTTATTATTTGTTGGCAGGCTCATTGCCGCCAAAGGACCGCAGACGATTCTGGCAGCTCTACCACTCATTCTGGAACAGAAACCCAATTTAAAAACACTTTTCGTGGGTCATGGCCCGTTAAGAGAAGTACTGGAAGCATTTGTCGTCGCCCTTCGAAACGGGGACCGACGGTTTCTACAGAACATACTCGACTGGGCAAGTCCTTTGGAAAGCACAGACACCCAGCCATACTTCAGTGGCCTTCACCAATTTTACGAAGACCTTCAAAAAGAACAAAAGCTTGAACGCTATTTCAAGCTGAGCCAAGCAAAACTCAAAGACGATAGCGTGATTTTTACCGGCTACCTCTCTCATCCGGAACTTTCTCTTCTGGTTCCATGCGTCGATGCCGCTTGTTTTCCTTCGATTGTCCCTGAATCCGGACCGATGGTTTTCCTCGAAGCCCTGTCGAGTGGAGTGGTCCCCATGGGACCCTATATTGCGGGTATCCAAGCCAATATCGATCGCTCAGCTAAAGTCCTTTCACCGGATTTGATTTCCACCATGAAGCTTGATCCGAGACAACATAAGACCATCACCGATTTGATACAAAACGCCCCCAGAGCCTTGGCGCTCTCTCAAAAGGCACAGAACGAGCTCCATCAATTTGCCAAGAAAGAGTTCGATTGGAAGAATGTTGCCGATAACCTTAGCAAAGCTGCCAACATCTAGACGCTATCTTTTTGAAATCTTGAGTTAGTCACAAGTTCCGATGCACCTTCCAGCAACCACGCCGAAAACGAAACCACATTCAGGATAGGTGCATATAAGCGCTCAATCCTCCTCATCGGTACCGACGACTGCCAGCTTAAGACTACCCCGAGCTAAACGCGCATCCACTTGAGCTCCCGGCTCCACTCGGGCAGCGTCGGTGATGACCCGCCCTGCCGGCATCTCCCGTAGGATCGCGTAGCCGCGCGACAGGGTAGCGAGAGGGCTGCGAGCCTCAAGCCCCTGAACGACACGAGTGAGGCGCTCGCTCCGAGAACTGACTGACCGCTTTGCGGCCTCGCGCAGCCGCCGATAGAGCGTTTCGGTGAGTAAGCCCTGGCGATCCAGCCCCCGACGGGGAGAGGCGCCTTTCATACGCGAACCGAGCCGCTCGAAACGGCTGCGCCAATCCTCCAGGCTTCTAGCCAGAGCGGTCTCCACGCGCCGTTGCAGGTCGTCTACCCGCTGCTGCTGGCGTTGCAGACGCCCCAGCGGATGCAGCAGACGCAGGTGCCGCTCCGCCGCCGCGAAACGCTGACGACCGGCGGTCAAAACACGCATCTGCGCGTTGGTCAGCCGCTGCTCGGATGCAGACAGACGCTGCGCAAGGTGCCTGGCCGATGGACTGACCAGCTCCGCGGCCGCGGAGGGGGTGGCTCCCCGCTTGTCCCCCGCATAGTCGGCTATGCACAAGTCGATCTCGTGGCCGATTCCGGTAACGACGGGGATGGCCGATCGGCGGATGGCGCGGGCCAGGCGCTCGTCGTTGAAGGCCTGCAAATCTTCCAGCGATCCGCCCCCGCGGGCGAGGATCAGAACGTCGCACTCCTTGCGCGCATTGGCGATATCCAGTGCCCGGACAAGCTCTTCGGCTGCGCCGTTCCCTTGCACCTGCGCGGGGTAAACGACCACGGGCAGCGCGGCAAAGCGCCTGTTGAGCACGCTGAGCAAGTCACGGATGGCAGCGCCCGTCGGCGAGGTGATCAGTCCTACGATGTTGGGTATCGCCGGCAACGGCCGTTTCTGTGCCTCGTCGAAGAGCCCCTCGGCCGCGAGCTTTTGCTTCAGCCGCTCGAACGCCATGCGCAGGGCTCCCTCCCCTGCCGGCTCCATATGCTCGACGATCAACTGAAAATCACCGCGGCCCTCGTACAGACCAACACGCGCCCGGACCAACACCTGCTGGTGGTTGGCGGGCCTGAAGTTGAGCAGCAGGCGCTTGGACCGGAACATGGCGCAGCGAACCTGAGCAGCCGAATCCTTCAGCGAGAAGTAGATGTGTCCAGAGGCGGGCTGCGCCAGGTTGGAGACCTCCCCTTCAACCCACAACAGCGGGAAGCTGCACTCCAGCACCGCGCGCACCTCGCGGTTCAGTCTCGAGACGCTGAAGATGTCTCTGGAGAAGTCCAGTGCTTTCGAGGCCGGGTCTTGCTTCATCTCTTGGGCAAAGGGCAGTTGGCGGTAGTCAGTCGAGTTTACCCCCCAGGCTTCCAATCCTATAATTCGCCGTTATCTTTTCGAAACGCCAATCCCCTTCGCGACCGGTACCACCATGCGCCTGATTCAGGAAGCCCTCACGTTCGACGACGTACTACTCGTTCCCGCCCACTCTCGAGTGCTGCCTAACGAAGTGGACCTCAGCACGCGCCTGACGCGCGCCATCGAGCTCAAGATTCCCCTGGTCTCGGCGGCCATGGACACGGTCACCGAAGCGCGGCTGGCCATCGCCCTGGCGCTGGAGGGCGGAATCGGAATCGTGCACAAGAACATGGGCGCCGAGCGCCAGGCGCGCGAGGTGCTGGCGGTCAAGAAGTACGAAAGCGGCATCATCCGCGATCCCATCACTGTCACCCCCGAGACCAGCATCGGCGAGGTCATGCAAATCACCCGTGCCCACAACATCTCCGGCGTTCCGGTGGTCACGGAGGACGGGCAGCTCGACGGCATCGTCACCGGACGGGATCTGCGCTTCGAGACCCGTATGGGCGCCCCCGTCTCCTCGATCATGACACCCCGAGACCGGCTGGTGACAGTGCGCGAAGGCGCCAGCCGCGAAGAAGTGGTCGGCCTTCTGCACAAGCACCGGATCGAGAAACTGCTGGTGGTCAACGGAGGTTTCGCGCTGCGGGGAATGATCACGGTAAAGGACATCCAGAAGGCGAAGGACTTCCCCAAGGCATCGCGAGACGGCCACGAGCGTCTGCGGGTAGGTGCCGCGGTCGGGGTCGGGGCCGGGACGGACGAGCGGGTAGCGGCTCTGGTGGAGGCGGGTGTCGACGTGGTCGTGGTGGACACTGCCCACGGCCATTCCCAAGGCGTCCTCGACCGCATCGCCCGGGTCAAGCGGGAATACCCTGCCGTCCAGGTCATCGGCGGCAACATCGCCACGGCCACGGCGGCCCGCGCCTTGGTAGAGGCGGGCGCGGACGCGGTCAAGGTCGGCATAGGACCCGGCTCCATCTGCACGACACGGATCGTCGCGGGCGTCGGCGTTCCCCAGATCACGGCCGTCGCCAACGTCACCGACGCCCTCGCCGGCAGCGACGTTCCAGTCATCGCCGACGGCGGCCTGCGTTACTCGGGCGATGTCGCCAAGGTCATCGCGGCCGGCGCCCACAGCGTCATGATCGGCGGACTGTTTGCCGGTACCGACGAGTCTCCGGGCGAGGTCGAGATCTATCAGGGCCGCTCCTACAAGTCCTACCGCGGCATGGGCTCGCTCGGCGCCATGGGCGCCAAGGAGGGCTCCAGCGACCGCTACTTCCAGGAATCCACAGACAAGGAAAAGCTGGTCCCCGAGGGTATCGAGGGACGGGTGCCCTACAAGGGCAGCGTGCTCAACGTCATCCACCAGCTGATGGGCGGCGTGCGCTCCAGCATGGGCTACACGGGCTGCGGCGACATGAACGAGATGCGGACCAAACCGGAGTTCGTCCGCGTCACCGGCGCCGGCATGCGCGAGTCCCACGTGCACGACGTGCAGATCACCAAGGAAGCACCGAATTACCGCGATCAGAGACTTAAAAGCCCGATCCCAAGGTCGTTCCATCCACGCCGACCGCATCCTGATCCTCGACTTCGGCTCCCAGTACACCCAGCTCATCGCCCGCCGGGTGCGCGAGGCGGGGGTCTACTGCGAGCTCCACCCCTGGGACATGGATGCCGCGCAGATCATGCGACTTCGGCGCCAAGGGCGTGATCCTCTCCGGCGGGCCGCAGTCGGTCCACGAGGACGAGACGCCACGGGCGGACGACGCCGTCTTCGAACTCGGCGTCCCGGTGCTCGGCATCTGCTACGGCATGCAGACCATGGCCGCCCAGCTCGGCGGCGAGGTCGCCCCGGCGACCCATCGCGAGTACGGCTACGCCCAGGTGCGCGCCCGCGGCCACTCCAGGCTGCTGCGGGACATCGAGGACCACACCAGCCCCGAGGGCTACGGCCTGCTGGACGTCTGGATGAGCCACGGCGACCGGGTCGACGCCCTGCCGTCCGGCTTTCATCCCATCTGCACCACGGACAACGCGCCCCTGGCCGGCATGGCGGACGAGGAACGGGGCTTCTACGGCCTGCAGTTCCACCCGGAGGTCACCCACACCCGCCAGGGGCAGCGGATCATCGAGCGCTTCGTTCACGGTATCTGCGGCTGCGGCAACCTCTGGACTCCCGGACCACATCATCGAGGACTCCATCGCGCAGGTCCGCCGCCAGGTCGGCGACGACGAGGTCCTGCTCGGCCTGTCCGGCGGCGTCGACTCCTCCGTGGTCGCCGCCCTGCTGCACCGGGCCATCGGCGACCAGCTCACCTGCGTCTTCGTGGACAACGGCCTGCTGCGCCTCGGCGAGGGCGACCAGGTCATGAGCACCTTCGCCCGCCACATGGGGGTCAAGGTGATCCGCGCGGACGCCGAGGAGCGCTTCCTGTCCAAGCTCGAGGGCGTCGACCGACCCGGAGCAGAAGCGCAAGATCATCGGCAACACCTTCATCGACGTCTTCGAGGAAGAGGCCGAGAAGCTGCCGAACGTCAAATGGCTGGCCCAGGGGACCATCTATCCGGACGTGATCGAGTCCGCGGGGCCGAAGACCGGCAAGGCCAAGGTCATCAAGTCCCACCACAACGTGGGCGGACTGCCGGACGACATGAAGCTGGCCTGGTGGAGCCCCTGCGCGAGCTGTTCAAGGACGAGGTGCGCAAGATCGGCGTCGAGCTCGGCCTGCCCTACGAGATGGTCTACCGCCACCCATTCCCCGGTCCGGGGCTCGGGGTGCGCATCCTGGGCGAGGTCCACAAGCCATTTCGCCGACATCCTGCGCGGGCGGACCACATCTTCATCGAGGAGCTTCACAAGGCGGACCTGTACGACAAGGTCTCTCAGGCGTTCGCCGTCTTCCTGCCGGTCAAGTCCGTCGGCGTGGTGGGCGACAACCGCCACTACGACCACGTGATCGCCCTGCGCGCGGTGGAGACCCTGGACTTCATGACAGCCCGCTGGGCACACCTGCCGTATGACTTCCTGGACCATGTCTGCCGACGCATCATCAACGAGGTCCGGGGCGTCTCCCGTGTCGTCTACGACATCACCGGCAAGCCGCCCGGGACCATCGAGTGGGAGTGACGACGCGGCACGCCTCTCCGGCTAAAGCCACCTCTTGAAAGTTTCTCGCGCGAAGCCGCCAAAGCGTTAAGGAATCGTCGACGTTCACCCGCAGGGTGAATCCAAAGTAGCCCCAGCTAATTGATTTTTCTCTGCGTCCCTGCGGTGTAATCGCTGTATTGAGGTTGACGCATCGGTAATTGGTTGGGTTTGCCTATGAAAAGCCTACTAAAAGATGAGGACTGGATGCGCCGCGCCCTGGCGCTGGCCGAGCGGGCAGCATCGGAGGGCGAGGTTCCCGTGGGTGCTCTACTGGTCAGGGACAACGAAGTGATCGGAGAGGGCTGGAACCGGTCTATCGGCGAGAACGACCCCAGCGCCCATGCCGAGATCCTGGCCCTGCGCGATGCCGGCCGCCGCCTCCGCAACTATCGGCTTCCCGGAACCAGCCTCTACGTCACCCTGGAGCCCTGCCCCATGTGCGCCGGCGTAGTCGTTCACGCGCGGGTGGAACGCGTGGTTTTCGGCGCCGCCGACCCCAAGGGCGGCGCCTGCGGCAGCGTCTTCGACCTGCTGCCATCGGACGAGCGCTTCAACCATCGGACCGAGTGCACAGGCGGCGTGCTGGAGGAGGAGTGCGGCGGGCTGCTGCGGGATTTTTTCCGGAAACGCAGATAACCCATCCCTGGTGCCCCGCCCACGGGAAGCGGCTATAATTCAAAGCTTGCTGCACCCGAAACCACTGCAAGGGCGTAGCGTCCCGGAGAGGTGCCGGAGTGGCCGAACGGGCTTGACTCGAAATCAAGTGAAGGCTTACGCGTTCCGTGGGTTCGAATCCCACCCTCTCCGCCAAATAAACTTGCAACTTCATGAAAAGAAGAGCGGCAATCCACATGGACCGCTATCGGTCCACCCTGAGGTCCACCTTTGCGACGCAGTTCGACTTCTTGTCGCTCACACTATTTCACCGGATATTCTCGGAATAACCCGCGCCGACTCTGCCGGACTGTACCACCGTCGCCAGTTATTACCGAGAGGCTCCGCAATCTCCACTCGTCGTGGGCTATCCTTACGACCGCAGTTAAACAAAACCGGAACCGGGTCGGCCCGGAGGCTCGGCGTGTAGCAAAACGACACGGACTTCCGGGGCCCATGGGCACCCTTGAACGTGCACTCTCTCCAATCCCCCATTTATCGATTCGCGAGTACCGCTTAACGCTGATGGACTAAACCGCTACCGCGGTAGGGGGAGGTAGGCTCCGGCAAAAGAGCAGAGAAGTCGGTCAGCGGGATGGGTCTGTCCCGTCTAGAGGTTTGAGGTGCAGTTCGCCCGCAACCCAAGACAGGAGCAGACCGATGTCCAGTCACGAACATTCCATCAGCCCGTTGCGTCAGCGCATGATCGAGGATATGACGCTGCGCAAGCTCTGCGTCTCGCTGCGCTTGCGCAACTCCCGGACCCACAACCCGTTACGCAGGCGCGTGCCCCGTTCGGCCAAGTCCATGGTCACGGCCTCGCCGCTTGCGAGGCGGACCGCGGCGGGGGCGAACTCCTCCTCGGACCAATCCTCGCCGGGGAATTTGTGATAGGTCAGACAGGCGATGCGCTGGGCCTTCATGCGCAGCAGAAAGTCCGGGGAGTAGCCCTCGCGGTCGAAGACCAGCGTGAAGCGATGCTGTAGGGGATCGGCATTGAGGAGCTCCCCGTTTGCTTCAACGGGCAGGCGTTGTTCGAGGCGCGGCACGATCTCCTGCTCGATGACCTCGATCAGCCCCGGGTCGACCACCTGGTTGACGACGAAAAAGGGCTGACCGTCCATCGCGTTGACCCAGTAGTCGGTGGTGGCCCGCAGACACAGGCGCTGGCGGGCCACATAGTGGCGCGGCAGCTGGGTCTGGCTGCCGTTATAGACGCGTACATGGCCGTCGATGTAGAGCACGCCGGCCTGTTCGGGGGCGGCCGCCATCCAGCGCTCGCACAGCGCCGCGTTCCATTGCGCCGGGCGATCCTCCCGGGCCAGCAGCTGGATCTTGCCCCGCAGGGTGCGTACTTCGGGCACCCGGTCCAGCCCCAGCAGCTTGCCCCACTCGCCGGGGGCGCTGTAGCGTAGCGACTCGATCGATTCGAGGCGCGCGAGCGCCATGAAGGCGAGCAGCACTAACAGGCTATCCAGGGCGTAGTAGCCCTTGGGTAGCTGCAAATAGCGCTCGATGGCTGCGAGCAGTCCGACCGCCAGCAACGCCGGCAGCGCGAACAGCACGCCGCCATTGGGCACATCCAGCGCCGGGGTGAAATCCGGTGCTACCGCCTCCAGCTCGCCGACACTGGCGGCCACACGGCCCATCGACATCGCGCGCCCACGCCCATCGGCGCGATGCGGTCCGCGGCGCGCGCGTCGCTCTTGGTGGTCAGCGCGACAGGGTTTTTTTTACGGGCTTGTGCACACGACCCGCACGCACCGCCTTCGAGAGGGTGTCGCGTTTGATGTCGAGTCGGTCGGCCACCTCCGCGGGTTCCAGGCCGTCATCGAACAGCCGCTGGGCTCGCCGAGCACCGGGGTGGTCAATACCGCCGGTCCGCGGCGCGTTCGCGGGGTATAGAATCCTTTTGGTCCCTCCTTGCGGTAGCGCTTCACCGCCCGTTTGACACTGATCGTCGGCACCCCGAAGGCGCGGGCAATGTCCGCCTGTTTGGCATTACCGTTCTCGCAGAACTGGGCGGTGATCA
>CAWDLA010000024.1:0-83893 GCA_963802975.1 uncultured Gammaproteobacteria bacterium
TCACTCCACTCAACCTGACCTGTTCGATGATCTCCGAGATCATCCCGAGAACGACCCACTGCCTTTTTAAGCGACCTTCATCCCGCATAGGTCGAGGAGCGCAATCCTCCTCGAGCTGTGCGAGATGCCCCCCTGCGTTTCACCTCAGTTAGGTCGGAATGCTTCACCTGAGAGAGCGTGGGACGTAACAGGGGGGAACGTTTACGTCGGTTTGTGCGTGCGCGGGTGCGCTAATGAACAGCCAGAATAGGACGAGGCCGAGGGAGGCGAGCCGACCAATGAAGCAGTTCCCTGAACCGTCTCGGAGGCTTGTCGGCCGCTTCGCTCCATCCTCGGAATTGTTGGTTTCTCGGCCTGAGTCGGATCGAGTCGTCATCTGTATCCTCCGGCATTTTTCCCGGAATTATGTAGCAGCTGCACATGAATTCGAGGCGGCCCGGCCGCCACAATCCCCGACGAGAACAACTGCACGGGGACCTTTTAATGGCCGAATCTCATGTCGTCACGGGCTTGGTGGCCAAACGGGCGGAGTTGGCGGGGCGGATCGCAGCGTGTCGCCAGGAGCTGGCGCACCTGGAGGCTGACGTGGGCAACCTGGACGGGGCGATCAAGCTGTTTGCGCCCGACTACAAGCTCGAGGGCCTACGGGCAAAGCCCGCTGGCCGGCGTAACCGATTGTTCATCCAAGGGGAATGCCAACGCCTGATCCTGGAGATCTTCCGCGAGGCCCCGGCGCCGCTGTCCGCGGGTCGCCTCGCCGAGGCCCTGGCCCGGCGCAAAGGCCTGGAGGCGAGCCCGGCAGTGAGCGAGGCGTTACGCAAGAGCGCCTTGGGCGCGGTGAAACGGCTGGCTGGCAAGGGCGTCATTGAGGCCGCAGGAACCGATGGCGGCGGCAAGACTTGGAGGGTCTGTTGAGGTCCGCGGCTTAAGCCGCGAGGCGCTCTTGGCGGCGCTTGTTGCCCTGCCAGTAGCCGCACCAATCCCGATGGGTGGGGGTGCGTTCGCACTTGCTCAGGATATCGCGGAAGATCGCGCCGTTGCTCTGGCGCCGGGTATCTTCCCGGTAGGCGGCCTCGTTGGCGTAGTTGGCCAGGTAACGGGTGCCGAACTTGTGGGTCTGGCCGATCTCCATACGCCGAAAGCGCGAGAAGTAGGATTCGGCCTGATTGCTGGTGGTGCCGTCATCGGCCCGGTACTCAACCTGATGATTGACCCGGTGCATCGGGAAGTGCGCGTGCAGCAGGTCGTAGGCGTTGGACTCGTCGGCCGAGATGGACGTCCCCGGGGCGATGAAGCGTTGGGCCAAGGTGCCGACGTCGGCTTGGTTCTCGCGCCGAATCACGAAGCTCAGGGTCCTGCGCGCACCGGGGGGCGCAGGCGCAACATCTTGATCGCAATGGTTCTCACGCATGACCAGGACGCAACGCTTGCCCGGGCTTTGGTTCTCGGCCAGCCGCCGATCGACCCGATCTTCCTTCTTGTTCTGCGGGCGGACATGGCCGCCTACAGACAGGCGCCATCCATCTCGACTTCACCGGACAGCGGCGTTTCCTCGCGCTGCACTATGAGACTCTCGCGAACCTTGTGCAGCAGCACGAAGGCGGTCTTGTATTGCACGCCCGGGTCCCGGCACATCTGCAGGGCCGAGAGGCCCTTGACGGCGTTGGTGTAGAGCGCCACCGCGCCCAGATACACCCGCAACGGCAACTTGTGGTGAGCGAAGATCGTTCCGGACGTCACCGAGAAGGTGTGGGTGCAGGCCTTGCAGCGCCACTGCCGGCGACTGGGCAGGAACCAGTGAACCTCCACGACCCCGCATTCGGGACAGACCACTTCCTCGCCCTTGCCCCAACGCAGCTCCCGGAACAAATTGAACGCCGCCTCGTCACTGAGCGCGAAGGCTTCCCGCACCGACAACGAGCGGGCCTCGGCTGTGAGTAGGAAATGCTGGGGCATGGTGGCCTCCGAATGCGTCTGCGGTGACGCCAGGATGCCCATGGTGGTGGCTCATTTGGCGAGCCCACCTCCTAACTGACTGATTTTACGAAATGTGCAGCTGCTACATAATTCCGCAAATGCGGAGGAAACCCGTCTCGGGCCGCGGAGCGGACCAGCATTGGCGCATCCAGCCAGGACCCGCCACGGATGACGCGCGGGCCGCTCTCGGGCAGACCCACTTGGTCGGCACAACGGGCCTCGCCGCCCTCGTATCCTTGATCGTAGACGGAACAGGTCCACTCTGCTAGGTTCCCCAGCATATCGTGCAGCCCGAATTCGTTCGGCTCCAGTACTCCGACGGGAGCGGTGAAGACGAAATTGTCCCGGCAATCGGTAACGGGACCTACAAACTGTCTTTCCGAATCGCTGTCGCTGATCACCGTGCTGTCTGCGGTGTTGCTGAGCTTGCATCCCGTTTTCGGGTCATCTCCCCAGTGGCGGCTGCCATTGGACCCGGCACGCGCGGCATACTCCCACTCCAACTCCGTGGGCAGGCGGTATTCATGTCCCGTCTCTACAGAGAGCCAATCCGCATAAGCGCGCGCGTCGTTCCAGCTGATGCAGGTCAGGGGGTGGTGGCTGCTGGCGTCGAATCCCGGGGTGCGCCAGGACAGGTCTAAATCCGGGATGATGCGCTCCCCGGCGTCATCCATTCGCAGGCAGGATGTTTCCCGCTCTATCTCGCTGCGGTAGCTCGTCTCCTCGACGAATTCCTTGAATTGCCCGACGGTGACTTCGGTCTCGCCGACGGCGATCATGGCCCTGACCTCCGCGCGGTGCAGCAGCTCGTCCGAATTGCGCCCGGGCTCGCTTGCCGGAGAACCCATCTGAAAGGTCCCTGGGGGGAGCCAGACCATCGGTGGACCGGCGCCGGTATCCGCGCTGGTGTCGAAGACCGTGGACCCCGTCTGTTCCGCCGCGGACTCCGTTGTCGAGGCTTCTCCCCTGTCGGGCCTCGAGATCTGGTTCGCGTCTGTATGCGGAGGCAGCTGGGTAGCGCCGTCGTCGGCGATGGTTTGGTCGCTCTCGGAAGCCAGCGCCGGCTCTCTCGTGGTGACCTGGATCGGCGCCGGTTTCCCCGGCCCCTTCACCAGCATGCGCCTCCATTCGGACACGGATTGGGGCCGGCTCTTGGGCTTTACTTCGCAAGCCGCATCGATGGCCGCAAGAAAGGTATCCGGATAGGTTCCGTGGCCAATGCGAACGGCTGATACCTGCGCAGCCCCGACTGCCCGCTCGGCAACATTTGGCGGTGGCTTGCCGGATATAGCTCGGTACAAGGTGGCGCCCAGGGCATAAATATCGGTCCAGGGCCCTTGCTCGCCTACCGCATGGACCTGCTCCAAGGCTGCGTAGTTTGGCGTAAAGGCGGACATGACGGAACGTTCGCCGCCAATGGCCTGCCGCGCTGCTCCGAAGTCGATCAGGACCGGCGACCCATCGGCGCGAATCAGGATATTGGCCGGCTTGATGTCCCTGTGCACTACCTCGGCTTCGTGCACGCGCTCCAGTCCGTCGAGCAGGGGGAAGATGATCTGCTTGAGCTCGGCGTAAGGCAGGGTGTCGCGCTCCTCGAGGAGCGTCGAGAGGGGGCGGCCTTGCTCGAAGGCCATAAACATGTATGCGGTGCCGTTTGCCTCGCAGAATCGTGTGACACGAACGATGTTGCGGTGGGGGTTGGGATGACCCAGATCCCAAAGCGTCTTGGCCTCTTGAAGAAACCGGTCGCGGGCCCAGAGAAATCCTCCCTCCGATGCCTCGGACAGGGGGCGTACTTCGCCGTCCGGCAGTCGCCCGGCGACGTCCATGGGAAGGAACTCCTTGATGGCCGCCTTCTCCGGCAAGAATGTATTCTCACACAGGTAAACGATTCCGAAGGCGCCGGCACCGAGCGCCCGGACGATGCGAAATTCCTGGATCATGCCGCCGATGGGCAGGGGTTGGTTAGTGAAGGTTTCCATGTCCGTTCGATTGTTTTCTGTCTGACAGCGGACGGCCAACCGGCGGTGCGGAATCTCTTCAGGACGGGCTCATGCCTGGACGACCGGGGGCGTCCGTAGGATCATCACCGTATCATCGCACAGAAGAGCGTGGGGGTCGGGCACTCGAGTGCAACCGGGTCCGGATGCGATTCAGGCTTGCAGGCTTGTTGCGGCCCGTGTTTTTACCTGCCGGCTTACTTCCTGTTCGGGTGCAGCTCCCGCACCTGCTGCAGCGGCACATACGTTCGGATCAGCCGCTTGGCCAGCTCCAGTACGGGCACGATGCTGAAGGCCAGGCCGAGCACCAGCAGCCAGTCGCCCGGCGGCAGGTCATAGGTGCCGAATGCGTCCTGGAGCACCGGCACGTAGAGGACGAGGCACAGCAGCATCAGCTCCCAGACGATGGCCAGGTTCAGCCATTTGTTCGCGAAGGGCTGGAGAAGAATCGATTCCCGGTCCGAGCGGAAGTTGTAGGCCTTGAAGAACTGTATCAGCACCAGCGAGATGAAGGTGAGGGCCATTGCGTGAGATAGCTCTCGACCGCTCTCAAGCGCCCAGGTGAAGAGCCCGATGTTGACAATGGTGGACCAGATCCCGCCCGCCACCATGAGCAAGACCACGGGGCGGGTGAAGATACCGCGGCGCGGGTCCCGTGGCGGTCGGTCCATCAGGTCTTTCTCCGGGGGATCGAAGGACAGCGCCAGGGCAGGTAGGCCGTCGGTGGCCAGGTTGACGTAGAGAATCTGAACGGCGCTAAGCGGCAGCGGAAGTCCGGCCAGGGTGGCGACCGCCATGAGCCCGATCTCGCCGATGTTGGAGGACAGCAGATACATCAGGTACTTCTTGATGTTGCTGAAGATGGCCCGGCCTTCCTCCACGGCGCCGACGATGGAGGCGAAGTTGTCGTCGGTCAGGGTCATGTCCGCCGCCTCGCGGCTCACGTCCGTGCCCGTGATGCCCATGGCTATGCCGATGTCTGCCTTCTTCAGGGCCGGGGCATCGTTGACCCCGTCGCCGGTCATGGCGCAGATACGCCCGATCTTCTCCCAAGCGGCTACCACACGCAGTTTATGCTCGGGGGAGACCCGGGCGTAGACCTCGATCTCGGCGACGCTGGCCTGCAGCTCCTCGTCGCTCATGGCGTCCAGCTCGCGGCCGATTACCACGCGTCCAGCCTGGAGTATCCCCAGCTCGCGGGCGATGGCCTGAGCGGTCTCCGGATGGTCGCCCGTGATCATGATCGGTTTGATGCCGGCATGCTCGCACTTGGCGATGGCCTCCTTGGCCTCGGGCCTGGGCGGATCGATCATGCCCAGCAGCCCGAGGAAGACCATGCCCTGCTCAGCTGTTTGGACTTCTGCGTCCTGCTTGAAGGCGACCGCCAGCACCCGCAGTGCCTTCTGGGCCATGGCCACAGGCCGCGCCTTCAATGGCGGTGCGCGCTTCCGCGTTCAGGGGTGCCGGACCTTAGGCCCCGGCGTAGCTGTGGCAGGCATCCAGGACGACCTCTGCAGCGCCCTTGGCATAGGCCACTGTGCCCGTCGATCCAGATCTCGCGCACCGTCATCTCGTCGCGGGTCAGGGTTCCCGTCTTGTCCGAGCAGATGACCGCGGTGCTGCCCAAGGTCTCTACCGTCGGCAGGTGGCGCACCAGGGCATTGCGCTTGACCATGCGTTGCACGCCGATCGCCAGGGAGATGGTGACCACGGCCGGCAGCGCCTCCGGCACCACCGCTACCGCCAGCGCAACGCCGAAGATGAACATCTCCAGCAGGGGCTCGCCGCGCAGCACGCCGAGTCCTGCGATGAGAACCACGACGACCGCAGCGGCGATGGCCAGCACACGTCCGACCTTGTCAAGGTTCTCCTGCAGCGGCGTGCGCTGCTCTTTCACCGCTCCAAGCATCCCCGTGATCTTGCCGAACTCGGTGTCCGTTCCAGTGGCGACGATCAGGGCTCGGCCTCGTCCGTAGGCGACGTCGGTTCCGGAAAACACCAGATTGCGCCGGTCGCCGACCGCGAGGTCCGGATCGGGAAGGGTATCCGTGTGCTTCTCCACCGGGAGGGACTCGCCGGTGAGGGCCGCCTCGTTGAGCTTGAGGCTCGCCGCCTCGATCAGCCTGCCGTCCGCAGGAATTCGGCTGCCGGCGGCGATCAGGATCAAGTCTCCGGGAACCAGCTCCCGCGACGGAATCTCATGCTCGTGCCCGCCCCGCAGCACCGTGGCCATCGGTGCGGTCATGCGCCGCAGTCCCTCCATGGCACGCTCGGCGCGGAACTCCTGCACGAACCCGAGCAGGATGGCGAAGAGCACGATGATCGCGATGACGATTGATTCCAGCACCTCGCCCAGGAAGGCGGAGAGCACCGTGGCGATCAGCAGGATGATGATGAGGACGTTCTTGAACTGAGCGGCAAGGATTGCCCAGGGCGTGGTGCCTTCGGCTTGTGGAAGTTCGTTGGGGCCATATTGATCCAGCCGGCGCCGCGCCTCGTCATCGGTCAGCCCACGGGTGCTCGTGTGAAACGCGGCCACTACCTCTTCGGTGGATTGGCTATGCGAGGGGGCTGGGCTCTTCATGGGTAGTGCATCGTTGGGTCGGGGCTATAGAGCAGTGTACGCTTATTTGCTTATATCGACAGGGCCGGCCTCTGGCGCGCAGGTTCCCGTGACGCGTGCCTGGACACAGCCGGCGGTTTCTGTAGACAGATTCCAGTGACATTACCTCTTTCGACCTTAATCTTCGGGTCGATCTTCAGCCCCGAAGGGGCCTGACATACCGGCCGGGGGCGAAGGGTAGGATGTGTCAAAGTATCAGCCCGGAAAGGGCGCGACATGAATAGAGTTAGACATGATGTCCAATATCACGCCCCTACAGGGCCGATATGGACCAGATTGTCCCAGGGCTGGCATGTATGACGCTTTCAGGGTCGAGGTTCGCAGCGATAGGCGGAACGTAGTACTAAGATTCGGCAACCGCCGCAGGGCTGGTTTATGAACCTGGCGTGACAAACACCAACCTCGCCGATATACTTCCGGCGCTTAGGCTGAGTGGCAGAGTGGTTATGCAGCGGCCTGCAAAGCCGTGGACGCCGGTTCGATTCCGACCTCAGCCTCCATTCCCTCCCTGAGATCGTCCGGAAGCCGGCCCCAATGCGGGATCGGAGCGGCAATACCTTGCCGACCCGGGCCATCGGTGACGAAACGGCCTCATCGCAGGTTGAGCCCACACCTGCCCGGGTGGCGAAATTGGTAGACGCAAGGGACTTAAAATCCCTCGACTTCGGTCATGCCGGTTCGAGTCCGGCCCCGGGCACCACATTTATTAATAATAAGAAAAAAGGCGGTTGTGCGGAGCCGCGAAGAGGCCGGAAAAATGGCAGGACTACACCGGGGCTACACCAAGCGCAAAACCGGCGACTTATTAAAGCGGTGTAGGTTCAGATGCTCAGATAAGGACCCGCGCTAATAATGCCGGTCGGCAACTCCTTGTATACCCCCCCTCGTATTTCCCGCGCTTGAAGATTGCGGGGACCAACCGATCTACGCGAAGGTCGCCGTCAAGTTTTTACCCCCCCTCCAAAACCGGTGAATGTGCATCGTGAAGGCTGTCATAATCTCCGCCGGGCGGTCAGACAGTCCGGCAGTAAACTGAAGGTGCGATGACCTGCCCGACAGTACCAGCGGGTAATCAGGGTGCCGGGCGGGGAGACGCGCTCGTAGGTGCCGTGGCGGGCAAATCCGCAACCGCCTTTCGGATGGAGCGGACAACGCGGCAGGCTTGCACTCTGCCAAGCTTCTTGGCTAACGTACTCCGCGCCGGTGAGGCTACATTCAAAGCGCAGTTGCACCGGCCTTTGGCCCGCACGGTGGCGACCGTGGCGGGCCTTCTCTTATACATATGTCCCGCTATTGTGCCGAACGTTTTACTCCGGCGTGTGGCGGTGGCGTCTCTGAGAAATCCCCCTCGTCCCGCTGCCCGCGCTACACCACCTAGAAACCGAATCACCGGTGGCCTGATCTTTTACTAAGTTGCCGGTGGATTGCGGATTATTGAGAGCAACAACACACCTACCTTGCTTCGTCTGCAAGGTTGCGTTTTCGGCTTCGCTCGACAGCCCGAACGAGACTTGGCATCGCGTCAGCCCGATGATTTGAGAAAAATTTGAGCGTATTCGACCTGCGAACAAACCGGTATGCAGAAACTCGATGACGGTGGTGAAGTGCGGCTGGCTGTCGGCCCTTAGAGCCATGAACACGACGTTGTCCTGGCAGGTTCGGGCGATACGCCGCGAGCCGAGGATGCTTTTGCAGTAGGCGTACAGCACGATTGTCAAGAAGATGCGCGGGTCGTAGGCCGGAGCGCCGTTCTCCTCTTTGAGGTACTTCTGACTGAAGGCGCGCAGGTAGAGCTCGTAGTCAATCAGGCGGCTCAAGGTATGTTCGAAGCTGCTGGGGAGGATCTGCGCTTCCAGAGAGATGAGCTTGCGCTGACCGGGATCGTAGGGCTTGTAGCGGGCCATTGCACCTCCGATTGAGAGAGGTTAATCGGTCCAAATACGCTTCATTGCCAATTTCACCAGCGTCCCTGCGCCCTTGCGGGTTTTTCTACAGGCTCTTATGCGAATAGGAACTGTGGATGTTCGAATCGTTAAGGCATGGTTGGTAAATTCATGGTCTCCTACGCCGATTGGCCAAGCAGTGTGTTGGAATGGTATTGCAGCCAAATATTGACTGAGTGCTTGAGTTCGCTGCGCAGGATACAGAAGAAAATAGGGCACTTCTTTATACATGTCAGCTGCATAGTTGGGTCAAGCTACTACATGAATCTGTGCCAACAGGCTAGATGAATTCGGATGGTTCTTCGCCATTTGATTCGGAAAATCACATATCGAAGTTAACCGATTCCGGGTGGGCCGATATCCACAGGCGACATGAAATTACCATCCTGTAAATTTTCATAGGTATATTGGCGGTGGCAGTCGCTGTCATCGCATGACACGCTCACAATCAAGAGAACTGGCATTCCGAAGGACGATGCCGGGTGGTGGATGCTGATCGACGCCTCTCCGGTCCAACCGTCGAGCAAGGGTGACGTGGCACGTAACAACATATTCGAAGTTCCTGATCGATACTCGTTTCTTTTTGACGCTGGCTGGTCCGGTGCAGATGTCTGGGTCATCGACCGCCATCCTCGGCGAGTATTCAGCCCCTCTCGCTTTACAGTCTGATCTTCTCGCTCACGCTGAAATGCAGGTTCGTTTACCGACTGTATCGGCCGAATCAAGCTTTTGTAATGATCTGCAACCTTTTTGCGAACAGAGCGCAGTTAGCAACCGAACATTCCGGCGGTTCGCAGCAGATATAAAATGCCCGCGAGGTCGGAAGCGAGATAGGTCATGGGAACGCCTACGCTTACGCCTGCCCGGCTCATACGGCGAGATCACGCGATGAGCAAACATTAGCGCGAGCACTTCGTCGAAAATGTGACTTGTTGCTCAACCTAAAAAAGAGCCCAAGGAGTCTGAGAGTTACCTCTCAGTTACGTCGCGCGCAGGCTTCTAAGATTTCTCCACTAGAGCCCGTATGTGGGAGGTAGAGATTATCAATAACAACATCACACCCGATTTCATCTTTGGGGACTGGAACGCGTTCGCTAGGATAGATTACCGTTTATTAACGGAGGACCAATCCAAACCTGGCCTAGATGCCCCTGAAGGCCCCGCGTGGGTAATCCATTCGGCTTGCACCCTGGATGAGGTCGCCGACGAACTTGGCACGAGCCGAGAGGCGGTCAGGCGGATCGAGCAAGACGCCTTGAGAAAGTGTCGCGCCTTCTGCAAAACCCACGGCTTTCGCCTACAAGATTTTCTAGGCATCTGACGATCTTGATGCCGAAGACAAGAATAATGTCGTTCAGGGTGTCAGGATGGCGGATCAGCGGGCTGCGCAAGACGTTTAGATGTGTAGCGAATCGCCCCACCTTGCTAACGATTCTGTGACTGGGTTTGTTTAGGGTTATCCGATGCCTGCCGCCGTAGGAAGGCGGATGGCGCGAACGCCGTCACTGGAATATCACATCGGCGCCCGCCGGTTACCGGGGTCGGCGGTAGACGTCGGATAAGCCTCGAGCGAGGAAGCCCCGGGAGGAGAATGACGAGGCAAGCCCTCGGGTGGCGCTGCGGGGTTTTGAACTGTGCCTGTTGGTGGCGGATGCGGTGCAATCCGACTGGAGGACGTCGATTGGTGGGCCGGGGAAATCCTGATTCGCGGCAAAGGCCGGCTGCATGAGCGCATGCCGCTGCCGGTGGATGAGGCGAGGCCATCGTCGACTACATCCAAAACGGCCGCGCAGGCTCGATGAACGCGGAAAAGGCGATGCCGTGCCGGTGTTCGTCAGCAATCGCCGCGAATGGCTCAGCCGCGACGCGATCGAGCGTCTGGTTCGCAAACATGCCGCCGCGGCCGCGAAACGGTGGAGACGACGCAGATGTATGTCCACGCAAACATCGAGATGAAGGAGCGCGCCATTGTCGGAGCCTACCTCACCAACGGCGCGAGCGGTTTAGTACTGCGGCCACGAACGGAAGTAGACGCTCAACGAAAAACCCCGGCATTAAGGCCGGGGTCTTTACTTTGTGGCATCAGTGGAGATCAGTCGAACCGAACCCCACGGTTAAAGTTCCTCAAGCCGGTCAGTGCTGACGATTATCTCAGGAAGGTAACGCCAGATCTCCGAGGGTTCAACATCTTCTATTTCGTAAGCATCAAGAGTCATCTTAAGCAACAGAGATCTGCTGGGGTGGTCTTGATGCGGCCCGGGAGGGCTTGCGCCCTTGGTTGCGTCCATCGAAAGTCCCCTCGAAATATTAGTTTATTATCAGGTTCTTGCGGATACTTGGGTTGTTAGTAAACGATCCAAGTAAGCGTTAGATTCGGTGCGTTAGCGCGCTGCTTCTGTTAACTGGCGCACACTTCTCGACTATCGAACGGCGCACGGATTGGTTTGTTGACGCGAATCAACAGAAACGCCCAAAACCGGTCGCTTTCAATTGCGCACGGATCCGATAAGCGCAACGAACTCTGTGCAGGAGTGGGTCGGCTGTCGGTCCGGTGGTCCCGGTCCGGCCAGGATCGGACATCGGGGAGGATGCCGTCAGCGAGGGAGTGTTACGATTCGCTGACACCCTGCTGAAGCACAAAACAAATAGCCGCCGGATGTTTGAACACAACATCGAACTCTTCAACCGGTTCGTGGCAGAGTTTCTTTTTCTGCTCTATCGAGACTTTCCGAAGGAAATCAACATTGAGCCCGAATCGTTTGACTATCGGAATACACAGGGAGACACTGATGTCTTCTATACTGCCGTCCGATTCTTGGAGCACGAAGGCTTTCTACGCAATTCATATTAAGTCTACTGCGGATCCGTCATGGTTTCTGTGACTAAGAAAGATTTGCGACTCGAAATGCGGTCCTCGACTCACTCGAGAAAAAAAAGGCGATGAGTACCCGCATTAACTATGCACTACAAAGCGGTAGCGCAGAAGTCATGAAGAGTGTCATCGAGGAATACATTAAGTTATCCGTATCCCCGTTGATTCGGTGAGATGGCAATAGGCAGTTCGGCTTCGATTCGATCTGCGGTTTTTACCGGAACCCAGCGGACCTCCTTATGCTGGTCATCGGCCGCGTACGGATTGAGCAAGGCGAGCCGTTTTGGATATGCGCTACATAGTGCGGTAGGTAATACTTGCGTTAGACGCGCTGGCGGATCTCTTCATCCTGTCGGCGCATAGCGACGACTTCCGAGGTCGGCCAGGAACGGACATCGAACATTATGGAGACTGGCTCAAGCAGCTGGCAGCGTAGTAGATGCTCTAAGCTGGTTGCAGGTGAATTCACTACCTCTCGTTCATGAGTGCTGCTTAGGAACGCTCGCCGTTGCGTCGAAGCATGTAACGTTTCTGTCTATCTCCACGAACGCAGAATCTGTAAAGTACAGAAAACATAGATTTTGTAAAACAAGGTGTTATGATTCTAAAAAAGAGAGCTCCGAATGAAAAAACTGATAATCTTAGGTACCGGCGGAAACTGTATTGATATTCTCGATACTGTAAATGACCTGAATGAACACAACGCACACAAAATATACGAATGTATCGGGTTTCTTGATGACAATAAAGAAAATTGGGGGGAAGTACATTACGGAATTGAGGTGCTAGGACCCCTGAACAGTGCTTCTAACTATAATGAATGCCTTTTTGTAAATGGCATCGGTAGTTCACTCAACTTCTGGAAGAAGAAAGACATCATATCCGAAACGCAAGTTCCATTAGAGAAATTTGCAACAATTGTTCACCCATCTGCTAGTGTGTCAAAGATGGCTAAACTTGGTCATGGAACTGTAGTTCTCCAAAACGTTACCATCGCCTCAAATGTAAACATCGGGAATCATGTTGTCATTTTGCCAAATACTGTAATAAGCCATGATGATTGTATCGGTGACTACACTTGTATTACAGGGGGAGTTTGTATATCTGGAGGGGTCAAAATTGGTAATTCATGTTATTTAGGTACCAAATCTGCGATAATCGGTAACATTGCTATCGGAGATTATTGTTTGGTGGGTATGGGTAGTGTAGTAATTGACACCATAGAAGAAAATAATGTCGTGATTGGCAATCCTGCAAGAATTTTGAGAAAAACTATTGGAAAAAAAGCATAATCGGGTAAGGGCGGGTGATTAACCCGCCCTCCCCACACCATCTAGCAAGCGGGTCCGCACTAGGCGGTTCACAAGAAGGGAGCACACGACGGTCTCAGGTATAACCATGCGCCTTCATCCAGAGGTTACGCACGGCCGGCCCGGCTCGCTCGCGCCGTCCTATTGCGCGAGCGCCTTCAAGCGAAAAATGGCCTCCAGCGCCTCCCGCGGCGAGAGCCCGTCCGGGTCCAGCTTCCGCAGGGCGTCCAGGGCCGGACTCGGGGTCTCCAGGGGGAACAGGGAAAGCTGATCCGCCCCTTGGTCCGTGTGCCGTCGGGCGTCGTCCTCCAGCTCTCGCAGTCGGGTGCGGGCACGATCGATGACCGCGCGGGGCACTCCGGCCAAACTGGCCACCTGCAGTCCGTAGCTTTGGTTCGCGGGACCCTCGCGGACTGCATGCATGAAGACGATGGAGTCCCCGTGCTCCACCGCGTCCAGGTGCACGTTGGCGATCCCCGGGTACTCCTCGGGCAGGGTCGTGAGCTCGAAGTAGTGGGTGGCGAACAGGGTGAAGCCGCGGATCCTGGTGGCCAGCTCGACGCCACAGGCCCAGGCCAAAGACAGGCCGTCGAAGGTGCTGGTGCCGCGGCCGATCTCGTCCATCAGCACTAGGCTTAGCTCGCTGGCGTTGTGCAGGATGTTGGCCGTCTCCTCCATTTCAACCATGAAGGTGGAGCGCCCGCCGGCCAGATCGTCCGCGGCCCCGATGCGCGAGAAGATGCGGTCCACCGGTCCTAGGCGCGCAGAGCCGGCGGGTACGAAGCTTCCGCAGTAGGCCATTAGCACGATCAGCGCCGTCTGGCGCATGAAGGTGGATTTCCCGCCCATGTTGGGACCCGTGACCACCAGCATGCGCCGCTCGTCGCTCAGCCGTACCCCGTTGCCCACGAAGGCGGCGTCGATCACTTGCTCGACCACCGGGTGGCGTCCGTCCTCGATCTCTATCACGGGGTCGGCGGTCAGTTCCGGGCAGGCCCAGTCCAGTGTGCGCGAGCGCTCCGCCAGGTTGCAGAGCACGTCCAGGGCGGCGGTGCCCACCGCGGCGGTTTGCAGCTTTGACAGCCATTGCCCCAGCCGCTGTAGCAACTCCTCGTACAGGGCCTTTTCCCGTGACAGGGCGCGCTCACGAGCGCTCAGCACCTGATCCTCGAAACGCTTGAGCTCAGGGGTAATATAACGTTCGGCACCTTTGAGGGTCTGGCGGCGGACGTACTCGGTCGGGACGCGCTCGGACTGGCTGCGGCCTACCTCGATGTAGTGGCCATGGACCCGGTTGTAACTGACTTTGAGATTGGCGATGCCGGTGCGCTCGCGCTCTGTTTGCTCCAAGTCGAGCAGAAAGCGGTCGGCATGCGTCGAGAGGTCACGCAGCTCGTCTAGCTCCGTGTCGTAACCGGGCGCTATCACCCCCCCATCGCGGATCAGCACGGGGGGGTTATCGATAATGGCCCGCCGCAGCAGCTCTACCACCGCCGGATAGGTGCCTACGGAATCCGCAAGCTCTCGAAGCAGTGGGCTTTGCAGGGGCACCAGCGCGCTCTGGACCGCGGGTAGGCGTTCCAGGGAGCTCAGCAGCACCGCCAGGTCCCGCGGCCGTGCCGAGCCCAGCGCCACCCGTGCCAGGATGCGCTCCAGGTCGCCGATCCCCGCCAACTCGTCCCGCACCGGGGCGAAGGCTTCACCGGTAGCCAGCTCCTGCACGGCGGCATGGCGGCTACGGATGGTGTCCTGACTCCGCAGGGGGCGGCCGAGCCAGCGCCGCAGCAAGCGGCTACCCATGGCCGTGGACGTGCGGTCCATGACCCCGGCCAGGGTGTGCTCGGGCCGGCCGCTCAAGGTCTGGGTGATCTCCAGGTTGCGGCGGGTGGCGGCGTCGAGGACGACCGAGTCGTCGCGCCTCTCGGTGCTCAGCCCGCGGATATGAGGCAGGCTGTTGCGCTGGGTATCCTGGACATACTGCAGCAGAGCGCCGGCCGCACCTACCGCCAGGGGCAGCTCGGCACAGCCGAATCCGGTCAGATCCCGGGTGCCGAACTGGCCGCAGAGCAGCCGTTGGGCGCTGTCCGGGTCCAGGTGCCAGACCGGGCGGCGCGCGATGCCGCCTTTGATGTCCAGCGTATCGGGCAGGCGGCTGTCGTCCGCGAACAGGATCTCGGAGGGCTGCAACCTTTCGAGTTCGCTGCGCAGGGAGTCCAGGGTCGGTACCTCCAGCACCGAGAACCGGCCGCTGGAGAGTTCGAGCCAGGCCAGGCCGTAGCCTCTGTCCCCCTCGCAGACAGCGGTGAGAAGATTGTCCTGGCGCTCCTCCAGCAGCGCCTCGTCCGTGAGTGTGCCGGGGGTGACGATGCGCACAACCTTCCGTTCCACCGGGCCCTTGGATTTGGCCGGGTCTCCTATCTGCTCGCAGATGGCCACCGATTCCCCCTGGCGCACCAGCTTGGCGAGGTAGCCCTCTGCGGCGTGGTAGGGCACACCTGCCATGGGGATGGGTTGGCCGGCGGTCTGGCCACGCTTTGTCAGGGTGATATCCAGCAGGCGCGCGGCCCGCTGCGCGTCCTCGAAGAAGAGCTCGTAGAAGTCCCCCATGCGATAGAAGAGCAGCATCTGCGGATGCTCCGCTTTGATGCGCAGGTACTGCTGCATTACAGGGGTGTGCTTGGCTTGCGCCGGCTCTTTGCTCATCGGTGCGGGAACGGGTGCTCAATGTCGGCGTTTGGACGCTGAATTGCGATTGTAGCCTAATGGATTTAGTCCGGTACCGTACGCCGGTTACGGGGGCACGGCGAGAAGGGGTAAAATCGAAAAGCTATGAACCTGCGATTAAATCCACTCTACAAGAAGCTGCTCCTGCTTGCCGTCGTGCTCGGGCCAATCTACTGGCTGGTCTTCACGGACGACGGGCAGCGCCGGATGGACCTGGTCATGCTGTATGTATTCGGCGACGGCGGCGAGCTCAACCTGGCGATCGAGAAGCTGCACTCGGAAATGACCGAGGACCAGTTCCGAGGGCTGTTTCCGGACTTGGCGCTGGTTTGCGACGATCGATCCAACCCCTTCGGCGACCGGCTATGCACCGCCGAGGTGGATGCCTTCAGCGGGATACCTGCGCGCGCCTTCACCTTGTTCCTGAGCGGCGAGAGTCTGCGAGCTGCCAAGCTCAACTACCGCCGCTCATACCATGAGGCCCTGCAGCAGGATTTGACAAGACGCGTCGGCACGCTCGTCCCCCAATCGCTGCAGGGACCGGAGGCGATCGAGGGGCCGCTGTCCTGGGTGGTGGGTGACGGTTTATTGCTGATGCCGTCGCAAGAACCCGAGTCGGAAGCGAATGCTGCCTTGATGTGGTTGTCGGAGTTGGCCGTGCAGAGGCTCCGTGCGTCCGGTGACGCAGGCCGCTGAGCCGCGAAAACTGGATCGCTGATGGGTAGGCAGTTCTCGGAAAGGGCGCGCCTAAGCGGCGATGCCGGGGGCGATCAGGTCCCTGCGGCGGAGAACCGCCGAGATCTGTCCGATTGATCCGGTTTTATCAAAGCCCGACAGCTTCGTCGCTGATTGAACCGGGGCGCGCAGCACGCGCTTGGCGTCGTCGCGGTGTGCCGTCGTCGCGCTCGTGCGATTGACGAAGAGCAGGTCCGTCGGTCCGTTCTCCACCTGCCGGATCAGGGTTGCGCCCAGGCCTTGCGCGCGTAGCTGAATGTCGTTGCTGATCATCCGCACGCCGGGAATCCAGCGCCGCAGCTCATAGTCTTTCTGAACGCCGGAGCGCTCCGGGCGGTGGCCATGAATCACGAGGTCGATGCCCAGGGAGGCGAGCAGGGCCGCGGCCTCGCGGCCGTGGCGGCGGTAATAGCGCGCCGGATCGGGCACGTCGTGGAGCAGGCAGCCGCGACAGGCGTTGCGGCGGGGATAGGCGTACCGGGCGAGCCGCTTGGGGTTGTCGAGCGCCGGCTGAAAGCAATCCTGGTTATAGGCGTTGATGTCCTTGCCCGTACCCAGCCGGTACGCCCGCATGTGGCGCAGCAGCTTGACGGTCGGGTAGCCATGGATGAATAGCATCGACCCGGCCACGTGAAACAGTCTGGTAGTGCGGATCAACCCCTTCATTGCCAGTCGGTCGAGGCGTTTGAGACCCAGGTGCTCCCCCAACTGCAGGCGCCGCCGGATCTCCAGCTCATGGTTGCCCGCGACCAGATGAAGGGGGCTGCCGGCGGTTGCCGCGCCGGTGCGCAGCTCTTCCCAAAACTGGACCACCCGGGCGCTGGGGGCGTTCTTGTAAAGCAGGTCTCCGGTCTGAACGATCTCGGCACCGCGGTTCTTCGCCTTGAACCTGCCCTGCTTGCTCAGCATTCCGGCGAAACGCAACGTCTTCTCGACCGAGCTTGTGTCGTTCTCACAGTCGCCGATTACCAGGACCCGCCGCTGCGGCGCAGGCGCGGCGATTTTCGGCAAGTCTATCGCGATCCCCATGAGTGTCTCCCGAGTGCTTGCTGATTATTCGAACTTCCGCGGGTGGCGGATCTGACATGCGCCCTGTCGAGCCTGCGCATTCGACATATTGAGGATGATAGGTTAAAAATAGTCAAGAACTATCTGTATTATCTCGAAATAATTTCCGAAAATGTGACGCTGTTCCTGATCGGTCGGCACAAATGATGGTCTCGGCCGTACTGGCCGGTGGCGGATGGAGACGGTATGCCGTTGTAGACGGCGGGCGATAGGCGCGCTCGGTTCGGGGCGAGGCTGTGAATCCGTCGGAGGGGACGCGAACGGACGCGTGATCGACGCCCGCGAGTTGCGGCCTATCCACAGATCGCTGCGATCTAGGAGGTTGCAGTCAGTTGTGGCCGGCGCGAGCGGCACTTTCGCCGGCTGCAGGATACGTGAATGTCACTGCGCGAATTCAGGCATGCAACCATACCCACCCCAAATAAGAACCCGTCCGGCAACGCATGTGGCGCGCACCTCGTCGATGGCCTTGCTCAGGTGGGCCATGATGTGGAAACGATCGAGCACATGCACCGCTTGCCCGGCCTTTTTGGCGATCACCCGCAGGTACGGCTTCCACATGTCCGAGCAGACGAACTTCAGTGCCGCGCTGCGCTCGGCGCCGAACCAGCGGAAGAAGCCCAACAGGGTCTTGACCTTGCGCTCCTTGCCAACCCACAGCAGGCGCTTGCAGTGGGTGTCGATCTGGTAGACCAGCGTCAGATAGCGATGTCCGCGTTGCCATTGCACCTCGTCCACGCCGATGGCGGTGATGCTACTGAGATCCTGATGGGCACGTCCCCAGTCCACCGCCATTTCCACGGCATGGAAGACGTTGTCCCAGGAAGTCTGGAAGACCTCGGCGACCTCCTTCCAACTCAAGCGCTTGGCCCAGCGGGCCAGAAACCAGGCATAGGCCGTGGTCAGCCGATGCTTGCCCACCGCCCAGGGCAGGGCTTCCACCCGCACCCCGCAAGAGGCACAGCTCACGCGCCGCGGAGCATAGAGGAAAAACACCTTGATGCCCCACAGGGGCACGAATTCGAAGCGCCGCAGCGCCAACGTGTCGTAGCCCGGCCCCGGGCGCTCGCAGCCACTGCAGCGGGGGCGCGAGTTGGCCCGTGCCCGCAACTGCACCTCCACCATCGGCCCGGTCACCGTCTCCACCAGGCGTTCGCCGACATACACAAAGGCGCTATGCCGCAGCACCCGGTTCAAGATAGTCTTGAGCTGCATCCCGTCTCCTCCTCTTCGGCGGATGGTGTGGGCACACCTTTATCTGCCTTGGAGTCAGGAGCGGGATGCTCTTCTGCGTTTCAACCGATCGGCGCTCGACGAGCAGCGCCGACCAAGCAGGTTATTGCTCGGCGCACTTCTGCCGACGGACCTCGTTGTTCACGATCAACAACTTGTTGGGCTGTGCGTATGCGGGCAACACGGACGTCGTCCACATATCCACAGCATGGGCCTGTGTTTTTTGGGAGGGGTTTTGCTGTTCATGGTGCTTCTTGATCGTTCCTGACCGGAGTAATGGGGCGTTTGTAGGATCGACTGATCCCCCAACGAATTTCCAAAACCGGCGCCGTTGGCCGAGAGAATACCCGAGAGATTTAGTAGGTCACGCGTGGAAATTGCGACACCGCCGGAAATTGCAAGGAGGCTTCGCTATTGAGAGGCACCGTATCGATGCGCCGATCCGCAGGGAACGGCGTTCGGTCGCGATGTCGCTGGCGGTTCCAGGCTCGGGGCGACCGTCGAGCGCTGTCTCGCCAGACTGGAACGCGTTCCTCCCTGCTCCTACTGCCGGGGGCTCAACTGCTGCGCCGCGGGCTACATGGTCAATGCCTACCAGGGCACCGGTGAGGCCCTCGCCCTCGGCGGGTGCAAGGTGCACGAGTGATGGTTTCGGGCGCTGCTTGGGGTGCGGATCGGCTGCACCTCTGCCGGCCTTGATGGAACGCACGCCCAGGAGCCTGAGCCGATGTTAACCTGGCGGATGGTCTCCGCCCGGCGCGCCAGCGCTACGGACGCGCAAGTCGGCCGGGTTCTAGGGGCCGTCGCAGACCGATCTTTGTCTCAACCGCGCCAACTCCCGCTTCAGCCCGCTTGCGCTCGGCTCCTCGTGCCCGGAGCAACGCACCCGGTAGGGCTCGCCACTGGTGCTGCTCTGGGTCGCTGTGTACTCGATGAACTGCTCGGTGGTCTGGATATGGCGCTTCGCGTAGTCGTACTTGCGCTCGATGTGGGCCCTCGCATCCACGCTCTCGTGTGCCTCGCCATTGCGGATGAAGCTGCAGAGGGATTTCTCGACAAAGTCCAACAACCGATCGATTTCACATTGGGTATCCGCCGGGGTGGCGAGGCTGACCGACCAGAGAATAAGGAGGGCCGTGAGTGCGTCTCTCATCGTTGTTTATCGTATGCGTTGGATTTAGGGGAAGATGAAATTCACCAGGACAGGGTTGTGGTCGGAGCTTGAGACGTCAACCGAATCCGCCTCGATTACCTCGATACCCCGGTAGAAAACCAGGTCCACCGAATAGCCCAGGTGGCGGCTGCGGTTGTCTTCGGCCAACGTCAGGGGCGCAAGCTGCAGCCGCCGGGTGGTTCCGCCCAAGATCTCGCTGCGTCTTTGACTCCAGTTGTTGAAGTCTCCCGCTAAAATCAGCGGACCGGTATGCTGCTCCAGCACGTCCGCCAAGGACTCGAGCTGGTGCCGGAATTGTCCCGTGCCGAGCGTGAAGTTAATGCCGTGGAGGTTGGCCACCCAAAGCTCCTCCCCAGAGCCGTCCAGGCGGTAGCGCGACAGCAGGCTCGACTTCGGGACCCGGATCAGGGGCTCGGGGATTCGTGTAAGGCAGGTTGCGGACGGTTCGAACTTTCCGGCGGTGAGAACACCCGTCTCCGCACCCTTGTAGTCGAAGGCGCGGGCCATGACCCAATGGAAACGGCTCTCCTTCAGAACGGAGCGGAATAGCGGCGTGAGATGCGCCTCCTGAATAAGGACCAGGTCCTGGCCCTTGCTCAGGCGTGCGAAATCCTGCGGCCAATCTTGCTCCTCGGCCTTGTGCACGTTCCAGGTCATGAGGCGGAAGCCGGTTGGGTTGATCCCGGCGGCCCCCTGCGAACCGGTAGGGCCGGTGGACCATTGCGTCGAGCAGCTCGCGTGGTCCGTCCGGGTGATTGCGGCTCCGTCGGACGCGATGAGCTGATTGCCCGGCGCGAAACCGACGCACCCCGCCAGGGAGAGAGGGCCGAGGGAAAGCATCGCCGCCATACCGCTCTGGCGGAGTAATGCGGTGCCGCACCGGTGCAGGTGCTCGATCGTGCGGCGCGGGTTAGGTACCAGGCTCGACCGACGGGGCCGCGACGATTCCATCCCTTGCGCTAGCTTACCCGCGGCTCATCCCGCCCCCGGCCCCAGGGGCTTGAACGTCACGATGAGCAGCGGCAGCAAGGTGAGATTTGCGATAAGTGCGATCAGCATGGCCAGGCCTGTCAGCAGGCCGAAGTAGATGGTCGGAATGAAGTTGGACAGGACCAGGATGGAAAAGCCCAGGGACACCGTCACCGAGGTGTAGTAGATGGCGCGTCCGACGCTGCCGTGACTGCGCTCGACGGCGGCCCAGTAGTCACCGTCCACCGCAAGCTCCTCGCGCACCCGGTGTACGTAGTGAATCGTGTTGTCCACCCCGATGCCGATGGTGATGGCCGCGATGGTGATGGTCATGATGTCCAATGGGATGCCGAGCCAACCCATGGTGCCGAGGATGGCGGTGGCCGCTGCCATGGTGGGGACGGTGCCGATGGCCGCCAGCTTCCAGTTCCGGAACAGGATCAGGAGCATCACGCCGATGGCCAGGAAGACGACCGCCAGGGTGAGGATCTGGGAGCGAAACAGGCTTTGGAGCACGTTGTTGTAGAGCACCAGCATGCCCGAGAGGTGCACCTGCTCCTCCTCCAGGCCCAGATTGTCGACCAGGTCGGTGCGGATACGTTTGATCAGCTCGTCCCGTTTCAGGTCGGGGTCGGAGTCGATGACCCGGATGGAGAAGCGCAGCTGATTACCGTCCTCCGACATGTAGGGCGCAAACAGGGTCTTGAGAATGGCATCCGGCAGCCGGTTGTGCAGCACGGCGAGGGTGAAGTTGTCCATGGGCTCGTCGTTGTTGAGCATGGTCACCAGCGCCATGGTGGTGGAGATGGACAGCACCTTGCCCGTCTCGGGCAGGCCGTCCAGGTAGGCGTGTATCTTGTCCGCGTCGGCGAGCTGGAACATGTTGAACCAGTAGCTGTCACCGCTGATCCCGGCGGTTTCGCCCTCCGCAAGCGCGTCTTCATACAGCGGGTCGTCCTCGAATTCGTCGGCCCCTGCTTCCTCGATGGGTTCCTCTTCGAGCATCTCCAGGAAGCTGCGGTCCGGATCGACGATCACGTCCAGGGGTGTGGTGCCGCCGAGCTGCTGGTCGATGAGCACCATGCCCTGATAGATCTCGGTGCTCTCCTTGAAGTAATCGATGAAACGGTTCTCCACCGTGAGTCGAAACACCCCGGCGACGCTCAAGGCTACGAGCAGAGCGTAGATCACCAGGGTCGGGGTCCGGAAGCGCTCGATGACCCGCGCCAGGGAACGGGTGATCGCGGCCGTCACGTCGTGGTGGCGGAAGACCGGCTTGCCCGGCTTCAGCCGCACCGTCGCGGCCGGGAAGAGCAGGAAGCACAGGACGAAGGCCAGTCCCACGCCGGCCACCATCATCCAGCCGAAGTCGATGACCGGGCGGATGCCGCTGATGATCAGGGAGGCGAAGGCCACCTGGGTGGTGAGCGCCGTGTAGAGGGAGGGCAGGAACTTGGAACGGATGGTCTCTTGGACCATGGCGCGCTGGTCGCCGTCGGGGCTCTGGGTCTGCAGCTCCAGGTAGCGGACCATCAGGTGGACCGTCAGGGCCAGCGCGGTGATCAGCATCAGCGAGATGAAGTTGGACGAGACCACCGTCACCCGCCAGTCCATCAAGCCCAGGTAGCCCACCATGCCGATGGCGGCTGCGATACAGATCAGCATGGGAATCAAAACCCAGCGCGGGCGCTTGAAGGCCACCGCCAGCAGGCTGATCAGAAACAGGCCGACGCCGACACCGAATACCCGGATGTCGCTGCGCACATAGTCGATCATGTCGGAGGTGATCATGGGGATGCCCCCCAAATGGATCTCCGCCATATTTCGGTGATTCTCCAGGATGGTCCGCACGGCGGCTATGTCCCGCTGCTCCAGGTCCTGGAGCTCGGCGCTGTGCGCCTTGAACTTCGCGGAGACGGTCTCCAGCTCCACAAGTTCTTCCGGCGTTAGATCCCGTTCGGATTGCGTAAGACGCAGGGACTCGCGCCGCTCCAGCATGGACTTGAACTGCTCGTCCCGGCGGAAGTTCACCTGCATGGCCGTAGTTTGCCCGTCGGGGCTGACCACCAGGTTGCGGTAAAGCGGGCTTTCGGTGAGCTCCTTGCGCGCCATTTCCCGGTCCGTACCCGGACTCTCGAGGGTGCGCTGCTCGTTTTGGATCTCGGTCAGGGTGGTGCGCGGGCTGTCGATGAGGGGCACGTCCAGCAGCGTGGTGACGGATGCCACCCGTTCCAGGGCGGCCAGCTCCTCGCGCAGGTTGGCGATATCGGCGAGCACCTCGTCGGACATTAGGTCCGCCTGCGGCGTATAGGTCACCACCAGGAAGTCGTCGGAGCCGTAACGGGCGCGCACCCCGCGGTAGTACCGCAGGTCCGCGTCGTTCTCCAGGATCAGGGAGTCGGAGGATGCGTCGAGCTTGAACCCCTGGGCGAACCAAGCGGACAGGGCGACGAACAATGCCACCGCGAGCAGGACCAGCACCGGTCTGTCCAAGGTGAGGCGATAATACAGATCCGTGAGCTTGGCCAGCATTGTTCTTCCCAATAGCGGACGCGGGAAACGCCCTATCACATCCTATTGTCGGCGGGCGCATGCGGATAGATCAACCTGGAGGAGAAACTCCAACCGAAGCCGGGGCGCGAAGGTCGGACTTCAGCCCGATGCGAAGCCGGCTGTCGGTCTGAAGTCCGACCCACGGACTCCGTTTCCGAGGGTGCACGACATTGAGGGTGTCACAGGCTGTAATCGAGCCTCAAACGCTGCTGAAGCTGCTTCGCCTGCTTGAACGCCTCCTTGAGCATCAGCTTGTTGAGCTCGTTGAGCGTAGTCGGGTCGACACGATTGACCTTGTCGGGATCGTTCGTGGTCAACTGCTGCTGGATTCGGAAGCGCTGGACCAAATGGAAGGCCTCCACCACCGCGGCCGTCATCGTCCGGTTGACGGTTCATCCCCTCGGCGGCACCGCGCAGGCGGTCTGCCGTGTTGGTCGCCCAGACGCCGTGGGCCAGGCTCCAGATACGCGCTGCGTCGACGAATGGGCGGGCGCCGTGCAACTTGAGATCGATGGTGTCGTGGATGCTCCCGCCCGCCGTCGTAGGCGAACTTGCCCATCCAGCCGATGGCAGGCTCGCAGGTGAGGGCGTCTTCCGCCATGCTGCGCAGGAAGCGGGGATAGTCCGGTGCCTGCGGGAGTAGCCAGGAGCGCAGGTCGTCCACCAGGTCCTGGCGTCCGTACAAAGGGCGGAAGTCGAAGAAAATGGTGCTGTTCAGCACGGCTTTCGGCTCGGGCAGGCGCATCCAGCCGGAATAGGCCCTTTGCCATTCGTCTACGCTCAGGCACCAGGCCGGGTTCCCGGCCATGATGTTGCCCTTGCACAGCCTAAAGCCGCAGGAATCCAGTCCTTTGTTGACCGCCTGGGCGAACTCCACAAAGACCTGCCTCAGCTCTTGCGTGTCCCCCTCGGTGCCGGGGAGGAAGATGATTCCGTTGTCCTGATCCGTCGAGAAGGTCTGCTCCAGCCGCCCTTCGGAGCCGAAGACCATCCAGCACCAGGGGATGGCTGGGAGGTCGAGCTCGTCTTCGATCAACTCGATGACCCGGATGCACACCAAGTCGTTCAGGGCGGACATCCAATGACAGATGGCCTCTGCACCCATGCCGGCGTGGAAGAGCTCGGAGCCGCGCTTGCGGATGGCGTCTGCCGCCTTGATCATGGTGCGCACGTCGGCGGCCTGTGCCACGGACTCCGCCAAGGTCTCGGCACCGCCGCCGCGCAGACCGAACAAATCCGCCTGGGACAACAGGTTGTTCACCCGCCCGTCCCGGTCCACGAGCACCACGTGGTGCGCGTAACGCTTGGTCATGAGCACGGTCGCCCGGTGGGACGGGGCGTCTGCAGGCAGGGTAGGGGGCGCGGCGGTCATCACCGCTACCACCGGCTCGTCCAAGTCCCCTTGGTCCATGCTGATGCGCAGGACCACGTCCGACAGGGTGATAAGCCCAAGGGGCAGGCCGCTCTGCTCATCGGCAACGACCGCAGCGTCGCACTGGCTGCGGTCGATCAGGCCCAGCGTCTCGCGCACGCTGGTCCCCGGCGATACGATCAGCGCCGGGCGGCGGGGCAGCGTGTGAAGGGGGCCGTCGCCCAACCCGTAGCTGGCATACGGGGAGGCGGGGGCGGCGGCCTCATGACCGGACTTGGCGCTATGCATGTCAGGTCTCCTCCAGGCCGAGCAGATTCCTTACCTGTATCACCAGATCCCGGGTGGAGAAGGGCTTGGTGATATAGCCGTCGGCTCCGAGTGAAAGCCCTTTGTCCATCTCGGCCTCGCGGCCCTTGGCGGTCAGCATGACGATGCGCATGTCCGCCAGCGACGGGTCTTTTCTGAGCCGTTCGCACACGTCGAACCCGTTGATCTTGGGCATCATCACGTCCAGCAGCACCAGGTCCGGCCGCTCTTGCTCGACGCTGGTCAGGGCCTCTTCCCCGTCCCGCGCCACGACGACCTCGAAGCCCTCACGGCGCATGAGGAACTCCAGCGAGATGACGATGTTGGGCTCGTCATCGACGATCAGGATCTTTTTGCTCATTTGACTCATTACTCTCGGATCGCAGCGAATGGTTAGGTGTCATGCCGGTTTGGGGAGTCTGAAAGAGAACGTGGCACCGACGTCGGGGGCGCTCTCGGCCCAGATCCGGCCGCCCAGGTGCTCGATGATGCGCTGGCTGATGGGCAGACCCAGGCCGGTTCCGACCGGCTTCTCGTGGCCGCCGCTTCCCTGTCGGAACTTCTCGAACACCAACGGAAGCTCGTCAGCGGGGATGCCGCTGCCGTTGTCGGCGACGCTCACCAGGAACCCGTCCGGATTCTGCCGCAGCTCGATTTCCACCTTGCCACCTTCCTCCGGTACGAACTTGGCGGCATTGGAAAGCAGGTTTAGCATCACCTGCATCAGCCTGTCCCGATCACCCCAGAGAACCGCGGGCCGATCGGGTAGGTTGAGCGAAACCTGGCTCCCCTTCTCCTGGAAAAGCCGTTCGGTACTGTCCACGGACTGTTGGATCAGCTCGCCCAGATCCACGCGCTCCGTCTGCCAGTTGGCGGAGCCGGACTCGATCTTGGCGAGGTCGAGCACCTGGTTCACCAGTCTGGTGAGCCGCTCGGTTTCGCTGACGATGATGCCGATAAAACGTGCTCGCTCGTCGGGATCCACATCCGGATTATCCTGCAGGATCTCGGAGAAGGCACGGATCGCCGAAAGTGGCGTGCGCAGCTCGTGCGTCACCGAGGACATGAAATCGTCCTTCATCCGGTCCAGCTCCAACAGCCGTTCGTTTGCGGCGCGCAGCTCTTTCGTGGCCGCCTGAAGCTCCTGGGATTTCTGCTCCAGCTCGTGGCTGTAGGCGCGGATCTGAGATGCCTCGTCCAGGATGTCCATCACCTCGTCCAGCCCGAGGGGCTCTTCCTGGGTCACCGAGGCGACCATCACTCGCGCCGACGCACTGCCGATGGCTCCCGTCAGCAGGGTCTCGGCGAAAGTCACCGTGTGGGCGTCGGCGGGGAGCTCGCTCATGGAGCGCAGCCCGAGCTTGCGGGCATGATCGGTGAATGCCTGCTTCGCCCGCTCTACGCCGAGGAAGCGGCCAGTCAGGCCGATCAGCTCCTCGACCTCGGCGCTGCCACGCCAGAAGCCGCCACCGACGGGTCGGTCCCGCTTCAGGGCGTCCACGAACAGGGTTGCCTGCGTTGCCTCTGTGGCGTTGGGTGCTCGCAGCAGGGAGACGGCGAGGAAGGCACCGAGATTTGCGGTCAGGCTCCAGAACAGGCAGTGGGATATCTGATCCAATTCCTCGAGGCCGAACAGGGCCTGCGGCTTGAGCCAGAGAATTCCGAACAGTCCCTCGTCGACGAAAGACATCGGTAGCCAACCGGACTTGGCGAATGAGGGCAGCAGCAGGGTGTAGATCCAGACGGCGAACCCCGCCGCTAGTCCGGCCAGGGCGCCTTCCCTGGTTCCGCCGCGCCAGTAGAGGCCGGCGATCATGGTCGGCGCGAACTGGGCCACGGCCGCAAAGCTGATGAGACCGATGCTGACCAGGGCGTAGGCCTCGCTGGCGAGGCGGAAGTAGAGATAGCCCAGGAGCAGGATGACGACGATGGCCCAGCGGCGGATGCGCAGAAGCACTGCGCTGACGTCCTCCAAGGGGGGCGCATGCCCCCAGCGGCGCAGCAGGGCGGGCATCACCAGGTCGTTGCAGGCCATGGTGGACAGGGCGATGGTCTCGACGATGACCATGCCGGTGGCGGCGGAGAGGCCGCCGATGAACACGAACAGGGCCAGCCACTCCTGCTGGTGGACCATGGGCAGGGTCAGGACGAAGGTGTCCGCGTCCACTCCGCCCTCGGGAAACTCGAGCTGGCCCGCCAGGGCGATGGGCAGGACGAAGATGTTGATCAAAAGCAGGTACAAGGGAAACAGCCAGATGGCCCGGCGCAGCTGGCGCTCGCCGCTGTTCTCCACCACCGCCACCTGGAACTGGCGCGGCAGAAGCATGACCGCCAAGCCAGCCAGCAGACACAGAGAGAACCAAGAAGCGTAACTGCCGACCGCCGGCTCGAACAGGGGCTCGACGTGTCCCGCTTCGAACGCCCGCTGAAAGACGTCGCTGAAGCCGCCGAAGAGGCCGAAGGTTACGAAGATGCCAACGGTCGTGAAGGCCACCAGCTTGACCACGGACTCCAGGGCGATTGCGGCCACCATGCCTTCATGGCGCTCGCTGGCGTCCAGGTGGCGGGTGCCGAACAGGATGGTGAAGGCGGCCAAGCAGCAGGGCCACGTAGAAGGCCTTGTCCTCCCATACGGGTACACTGTCCGCGTGCCTGGGCATGACGATGTCCGGGTATTGCAGCAGAATGCTGAAGCTGCTGGAGATGGCCTTGAGCTGCAGGGCGATGTAGGGAACGATGCCGACGATGGCGATCACGGTCACCAAGCCGCCCAGCAGATGGCTCTTGCCGTAACGCGAGGCGATGAAGTCGGCGATGGAGGTGATGCGCTGGCTTTTGCTCATCCGCACCATCTTCAGCAGCAGAAAGCCCCAGAGCGCGGCGGCGACGGTCGGACCCAGATAGATGGGCAGAAAGCCGATGCCTGTCGCTGCGGCCCGGCCGACGCTGCCGTAGTAGGTCCAGGCCGTGCAGTAGACCGCCAGAGAGAGGGCGTAGACGGTCGGGCTGGCGATGACCGAACGCCCCTTGTCCGCCCGCCAGTCCGCCCAGTAGGCGACGGCGAAGAGCAGCCCCAGATACAGGAAGGAGGCGAGGACGACTACCGTACCGCCGAGCACCGCTCCTCCTTACCTGTTTTCGTGCCCGTCATTCGTCGTGCCCCTGGAGAATCCAAGCCATGAGGGCGATGAATGCGGTCCAAGCGCAGAACAAGTAGAGATAAAAAAGCGGGATGCCGTCTCCGGATACCGGGCGGTCGAACAGCACCGTTACCGGCGAGCAAAAGAGCAGCAGGCCGACGAGAAAAGCGGCTGCCAGGCGGTGACCGGCAAGTGCGGATCGTCTCACGATCCCCCCCTTATGAAGCAGTATCGGATGAGTATAGTGCAGGAAAGGGGGGTCAGGGCCGCATTTAGGCGTCGCTCACCCTTGCGCGAAACCACTGCCGGTTCCGGACCGAGTTGTGGCATCCATTTCCAGGAAAGCACAGCCTGTGCTCTGTGTGTGGGCCACGTCAGGCCACCATGGATTGCCAGGGCGGTACCAGGCGGTGGATGTCCTGCGAGACCCGAATGACGCCAGACACTGCGCTAACCGCCGTATCCCGCCCAGCGGCGCACCGCCATACCGGCGAAGATAGCCAGAAGGTCGCCCATGCAGCCGCCGCCGGTGCGGACGTTGCCGCCAGGTCCTGCCCCTTACTCGTCGTCGATATCGTCTTCGGCGCCCGGGAGGCGAATCTCCACGTAGGCCTCGGCACGGATCTCGCGTAGCCACAGGTCGATAGCCTCATCCGCCTTGCGCTCGCGGAGCGCCTCTCGGGCCTTTAAGCGCATGATGTCGTCCGTCGTGTCCTGGGTCCGTCGCTCAATGACCTGAACAATGTGCCAGCCGAAGGTGCTCTTGAAAGGCTGGCTGACCTCATTCGGGCCTAGTCTATCCATCTCCTTTTCGAACGCGGGGACCGTGTCTCCCGGATTAACCCAGCCGAGATCGCCGCCCCGCAAGGCGGAGCCGGTGTCGTCCGAATGGGAGCGCGCGAGGGTTGCGAAGTCGTCGCCGCCGATGATGCGCAGCCGCAGCTGCTCCAGGCGGATTCTGGCTTCATCGTCGGAGAGCACTTCGTTGGTGCGGATGAGGATATGGCGTGCATTGGTCTGGGTGACCTTCTCGGGGGCCGAGCCCTTTACGTCGGTTACCTTGATGATGTGAAAGCCGCTGGGGCTGCGCAAAGGCTCGCTGACCTCCCCCTTGGCCAGCGTATGGGCGGAGTCTTGGGCCAGGGAGGGGACCTCGGCCATGGGGAACCAGCCCAGATCACCGCCTTCGAGGGCCTTTCGCCCGTCCGAGGAACGTACCGCCACTTGCGCGAAATCGGCGCCTTTGCGCAGCTGCGCGACCAGGCCCCGGGCCTTGGCTTCGGCCTTCTTGGAAACCTCAGGCGGCGCACCTTCGGGGACGGAGACCAGTATGTGAGAGAGCTTGACGTCGGAGCGTTCAATCAAGCGGCTGGAGTCGCGTTCAACGAAGCGATCGATTTCCTGGTCCGTGATAGCGATGTTCTTGACGACTTCCTGGGCCTGGAGACGTTTGGTGATAAGTTGCTGGCGCGTATTTGCGGAGAAGTCCTCGAAGCGAACGCCTCCGGCCTCAAGCGTCGCCTGGAGCTCTTCCAAGGCCATGCCGTTACGGGCGGCGATGCTGGTGATGGCCTCTGTCAGCATGGCATCGTCGATTGCGATGCCCAGCGCTTCTGCCTTCTGAATCTGGAGCCGCTGCAGGATGATGCGATCCAAGACCTGCCGCTCCAGGTCCGGGCGCGGCGGCAGCGGCGTCCCCCTACCCTCGATTTCGGGAATGACAAGCGTAATTTCGTGTTCAAGCTCACTTTGGACGATGACGTCGTTATTGACCACCGCCACGATGGAATCCAGCTCTTCGATCGCCGTTGCTGCCCCAAAGGGCGCCAAGAAGCAGATCACCAGGGCCAACAGCCTCCGGTATGGAATCCCCCGCTTGTTAGCGCCCTTAGTCCGCGTGATAGCCATAGATTCCGCGCTCCAAGAATTTGTCGACTTGCTGCCCGATGGCCCCGAGTCCAGCCAGCTCCATTTGGACCATGAAAGTGTTGCTGCCGGCGCTGTCAGGCCTGTTTTTCAGGTGTCGGCCCAACAGGCGGACGCGCCAGCAGCATCGCCCGTACTCGACGCCTGCGAAGGCCTCGACTGTTTGGCTGTTGAGTAGGGAATAGTACCAACGGCCTACGAATTGCAGCCGCGGGTTGACCGGCATACGGAACGATAGGTCCGTGTCCTCGTATCTGGTCGCCTCGCTGGTACCCTGATCGAAACGGTAAGCGAGGTTGAGCAGCCGATCTTCGCTGGTTTGGTAGTGCAGCTCCACCGCACGCTTGCGATATTGATCATTTTTTTGGTTGGGGTCCCACACGAAGGTCGCACGACCTGTCAAGTCCTGAAGGAGCCGGGCGCTCAGCTCGCCGGCCACCGATGAGCTGCGCTCATCTTCCGGTGGGCCGCTGATCTGGACGTCCCGGTCGCGGAAGTACAGGATTTGACCGACGCTGGCCCGCAGCAGCTCCAATCCGGAATCAATTGCAAGGGTTCGCGATGTCAGGCCTAGGGTGAGCTGGTTTGCATCGCCGATACGGTCCGTGCCGGTGAAGCGATTTGGCCGGAACATGCTGTAGTAGTCGAAGTTCAGCTCGATGCTGTCGAACACGGGTATGTCGTCCTGATCCTTGAACGGGGTGTATAGGTAGTAAATCTGGGGCTCGAGCGTCTGCAGTGACTCCTGACCGAACCACCGGGCCGTCCTCTCGAAGATCAGCTCCCCATCCAGGTTGAAGCTCGGGATGGCGTACGATGGGCTGGCGCTTCCACCTGCGTCCTGGTCCTGCAGCCCGTAGGCGGCCAAGTAGAGGTTCAGCTGCGGGGTCAGGTGGCCGTAGCTCTTGCGCAAGGGCCAAGCGGCATAGGGATGCAGGGTCGCGCGGTTTCCATGCACCTTGGCGCGGTGATCGAAGTAGTTGTACTCGGCGCCGACTCCCAATTGGAGGCCCGAGTCAAACTGCAATGGCGACGCGGTGAGCAGTAGTTGAGGCAGGCGTCCGTAGGGGCGGTTGGTTGGTGCTATGGTCGGATCTACGGTCTGGAAGTCTTGCAGACGCGCAAGCAGCGTCCAGCCATCGACCTGCGTTATAGGTGAGATCGCCGCGGCGCTCGATATTGCGCGTACTGGTGAGCTCCAGGTTTTCGCCGAAGTCCTCGAGATACTCGTCGTCCGACACGGCGTTGTAGTCAATCGTCGACGACCAGCGGGGACTCCAACGCCCTCTGTGGTCGATCCGATATGCCCAGCGTGTCTGGTTGCCCTGGAACTTGTCGTCCTTGGGCAGAATCTCGCCGTACAGCTCTCCGTGCTGGCGCTCGGTCAGGTATCGGAATTCGGTCCCCAGCATCGCGCCGCGCTCGCTCATCAAACGGGGAAAGAAGGTCGCGTCCATGTTCGGGGCGATATTCCAATAATAGGGGACGGTAATATCGATGCCGTTGTCTTCCGATTGGCCGACGGATGGGATCAGAATGCCGCTCTTGCGGCGATCATCGATGGGGAAGGACAGGTAAGGGGTATAGAGAACGGGCACCCCGCGCACGCGTAGCTTCGCGTTTCGCGCCACCCCCCTTCCGGTGGACTGATCCAGCTCCAGCTTCTTGGCGTCGAGGGTCCAGTCGTTCTGGCCAGGCCGGCAGCTGGTGTAGACAATGTTGTCATATCGCGTCAGCTCTGGTTGGACCAGCTCCGCCCGGTCGGCGCTTCCGCGCGCATTGATCTTGCCTGAAAGCCGGTATTCGACATCGGTGAGGTTGCCCTTGTCAGATTCCAGGTTCATCTCTGCCTCGTCGGCAGCGATCCGGATTCCGGGATTGGCCAGGATGGTGTTTCCCTTGGCGACGAGGTCCGTGCTCCCGCGGTCATAGGTGACCTTGTCCGCGCCGACATACCGGCTACCCTGGATCATCTCCACGTTCCCGGTCATGGTCAGGAGCTCGCGCTCTTGGTCGTAGTCGAAGGTATCGGCGCCGACGTAGAGGGGATCTTCTTCGCCGGGCTGAGGCGATACAGCGGCTGGTCCGAGCTTGGCCGGGCGCGGACCGCAATATTCCCATTCCAGGCCCTTGTGGATGCGTTTGGCGCCTTCGGAAGTGGTGCCCTTGCTCTTCACCGCGGCGCTGGCCGTTGGTGCGACGCCCGTCTTGCCGGGACTGCTCTTGGGATGGTTTGGTTTGCCGGTTTCGGACGCCGTTTTCGTCGTTGCGGCGCTGGCTGTTTGCGGCTTGGTCCCTTCGGCTGACGGCTCGTCGCTCGATCTGCTTGCCGCTTTCGCACCTGTTGCAGCCGTGGTCGTCCCAGCCGCGGCGGTCCGCGCTTTCGACGGGGTGGTGCGCGTCTTGGAAGCCCGCGTTGGTGTCCTTGCCGGTGTGCTGCTCGAAGCAGACGCCCTCGGTACCGGCTTTGCTACGGATTTTTGCTCTTCGGGTTTCCGGTTGGCCGGGCGAGTCGGCGGTGGTCTTTTCTCGGTTTGCCCGCGTAGCGGGGCGCTGGCACTCTTCTCATCCGGTGCCGGTTTTTCTGCTGTGCTGTTTGCGGAAGTAGCTCTAGCCCGCGTCGGCGGGGGCGTGCTGCTGGTTACTTGTTTGGTCCCTGGCTTGGTCGATGGCGCCTTGGACGCGGTGCCCGCGGCTTCCGTCGCTTTGGGGGGCGTCGCGGGTTTCCGCTGCTTGGTATTTCCCTGCCCGGTGCAGGCCCAACCGATTCCGTTCGGGCCCGTGACGCAGTTCCATCCCTCTCCTGCACCGGCCGCAGAAGCGGCTGCGAGCAGCAGGAGCGGGCCGGCAAAGAGCGCGTGATTTCGGTGGCGGGTAGACACTGTATCCGTTCTATCTGTGGGCGTTACACTGTTTAGGAGGCTGTCTGACTTACGACTATCCTACTGCGGAATCGCGGATGCCGGCCCGATTTCCCCCATGATCTGGTTAAACAGGGCAGGCCATTCGCCTCGATCGCGGGAATAACTCGGTCTCGGCCCCGCGATCCCTCGCTACGGACGCGCAAGCCAGACAGCCTCCTAGCGCCCGGCATTCAGGGGCGCGAGGGCAGTGCTCCGACGGGGCAAAACATACATTTTAGCGATTTAGAGCCGGTTTCGGCACCAAAAGTCGCAGGAGAGCAAAATGTCGGAGCGTCAATCCCGCATCATAGATTGGGTCGGAAAGACCTTGGGGGGCATCGAGTGCTCACTCGAGCCGGCCTCGGGTGACGCCAGCTTCCGTCGCTACTGGCGCCTTCGTGGAGGCGGGTGCAGCTATGTTGTAATGGATGCGCCTCCGGTCGCCGAAGACGTCGAGCGATTCGTGCTCATCGCAGATCGGCTGCGCTCGCTGGGTCTGAATACTCCGCAAGTCTATGCCCAAGACCCCCTTCAGGGTCTCCTGCTCCTGCGCGATCTGGGGACTCGGCTCTATCTCGATGTTCTCGATGCGACGAATGTTGACCGCCTCTATGGGGACGCTCTCGCGGCGCTCGCGGTCATTCAGGCCTGTGCATCCACGCAGGGGCTTCGCGCGTACGACGGGCCCTTTCTACGTCGTGAGCTGGAGCTGTTCCGCGAGTGGCTGCTGGAAAAACACCTCGAATTGGACCTTTCGGCCGAAGACAACCTGGCGTTGGACCAGACCTTCGAGTTCCTGGTCGCGAGCGCCCTGGAGCAGCCGAGGGTGTGCGTGCACCGGGACTATCACTCGCGCAACCTGATGGTTACCGCACCGCCGTCGCCGGGCATCTTGGACTTTCAGGACGCGGTGATCGGGCCGGTGACCTACGATCCCGTATCCCTGCTGCGAGACTGCTACGTCGCTTGGCCACGGGAACGGGTGGATGACTGGGCGCGGAGCTACGCGGCACTGGCGGTGCAGTCGGGCATTCTCCAACAGGAAGATGAGGCGCAGTTCATGCCCTGGTTCGACCTGATGGGGGTCCAGCGCCACCTCAAGGCCAGCGGCATCTTCGCCCGCTTGAAGATCAGAGACTCCAAGCCGGGATATCTCACGGACATTCCCCGAACCCTCGGCTATGTGCTCGATGTTGCCCCGGCTCACCCCGAGTTGGCGTTCCTCGCGGCGCTGGTTCGAGCCCGGGTGTTGCCTGGCCTGCGTGAGTAGAAGCACCCCACACCAACGGCGCCGAAGCCGTTCGAGATCGGATCATCGACAGGGGAGTAAGCCCCGGGGAAACGCAACCCCGCCGAAGCGGGGTTCCAATCGTTTCGCTCGAACCGGTGAGACTATCGCGATTTCTATCGAATCACAGTCCATCTTGGGGTGAGTCGTCCTCGCCTGTTTTCGACAAAAAAAAGAGGCGCCCCCTCGCCGTCGTAGCCACCGACGAATGCCGCGGTGTTGTCGTCACCGCGTATCTCGCCGCCGGTTGTCGGCAGGATCGGATAGGAGAGTGTCGGGTTACGGCACGCGCGCTTCGTGCCCTCGCTTCAGGCCGTTTTTTGCACCTAATCCGGCCCACGGTTAGGCCTTTTCCTACTCTCCGGCATCTCCTTCCGGTGCAGCCTTGCCGGCATGCCGCAGCTCCACCTGCAAGGGCCGCATGGTGTCGAGGTGCAGGTCTCTCTGAGGGAAGGCAATGGAAATGCCGGCCGCGTTGAACTTCTCGTTAATGGCCTGGTTGAGGGCGCTCATGGTGGGAAAGCGAAGGTCGACTGAATCGATGAAGCAGCGCAGGACGATGGTCAGCGCATTGTCCCCGAAAGCCTCGAAGATTACCGAAGGGGCCGGATCATCCAGAACGTTTTTGTTCTCCTCGGCGGTCTCCACTAGGAGGCGCATGGCCTCGCGGACATCGGAGCCATACGCGATGCCGACAGAGACCAGGATCCGGGTTGTCTGGTCCGACAGCGACCAGTTGAGCAGGCGGCCGGTGATGAACTCCTTGTTCGGCACCAGCAATTCCTTTCCGTCCCAGTTGCGGATGGTGGTGGCACGGATGCGGATGCGCGTAACCACGCCGTCCGTGTCGCCCACGGTGACCACGTCGCCCACCCGGACCGGGCGCTCGAACAGGATGATGATGCCGCTGATGAAGTTGGCCACGATCTCTTGCAGGCCGAAGCCGATGCCCACGCCGAGGGCCGCAATCAGCCATTGAAGCTGGGACCAGTCGGCACCGATGGTGTTGAAAACGAGAACAACGCCGAGGGTGAAGATGGTGTACGTGGTCAGCGTGGTGACGGTATAGCGATTGCCCGAAGGCATGTCGAAGCGCTCCAGGAGGATGATCTCCAGAATCGCGGGTAGCTGCTTGGCCAGGATTAAGGTCCCGGTCAGGTAGATAAGCGCCAGGCCCAGGTCCGCCAGGGTGATGGGCTGGACCTGGTCTTCTCCGTCGACGGTGATCGTGTGATGCCAGAGGGTGATCTCGTCGAAGATGCGAAAGGCGGGGAAGACGTCGGACCAGATCAGCCAAAGCCCGAAGACGCCGTAGAAGAGGATGGCCGTGCCGAGCAGCTTGCGGCTGGTGTCGCTCAGGGCCGTCAGATCCACCTCCGGCTCGTCGAAGTCTGTTTGGACGGTCTCGTCGCCGCCCCGCGTCTTATCACGCCCCTCCTTCTCCTCCAGGCTCTTTCGCCGCCGCTCCATCGCCGTCTCGTAGACGAGGCGGCGACGCGTTACCAACGACCATCGCACCGCCAGAGCGAAGAGCAGAATAAGCTCTACCGCCAGCCAAGTGGTATCCAACAGAAGCCGGAGCAGGGTGCCCGCGGTGTAGATGTACCCCAACAGGGACAATACGCCGAGCGCCAGGGGTGCGGCTACCAGCAGCGGGTACCAGAGCCGGTGCAGGCGCCGGAAGGTCTGCTTTTCTTGGTGGCGCAGATATCCTTCCAGCACCTCGGAGCTGACATTCAGCATGCGGTAGAAGCCGAAGCTCAGGGATGCAACCATTATCAAAAAGGAGGTACGCCCGATTGCCCAGCCGACGTTGAGGGGGTCCAGGAAAAAGGCGGTGAGGGTTACCATGGCCGAGGGCACGAATACCCAAGAGAGCAGGTCCAGCTCTTTGCGCAGCAACTTGAGGCTCGACTCGGGCCAGCGGAAGTGCGTTGACGCCAGCCCGTTGGGAATGCAGACCATGCGAAATCCGCGCAGGTAATAAAACTGTGCCGCGACCGCGAGAAGCGCCTCGCCTACCGCGGTCGAGAAGTCCGTTCCGTGGAGTGTGATCTTGAGCTGCCAACCGGTTACGGCCACCAGCAGCGGCCAGGTGCCGGCCACGATTGCAGTCAGCAAGCCGGCCTGCAGGGTAAGGAAGAAGCTGTCCGTGGTGGGTTTGCCGAGCTTGTCTGAAATGGACAGGATCTTCGTGATCATGCGCTTTCGTTGCCACAGCAGGGCGCCGAACGCCAATGCGAGCAGCGCATAAGCCGGCGAATGCGAGCCCTGGTAGGCGAGTGCCTGAGCGACTTCGATCCAGCCGGTGGGCGAGATCAGCCTCCATGCCTGCTCGGGCAGGGCGCCCAGCTCCTGCAGATGGGCGGGGGACGTGCTGCGAACCCATAGCAGGTGCTCGTTCAGGAAGCTTTCGTATTCGTTGATCACCTGTAGCAGCCGCTGTTGGGCGGTATCCAGCTCGGCGAGCTTGCGCAAGTGGAAGTCGTCGTATGAGACCCCTTGGTCCAGCAGGCCCCTGCGCTCTTTCGCCAGCTCCCGAATCTGTTCACGCAGATCGGACCCATCCTCTAGGTCCGCCTCGGCCACGATCATTGCGACGTATGCGTCCAGATCTCGCAGCGTCTTGGAGTCCCTGCGGTGTTGCAGGCGCCGCAGGCCGATTTTGGCCGCCTCGTCGTCGCGTTCCACGGTTTCACGCCGCAGGGTATTTTGGTCGGGTAGAGCTTTGCCTTGCTGGAACAGCATGTGCCCCAAATCCTGGCTCAGGCCGCCGATCGCAATGGTCTCCTTCGCGCTCTTGAAGTCTTCCTCGAGCTGGCGCGCCACATCGACCATGCGCTCCGCCTGAGTCCCCAGCTCGTCGAGGCGTGACGCCGAAGCGGCAATCTCTTCCGAGACCCTGGCATTCTCCTCTGCGATCCGGATCACCAGGGGGTGCTCTCCCTGTGCCGCCCGCCGGGTTTTTTCGGCCCGGGCCTTGGACTTTTCTGCCTCCGCCTTCCGCTTGGTGTTGACCAGCTCTGCGAGGATCTTCACACGCGTACCGACCCACCCCACCCTGGCGGCGGCCTTGTCCCGTTGGGCCTTCATCAGGTCCACACGCATGGGTTGGCTCAGGAGCTCCTGATCCAGCATGTCGATCTCGGTGCTCAGCGTCTGGTAACGGGTTTCCAGTGCCCAGCGCCTGGCCTCGTCAGTGACCGGGCCCTCGTTCTCACGGGTGGGCAGCTTCAGTCGGGCGGCGACGTCCGCCTGCTCCTCCTTCGCGTCGGTGAGCCGCCGCTGAATCAGTGCAGGCCGGTCCGCGTCTTGGTGCAGGCGCTTGTTCAGCTCCGCTCGCCGCGCGTCAACTGCCGCGAAATCGGCCTTTTCTTTTTCAAGAAGCCGCTCCAGTTCGCGCAGCGGCGTGGAGAGGTCAGCTTCCAGTGTGTCTTCCGGGGCCGTAGCGCTGGCCTCATCGGCTTCTTCGCGCAGGGCTTGGAGCTCTGCCGGTGCCGCCTCCTTGGCCTGCCGGAAGCCGTGCGCGGCTGCCCGGGTGGAGCTCGCCGTTCGCAGGTTGCTCAGAGCCCTACGGTAGAGCTCGATCAGCTTGGTCTTGGCCTCCTCCTGCATACCGGTGGTGGCTTCTAATTCCTTGATCTTGGTTTCCAGGATCTCTTGGCTGACGGAGCCCGGCGCTGATGTCTCCACCGGGTAATCCTGGCAGTAGGCGCATCGAGCCGACAGCAGACAAAGCAAGGTTGCAACGAGGAGCAGCGGTTCGAGCAGTCTCGCGGCGGGGATTGTTCGGGACCTGATCATCGGCATCGGAGCGGGTTGGGGAACGGACGGATGACGCGCCGGAGCGGGACATTCCGGTAGCCTACCGCATTCGATGATAGAGGAACATCGGCGCCTCCGCCCGGGAAACCTGGATAGAGAAATTGAACCGCGAAGACGCAGAGAGCGCGGGAAAAAAATCAATCTGAGAAAGTGCAGGAATCGGGGTGGGAATCGGCTCGCCCCCCATGCCATCGGGCATTTTCGACCCGTCAGCTGCCCCCGATCTCCCTTTGCGCTCGCATCCTTGCGATGCCGTTGTACAGCAGGATCCCCACGGCGTTGGCGGCGAAGTCCAGTAGCGAGAGCTCGCGATAGGGTATAAGGCCCTGAACCACTTCGATCAGCAGTCCATAGCCAAGCAGGAGTAGCCACCGGTAAGGTGCCTGGTGGCGGCCAGGATAGGCTTTGTCGGCGAGCCAAGCGAGGACGGCGAATGCGAGGACGTGGTTCAGCTTGTCGCTGGGCGTCCCCGGTACCTGGTCTGCCGGGGCGAATGCCAGATAGGCGATGACCAACAGGCAGACGCCTAGCGCCAACCGGAAGACCATGCGTATTTGATACTCGCTCGGGGCCGGCAGCCGGAACAACTGGAGCTTCCGGGGTCAGCGTTGCTCGCGGGCTATCGCTCGGTGACCGATGTCGTGACGGTAATAGGCGTTCTTCCAGGAGATCTGCTCGACCAGCGCGTAGGCCTTTGATTGGGCCTCGCCGACCCCGTTACCGAGGGCGGTGGCGCACAGGACCCGACCGCCGCTGGTGACTATCTCGCCGTCGGCGAGACTGGTCCCGGCGTGGAAGACCTTGCCGTCCGGGAGCAGGGCGGCTGCTTCCAATCCGCTGATCGGCTTGCCCTTCTCGTAGGCGTCGGGATAGCCTCCCGCGGCCATGACCACGCCGAGGGCGGCCCGCGGGTCCCAGTCGGCGTCGATATGATCCAGCCGGCCGTCCAGCGCCGCCAGGCACATCCGCACGAGATCCGAGCGTAAGCGCATGAGGATGGGCTGGGTCTCCGGATCTCCGAAGCGGCAGTTGTATTCCAGGACCTTGGGCGTACCGTCCGGCCCGATCATCAGCCCGGCATAGAGAAACCCGGCATAGGGCAGTCCCTCGGCGGCCAGTCCCTCGACCGTGGGCCGAATGACTTCCGCCATGATGCGTTCGTGGATTTCGGCAGTGACCACGGGTGCGGGAGAGTAGGCGCCCATGCCTCCGGTGTTGGGGCCGCGGTCCCCGTCGTCCCGCGCCTTGTGGTCCTGGGACGTGGCCATGGGCAGTATATGCCCCCCGCCCACCATGGCGATGAAGCTGGCCTCCTCGCCGGTAAGGTACTCCTCGATGACGACGCGGTTTCCCGCGGCGCCGAAGCGTCCGCCGCTGAGCATGTCGTCGACCGCCTGCTCCGCGGTGGTCAAATCCTCGGCCAGGATGACACCCTTGCCCGCGGCGAGGCCGTCGGCCTTGACGACGATGGGCGCGCCGATCTCGCGCAAATAGGCGAGGGCGGGCCTCGGCTCGGTGAAGGTCCGGTGGGCCGCCGTGGGTATGCCGTGCCGTGCCAGGAAGTCTTTGGTGAATGCCTTGGAGCCCTCGAGCTGCGCTGCACCGCTGCTGGGCCCGAAACAGAGTAGGCCCGCTTCCTGAAAGGCATCGACCACGCCCGCCACCAACGGTGCCTCGGGGCCGACGATGGTCAGCCCGACGGCGTTTTCGCGGGCAAAGGCGACCAAGGCGTCGATTTCGTCCGACCCTATGTCCAGATTCACGATTGCCGGTTCGGTGGCGGTGCCGCCGTTGCCCGGGGCGACATAGACCAGATCCGCCGCTGGCGACTGAATCGCCTTCCATGCCAGTGCGTGCTCGCGGCCACCGCCGCCGATGATTAGTACTTTCATGTCAAATGCCTAAGAAGCTTTGAATACTGGAACCTTACTGTCGAGCTGAATACGGGAGGAAGAATTGACGGCAAACGACACGAAGATCACGAAGGATTGGTTCTTTAGATTCTTCGTGTCCTTCGCGCTCTTCGTGGTGAAAAAAAGCTCAGGCGAACGAGATCACTCCGCGGCGGCTGGACTCGATGAAAAGGACGATCTGGCGGGTCTCCGCCGTGGGGTGCTGCCGTTCGGCATTGACCAGGGCCTCGGCCAGGCGCAGGTTGGAGCGAAAGATGATGCGGTAGACGTTCTTGATGATGCTGCGTTGCTCCTGGGTGTAACCGGTGCGTCGCAGTCCGACGGCGTTCAGGCCGATGATCTTGGCCCGGTGACCGTCGGCGATGACGAAGGGGGGAACGTCCTGAGGGACCCCGGACACGCCGGCGATCATCGACAGGGAGCCGATGCGGCAGAATTGATGGACCGCTGTCTGCCCCGACAGGAACACCCGGTCTTCCACGTCCACGTGACCGGCCAGCGTGGCTGTATTGGCGAAGACGTTGTGGTCGCCGACGATACAGTCGTGCCCGACGTGGGCGTAGGTCATCAAATAATTATGGCTCCCGATGCGGGTGCCCTGCTCGGACTTGGTGCCCCGGCTGATATTCACCCCTTCCTTGAAGTGATTGCAGTCGCCGATGGTCAGCGGCTTGCTCTTCTCCGGCGTGTATCCCAGGTCCTGCGGTTCTGCGCCGATGGTGGCGCCGTGACAGATCCGGTTCCCGCGGCCCATCCGCGTGGCGCTGTAGATGCGCACGCAGCTCTCGATCACGCAGTCCGGTCCGATGACGGCGCCGCTTTCGACGATGGAGTAGGGCCCCACCCGAACCGAATCATGTACCTCGGCGCCGTCGTCGACGATGGCCGTGGAATGGATCAATGCCGGAAGTGACGCATGCCGGTGAAGACCATGGCCATGCCGTGCTCGTCCGCGGCGGCGATGACCTCCTCGTCGCGCATGGAGCCGCCGGGCTGGATGACCGCGGTGATGCCGTTGGCGGCCGCTGGTCGATGCCGTCGCGGAAGGGGAAGAAGGCGTCCGAGGCCATGACCGAGCCGGGTACCTGAAGGTTCGCCTGCTCCGCCTTGATGGCCGCGATGCGTGCCGAGTTGACCCGGCTCATCTGCCCGGCGCCGACGCCGATGGTCATGAGGTCGCGCCCGTAGACGATGGCGTTGGACTTGACGTATTTGGCCACCCGCCAGGTGAAGAGCAGGTCTTGCATCTCCTTGTCTGTCGGCGCGCGCTTGGTCACCACCTCCAGCTTGTTGGTCAGAGCCAGGTCCGCCTCCTGGACCAGCAGCCCGCCGTTCACGCGCTTGAAGTCGGTGCGGCGCAAGTCCTCGCTGGTCCATTCGCCGCACTCGAGCAGGCGCACGTTTTTCTTGGCGGCGATCGCCTCGACGGCGCCTGGCGTCACGCCGGGTGCGATGATGACCTCGACGAACTGGCGCTCGACGATGGCCTTGGCCGTCGCCTCGTCCAGCTCGCCGTTGAAGGCGATGATGCCGCCGAAGGCCGATTCCGGATCGGTCGAGAAGGCGCGCTCGTAGGCCTCCAGCAGGCTGGATCCCAGCGCGACGCCGCAGGGATTGGCGTGCTTGACGATGACGCAGGTCGGGCCCTCTTCGAACTGCTTGACGCACTCCAGGGCCGCGTCCGTGTCGCCGATATTGTTGTAGGAAAGCTCCTTGCCCTGGAGTTGACGCGCAGTGGCGACACTCACCTCGGTGACGTCCCGCTCGACGAAGAAGGCCGCCTTCTGATGGGGGTTCTCGCCGTAGCGCATGGCCTGCTTGCGCTGGAACTGCATGCTCAGGGTGCGGGGGAAGTCGGCGGTCTCGCCCTCGCCTGTCGCGCCGGCCCAGGTAGTTGGCGATGGCGCCGTCGTAGCGGGCGGTGTGCTCGAAGGCCTTCACCGCCAGGTCGAGCCGTGTGGCGTCGCTCACGGCGCCGCCCTGTTCCCGCATCTCCGCCAGGACCCCTGCGTAGTCAGCGGCGTCCACCACGACCGTTACGTCCTGATGGTTCTTGGCGGCCGCGCGCAACAGGGTGGGGCCGCCAATGTCGATGTTCTCGATGGCCGTGGGCAAGTCGCAGTCCGGGTCTGCCACCGTGCGCTCGAACGGGTAGAGATTGACCACCACCAGATCGATGGGCTTGATCTCGTTCTCGCGCATCACCGCATCGTCGATTCCGCGGCGGCCGAGAATGCCGCCGTGGATACGCGGGTGCAGGGTCTTGACTCTGCCCGCCATCATCTCCGGAAATCCCGTGTAATCGGACACCTCGGTGACCGGGATCCCGTTGTCGGTCAACAGGCGGGCGGTTCCGCCGGTGGAGAGGATCTGGACGTCCTCCGCGGCCAAGTCGCGGGCGAAGTCCACGACGCCGGTCTTGTCGGAAACGCTGATCAGTGCGCGTCGTATGGGGTTCATCTCTTTCGAGCTCGCTGGAATTTGGTTGTTGGGGATGCGCTCCCCGCGGGGCTGCAGGGGGTGTCGTCAGTCCTGCTGGCGAACCCCGTACTGCGCCATTTTCTTGCGCAGGGTGCTGCGGCTCATGCCGAGCAGCCGTGCCGCCTGGGTTTGATTGCCCCGCGTGTGGTCGAGTACCGTCTCGATCAGGGGGCGCTCCACCTCCCCGATGACCATCTGATGCAGGTCGTTGACTTCGTGCCCGTCAAGATTTTGAAGGTAAAACTTCAGTGCGTTGCGCACGCACTTGCTCAAGGGTTCCGTGTTGCGGCTCGCCTGGAGCACGGTCAACCTTTCGCGAGCGTCGTCGATTTTTTGTACCTCTGCCCCTATTTTCATGTCGCCTGGTCCTCCTGAGGTAAAAGCCCGTTGAAGAACGCCTCGATCTGGTCTTGTTGTTCTCTTGGCGTCTCGGCTCGGTTGAACCGCTTCGCTGAACTGGGCTGCACCCCTTCGATTCTTCGCGTACCAGGCGACATGCTTGCGTGCTATCCGGACGCCAAGGTGGACGCCGTAGAAGCGGTAAAGTTCGCGCAGGTGTGCGATCAGGGTGTCTTTTATCCAGTCCGCGGGTGGACTGTGGGGTCGAACGCCGGTTTCCAGGTAGTCGGAGATCTCCTGGAAAATCCACGGGCGACCCTGGGCCGCCCTGCCGATCATGATAGCATCCGCGCCGGTGTAGTCCAGCACCAAACGGGCCTTCTCCGGCGAGTCGATGTCGCCGTTAGCGATGAGCGGTATCGGTATCTCCTGCTTGATGGCTCGAATGGTCTCGTACTCCGCGGCTCCCGCGTACCCGCAGCTGCGGGTACGTCCGTGAACCGCCAAGGCCGCGATGCCACTCTCGCGGGCGATGCAGGCGATCTGCAGGGCATTGCGCTCCTCGGGCGACCAGCCGGTGCGGATCTTCAGGGTGACAGGCACGGGTACCGCTGCGACCACGGCCTCCAGGATGCGTCCCACCAGGGGCTCGTCACGCAGCAGCGCGGAGCCGGCCGCGACCTTACACACCTTCTTCGCGGGACAGCCCATATTGATGTCGATTATTCGGGCGCCCAGGTCCAGATTGGCCCGCGCCGCCTCGGCCATGGCGGTGGGGTCGGTGCCCAGGATCTGGGCGGAGATGGGTCCGGTCTTCGCCGCTGTGGTCCAGCCGCCGGATGCTTTTCTTGGTCCCCCGGAGCACGGTGTTGGCGGATACCATCTCTGAAACCGCCAATCCCGCGCCCAGCCCGCGGCAAAGCTCGCGGAAGGGCCGGTCAGTCACTCCGGCCATGGGGGCGAGGACCAGGTTGTTCGAGAGCTTGATGTCGCCGATGTTCATGCCTTAAAACAGCTTGACGCGGAAGCCAGCGGCCGGCGTAGGCAGGGGCTGCATGTCGAGTGTAGGACGCACCGCCTCACCGGGAGCTAGTCCCAATCTCCCTGGCCTGTCGGGAAGGTAGCTCTCAGGTCCGAAACGCCGCGCGGCGGCCAGCTCTTCGTCATCGTCGTAGATCTCTAGCTGGAGCTGGGGCAGGCGCTGGCTGAAGTCCGACTTGTTGACCAGCGTCAGGGTGAGCCGCAGGCCGTCCGGCGCCTCCTCCCGTTCGGTCAGCGCCGGCTGCAGTATCTCCATGGTGCCAGCCTGCCGCGGTAGCTCCAGGTGGCAGCCGATACGCTCGCAGACGAGCTCGGCAAACGAGCGCACTTGCGGGTGTTGCAGCCAGGTCCCCCGCTCCCACCAGCCGATCTGAGCGACCAGGGCTGCGATGAGTCACCAGGATGCCCAGGGACCAGAGCAGGGCGCGTATCCGCACGGTCCTCTGGCGCCCTTCGCTGAGATCCAGCATGTCCGCCGGGGACGTGACCGCCGGTTGCGGACTCCCCCCGGTCCCCGGGTCGCCGTGGCGCATCTCGGTGCCGGGTATCGCCTCTTCCAAGAGCCCGGCAATGGCGTTGAAGCGTCCGCCGCACTGGGGGCATTCCACCTTGCCGCGCCGCTCCTTGAGCTGCTGGGCGTAGACGGGAAATATTCGGCCGCAGTGGCGGCAACGGGTGGTCAGGGGCATGGCTCGGGCGGCTCTGGTGAACAGATCTGGATATTGTCACCCAACAGCCGGATTCGACGTGGCGCGGTTTCGACGGGGAGATATTGAGATTGTAATCTGGCGATTCGTTTTCAGGTTTCACCACGAGAGATCTTCGTGCACTTCCTGGTCGTTTTTCCTATCCCTTTCGGAGGGCGCAACTCCGAAGGAGGTCTTGCCGCATATCTAATATCTAAAGGATTCGGCGGCCGCTCAGCAGGACCCAGTCATCCTCTGTCACGGCTGCATCGAGCCCGAACCAGGGTTCGTAGGCCGTTTCGATCTGGCCAATCTGGTCGATGAGAATCCCCGAGAGGGCGATGAGGCCATCCGGGCGGACCAGCCCGGCCAGCCGGGGCGCAAGCTCAACCAGTGGGCCAGCCAGGATGTTGGCAAGCAGAAGATCCGCAACCTCGGCCGGCATCTCCTCGGGAAGGAATGAGTGCAGGCGCCCGGCGACCGCATTCTGCTGCGCGTTCTTTCCGGTGGCATCCAGGGCCTGGAGGGTCATGGTCCACCGCGGTCGCACGGTTTGCGCCGAGCTTTAGGGCCGCGATGGCCAGGATCCCCGAGCCGCACCCGAAGTCAATCACCGACTTGCCTTCCAGGTCCCTGCCGTCGAGCCATCGCAGGCAAAGGGCCGTCGTGGGGTGATTGCCGGTGCCGAAGGCCAAGCCGGGGTCGAGCTTCACCACCACCGCGTTCGGATCTCCTGCGGGTTGTCCCTTTGGGCATACCCACAGCCGCTTGCCGAAGCGTGCGGGTGCGAAGTCCTCCATCCAGGCCCGTTCCCATGCCTGGTCTCGGATCCGCTCGAACAGGGGCTCGGCGGTCAGCTGTGCAGAGAGGGAATGGGCCAGGGCCTGCATCGCTGCAAGCGATTGCGGGTCGTCGGGAAACAGGGCGGTGATTGTCACTTCCCGCCAAAGGGGCGTCGTGCCGGGAGGAGGCTCGAGCTGGGGCTCGTTACCCGCATCGCCGAGCGTCAAAGCCAGGGCGCCAGCACTTTCCAGGGCCGCCTCGACCAGCGGTGCCCGTTCACGGTCGAAGCAGAAGGTAACTTGGAGCCAGGGCATGGTCGCTCGCTGCTATGGTAGGTGCACAACAGGGTATAGCCGTTTCGGGGTTTCCTCAAATACTGGTTTGGTCTACGGGATCGGTGCGCGAACCTTGGGGCAAGGTGGGCCTCCCGACGTGCTCGCTTCTCGTCGCCAACTCGTTTAAGCCCGCTTCGGGACGTGAAGCGCCCCTTGGGGTTTGGTCCGTACTGTATATTTTTCGTGGGCGCGTGTTTTTCGCAGCCCGAGCACCATCTGGAAGTGTATGGTCCCCCAAATAGCGCGGCCAATCCGGCGAGCTGAAATGTTTTTACGAAGGTTCCAGCGGCTTCTGCCACTCGAACTCGGGCTGATTCGGCACACTTCCTTCCTGCCGGATACCCGTCCTGCGCGCGCACCGCCAAGTCACGGCGCGGCTTACTCTGCTTGGCGAAGATTTCGCCAAGACTCCGTCGTTTCGCCTCGATTTTCACACCCCCAATCGGCACCTGCCCTCGAGATCGACCGGTACCAGATCGGAATCGACGCAACAGGAACCGGCTTCAGCCCCGCAACCATTCGCTTCTTCGACTGGCAATCTTGGATGCATTGGACGGCGAGGTGCCATGGACGGCGAGCGTGCGGCGACCGCAGGGCGGGAGTCCGAAACCCTGGTCACCGGCTTCAGCTACCGGCCCGAGACTCTGACCGAGGGCACCGGAAACTTCGGTCTGCGGGTGGCCGAGGGAGTCGAGGGTACGCTGCGGGTGCTGTGGGCCGATAAGGTGCAATCCCTGGTGTTCGAGCCTGGATACTGGCTTCTTGAGCCGGGCAAGGAAGGCTACCGTGTCGTCCCGATACGAGACCAGGAACTAATGGTTCTGATCGTATTCCTGTCCGAGATCGGCAATGGTAACCCCGTGCTTTACGAGCGGGCCGTCGAGCATCTTTGGCAATGGGTAAGCCCCCGCTGGGGAAGGGACAATCCAGAGTACGCCATGCTCATGCTGCTGCGGTACGTGCGGGATTGGGGACCGCTCGGGATGGGGCCGCTCTACGGCGGGCTGGTCGAGATCCTGGACCGGTTGAAGGTCGAGGACGCAGAGAGGGTTCTGTTTGAATTCTATGCGGACCACTGGGGCGTCAGGGACAACCGCAACGGCCGCCTGCTCGCGGTCCGGACCCTGGAGGCGCTGGATACGGATGCCTCGCGTGCCACCCTTCGCGAGATCCTGAGCTATGTGCGTAATCGGGGATTGAGCCCTGAGGAATTGGCCCTGACTGAAGTCGCTGCCGGGATCACCGAGAGAGAAGCGGCGAAGGCCGAACCCGAGACGGACGCTACCCCTTCCCTGCTCTTACACCCCGTCGCTGCCAGGTAGGTCATTCCCGCAGTGATTTCGGGAAAACAGAAGCGCCACTGTCCGTGCACGGCCCAGACTTTGGGAAAACGCTCGAGTGAGGGCGCCGCGGATGTCGCCTTGCATCTCCGAACGATATACCCGGAGCAGAGCTGATCGCCCGATCCTTGCCATCGGCGCCGGAGGGCTCGTAGGGCGGAAAGCCCTTCGGGCGATGCGAGCGGTGAGCTATGGGGGTTAAGCAGAAGCTTCGTTTGTCGCGATGGCACGTGGCAAAAAAAACGCCGAATCGCATCGCGATTCGGCGTCCTTTGCGGGAGGCGGCCAAGCCGCCATCCCGCGATGGCATGACGAGAGGAGCGCTGCTACTTCGGCTCTACGAATACCGCAAGCGCTTCCCTGTAGACCACCTCGTACTTCTCACCCTCTTTAAATTGCTCCAGGCGGCCCGCCAAGTGGGGGGCGTCCATGGAGATCTCGCGGAACTTTCCGTCCGCGCCGCGGAAGGCGATGGCCTTCTTGTACTTATCGGTACCCAGGATCTCGACCGTCTCCTTGACCTCGCGGCCGGCGACGCCTGCGGGCAACCCGCCGTCGTCAGCGGTGGCCACGCCACTGGCAATGATCTCCTCGCCGCGCTTTGCGTCGTCACTGACCCGCTTCGCGCTGACCATGACGGCTAGGTAGTACTGGACCTTGACCTCATCGCCGACCTTAACCTGATCCAGGTTCGTTCACCTCGGGGCCCACTTGCGTGGTGACCTTTTTGCCTTCAGGCCCCTTGAGCGTGACCATCCGCTTCGCGAGATCGATGTCTTCCACCGTTGCCGTCAGCTCCTGCACCGTAGCCTCGCCGACCGGCGCCGGCGCCGGCTGCATTTGAGCGAACAGCCGGCAGTGTCAACAAAAATCCCAGCGAGATCATCAGAGACTTCAAGCTCTTCATTGTTTCGTTCATCCTCGGTTTGCATTAAAAAAATCTGGAAATTCCAAGACGCGCGCACACTACAAGATCGGCGCCACGGTAAGAATGCGTGCTGTTCCGGCGAATTCAACCTCAACAACGGAAAATCACCAGGTCCCCCGATCAGCCACCAATGCGAACCACAAAAAAAGCCCCGCCGAAGCGGGGCTCTTTCTGTTGCAGGCCATGGGCCCGGGAACGCTTACATCATTCCCATGCCGCCCATGCCGCCCATGCCACCCATGCCGCCGCCGCCGCCAGGCATCGGGGCGTCTTCCTTGGGCTCCTCGGCCACCATGGCCTCGGTGGTGATCATCAGACCGGCCACGGAGGCGGCGTTCTGCAGCGCATAGCGGGTCACCTTGGTGGGATCCAGGATGCCCATCGCCACCAGGTCGCCGTACTCGCCGGTGGCGGCGTTGTAGCCGAAGTTGCCCTCGCCGTCCGCGACCTTGTGCAGCACCACGGAGGCCTCGTCACCGGCGTTGGCCGACGATCTGACGCAGCGGCTCTTCCATGGCGCGGCGGGCGATGGCGATGCCGACGTCCTGGTCGTGATTGGCGCCCTTGAGGTCCTTGAGCTTCTGCAGGGCGCGCACCAGGGCGACACCGCCGCCGGGGACGACGCCTTCCTCGACCGCCGCGCGGGTGGCGTGCAGGGCGTCCTCGACGCGGGCCTTCTTCTCCTTCATCTCCACCTCGGTGGCGGCACCGACCTTGATCACGGCCACGCCGCCGGCCAGCTTGGCCAGGCGCTCCTGGAGCTTCTCCTTGTCGTAGTCGGAGGTGGTCTCCTCGATCTGCTGCGGATCTGCTCGACCCGGCCCTTGATGTCGGCCTCGGTGCCGGCACCGTCGATGATGGTGGTCTCTTCCTTGGTGATCTGGATCTTCTTGGCGGTGCCCAGCTCGTTGAGGGTGGCCTTCTCCAGGGACAGGCCCACTTCCTCGGCGATGACGGTGGCGCCGGTCAGGATGGCGATGTCCTGCAGCATGGCCTTGCGGCGATCGCCGAAGCCCGGGGCCTTGACGGCGCAGACCTTGACGATGCCGCGAATGGTGTTGACCACCAGGGTGGCCAGGGCCTCGCCTTCGACGTCCTCGGCGACGATCAGCAGGGGCTTGCCGGCCTTGGCCACGGCCTCGAGCACCGGCAGCAGGTCGCGGATGTTGGAGATCTTCTTGTCGTGCAGCAGGATGTAGGGGTCTTCCAGCTCGACGGTCTGGCTCTGCTGGTTGTTGATGAAGTAGGGGGAGAGGTAGCCGCGGTCGAACTGCATGCCCTCGACCACGTCGAGCTCGTTCTGCAGGGACTTGCCTTCCTCGACGGTGATGACGCCTTCCTTGCCGACCTTCTCCATGGCCTCGGCGATGATCTCGCCGATGGACTCGTCGGAGTTGGCGGAGATGGTGCCGACCTGGGCGATCTCCTTGTTGTCGGAGCAGGGCTTGGACAGCGTCCTTGAGCTCTTCGACGGCCGCCGCGACGGCCTTGTCGATGCCGCGCTTCAGGTCCATCGGGTTCATGCCGGCGGCGACGGCCTTCAGGCCCTCGCGCACCATGGCCTGGGCCAGCACGGTGGCGGTGGTGGTGCCGTCGCCGGCCACGTCGGAGGTCTGGGAGGCGACCTCCTTGACCATCTGCGCGCCCATGTTCTCGAACTTGTCCTTGAGCTCGATCTCCTTGGCCACGGACACGCCGTCCTTGGTCACGGTGGGGGCGCCGAAGCTCTTCTCGAGCACCACGTTGCGGCCCTTGGGGCCGAGGGTGATCTTTACGGCGTTGGCCAGGATGTTGACACCCGCCATCATGCGGTTGCGGGCGTCGTCGCCGAATTTGACTTCTTTTGCAGTCATTGCTTTGTCCTGAATCTGTGTGGGAAATGCGTCTGCTGTTCGGAGTGTCTACGCGCTCGGGCCTCAGCCCTCGACGACACCCATGATGTCTTCCTCGCGCATGACGAGGAAGTCCTCGCCGTCGAGCTTGACCTCGGTGCCGGAGTACTTGCCGAACAGCACGCGGTCGCCGACCTTCACGTCCAGGGGGCGGCTCTCGCCGCTGTCGAGGATCTTGCCGTTGCCCACGGCGATGATCTCGCCCTGAATAGGCTTCTCGGCTGCGGAATCCGGGATGACGATACCGCCGGCGGAGGTGCGCTCCTCCTCCATGCGGCGGACGACTACACGATCGTGCAGGGGACGGATCTTCATTGAGCGGTCTCCTAAAGTTTGGTAGATGGCGAGTTGATTAGCCTTTGGTCGAGGACCGATTGTTAGCACTCGCCGGTTGCGAGTGCCAATAATAGGGGCAAAAGCCGAACTGTCAAGCGCCGAAGCGCCATTTTCGGGCCAAGGTGGGTTGAGCAGCTCAATCTCGCTCGCGCCGGTACTCGCCCTCGATGACCCGGGGGCCTTGGCCGGTCCGATCGGCCTGCTGACTGTGAATCTTGCGCACGAAGCGGGCGATCAAGAGCTGACGCAGCGACGGGATAAGCAGCAAGAACCCCAGGATGTCGGTAAAGAAGCCGGGAAGAAGCAGGACCAGACCCGCTACGAGCAGCAGCGCCCCGTCCATCATCTGGAGCGCGGGCATCTCGTTTCTGGCCGTCGCCTCCTGCACACGCGCCAACACGGAGAAGCCCTGCACCCGGACCAGGGCACCACCGAGCAGCGCGGTAAAGATCGAGAGCCCTATGGTCGGCAGGGCGCCGATCTCGGAACCCACCTGAATCAGAAAATACAGCTCTATCAGGGGAACGCCGACGAACAACAGAAGAAATATGATCACTGAACCGGTCTCGAGGTTATCCAGCTTGATTTTCGCACGCTAAGGCGCGAGGTACGCAAAGAGGTTGTTTGAGCACCCGTGTCCTATATGGGGACCGAGCCGCGAAAGCTCCACGGAGGTTCCTTTCCATCAATCGGTACTGTTCAAGTACCCTATGCAACCTTCGGCCGTTCGGGACTTAGGTCCCTGGCTCGGCGTTGACCGGCACACAAGGGATCCATGAGCTCTGAACTTCTACTCGTCTTCTGCACCTGCCCTGACGAAGCCACCGCCGCCAGCATCTCACAGACGCTGGTGCGTGAGAGGCTCGCGGCCTGCGTCAATCGGCTGCCGGCACTGACGTCGGTCTACCTGTGGCAAGGCGAGGTGGAGCAGGAGAGCGAAACCCTGCTGCTGATCAAGACCACCAACGCCCGCTTCGAAGCGCTCTGCGAGCGCCTTACGGGACTGCATCCCTACGAGCTGCCTGAGATCATCGCGGTTGCGGTGACCAAGGGCCTGCCCGGATACCTTCAATGGGTGAGAACATGTACTTCGGACAACGCCTGATCCCGCTCCTCTTCCTCCTCGCGGCCGTGGCGGCACCGCAGGCCCGGGACGAATTCCTTCTCCCCGACCAGGCCTTCCGCATCTCCGGCCAGGCGCTCGATTCCGAGACCATCCAGGTGTCCTGGGACATCGAGGACGGGTACTACTTGTACCGCAGCAAGTTCAAGTTCCGAAGCGAGACGCCCGGAATCGAGACCCGCGGACCCAAGACGCCCGATGCCGAGATCAAGCAGGACGAGTTCTTCGGCGAGGTGGAGGTATACCGCGACCGTGTTGAAGTCCAGGTCCCGATCAACCGTAGCGAGGGAACGGGAGATAACCTGAACCTAGAGGCCAGGTCACAAGGTTGTGCCGACGCGGGGCTCTGCTACCCGCCGCACAACCAGAAAATTTTGCTGGACCTGCCTCGGCTTGCTGCGGCGGCGCCGGTATCCGAGCCAGTGCCCGAGCCCGCATCCGAGCCCGCGGCAGGCGGCACTGCGGCGACATCGGAGTTCGACGAGCAACCGGCCCTGGACGCTCTGAGCGATCTCGGTCAGTCCCTGGGCTTCGGGTTCGAAGATGACGTTCTTCAGCCCGAGGAGGCCTTCCAATTTTCCGCCGAAGTCGCATCCCCCGATCGCCTCCAACTCACGTGGCAGATCGCGGACGGGACCTACCTGTATCAAGAGAAGATCCGAGTCGCGCTGGAGAACGCACAGGGCGTTGCACTGGGCGCTTACGAGCTGCCGGAGGCGGAGATCAAGCCCGACACCGTGAGACCGGACGGCACCATCGGTGACATCGCCGTCTACCATCACCGGATCGATCTGCCGCTACCCCTGCTGCGCGGCTCTGAAGGGGCGACCAGCGTCGACCTGGTGGTGAAATACCAGGGCTGCGCCGAGCGCGGGATCTGCTACCCCCCGACGACACAACGGGTGAGCCTGAACCTGCCGGCCGCAGCCGCAGTCACCGACATTGCGGCCGCGAGCGCATCCCGGTCACCCGCAAGCGTAACGCCACGCTCCAGCCGGTCGCCCACCCCGCCGCCTGCCGCTGTCACGCCGGCTGCGGCGATGGGCCAGCCGGTCTCCGAATCGGACCAGATCGCGGCGGTCCTGGCCGGCGGCAACCTGTGGGCCGTGGTGGGCCTGTTCTTCGGATTCGGGCTGCTGCTGGCCTTCACGCCCTGCGTATTTCCGATGATCCCGATTCTCTCGGGCATCATCGCCGGTCAAGGGCCGGCCATAACGACCCGCAAGGCCTTCGTGCTGTCACTGGTCTACGTGCTCTCGATGGCCCTGACCTACACCGTCGCCGGCGTGCTCGCCGGCATGTTCGGCGCCAACCTGCAGGCGGCCTTCCAGAACCCCTGGATACTGAGCATCTTCGCCCTGGTGTTCGTCGCCCTGGCCCTGTCCATGTTCGGCTTCTACGAGCTCCAGCTCCCGAGCAGCCTGCAGTCCAAGCTCACCGAGATCAGCAACCGCCAGGAGGGCGGGACCCTGGCCGGGGTTGCCATCATGGGCCTGCTCTCGGCTCTGATCGTCGGCCCCTGCGTGGCACCGCCCCTGGCCGGGGCGCTGATCTTCATCGGCCAGACCGGCGATGCGCTGCTGGGCGGGGCCGCCCTGTTCGCCCTCAGCATGGGCATGGGCGCCCCGCTGATCGCCATCGGCACCTCCGCCGGCAAGCTGCTGCCGCGGGCCGGGGCCTGGATGGACGCGGTCAAGGCCGTGTTCGGCGTCGCCCTGCTGGCGGTGGCCATCGTGCTGCTGGAGCGCATCCTGCCGCCCGCCGCCGCCATGATCCTGTGGGGCCTGTTACTGATCTGCTCCGCGGTCTACCTGGGCGCCCTTGCAACAGCTGCCTCCTGAGGCGAGCGGTTGGAGAAAGCTGTGGAAGGGGCTGGGCGTCGTCCTGCTCGCCTACGGCGTGCTGATGCTGGTCGGCGCCGCTGCCGGCGGCAAGGACACGGTGCAGCCCCTGCGCGGGCTGGGACTGGGAAGCGGCGGCGCGGCGCAGCAGCACGCAGCCTTCAAGCGCATCAAGACCGTAGAAGACCTGGACCGAGAGGTCGCCGCCGCGAGCGGCGCAGGGAAGCCTGTGATGCTCGACTTCTACGCGGACTGGTGCGTGTCCTGTAAGGAGATGGAGCGCTACACCTTCTCCGACCCGAAGGTAATCGCCGAGATGGACCGCTTCGTCCTGCTGCAGGCAGACGTCACCGCCAACGACGAGCAGGATCAGGCCCTGATGCAGGGCCGCTTCGGCATCCCCGGACCGCCCGCGATCCTGTTCTTCGACTCAGCGGGTCAGGAGCTGCGCGGCTACCGTTTGATCGGCTTCAAGCCGGCGGAAGAGTTCGCCGACCACCTGCGCAAGGCCGCGCCATGACCACCGCGAGAGATCGTCGCAGTGACCATGCTGGCCGGGGTGATCAGCATCGGATTCGCCATCTTCGGGCAGCGGTGGCTGGGCGATCCCGAGAGTCTCGAGCTACCGCTTCCGATCAACCGGGCCAAGGGCACCGACCGCCTCGATCAGCTGCCGGATTTCCGGCTGCCCGACGTCTCAGGCCGAGAGATTGGCAAGCAGCGAGTGGGCAGGAAAGGTCCTCGTGCTCAACTTCTGGGCGACTTGGTGCCCGCCCTGCCTGCGCGAGCTGCCGCTGCTCGAAGAGGTGCAGCAGGCATCGAAGGAGGCGAGCCTGCAGGTCGTGGGCATCGCCATCGACAGCAAGGAAGAGGTGGAGCGTTTCCTGGGCGAGCACCCGGTGAGCTTTCCGATCCTCCTCGGGGATACCGAGGCGGTGGACATGTCCCGGCGCCTCGGCAACCGGTTGCAGGGCCTGCCTTACACCGTTATCTTCGACCATCGCGGAAAAAGGGTTTACGGACAGATCGGTGAGATGACCCGTACGTCCCTGTCCAAGCACCTGGATCCGCTGATTCCGGGGAGCCGACGGCACGCAAACGGCCGTTAACTAGCCGCAAACTTAATAAGAACTGGACAGGATCTCCTAGAATCTGGACAATTTACCCTGTGATCCCCGGCGCGCAGAACCTGTGCAGCGCGGGGACAATGCCGGCCCGCCGGCCAAGGGCGCTTCGACAGCGACCCGAGCACAGGCCCGGCCCACCTCCTGACCGCAAATAACGCCGATCTCCGAAAAATGGCCACCATTGTTGTGCTGAACGGCCCCAATCTGAATCTGCTCGGTACCCGCGAACCCGGACACTACGGGCAGGACACGCTCGAGAGTATCCGCTTGGCGCTGCAACGGCAGGCCGCCGGCGCCGGGCACGATCTCCTGTTTGTGCAGAGCAACTCTGAACCGGAGCTGATCGAAGCAGTTCACCGCGCGGGCAGCGACGGCGTCGCATTCATCATCGCCAACCCGGCGGCCTTCACCCACACCAGCGTCGCCTTGCGCGACGCACTGCTGGCCGTGGCGATCCCGTTCATCGAGGTGCACCTCTCCAACGTTCACGCCCGCGAGCCCTTCCGCGCCCATTCCTATTTTTCGGACATCGCCGAAGGCGTCATCAGCGGCTTGGGTGCCCAAGGCTACGAGCTGGCGCTGAGCGCCGCCATACGCCGGCTGAAACGGAGCACCGCACAAGAGTAATCAAGCATGGACATCCGTAAGGTCAAGAAGCTCATCGAGCTGCTCGAGCAATCCGACATCGCCGAGATCGAGATCCACGAGGGCGAGGAATCGGTCCGCATCAGCCGCCAGGGGCCTGCGGCACAACCCCTGATCATGTCTGCACCGGCCGTGCCTCAGGCCGCAGCACCGGCGCCGGCACCGGCACCGGGAGCCGTCGTCGACCCGGCCCTGGCCGCGGTTGCCGACGAGCCGGAGGAGAACCTGGTACGCTCCCCCATGGTCGGCACCTTCTACCGCTCCCCCTCCCCCGGCAGCAAGCCTTTCGTGGACGAAGGTGATCAGGTGAAGGTTGGCGACACCCTGTGCATCATCGAGGCCATGAAGATCCTCAACCAGATCGAGTGCGAGAAGGCGGGCTCGATCCGAAGAATCCTGGTCGAGAACGGACAACCTGTGGAGTACAACCAGCCCCTGTTCGTGATCGAGTAAGGCATCTCACTGGACGGCACCCTGGCTTCGCAAACGCCGTCCAAACCAAGTCCCACCCAGGTCCATCGTCATGATCGAGAAGATTCTCATCGCCAACCGGGGAGAGATCGCCCTGCGTATCCAGCGCGCCTGCCGGGAGCTCGGCATCAAGACCGTAGCCGTGCACTCGGAGGCCGACCGGGACCTCAAGCACGTCCTGCTCGCCGACGAGACCGTGTGCATCGGCCCGGCCAAGTCCCAGGACAGTTACCTGCAGATCCCCGCCATCATCGCCGCCGCCGAGGTCACTGATACGGTGGCCATCCATCCGGGCTACGGCTTCCTGTCCGAGAACGCCGACTTCGCCGAGCGCGTAGAGCGCAGCGGCTTCATCTTCATCGGCCCAAGGCCGGACACCATTCGCCTGATGGGCGACAAGGTCTCCGCCATCGAGGCCATGAAGAAATCCGGCGTCCCTTGCGTACCCGGCTCCGACGGCCCGCTGGACAAGAACAAGAAGCGCACCATCGAGCTGGGACGCGAGATCGGCTATCCAGTCATCATCAAGGCCGCAGGCGGCGGCGGGGGGCGCGGTATGCGGGTGGTGCACTCCGAAGCCACGCTGCTGAACGCCGTCGCGCTGACGAAGGCGGAGGCTGAGGCGGCCTTCGGTAACGGCACGGTTTACATGGAAAAGTACCTGGAGAACCCGCGTCATATCGAGTTCCAGCTCCTGGCGGACCAGCATGGCAACGCCATCCACCTCGGGGAGCGCGACTGCTCCATGCAAAGGCGCCACCAGAAGGTCGTCGAAGAAGCCCCGGCCCCGGGCATCACCGAGGAGCAACGGCACAAGATCGGGGAGCGATGTGCCGAGGCTTGCCGGACCATCGGTTACCGCGGCGCCGGGACCTTCGAGTTCCTGTACGAGAACGGCGAGTTCTACTTCATCGAGATGAACACCCGCGTGCAGGTTGAGCACCCGGTCACCGAGATGGTTACGGGTGTGGACATCGTCAAGGAGCAGATCCTGATCGCAGAAGGAAAGGAGCTGCGTTACCGTCAGGAGGACATCGAGCTTCGTGGTCACGCCATCGAGTGCCGGCTCAATGCCGAGGACTCCGAGACCTTTCTCCCGAGCCCGGGGAAGATCCGAGAGTTCCATGCCCCGGGGGGACCCGGCATCCGCGTGGAGACCCACATCTACAGCGGCTACGTGGTTCCGCCGCACTACGACTCCATGATCGGAAAGCTCATCGCCCACGGCGAGGACCGCAACGCTGCCATCTCGCGCATGTGCAACGGCCTGCGCGAGACGGTAATCGACGGCATCAACACCAACATCGCGCTGCAACGGCAGATTCTGCGCGACGCCGCCTTTCAGGCCGGCGGTGCAAATATCCACTACCTGGAGAAGATGTTGGGGATGTAAAAAAGGAAAAGGCGTGAGGGCCGAGGGGCGGGGAATTGGGACCGGGGACGCCTTCTCGTTATTCGCGCCCCGGACCGAGATCGACCCGTGAGAATTCGATTATTTCGAGCGCTGCCTGAAGCTGCTGCGCCGGGGTGGTCTGCTGATGTTCGACAACACCTTGAGCGACGGCGCAGTCGCGGACGCACAGAACCAGGAGCCGGACACGCGAGCGCTGCGCGAGCTCAATGATCGGCTTCACACGGACGAGCGGGTGAGCACGCGTCTTGTGCCGATCGGCGATGACCGTTTTTTCGATCTTATTCGACGATATCTCCTTCCCCTATCTCCGCGCCAACCTGTCTTGAGCGTTGTTGAACGAAGCTTCTCAGCCCCCTGATGTCCGGGTTGTATGGATACTTGTCTTTGGCGTCATACCCGCGGATGGCGGGCTCTGTCATGTGCTTGATTTTCGTGAAACGGGGCTCCATCGCTTTCCAGTGTGCGAAGTCATGTTGGTCGCTGGCCAACAGGCGAATATAGTTTCTGTATAGATCCCGAAGCTCAGCAATCGCCAATACTTTTTCAATTAAGACCGGACGGATGGACGGAAGGTCCTTATAGCAGGCACCTTCCCCCCAGTCGTGGAAAGAAGCCCGTTCACATGCCCTGGTGAAGGCGCGGTCGTAATCATACGGAATGAAGAGCCAGCGATTATCCGATCTGCGGCGATACAGGTAATAGTTGTTGGCGTTTTGCCAATAGTCATCCCACATGCCGAGATAAATGCTCACAGCTTGCGCGCGAAGCAATGCCGGAACATCCAGGATCTGCTCCAGATCCTCTTTGGTTGAGGCGGAATTCAGGTCCCGTATGAAGTCGTTCAGAAGGTCCTGTGCCTCCGGAAATTTCTTCTTCTTTGTCTTCAGGTTGTATGCGGGCTGATAGATGTTGCTCTTTCCCCAGGTCATGCCCGGTGCCGGAGGATCGATGCGGTCTATGCCGATCAGTCCCCCGCTTGAGCCCGGGTCCTCGTCGGCACGGCTGAGATCAGCGGGCCCCACCCTCTTATGGAGCGACTTGAACAGGAACGATGCCTTGCCGTCGTCGAAACGTCTTTCCACCCATCTCTTATCTATCGGCTCACCGAGAAAGTACAGGCCCATGTAGCGCATGGGATCGTCTCCGATCTTCAGGTGCAGCTTCACGTAAGCGGTGCGGGCCGTCTCTACCCCGAAGCGTTTGAATAAGTCATAGGCAACCGGTTCGCGTAAATAGGTTCTGTCGTCCTTGTTGAATTTAAGGTTGACCGCGGACAAGCCCCTGAAGAGTCTGCCTTTGTTGCCGGGGATCTCCGGGATGTCGTCCGAGCCGCTATAGACTGACTCGTCATCGTCGAATTTTTCGTTGAACTTGATCCTGAAGTGCGCGCGCACCAGGGAGTTTTGTTCTCTGTGGCGACTTCCGGGCGAGCCCGCTTCAGGTCTTGTGCGGCTGCTGTTTCCGCGTATGCGAAAGCCTACGTTCGGGATCTCCTCGGCCGTGGATCGATCCGTGCCGTAGTAGAAGTCCGCGACGCGATAGATCCCGCTTTTTCTGTCGACGCTGCGATCGATATCGTTGAGGAGATTGTTCCACTCGTCTTCCGAGATTTCGATGAAAATCGAACGAATCTCGTCCAAGGAAAACAGGTCTTCGAATTCCGCATCCTGAGTGGCGACGTTGGGTATATCGATCGCTTCCAGGGGTGTGGCGAATGACCCCGCCGCAACCAGTGTGTCGTCATCCTGCGGGAGGATCTTGTTGCTGGGGCCACCCTGGATAACCTTCTCGATGCCCTTTTTCAGGCACTTCCAGCGGACCATGCCGGCGACTGGTACATTCGTGACGGTAGCTGTCCAAACCAACGGGTCTTGCGGTTCAGGAATCAAGGGCAGCGCCTTCTCGTACGACCACTGGCCGAGGGCCTCGATGTCGCCGAAGACGAACACAGACTCGCCTTCTCGTGTATGTGAATTCTTGCATTTGAAGGTAACCTGTTTCTTCGGCGGGTCGCTCAGCGAGAGGCTGTATTTCCGACCGGGATAGTCGAAGCGAATTGCGTATTCGGCATCGGCAGGAACCCTGATGGATTTGCCGCTGGCTTCGACGACACCATCCGCCGGCGGGTTATCGCCATAGTTCTCAGCCCAGTCATCCCTGACATCGAATTTGAAGCGCCCCCCCTCTTCGAAGGCCAATCCGGCGATAAACCAGGTCCCGTCTTCCATGCATTGCATCGGCTCCGCGTCCCAGTTGTTGAAGGTCCCGCGTACCTGCATCCGGGGTGTGCCGCAAGGACGAGCGTTTCCTTCGGGAATTGCCTCGTAGGTCTTCCCTTCGTAGTCGAATAGGATCCTAAAGGTTCCCGGTCCCGAGATGGGGATATTGGGCCCGCTCTTGGCGACTCGGTTTCCGTTCCCGGCGCCGTAGTTTTCCGACCAGTCGCCGAGGACGTCGAATTTGTAACGGCCCCCCGAAGAGTCGGAGAAGGTGATACCGGACGCGCTCCAGTGGCCGTTCTCGCAGCTCATCGAGGCCGTGCTCCAGGCGTTGAACGTGCCGCGCAGGAACATTTGATCCGTACCGCAATCGCTCGCATAGCTGCGCGTGATCGTCGCCACCAGGACGAGCAGGGCCAGCAGGGATACCTTGGTGTGAGATGTGAGAGTCGTCATCCTTCTTGGCATGGTTTTGCTCCTAATCTGGGCGAGCCGGAAATGCGCTATCCTCAAAGCTGGACCGGGAAAGGCGACGGATCGGAAGCGGACAGGCTCCTAGAGCTTGGTACAGGACCAACGGGTGGTCAAGGAGCCCGACGAGGGGCACGAGCGGTACCGGCGAGGGAGCTGCGTGTGTTTAGTCCCAGATCGGAGCGCTGCTTGGAGGCCTGCTGCCGCTTGGCTGAGGGGCGTTTTCATGAGGAGCTACCGCGATGAAAATTCAGCAGGACGGAACGGTACGAAAAATCCTGATCGAAGACGGCGATCGGTTGATCTCCGAGGAAGACTTCGAAGATTGTTTTAAGAACGCCCACGTATTCGGTGGAGACCTTCCCCGTGGAGGCAGGCTCAGTCCCCGCGGTATGGTGTTCGCCGGTTTGGTCGGCACGCCGGCGAATGTGGCCGCATCCGAGCACCAGAAGAAGGCGATCTGGGAGCGGTTGGTAGAAAAGCACGGCAAGGAGAGCGGCGGAGTCGTTCGCGTACGGCGCGCTGACGGCACGCCGACCGCTGCGCTCGAAGACCTGAATGCGATCATCGGCGTCACGGATTTCGGCGAGCGGTTATGGGGCGCGCCAGGCGCCTTGCGCGTCCAGGCCGAGGTCTATGCGGCCACCCCCAACCGGGACTTTCCTCTGGACATGCTGAAAGGGGAGGGGGTGCCGCTGGATGAGACGAAGAGCGCTCTCACCATGTGGCTGAACGGCCCGCCAGCCAACTACCATCCCAGGCACGCGCGCAGGCTTGGCGCAGACTTCGTCATTCAGGCGCCGGCTGTGGAGATCGGTTTCGGGGGTAGGACCTCTCTGAACGATCCCGACTTCCAGCCGAAGATCAAGACAGACGGAAACGTCATCCCTGGCGGGAAGCACAAGGAGACGGTGAAGGGAAGTAACTATCGCCGCAGCCCTAGTGCGGGGATGGTCCGCGAGCTCGGACGCGAGCAGGCCGAGATGTGTGGTCTCCCGGTTCCCGAAGGCCGGCATGCGGATTGGGCGATTCGCTGGTGTGGACCCTGGGGAAATAGCCTCGAGTATATCGGGCCCCGCTACACCCGTGAGCCAGTGGAGGCCCTGCTTGAGCGCATGGGCTATAAGCATAAGGACACCAACATCTACAAGCTACAACATACGTCGGAAGAGAGCGCCGACGGATTCGACCGCGGCGATCCTCGCGAGTACCGGCGCGTCGCCAACGACGAGCGCGGTTACAAGCTCATCAACAACAAGACGGATGACAGATTCAACACCTACGAGGATATACACATTTTGAACCAGGCCATCGCCAGCGGCGACATGGACAAGGTCCGCGAGGTGCTGGACGTGGAAGGCTTCACGCGGGGCGGCGTCCTCGCCTTATTGCAGGCCAACTGGGACGCGTTCTGCGCGAGCTGGGCGAATGCCTGGCTCTATAACCTGGGACGCCCGGGAGACAAGCCCAAGGGGCGCATGAAGAGGCCCTTCTTCATGATGGGACGGAATGATTTCGATCAGCAGCACAATAGCTGGCATCGGCACAGCGATGGCCGTTTCATTCGTTGGTCGGATGAGCTGAATCTGCTCATGCCCGGGGAGGTAAACTACCAGGGTACGCCGGCGCATACCTGGTTTCGGACGATCATGCCCCACATGGAGCAGTACGCCGTTGATTTCGCTGAGGCATTCCTTTCCAAGATGACCCACCGGGATCTCATGGCCTATCTGGGTACTGACGAGCTGTTCGACGGCAAGGGGCTTTGGGATACCGTGGGCGGCGACGTCTGGCGGGCGGCCAAGAACGCCAGGGAAACGCGTTTTCGCTGGACCACAGACCAGCTCAAGCGTCACGCGATCGGCCAGGAGTTGTTCAACGACGGGCAGCAGGAAGGGCAGGGAATCGAGCACCACTGGAACATGATGCAGGCCGAGGCCGGTGGACAGATCAAGAAATGGCGCCAGGACCACGGCGTGAGCGGTCCGAAGCACAGCTTCGACCTGGGAGAGCTCGAGGTCCCGATCCGCCCTTCGAACCTGATGTAGGGTTGAACGCCCCCCGTGGGGGAAGGCGCGCAATCACACATAACAGTGTCGGCTAAGCCGTACAACCCGGTCTTCCCAGTAATATCGGTTAGACTGTTGAGACACATCCCTCGCGCGACCTGACCATGCCCGAACCCGCTGAACGACAAGCAACCTACGATGATTTACTAGAGGCGCCGCCTCATCTCGTTGCCGAGATCGTCAACGGCCGTTTGGTAACCCATCCGAGGCCAGCGCCGAGGCACCTGCGGGCGAGCTCTCGTCTTGGGGTGAAGCTGGGGGACTCGTTCGACATCGGAGACAATGGTCCCGGCGGTTGGTGGATTCTGGACGAGCCCGAGCTGCATCTGGATTCAGACGTATTGGTGCCCGATCTTGCTGGGTGGCGGTGCGAGCGTATGCCCAAGCTACCGGATACGGCTTGGTTCGAGTTGGCACCTGACTGGGTATGCGAGGTGTTGTCTCCCGGAACAGCTTCGAGTGACCGTTCCGAGAAGCTGCCCATCTACGCTGAACAGGGAGTCGGCCATGTTTGGCTGGTCGACCCTCTTCTGCGAACGCTGGAGGCGTTCGGGAACACAAAAGGACAGTGGCTTTTGCTTGCCACTCTCAAGGATGCCGACCGCGTAACGCTTCCGCCGTTCGATGCCCTTTCTTTCGATTTGTCGCTGCTCTGGGCCGGCTGAGCGGCGCTCAGGACCCTGATACCGAGATAAAACAAAGAGGCGCCGAAGCGCCTCCACAGACTCCTCCCTCTTCCTTGATTTTTACGTGCCGAAAACTTCTTTCAGATGTCTTTAGCCTACCAGGGGTAGGCGTATACCCCCGCGTACATGAAGTAGTGCCTGAGCAGATAGCCGCCCGTCAGTACGAAAATGGACGCGGCGATGATGGGTACATGGCTGGTCCAGCCCTTGACCACGCCCCTGAGCTCCAGGAAGAAGGGGACGATCAGGCCGAAGCCGATGAAGCCGATGAGCCAGCCGAAGTCGTTGAACAGCAGCTCCCAGGAGCGCATGGCGGACTCGGACCCGCGCTGCAGGTAGAAGAAGAAGGAGAAGATGATCACCAGCTCGGCGGAGATCAGGACCAGGTCGATACGCTCGTAGAGCACCCGGATGTGCTCGTCCGCCGCGTCCTTGATCACCGTATACATGATCAGAAGCAGGAAGGCCATGGCGGTTGAGAAGGCGGACACGGTGAACAGCAGGGGCACGCCCGGATTCGCCCACAGGGCTACGGCGGGGAAGGACTGCAGCACCAGGCCGGTATAGACGGCGATCGCCGACCCCATTGACCACCGCCAGCCAGCCGATGACCTTGTGGAAGCGCTCTATCATATCGCTCAGCTTGACCACGAAGCCCCACTCCAGGGCCTTGCCCACCAGGGGCAGGTTTTGAATCAGGGGCGTTGAGCGGGCATAGGGTATGGCGTAGAGCACGCCCCAGACCATCATCCAGAGGATGAACTGGGTGCCCCAGGCGATCCAGGCGGTGGGCTGGTTGATCATGGCCAGCGGGTTCAGCACATGGATCGCGGCCAAGTGATCGAGCAGGTGCAGGAACAGCATCCCGGAGCCAACCGAGAGCAGCACCACGCCGGCGCCCGCCCCCCAGAGGACCAGGTTGCGGTGGGGCTTGAGGTACATGTCCGTGAGGAAGGTCACCGCCAGGGTCGCGGCGCCGAGACCGCCGGTGTACAGGTAGACGGCGAACCACCAGGTCCAGATGTCCTGGGTTGCGTAGCTCATGTTGACGCCCATCTCAGCCCCTCCTCTTCAGGTCGTTGATGTAGTAGACATTGGGTCGGGTGCCGATGTGGGGCATCAGCGGTTGGGCCACCCCGCTCGCGACCATCTGGGCGACCGGGTCGTTCGGGTCGTCCAGATCGCCGAACATGCGCGACTCACCCACACAGGTCTCCACGCAGGCGGGCTTGAGGCCCTGCTCGACCCGGTGGTCGCAGAAGGAGCACTTGTCCACGCTTGGGCTGTCGCGGCGGTAGTCCGAGCCGTAGAAGTCCTCGCCCTCTCTTACGTCCGCGTAGGTGACCTCCACCCGGGCGTGATAGGGGCAGGCCATGGCGCAGGCCTGGCAGCCCATGCACAGGTCCTCGTCGACCATGACGATGCCGTTGTCCTTCTTGTAGGTCGCCCCGGTGGGACAGACGCTCATGCAGGGCGGGTTGTCGCAGTGGTTGCACAGGCGCGGGAAGAAGCGGCGGTGCACGTCGTTGCCGACGCCGATCTCCTCGTCGTGGACATAGGTGCGCCACTTCTTGTCGTCCCACACGGGCGTCTGGTTCTCCATGGCGCAGGCGGCCATGCAGGCGTTGCAGCCCACGCAGGTGTTGAGGTCGATGACCATCGCGTATTTAGTCATGTGTTATTCCTCCTGACCTTAGGCGCGGGCCACTTTGATGGTGAATTCCTGGGACCTGAAACCGGCCACGACCGGCTCGATCTGATAGGGAATGAGCTTGTTGGTGGCGGTACCCGTCCCCTGACGTCCTGGTCAGCGCCTTGTTCTCCACCCCGAAGGAGGAGTGGATGAACAGGGTGTCCTTCTGCACCAGGCGGGTGACATAGGCGTGGCCCGTGGCCTCCTGACCCGACTTGTTGTTGGTCAGACGGATCTGATCGCCGTTGTCGATGCCCAGCTTCTCGGCCCGGTCCGGATGGATCCAGACGCCCTTGTAGATGTCGTTCTTGAACTCGGTTGATGCCCGACAGCACCGGGTTGTTGCTGTTGGTGGAGCCGTGGGAGACGGTCGGCGTCTTGCCGTAGATGAAGTAGAACTCGTCCTCCTCCAAGGGCTCGGCCACGGTCTTGCCTTCTCGACACTCGGGGGCGATCCAGGTCGCCAGCACGTGGAAGTTGGGCGCCGTGTGAGCCGCCGTCGCGCAGGGAGCGCATCAGGGCGCTGAAGAACTCGACCCGTCCGCTGTCGGTGGGGACCGGCATCTTGCGCGGCATGGCCTGGTGCGCGAGGATTTCCTGCTTGTCCTCTTCGTGATAGACGCCCTTCTCGCGCAGGACCTGGTCGATGTGCTCCGGCGTCACGCCCAGCCGCTCGGCGGTCTGGGCGAAGGAGACCCGTCGGCAGGCCGCGGCGAAGGACCCCTTCTCGTGGGTCTTCTTGGTCTCGGCGTGAGCCGCCTTGACCGGCTCCGCCTTGAGCCCGGTGAGCTGCTCCACCCACATCAGGAATCCTTCCGTGTTGCCGCTGATGATCTCGGTCAGCTTGAGCAGGATGTCCGCGGTCTCCTCGGTGTCGTAGAGGGGGTCGATGGCCGCGTAGCGGGTGGTGAGCGCCAGGTCCTGATTGACGCCGTTGCCGTACAGGGTGGGCTCGTCGCGCTCCAGGTAGGTGGTGTTGGGCAGGATCACGTCCGCGTAGGGTGCGGTGTCCGAGGGCAGCACGTCCACCAGGACCACCAGTTCCATGTTCTCGTGGCTCAGGACCTCCTTCCAGTAGGTGTCCGGATAGTAGTGGCGAACCGGGTTGGCGGCGTTGATGATGAATGGCGCGGGTCCTGTAGGGCTCGCCCTTGTATTGCAGCTTGCCCTCCACCGACTCTCGCAGCCCGGTAGTCCGTCATCACCGGCAGGGCCACGTTGAAGCGGCCGGCCTCTTTCTCTTGGGCGCTGAAGGCCCAGGACCAGCCGGGCTTGCCGTGGGAGAAATTCTCGCCCTTGGATACGGCACCGATGACCATCTTGGCGAAGTCCATGCCCGGCCAGGGTCGCCAGCGGCGCACCCATCTCGTAGCCCTGCTCCATGGCCTCGTACATGTGGGCCGCCTTGTGGTGCAGCTCGCCGGACTTCATCCAGCCGCCGACCGAGTCGATGCCGCCGGTCAGCGCCTGCACCATGGCCTGCACCCGGCGCAGCATCATGACGTTGCCGTAGCGCGCGCCGTGCCAGCCCGGGTCGACGATGGCCGGGCGGGTGGTGCCGAACTCGCGGGCGATGCGGGCGATGGTCTCGGCCGGAATGCCGGTGATCTCCGCCGCCCACTCCGGGCGTGTACTCGGCGAGCTCCTCGAGCTGGGCCTCGAACACGGTCTTGACCTGCTTGCCCTCGACCGTGACGGGCTCGCGGCAGCGTGAGGCCGGGGCAGAAGGTGCCGCCGGCTCGATGTCCTTGCGGTTGTCGTTGCTGAACTTCTTCAGCACCCGGACCTCGGTCGGTGCCTTCCACCACGACCAGCGGACGCCCCTCGGCATCCGTGACCAGCTGCCACTCGCCCTGCATCGTCCTTGTAGACCAGGAACGGCATGTTGGTGTGGCGCTTGAGGAAGGCGGCGTCGTAGAGACCTTCCTCCATCATGATCTTCATCAGGGCCAGCATGAAGTCCAGGTCGGTGCCCGGGCGGATCTGCATCCACTCGTCCGCCTTGGCGGCGGTCTCGGAGCGGCGCGGGTCGAGCGCGACCACCTTGGCGCCGTTCTTGCGGCCCTGGGCGAAGCGCACCATGCGGCAGGTCGAGACGGCACCGATGGAGGCGTTGTTGGCGACGAACAGGATGTACTTGGCGTTGTCGAAGTCCGGCAGGATCTCGTCGTGGATGTTGAAGTTGCCGGTGACCACATCCGTGCCCAGATGGCCGGTGGTCACGCAGTGCTGCATGGGCGAGGCGACGATGTTCGGCACCTCGTTGGCCATGGCGAAGGGTACCGCCCAGTTCATGTAGAAGACGCAGGAGGTCCAGCCGCCCACCATGGTCCATTCCCAGGGCTTGATTTCGGCGGCCTTTCTGCTTCTCGGCGATGTAGTCCCAGGCCTCTTCCCAGGTCGCGGCGCGGAAGGCATACTCGCCGCGCTTGCTGCCCTCGACCCGGATCAGCGGGGTCTTGATGCGGTCGGTGTCGTAGGTCTGGCGCATCCCCGCCTGGCCGCGGGCGCAGATCTTGCCGCGGTTGAGGGTGGAGTTGGGATTGCCGTCGAGCTTGACGATGCGCTTGTCGCCGTTCTTGGTGCGGGTGGTGACACGCAGGTTGCACAGGGACGAGCAGAAGTTGCAGATGCTGTAGCTGGTCTCCTCGCTCTCCTCGTCCTTCGGCGATGGCCTTCCCGACCATGCTGCTGACGGGAGAGAGCAGGCTCAGCCCGGCGGTTCCGTAGCCGGTGGTTTTCAGGAACGCACGACGAGATAGGCGTGGTATCTTCCACCCCATGACGGGATCCTCCTTTGGGTTGATGCTGCCCCGGTGTTACGGCGACCGGGACTTTATTGAATCTGTGCCCTTGTTACAGCATCTTTTTTGGGCGCTCGGGGACAGGCCCCAAGATTTTGGAGATTATTATCCCTCTTCTGATGTTCCGGGTCAGTGACATATGTCAATCAACGGGCAGTGCGTGCGGTGTGAGCATCAATAAAACACTTGTTTTTACATGGGTTTTTCGCGGGACTGAAGTTCAGGCCGTTGCCGATCAGACGGATTGAGCAAGTGACAAATGTCAATTGGCAGGCAACTTATCGCGCATGAATTCCGGCATAGGCTTGATTTACCGCGTCCGAGTGGAGAGGCCTGAGGCCCATCTCTTTTCTGTCGAGCTGGAGATTCCGGACTCACAGTCGGGCGAGCTGATTTTCTCGATGCCCGCTTGGATTCCGGGCAGCTACATGATTCGGGATTTCGCCAAGAATGTGGTTTCTATCGGCGCGACGGATTCCTCGGGACCGCTTCCCTTGGAAAAGCTCGACAAGCAGACATGGCGCCTGACGTGCCGCGGGCGGTTCGGTCACCCTGCGCTATCGCGTCTACGCATGGGAGCTGACCGTACGCGCGGCCCATCTCGACACCACGCACGCTTACTTCAATGGTCCGAGTCTGTTTCTTCGGGTCGAAGGCGCAGACCATATCCCCTGCCGTGTGGAGCTCGCTCGACCGCCGGGTGAGGGCTACGGGCGACTGGCGTGTGGCCACCAGCCTCGCGCCTGTGGATGCCGGACCCCGGGGGCTTCGGGACCTACGTCGCTGATGACTACGAGGACCTCATCGACCACCCCGTCGAGATGGGCACCTTCACCCTGATCCCGTTCAGTGTCCGCGAGCGTCCCGCACCAAATGGTCATCACCGGCCGCCATCGGGCGGACGAGGTGCGCCTGCAGCGGGACCTCGTGCGTATTTGCGAGACCCATGCCGCCCTGTTCGGCGAGCTGCCCGTCGATCGTTATCTGTTCCTGACCACGGCCGTGGGCGACGGCTACGGCGGTCTGGAGCACCGCTTCTCCACCAGCCTCCTGTGCAGCCGCGACGAGCTGCCCCGCCCGGAAGACGACCGGCCAACGCCGGGCTATCGCCGCTTCCTCGGGCTGTGCAGCCACGAGTACTTCCACCTCTGGAACGTCAAGCGCATCCGCCCCGAGGTCTTCCTGAACAATGGCTTGGATCGGGAGGTCCACACCCGCCTGCTGTGGGCCTTCGAGGGCATCACCTCCTACTATGACGAGCTGGCCCTGGTGCGCAGCGGCTGCATCGACGAGACGGGCTACCTGGAGCTGCTGGCGGAGACCATCACGCGGGTCATGCGCAATCCCGGCCGGCTGGTTCAGACCGTCGCCGAGTCCAGCTTCGACGCCTGGACCAAGTTCTACAAGCAGGACGAGAACGCACCCAACGCCATCGTCAGCTACTACGCGAAGGGGGCGCTGGTCGCCCTTGCGCTGGATCTGACCATCCGCCGTGATACGGGAAACGCCAAGTCCCTGGACGACCTGATGCGCGCCCTCTGGGAGCGCCACGGCAAGCCCGGAATCGGGGTGCCGGAGCGTGGCGTCGAAGACCTGGCTAAGGAAGTGACAGGGCTCCAGCTGGACGGCTTCTTCGAGCAGGCGCTGGATTCTACTCAAGACCTGGACCTTGCCGGGCTACTTGCTACCACGGGTGTCGAGCTGCGGCTGCGCCCCGCCCGCGGCCCGAAGGACATGGGCGGCGTCGTGGACGAGACGAAGGACGAGCCCGCGCGGCCCGACCTGGGGATTCGCCTGAAGCCCGGCGCCGCAGAGCCTGTGATCGCCGTCGTGCTCGCCGATGGCCCTGCGCAGCAGGCAGGCCTTTCCCCCGGCGACACCCTGGTCGCACTGGACGGGATCCGCGTCCAGCTTGAGAAGCTGGATGACCTGGTCGCGGGACGTGCCGGAGGGTGGCGAGGTGCTCATCCACGCCTTCCGTCGGGACGAGCTCATGGAGTTTCGGGTGTGCCCTCGGCCGGCCCCTGCAGATACCTGCGAGCTGCGTATCCAGACCGTGCGCCACAGGAGATCGCAAGCCGGCGCGCAGACTGGCTCTGGTTGAGTCAATGACTCGAAGGACGTCCGCAAATGAACGCAAGAAGCGCGAATGTTTCACAATCGCAGGACCCGGGAAAAGGGCACGGGCCAGTACAAAGGGCCGCACATTTCGTTGACTTCCCCAAGAACCATTTGTGTCCATTGGTGTTCAATCGCGGACTGAATCGCAGTTAGCCATGGACACCCACCTCGAGGTCATCCGCCAGCTCGCCGACGGTGAGCTCCATTCCGGAGGGGCGCTGGCGAAACTTCTCGGCATCAGCCGGGCCGCCGTCTGGAAGGCGGTGCACAAGGCAGGCGAGGTATTGGGTCTGGAAGTCCGATCCGTTCGCGGCCGAGGCTATTGCCTGAGTGCGCCGCTGGAGCTGCTCGATTCCGAGCGGATCCTGGGCCAGATGCCAGAGGAGGCGCGACTTCAAATCAGGCGGTTGGAGATCTACGACGACATCGACTCCACCAACAGCCACCTCATGCGTGAGGCCCAAAGCGTTGCACCGTCCGGCTCCCTTTGTCTCGCGGAGCGCCAAAGCGCCGGGCGCGGGCGGCACGGCAGGACCTGGGTCTCCCCGTTCGGCACCAACATCTATCTCTCCCTTCTGTGGCGGTTCCCTTTCGGGCCCGGTGAGCTCGGCGGTCTGAGCCTGGCCGCCGGTGCCACGGTTGCCGGTGTCCTGGAGGCGGAAGGCGTGCCCGACATCGCCCTGAAGTGGCCGAATGACGTCCTCTGGCGGCGCCGCAAGCTTGCGGGACTCTTGCTCGAGGTAGCGGGCGAGGCCCAGGGACCGAGCCTGGTCGTGGCCGGACTTGGACTCAATACCCGGCTCGGCGAGGCACAGGCGGTCGGGATCGACCAGCCCTGGGTGGACCTGGAGTCGGTTTCCGGTCTTCGCTTCGATGGGCGCAACCGGCTTGCGGCCCGGTTGGCGGGAGGACTGATAGAGGCCATGTCGCGCTATGAGCGCGGGGGGTTGGGGTCCTTTCTTCCGGAGTGGGAGCGGTTCGATTTCTACCGCGGCGAGCTCGTCGAGATTCGGCTCGGGGGCCGGGCGATCCTAGGTGTTCATGCGGGGATCGACAGTCAGGGGGCGCTGCGGCTGGACAGGGACGGCACCATCGAGACTTATCAGGCCGGCGAGGTCAGCCTGCGGTCGGTGGATGGCGGCTGATCTGACAGAAATCGCCTTAGTCCGAGAGGATCGCCGTGCCCTCGGTGGACCGAAACGAAATACCGGCACCCGAAGGCGGTACCTGGACCTGGAGCCCTTGGTGATATGATGCGCCCCCCGAGCCCCGGAAGATTCAGCGCAATGGACCTCCTCATCGACATCGGCAACACCAACCTGAAGTGGGCCCGGGGCGAAACCGACTCGGTGGGGGAGATGCGCACGGTTCGCCACCATGGCGGTCTCCCGATCGACCTGCATGCCGCGTGGGAGCAGCTTGGAACGCCCCAACGGGTTCTCGTGAGCAACGTCGCCGGGGACAAGATGGCCGACGCCGTGCGCCGCGCCTGCAGATCCTATTGGGATCTTGAGCCGAGATTCGCCCGCACCGAGCCCGCTTCTTACGACGTCTCAGTCGCCTATGAGCGGCCGGAGCGGCTCGGTGTAGACCGCTGGCTGGCACTGATCGCCGCTCACCGGTCCTGCGACGGTCCGGTGCTCGTCGTCGACGCGGGTACGGCCGTCACCTTCGATCTGCTCCTTTCCGGCGGGCGGCACTTGGGAGGACTCATTCTGCCGGGTATCGAGATGATGCGCGATGGATTGCTCGCCGGCACCCACATCCCGCGGGTCGAGCCGCAGGATCTGTCCGAGCCTTGGGCGGCGGACACAGGTACCGCCATCGCCGCCGGCTCGATTCAGGCCCCGGCAGCGCTTGCGGAGCGCCTGTATCATCGGCTCGCGGATCTGGCCGGCGCTGACCCCGTGCTCATACTCACCGGTGGCGATGCGCAGCGCTTGCTTCCCGCCATGCAGGGGAGAGTCTTACAATTTCCTGATCTCGTACTCCGGGGCCTGGCCCTGATCGCCTGAGGACCGCCCATGCTGCCCTGGATATTCGTCGTCCTCCTCCTGCTGAATGCCGGCCTGTTTATCTGGGGCTATCAGCACGAGAAGTCCCTGGAGCCACCGTCTACCCAGGTGCCGGAAGGAAGGTACGAGATGCGTCTGCTTGGAGAGGTCCCGGAATCGCCTAACAAAGCAGCCGATGTTTCCCGCGATTTTGTTCCGGAAGGGATGTCCGAGGAGCCGGTTTCGAAGACACCGGATCACGACGTACCGGCTGGTGTGGCGGCCCGGAACGCGGAGGATAAGGCCGTGGCTCCCGAGGCCATTGGGGAGGCCTCAGCCCCCGTCGCAGCGCCGAAACCGAAATCGAGCCGCGAGGGTGTTCCGGTTCAAGCTGATACGGATTTGCCCCAGGAGGACTCGGGCGGGTTGAAAACAGACGAGCTGGAGGCGGACGCACGGGTGGCGCCGGTCGAAAGCTCTGCCAACCAACCGCCGACTACGCGGGAAGGCGAGTAGCACGGAGTCTAACTCATTGATTGACCGGTTACGTGAGCTGCAGTCGTCGCGACCGCTTTGTGGTGGGCCGCGAAACCGAGCGCAAGCGTCTCCACGGAAAGCGCAAGCAGTCGAATGAGCGACTGCGCCGGCTACGGATGGTCGGTGCAATAGCGAAAATGGACTATGTGCGGCAGCTTCTCGGAGGGCACAACCGTTCCTACGGGATGAGCGGCAACTACCGGGCGATGAGCTGCTGCTTCAAGGCCGGACCTTATACCACTGCGCCGCTTCTCGACTCTACCGACTGCTGTCGTTGCGATAGCCCGCACCGACTATGGGTTCTTGCGCCTTGCAGATCGCTCAGGCGACGGCGGAGCAATTCGGGAGAGTCGGCGACATTTGATCAGAGAAAATTCGGTGAGATACAGTGACTGCTAGCAGCGAGCGTCATGCGACAATGATACTGAGTTCAGCCAGAGAGACATCACGTCCTACATGCCCGCCCCCTGGACGAGAGGGCCGCGAGTCGAAACGGCGCTCCGCGGTACTTTTGTCTGTGTTGCTGGCATCCTGCGCCAGCCAGCCACCCGACGAGCGCCCCATCACCATCCAGACTGCCGCGCGCCTCGAGGCATCCCTGAGCGCGGAGCGGGTTCGCCTCGCACCAGAGCAGGCCGCCTCGGACCTGGAGCGGGCCCTTCTGCTCTATTCCCTGGCTGACGATCAAGGGGGACAGGTCCGCTGCCACCTTCGACTGACGAGGTTGTATTACCTACTGGGCGAGTGGACGCTGGCACAGGACCACCTGAAACAGGGCGCCGAGGCCGCGGCACGCCTGGGTGATGCGCACGCGTTGTACGAGAGCGCCCTGCTGCGGGGGCGCCTGAACGGTACGAAGCAGGACTACGAGACGGCCCTGTCCCATGCGCTGCGCCCCATCGAGAAGGCCGTGGCGCTCACCTATCTGGGCCGCACCGAGGAGGCCTACGCGCTCATCCGCGGGCGGCTGGATCAGGCCGATGCGGACCCGGATGACTACGCCTTCGTGCTCCAGGCCCACGCCCGAGCCTCGGGTGACCTGACACTGGCGCAGCGTGCCCTCGACCTGTTCAAGCAGGCGGACAACGCCGCGGGTATCGCTGGCACCCTCGAGCTGATGGGCCACATCGCGACCGGGGCGGGAAGACATGACCGGGCGCGGGGCTTCTACGAACGCGCCAATGTGGTCAACCGGGCGAGGGGCGACCAGGACGCCTTGAGCCGAATCGAACGCGAACTGGCGGAGATCTGAGCTTGCTTGGACTAATCGGCCGTAAGACCCGGAAGGCCCTGGCCGAGGCCGGAGATTTCCTGGCCCTGCTCTCGGTGCTCTTGCGAGCCCGCTTCTACGCCGCGCACCGCTCGCGCCGGCGCATCTTCTACAAGGTCTCCAGCCATCAGGTCTACCTGACCGCCGTCATGGCCCTGCCGGTCAACGCCCTCATTGCCCTGCTGCTCGGATTCGCGCTGGTATTCAACCTTCCCGCCAACACCGGCGGCGAACAGCTAATTCCCCTGTTCTCGGAGCTGTTCGTAGTCGTCATCATGCGCGAGCTCGCTCCGGTTATGTGCGCCATTCTCATCGTGGTCCGCTCAGGCACCGCGGTCACTGCCAAGCTGGGATACCTCGCCATCTTCCGGGAGTTCGACGTACTGAACAACATGGGCATCAATCCCACGAACCTGTTCCTTGTGCCGGTGTTCTTCGCCTTCCCTGTCTCGATGCTGCTGATGATCGTCTATTTCCTGGCCGTGAGCCTGATCTCCGCGGACCTGACCCTTTGGTTTCTGAATCCCGGAATCGATCCCTGGGAGGTGGCGTCCGAGGTGCTGCACCGGGCCGAGGCGAATGACCTGGCCATCATCGCCATGAAATGCCTGGCAAGCGGCCTGCTCATCGGGCTCTATGCCATCCGATTCGGCGCCAGCATGCAGGGCCACGTGGCAAAGCTCACCAGGTCAATCTCCACCTCCGGCACACGCCAGCTGGTTTCCGTGCTGGTCGCCAACGTCGCCATCTCCCTCCTCGCCTACGCGCCATGATTCTCGAAGTCAAAGACCTTCACGTGCACTACGGCCGCATCGGTTATCTCGCCAATCTGTCGTTCGCCGTCGACGCCGGCGAGATCCTTTGTATCCGCTGCCCGGTCCTGCAGTTCGGCACCGTCCTGCTCTGGGCCCTCAGCGGGGCGGCTGAGCGGATAGAGGGCAGAATACGATTTGACGGGGAGAACCTCGCCGGCCCCCTCTCCCCCGCCAAGCTGCTAGCCCTGCGCGAGCACATCGCCATGGTCTACCGCGAGCGGGGGCTGATCAGCCTGCTCACCGTGGAGGAAAATATCGCCCTGCCCCTGGGGTATCATTACAACGTCGATCGGCGGAAGCTGGCGGACGCGGTGCACGACGTCGCCGATGCGCTACGAATCTCGACGCTGCTCGACCACGATGCCGAGGACATCAGTGAGATGGACACGCGGCTGGTCAACCTGGCGCGCGCATTGATCCGCCGCCCCCGGCTGATCCTGATCGACGGGCTGCTCGAAGGCATGCCGGGCGAGCGCGAGTTCATCTTCGAGACGATAAAGACCTACCAGGAAAAGGACGGGTTTGCGGTGATCATGACGGCACGCCACAGCGGCATCGAACACGCCACCCGGGCGTTCGATCTGACCGAAGACGGGCTCAAGCCGGTGTGAACTGCCCGAATAGATAGGCGGTAAAGGTGGCACTGAGGCAGAACGTTCCCTACGAGATCGGCTGGATCGACCGCCTGGTCGGGCTCGTCATCGTGATGGCACTGGTGCTTCTGGCGGTCGCCATCGTGCGCCACTTCCGGGGGAGCGGTCCGGAGCCCCAGGCCCTGGACTACCACACCCTGCTCCAACGCGCTCACGGCATCACCCAGGGCGCCGACATCCGACTCGCCGGCATCGCCATCGGCAAGGTGGGCAAGCTGAGCCTGCAGCGCGACGGACATGTGCGGCTTGACCTGCACTTCGAGCCGGAGTACGGGGCGTTCATTACGCATGGCAGCTATCTGGAGATTGCCTCCACCATGGGGCTGGCCGCCGTGGTGGACCTGACCCGATTGAATTTCGTTACCAACCTGGAGAACGACGAGCCCCTGCCGCAAGGCTCGCTCCTGAAGACCGTCGAGCCCACCGATCTGGCAGAGACCTTCAGTACCTCCGAGCTCGAGAAGATGACCACGAACGTCAAGGCCATCCTGGCGAACCTGGCCCGACTGAGCGAGACCGCGGCGGAGAACCGTACCCGGATGGTTGCCGCCCTGGAAAACATCGAGGGTATCAGTCGCGAGGTGCGCCACGCGATAACGCCCCTTCCCGACATCGTGGACTCGGCCAAGCGCGGCTTCGGGGCCTGGGAGAAGGCCGGGGTCGACCTGCACAGGGTTATCGGGGACGCGGGTCAGGACGTGAGACAGATCGGCAGCAGCACGGTCGCCGCCTCCGCCCGCTTCAACGCTGCACTCGGTGAGCTGAGGCAACTGGTCACCGGGCTCAACCAGGTGGCACAGCGCGTCCAGCAGAGCGCCGATCAGATGCCGCAGATCCTCTCCGATGCCCACGCCCTGATCGCTGGCGCAAACCGGCTAATCGACCAGATCAACCGCCACTGGCTGTTGGGCTCGGGCGGCCAGCAAACGCGGCCCATCTACAGCCCGAGCATCCACCCGCCCGCAGGTCCCGGCGGCTCCCATGACCCGCAGGTCCCCATCTCGGGAGATCGGTAGAGCAGCCGCATTGTGCGTTCGAACTCTACGGCGTCGCGCCGGTCCCTATCCCATCAAGTGACACCGTCGTCCCGCCAATCGCTGGCCGCAATGACAAGGCTAACCTTTCTGACACCCGTGTCGCCCCGGACCATAAAAACACGATTGGCATCAACGGTTCTCCCTCCTGGGCCATCCCCCGCGCAGACCGCAGACGAGAACGGAGCTTTCAAAAAACTCCGTCGTGACTATCATTTTTGTGCAGCTTGGTCCTTCGCTCTCGCACCAGCCAGGGATAGATTGGGATGGTCTCCAAGTGTTATATACTGGCGACGTCCTGAGAACTCGAAACGGTGCGCTGATGTTCGGACCGTTCCGGCCTTGGTCTTTCTGGTCCTGAGGCGCAGGCCTCCGCATCCAGCATCGAGCACGTCGAGACCGGGTTGTGCTTGCCTCACGAACGTATCGGAAAAACATCTGTTGCCCGTAAATCGTGAACGCTTTTGTGATCATAGATGTTGTCGCGGCCCGTCATTCCTTTGGCCGCTCGTGACCTCAGTCGTCACGTTCTGCATCAGATGCAACTTATTGAATAATAGTGAATTTATAGCAATTATTACATTGTAATCAAGAGTTTGCTGGCGTAGCTCAGTTGGTAGAGCAGCTGATTTGTAATCAGCAGGTCGTAGGTTCGAATCCTATCGCCAGCTCCATATTTAACAAAAGGTTAGCACGTATTTGAGCGCTTACGCAATTTTCGTGGCACCGATTTGGCACCGATTCTCATGCTGCCGGTGCCACACTTTCTCGTCATCGCACATGGTGCCGCATACGCACGCAGATCGGACTCTGACGTCCTTGGCGGCGCTGTCGTGACCAGTTCCCTATCTCATGCCTGCTGAACGCCACGTACACCGCATCAGTCCTGCTTGAATCGATTTGATAGTGCTTTGCGTTCTTCGGTGAAGGTGGTGCTTCGTGCGGCATCACCCCGTTCTTGCGCATAGGTCACCATTTTGCTTGTGAAGACCTTGGCCGAGGACTCCGCCCCACCCTGTTTCAACTCGGAAAGCGCTTCGCGGATGACAGTTTCGGGTACTTTGCGCGCCACGAGGCGATAGAAGGCTTTCGAGTGATCGTCGCCAAGTGCAGCGAGTATATCTGCGGCAATCAGCTCGGTCAGATCTTGGTGCTGTTCTATGTCCTCGAGGTCATGTACTGGACTTCGCCTTTTCGCCTTTTTTGAAACGTTAACGTTATTGTCTACCTGTTTATTGTTAACTGTATATTGTATGTCTCGTTTTTTTACCAGGGGCTTGGTCAAATTCTGAGACATCCCCTTGGTCAATTTCTGAGACACTCCCCCTTGTCTCATTTTTTTACCAAGGGTTGCATCATCTCTGTTCTGATTGTCTTCTTGGACTTTACCACGCATATTGAGCTGGTAAGAGGTCGCGATGAACCCTCCATTAAAATCGAATTGTCGTGTGTTGAGTAATGAACGTTCTTCTCGGCGAGGGTGTTCAGCGCTCGGCAGAGTGACGGTTTGCTCAGGCCAGCACCAAGATCTAGACGCTCACCATTCTTTTTGACAATGCCGTTGAGCATTTGGCTTATCGAGATACTGTCTCGCTCTTTCTTAAAACCAAACGTGCGTCGAATGATATAGAGAAGCACCTTTACTTCCCCGCCGCTCAAGCGAGGCGCAAGTACGTCGAAGAACTCATCAGGAACAGTTGTGAAGTTCGGGCTGCTAAAACCCTCGAAGCGCCACTGATCATTACTCGCGCTCCATGTTGTTTTTCTGTTACGAGCACATAGTCGGTCTTGCGACCGGCACCAATGCGATTCTTTTTGATATACCCTGCTCGTTCAAGCTCCTTGAGATAGGTTCCAACACTACGCGGTGACGCGTTCATGTACAGTGCAATGTCTTCCTGGGTTGGGTGAGGGTTTACTGCTGCCTTCAACATGGAGAGCGAAAGATACGTTTTGATCGCACCTCCGGTAAGGTGTGGAATAGACTCCACCATTGTTGTTGGCAGCGTGAGGCTCATACGAACTATGATACGGCAAAAATTGCAGATCCGAGAGCGATCACCTGTGGATAACAATCCGCAAATTTTGCGCCCTAACCGATACAATGTTCGTAATGGACTACCAAGCAGCGAATGACGACCGAAGCAACGTTCCGAATGGTTCGGAACCACTTCGGAATGGTTCGGAACAAGCGCCATTCTTCGGAAACGTTCGGAACAGTTCGGAAGACGTTCCGAAAAACGAAAATCGTTCCGAACGACGTTCGGAACGATTTCGGAAGCCAAACGGAAAATAGCGCAGTCCTATTCAACGGAAGCGTTCCGAACGATTCGGAAGCAAGTTCCGAATAGTTCGGAAAACGTTCCGAACACTTCCGAACAAATACGAAACGGTTCCGAAGACGTTCCGAACGAAACCTCACTTCGTTCCGAAACAAAGGTTCAGAGGGGAACGAACCAGTTCGTACTTCCAGTGGTGAGCAATACCGCACGACACCAGCATGCTCTGACCAACACGACCGGCGTGCACTATTACGGTACGAGAAGCTGCACGAATTTTTGACGAAGCAGGTGTGCCAGAACGGAGCGGGCTATTACGAATTGGTGTAATCAAAATGCAAGTGGAATCATGCGTCTCGACTGCTGCTACAACGCAGAGGAGCGCAAGTACTACATCACTCCGGATAGTATCAACCGCGTGATTCAGGAAGAGCGGAAGAAGATGCAGTACATCGAGTACCGAGATGGGGGAGTTCTGTCGACGGAAGCTGAGGAGCTTTCCGAACAGGTTCGGAACGATCGAGGAATGGGACGAGAACACAGGAAACGGAAGTACGCGAGAAAGGAACAAACCGGCTACGTCAGAAGAAAAGCGAACACACCGAACAAAGAACACCACCCACGGAAACAGAGAAAGTACCAGAGAAAGAACGTTCCGAACAGCACGTCCGGAACGACCCGAGAGCAAGAAACAGACTCTCCTACCGAGATGAGCGGGAAAACTCAAAGAGCTGCAGATGGAAAACTACGAACTGCGCGTGCAGCTAGAGGGGCAAAAACATCTCATACGGCAGTTCGACAGTCTGGTCGACGGAGAGCGCGAGCGGCATGAGCGAGAGAAGCTGGCCCTGGTCGATCGACTTACCGACGCTCGCCATGAGGTTGGTACGCTCGAACAACAGCTTCTTCAACTGAAGGCCCCGAGCGGGATGGTGCGCGATGCGGAAACTGACTCAGATCCAACGCCGACGCATTCCAGCGATGCAGTACACCTGAAGGTTGAGTGAGGCCACTCGCCTCACGACAATTCAGCCACTTCTTTTAGAAGCTACAAGAACCCGACAAAGGTACCACATGAGGGTGTGCCTGTTGTATATGCGTACGGTCTACGGTGGACAGAGAGAAGGGTCGACACCCGAGGCCTTTTCCTGCGCCGTGCGAGCCGTTTCGTTTTTGTGCTAGAGATACTGCAATGCGAGTTACTGAGAAGAAAGAGACGAGTTGTCCGTGGTACCTGCGACCGTTCTTTTGGAATCAGAGACGCAGTATGGCTCAAGTGTGGCGACCTGCACTTGTTTGGGCGCGGGTTCCGAAACTGTTCATAGCTGTTGCCTCGCTGTATGGCGTACTTGAACGCCGTAGCTCACCATCGAGCCCGGAGATCCGGTCACTCGTAACGGTTCGTGTTTCTCAAATGAATTGGTGTCGCTTCTGCGTTGATATCAACTCTGCCACTCTGGCGAAGAGGGCAGGGTCGATGGATAAGGTGCTGGCTTTAGAGCATTGGAGAGAAAACGATATCTTTAACAAGCAAGAGAAGACGGTACTCAAATATACGGAAGCGGTTACATTGTCCGGGGCACAAGTAACGGAAGAGCTTATGGAAGAGCTGCGAGTCTACTACGATGAAGATGGGATAGTTGAGCTCACCGCGCTTATCGCGTTTCAAAACCTGTCGACCAACTTTAATAATGCGCTCGACGTACCTGCACAAGGTTTTTGCGACATATCGTATGGACGGCAAAAAACATCTAAGGAGGGGGAACATGAGTAGATTAGATTCTCATGCTCTTGATTGCACCTTGCTCGAAGGTGGTTGGCGTATTCCGGCTTCGCTCATGCACAGTTTTTCGCTCGCGACTTAGATCGGAACTATCTTTAAGACAACGATCCAGCTTTGGCTTTTGAGACCGCTGCTGGTGCTCGACTTATTTTTTAGATCGAGAGGTGAATCGTATAGCGAAGCTCACGCACAAAAAGTGCAACACGTGTTCGGACATATTACGCCTTCGCACATGGAGAAGTGGTAGGCCTGCGTTTATGCAAAAGCGCGTACCTTCGAGTAAGTGACGTTCGCGATATAGTCACTGGCTCCTCCTGCAGCAGTTCGGAAAGCGCGAACAACGATAGCGAGGCTACACCCATCAAACTAGTCTGCAGATTCGTTCGACATTCAGGTCGGTCGGGTTCGACATTCTTGGTTGTCCAGAGCACTATCCTGAGTACGAGTGCATAAATGCATGACAGGTCGGCGTCGACACTCCTCCTTCGATTACTGAGAAGTATGTTTGTGGTTGGATGCATCGGTGACTGTCACTCGTGGTCGGATGGTATAGTCCTCGGACAATCCGCGCTCGAAACTGAACAGCTGGATCAGTGGCGTGAATGGTTTCGGTATTCAATCTTGAGCGTTGCCGACAACACATTCAGAACCAGCAGTTCGAAGACTACCAACAATGTTTCGCGGAAGAAGCTTTCGTTCGGAACCGTTCGGAATATACTTGTAGGCGATGAGCGAGTGCTTGGTTCCGAACCGTTCCGAAGCATACGCCTCGGATGTCGTCGGAAGCGTTCGGAACACTGTGCGTACTGGATGGTTCTAACCGCGGGTCAACACTCGAACGAAATCACTATATTTTACGTAGAAGTTGTAAACATAGATCGGGCGGAGCACGAAAAAGCCGACGTCAACGTACGGAAGAGAAGGGTCGGACTTTGGCAAGATTCGAATCCGACAGCTCTGGTAGTGGCCCATGGTGTGGTCAGACAGGCATCCTTTGGCAGATGAAGTACGTGCGGCGGTCGACGGTGATAGGGGCGAGGCGTGCTTTTGCTGCGTGATCGGTTGAGACGAAGAAACCTACCATGCCGGGGATAGGTGCCTCGGTAAGACCTTGTTCTCGCATCTCACGGGCGACGTCGGCGGCCTTCTTCACGAGCGGGCCTGCAAGTTCTATGGGCATATGCGTGTTGGTGTGTTTGTGGGTTTTGTGGTTGAGAGTTACTGGACGCATTCGTCGTCGTGCTTCTCACGGATCTGATTATAGATACGGCGGAGGTTTTCCATCTCCTCGGGTGTGGCGTCCTGCGCGGATTCCAACATGGCGTACACGACACCCTCGGCCATCCACGCATTCTGTGCGTCGAAGTGGATCACCACGTCGCCAGGCTCCATGATGTTCACCTGGAACTTTCGGTTGTCGGCGGTGTAGACGTTCATCGCGATCTCCTGGTCGAATGACCCGCACAGTGGTGAGGAATGCCTCTGGCATTCCTCACGATAAAATGCCGCACTTCTTACGGGCGTGTTTCAGTATTTGCGGGTTTCTGTACATACGATAAAGTGGAGGAGTATGAACTCGACAAGGAGGTAGAGGGTAGCGACAACGAAATCATATACATACTGACCAATGAGGCGATGCCGGGCTATGTGAAGGTCGGGCGCACCGATAATGGTCTTGAGGATCGCATGCGGCAGCTCGACAATACGTCGGTGCCATTTCCGTTTGAGTGCTTCTATGCCGCACGGGTCGAGAAGGCGCGGAACGCGGAGCAGCGTCTCCACGACGCCTTCGCCGACCATCGCGTCAGTTCACGTCGGGAGTTCTTCGAGATCGCACCGGAGCGTGTCGCGTCCGCGCTGCGGATGGTCGAGCTGAGGACGTGACGCCGCGCGAGGACTACGTCGAGACTGAGGAGGATAGGGCGGCCCTCAACGAGGCGAAGCGACGTCGGGCGGTCTTTAACTTCAGAATGGTCAATATTCCAGATGGTGCCGAACTCACGTTTAGCCGTGACCCAACGATCACATGTCGCGTCGCGGAGAAGCGACGGGTAGAGTTCGAGGGCGAGAACATGAGCCTCAACCAAGCGACACTCACAGCGCTTGAGCGCATCGGCTACCACTGGAAGGCAGTCTGTGGGCCATGGTACTGGATGTACGAGGGCGAGAGTCTGGATGAACGACGGAGGCGGATAGAGGAAGAGTAGGTGGTAGTACTACTTTCGAGTATAGTGCTCGTCAAATTTATTGAATATACTTGGGCTATAGAAATCTTTCCTTGTGCCTTTTGGCTTGCTCGGGTCTAGTAGTCGTGAATGCGCGTACCGCTTGTCTGACAGGAGAGGCTTTCTTAATGCATGATAACGGTTATTTTCTTTGAAGTCTGAATACCTTGCTTTCATGCGATTAGTAAGCACTCGATAATCCCATGGATAACGCTCCCGCATATCTTCTTCTGTCAAAACGACACGGACAGCATCTGGGTCTTTGGTCACTTGAACCTTCGATGCGGTAGTTAGCTTTGATCGCTCGAATTTTATCTTCACACTTACCGCAACAGAAAACGGTGACTTTGCATCTGTTTCGGTATCTGCCAATCCTTGTAGGTATTCTATAAGGCGCTTTTCTCCGGCCGTTACCACAACAGACGAGATTTCACTGGCTCCGCTAAGGAAAGCAAGTGGCATTACCAACGACAACGAGTTGGAAAAATCGCGCTTGAACCACTGTCTCGCAAGAAGAATGAAGTTCTTCACAGTGGCGGCGGCAACCTCATGCACGTGCTTTGTTAGGACTGGGCTGGCGTTAATGTAATGTGTAGCGCCATCACGAACAGCGGTCAGGGCCGCAAGGTTCGCCTTAATTTCTGGATGGAGCCTTGCGTCTGACTGTTTATCAAGCCTTGTGATGCACGCAACCAGTGAGATCGTAAGCGGGGTACCTGCACGGTTCCGCTTCAAGTACTGTTTCTTTGATGGTTTGCCGGCCTTGGTTTTTCTGGACTCGTAGACGCGGATGGCTTTGAGGGTGTTGTTGGCGTCTTTCAGAAGTCGTGCCTTAAGGAGCAGCTCCCACGCGTTTATCGCGAGGATAGCGAACGTTTCCTCCCGATATTGGAAGGAGGGCTTGTTGTACACTTCTACAGCAGCGACAAGGGCGGCCTCCGCCTTGTCTACGAATTTCGTATGGAGAGAGGGCCGCATGGAGATATGCTCTTACAGTTCGCCTTTGAACGACTTATCGAGGATGGAGGGGAGGAGGGAGTCGACTTCCTTCGAGGTCTCGGTTTGGAGGCGCTTTAGCGAGTCGACCTTTTCCTGGAGCGTCGAGTTCCTCAACGATGCGGCGCTGTTCACGAAGCGGAGGGACTGGGACAACGAAGGACTTCACATTCTTTCCGCTAATGCCGATGTTGCCCGCAGTTGTTCTCCCTAATTCCTCAATCTGAGATCGAACTCACGAGAGTGCAAGGCGAACACTAGGAAGTCGGGTGTCATTTTTGACAAATCTGGACGGAGACGAATAAGCTTATCTGGGTAGACAACCTTTGAGTCATTCGAACCTTTGTAGATGCAAGGCTTCGCAACACGATTAATGTCTCCGTTGTAACTCACGATTAATACGTCATCAGACTGGATAACATAAGGCTGTGCAACATCTTGCTCAACATCGACATACTTTGCTGCGTTCATGTCTACGAATCGAGTTGGAGAACTCGACACAGCATTAATACGGAGCATCGGTCGTCCCCCAGAATCGATTTCTCTTTGCGGACTGAGGCCATTGCGTGGACTCTCCGCAAGGATGACGCCAAGCGGAGAACGATTCCAGGAGGCATCAGCTAAGAGCGATGTGGTTGCCTGTGACATGAGTACCGACGATGTTTCGGTAGCCTTGGCGCGCAGGCCGCGAGCCTCCTCTACCTTTGCGGCGAGGGCTTCTATCTTTGCGACGATGCGGCGTTGCTCGTCGATGGGGGGGAGGGGAACTTCAACCTCTAAGAACTTCTCGGGGCGGATGCGGTTCTTGCCGCTTGTACCGCGCGATTTCTCGTCGCACTGCGCCCAAAACCACGAGGTTTTCGTAATCCAGTGCATCCATGAAGGGAGAAGTTGCTCACGGTCAGGCGAGCGACTCGAAGACCCCGGTGAGGGTCGATGGAATCGCCTCCAGCACCGTGCAGACGGCACGACCCAGATCCGCGAGGTTGGGCTGCTGCCCGATGACCCGCGCCGCGTCGTGCAGGGTCTGGCCGGGGAGGCGGAGCAGCTGCGCGAAGAGCTCGCGCTGGGCGGGCTCCCGATCAATCCCCAGCAGCCGGATCGCGCGCGAGAGGTGGCATTCCTGGGTAAGATCGCTCGGTGTGGCAAAGTCCGAAGCGAGGATCTTCTCCCGCGGCCAAAAAACACCCCGCGCCGCATCCAAGGCCGCCTCGAAGTAGGTGTTGCGGAACCGCTCGGCGTTGTCCTCAACGGCGTCTTCGCCCTGCGCGACGACCCCCTCGCAGACCCATGGCTTGCGACCCCAAGGCGTGTAACCGGGCGGGTAGAGGGTGAAGCCGATCGCGTGGGTACGGCAACGCATCACACACAGCGCAAACCCCGGCCCGGTCTTACGCTCGCGAAAGTGGTCCTGAAACAAGCGGCAGGATTGCCCGTCCTGTGCCTCGACAGGACAGGTGTCCGGAAGCTGCGGGAGCAACTGCTCGCCGTCGGGTTCGTAGGGGGTCACGACAAAATGGCGCCGTGCAACCGTCTGCGGATCGTGGCACACTCTTGATTCTCCTTGCGCACCGGTACCTCGTCGCCAAACTCGGTCGGTGCGCGGGG
>CAWDLA010000025.1:0-17998 GCA_963802975.1 uncultured Gammaproteobacteria bacterium
TGCGCCAGCATCTGATGGGGTGGCGCGAGCAGGGACAGCTGAGCATTACGCAGATCATCCGCGAGCTGGTCGGCCATCGGCTGAACGTCGTCATCTCCGGGGCCACCGGCTCGGGTAAGACGACACTCTCCAAGGCCATGATCGCCGAGATCCCCGATGACGAGCGCCTGATCGCCATCGAGGACGCCTACGAGCTGGTGTTTTCGCAGCCGAACGTGGTGCGGCTGTTCTACTCCCGCGACGGCTCGGGGATCTCCCCGGTGACGGCCAAGGAGCTGCTGGTGTCCTGCCTGCGCATGAAGCCGGACCGCATCATGCTCGCCGAGCTGCGCGACGAGGAGGCTTACTACTACCTGCGCAACGTCAACTCCGGGCACCCCGGATCGATCACCACCATCCACGCCAACAGCGCCACGCGCGGCCATCGAGCAGCTCATGCTGATGTTGCGCCAGTCGAGCGCCGGGGCAGGGCTGACGCGCGAGGACATCCGGGGCCTGGTCATCAACCTGGTCGATGTCATCATCCAGATGGAGAGAAAGCAGGTCACGGAGATCTACTTCCTGCCGCGCGGCGGGGAAGCTGCATGAGACGGCGGGCCACGGCGGGAACCTGGTGGGGCATCGCTGCGGCGGTGCTCGTCGGTCTGATTGCCCTGATTCCGAGCGCGTCCTGGGTGTACGCGCAGTTGGCGCACGTCCAATTCACCCCCTGGGTCTGGATTGCCGGGGCGATCCATGACGTAAAGCCCGATGCGCTCTTTCCGGCGGGAATGGCCGGGGCCGGCGTGGCGGTGGCGATCCCGGCGTTCGTCACCTGGGCGTTGCTGCCGCCCAAGCCGCTGCACGGCGAGGCGCGCCTGGCCCGGACGGGCGAGGCGAAAAAGGCCGGGCTCTACGACGCCGGGGGGCAATCGATCGTGCTCGGGCGCCACCGCGGCAAGCTGCTGGTCTTCAACGGCGACCTGCACGTCTTCCTGGCCGCCGCCACGGGCACCGGCAAGGGCGTGGGCTTCGTGGTGCCGAACCTGCTGCACTGGCAGGGCTCGGTGCTCTGCCTCGACATCAAGGGCGAGAACTACGCCATCACCTCGGGCTATCGCGCCGGCACGTTGAACCAGGACGTTTTCCGGTTCGATCCCTTGGAGGAAGAAGGCCAGACGCATCGTTTCAATCCCCTGGCCTATATCAGCGCAGGCGAGCGGCGCATCAACGACATTCAGACCCTGGCCGCGAACCTGATCCCGGCGCAGAGCAGGGAGCCCTATTGGGACGATGCGGCACGAGACCTGTTCATTGGTCTGGCGCTGCTGGTGGTCGAGGCCGGTCCGGGCCTGAAGTGGCCCGTGAGCATCGGGCAGGTCAACCGCCTGGTGCGCACGGAGAAAGAGACCGCCGAGTACCTCAAGGACCTGCTCAAGAAGCTGAAAGGGCAGGGGATCGCCGTCTCCGAGACCTGCCGGCGCTACGTCCTGAGCTGGTGCAACGAGCCGGAGAAGCCCAGGGGCTCGATCAAGTCCACCCTGGCGACCAAGCTCACCCTGTGGTCGAGCCCCTTGGTGGACCGGGCGACGGAAGCGAACGATTTTGATCTGCGCGAGTTCAGGCGCAAGCCGATCAGCCTCTATATCAGCATCGCTCCGGATGACCTGAAGAAGCTCGCGCCCCTGATCCGGGTGCTCATCGAGACCTTCCTGTCGCTCAACACGAAGGCGGGCGAGACGCCCGACGCGCAAGCGGACCTGAAAGTCCCCGTCCTGCTCATGCTCGATGAGTTTCTCTCGCTCGGCCCCATGGTCAAGCTCGTCGATGCCCTGGCCTATGTGCGCGGCTGGGGGATCAAGGTCGCCACCGTCATCCAGTCCGAGGCCCAGCTACAGGCGCTCTACGGGCGCGAGCACGCCGAGTCCTATATCGACAACCACCGGGCGCGCATCTACTACCGCCCGCCGACCCATCGCCGCGACCTGGCCGAGGGCATCGCGAAGATGATCGGCCAGCGCACCGTCAAGCAGACCAGCTACAGCTTCGGGCAGGGGCGGCGCTCCAGGCAGGTATCGGAAACCGGTCAGCAAATCCTCTCCAGTGATGAGATCGCCAACCTGGACGATGAGGAGATCATCGTGCTCGTCGATGGCATCCGCCCCTTGCTGGCGAGCAAGCTGCGCTACTTCCGGGACAAGCTGTTCGCAGGGCGCGCCCTGGCGTCGTTGCCGCTGCCGCCGACGTTGCGGGGGGCGCAGCAAGAGCAAGGCGCAGAGGAAGACGCAGAGCAAGGAGAAGAGGAAGGAAACGAGCAAGGCGACGGGGAAGCAGAACAGGATGACGGCGGCGCCGCCAGCGAGGCGCGGCGCATCGAGCAAGACATCGCGGGCATCGAGATCCCGGAGGGCATACCCACGCCCGAGGATCTGAAACGGATTGCCGAAGAAACGGCGGCGATTGCCTCATCTGCCTCGCGAGAGGCGTTGGCGCTGCTCCCGCCGATTGATTTTTCACAGGTGAACAAGGTGACTGAAGGAGGAACGATGATGAGAATCCCATATCTCGCGCTGATGGCGCTCCTGACAGCGCCGGTGGGCGCCGCGGAGCAGCAATACACGCAAGAGCAGCAAGACTCCTGCGGGTCGATCCTGTGCCTGGCCGGGGGCGGTGCGACGCCCGAGTGCAGCCCGTACCTGAAGAAGTTTTTCGATACCGACCCGAAAGACCGGAAAGGGTATCTCAACAAATGCCCGTCCAGTGGGGTTTCCCAGGGGGCGATCAACGAGCTGGCCGCCTATGGCCGGAATTGTGAATCGACGAAGCTGGCCGCGACCCTGAACCGGCAATTGTGCTCGGCAGAGCAAAAGGACCAGGGCATCCCTTGTCGCGGCGAGAGTCCGACGGCCTGGCGCATGTGCGCCAATTATTATGCGGAGCTGACCGACGAGAAGCCGCCGAAGCTGGTCCAGCGCTGCCGCAATGAGCGTGATGATACCGGCGCGTTCGCGCGCGGCTGTCATCATTGGTGGGTTGAAAACGACTATAAGGCTGGGGAGTGGTGCAAGGACAAGGACGCAAGCTGCGAGGAAACGGACGTGAGCGGCGAGACAAATCGCCCCATCGCCAGCCGGTGAGGACGCACACATGGATAACCGCATAATCGTTCTGAGCGAGAAGTCCGGTCTCTTTTTCGTTGGCCCGGATGCACCCGAACCCTGGCTGGAAGATGCGCGTCAGGCGATGCGGTTCTCTTCGGCACCCGAGGCGTGGCGTTATGCGAAGGATCTGGAGCTCTCTCAGGCCGAGCGCCTGCAGGGTGATCCCCTCGAGTTGGCGCTCTACGATCCGGATGCCAACCAAACCTCCCATCTTGTCTCCACCGACGCCGATTACCCCGTTCTACGGGCGCAGTGGCGGCAAGCGCCCTGGGGGAGCCCTTGCCACTGGATATCCCGCGCGCCCCGCAAACCCCGGAGGTGGCTCGCACGCGGTTGAGCAATTATCTGAGCGATGCCAACTGGGATGCCGTGCGCGCCCGCGGTGGCGATTCGTTCGGTTTCGATCCCTCCTTTTGGGTCCAGGCCGATAAGCTGTTTCAGGCCGACAAGACCGCGTTTCGTGTTCTGTGGTCCGCCGTGGCGCCGCCGGATATCCCGCCTCCGGACCTTGCCTTACCGCGCTGGCGCTCGGCTCTCGAGGGGACGGATAGCTTTGAGGAGCCCAACGAGGTCGTTCCGGCTACGCCGATGCCTTCGGCCGCGCCGGTCGCAAGCTTTGAGTCGAAACCTGCTGTCGAGCCGCCTGCCTATGTCGCCCGCCACTTCGTGGAAAGTCGCGGCGCTTTCTATTACAGGCAGCGCCCGGATGTGCTGGCCTTCTCCATCCGGGGTCAGTCGTTTCGCGCGCGCGACGATTCGGTGATGACAGCAACGGCGATCATCGAGCTGGCCCGGCAACGCGGCTGGTCGTCGGTTCGGGTTCGTGGATCGAGCGCCTTTCGGCGTGCGGTCTGGACGGCCGCCTCCGAGCATGGCATAGGTGTCTTCGGCTATTCTCCTACGCGCGGCGAGACCGCTGTCCTTGCGCAGAGCGCTTCGCCTGACGGCCACCCTTCTCGTTCGTCCAGTGGATCGAAGAAATCCGCCGCCGGGCGCTCGTCCGATCCCTCCCTCACGGGCGTGATCATCGACATGGGAGAGGCCCCCTACCAGCACGACCGCGCCAATTCCGAGAGCTTCTACGTTACCTTGCGCGACGCCGATGGACAGGAGCACACGCATTGGGGCGTTGGCTTGCAGAAGGCCATCGAGCAGGCGTCGGTCGCTCGCGGGGACCGGGTTGCGCTTGAGCGCTTAGGGAAAGAGTCGGTGGAGGTGGATCGCCCGGTCCTCGATGCGCAAGGGGATGTGTCTTACAGGAAAACGCAGGTCGTGGAGCGTCGCCTGTGGGGCGTTCGCGTGCTCGATCAAACCCGAGATGCTTCGCCGGGTGCGCGCGATACTCAGATCCCGAGCGGGGCAAGCGCGGACCCGGAGCTGGCGAAGGCGTTGGCGCTGATCGAGAAGCGGTTGCCGCATCTTCCCGAGTCGTCGCGCCAGGAGCTGCGCCAACATTTCGATGCCGCGTATGCGCGCCTGGGCAAGTCTCCCCGACCCGAGCCGCCAGCGCGGGATCGGTCGTCGAAATCGGTTTCCAGGTCCGGTCGCGGGCGGTGAGCCTTGCGCACCGGGTTGCATGGTCAGGGCAGTAGGAAAAAGAAGATCTCAGATGGCGGCTGGTGGCACGTATGAGCGCATTGCGCTGCCGGTTCCTATTCGCGCTTCGCGGGAGAGCGTCGGCATGGCTCGGGTTCTGCGCGGGTACGGTTGGCTCAAGGAGGATTGAGTATGGCCGAACAAGTCTTTGTTGCACGCTTGATCGAGGTCGGTCAGGTACGACAGGTCATCGAGTTCGAGGCGACCGATCAGACAGTCGCCTGGATCGAGGCCAACGACGGCATCGACCCCTTGTCCGGACATTGGGTCGAGGTGCAGCCGAAACCCGATTCGCAGGGGGAGTTGCCCCTGAAATGATTCGCGAACCCGACAAAACGTCTTTGTGAACCGCCGACCCCCCCTGTCCGGGGGTGTAAGCTCAAACCGCCGAAAATTCCGCCAGCAGCAAATAAGAGTGACCACGGTATTTGATGGGCTCTTGTGCAAGCTTGCTGAGGGATTCTCAGGCTCAACGCCGCTAGCCAATCGTTCCCTCGGAGGTGCCCCGCTGGATGGAAGCCCGTCTGAGACAGCTTGAAGCCTCGCGGATGCAGCCCCGCTACTTCAACCGGCTAACTCTCTTGATCCCACCGGCAGCTTTGTTCGGTTTGCGGACCCTCGCTCTTCAGAGCGTCACCGTCCGTTCCCGACCCTCTACGGACCTTCGAGCCTGATTGCCTCAGGTCTGCAAGGATTTCAGGAGCAGACACTTAGTCCAGAATCAGATTGCGCCGGGTGAAAGCAAAGAACTTCCCTTCTTGCCGCTGATTCGCGGCCACCCGTTTTGCTTGCTGGAGCGTGCTCAATTAAAAAAGCCCGGAAAACCGATGACACAAGAAGATTGCCGTGCTGAGTACCGGGGTTACAGCAGGTCTCCATTTACGCCAGGCGATGGGATGGTATCGTAGGATGCCGATCTAGAAAGTTGGCCTTTACCCAGCGCGTACGTCATGACAATGATTTCCAACAGGTGGTTGGCTGTGCTAACCATGGCGCTCCTGGTCGCCGGATGTGCCAGCAAGCCTCGACAGCTGATGCCCACACCGTTGCTTTACCAGCAGCCGAGTACCATCCCGGCGGTTGTGCGAGCCGTCCAGGCGCACGGAAGCAGCACCGATGTGGATCTGCTGTACGTAACGGACCGAGGTCCGGAAACGGATCCGGAGAGCGGGCTTCCTTACGGGCAGACCCGATCCAGGTCCATCGCCTTCGGCTCCGCTCGGGTGGAGATTGGCCCCGGTGTTTCCTGGGAGACCCTGGAGCGGGAGAGTCGTTTGGCGGAGCGAACGCGCGATCTGGACCTTTCCTTGGGCCGGGTCGCAGAGCTCGGCCGGTTCCCCGAAACCCCCTACAATGTGGAGATGCGCGCTGACGGCGTCTATCGCGACGCGGCAGACATGCGCCAGCACGAAACGGCGAGGCGGCAGTTTCGCGAGGAGCTGCAACAGCGCCTGGCCCGCTCGCCAAACAAAGAGGTCATGCTCTACGTGCATGGCTTCAATGAGACCTTCGCCACTGCGGCCTTCACGGCCGCTGAGCTTTGTCATTTCCTTGGCCGCAAGCCGGTCTGTGCGTTTTTCACCTGGCCGGCCTCCAGCGAAGGTAATTTCCTGACGTCATACACCAGCACCACCGAGTCCGCCCGATATGCTGAGAACGACCTGCGAAAGATGATCCGTTTGTTGGCATCGACGCCGGGAGTGGAACGGGTACATTTGCTCGCCCACAGTCGCGGCACGGCGATCCTAATGAGCACGGTTCGGGCCCTTTTTTCCGAGGTTGTTGCGGCCGGCAAGGAGCCGTCAGACGTCTTGCACATCGGCAACCTGGTGTTGTTCTCCCCGGACATTGACGTTGACCTATTCGGTCAAGACATCACTGGAGGGATCTCCGATCCGGACATGTACTCAGTCTGGCCCAGCCAGCGCATACCAATGGGGTTGCGCGGCCGGCTCACGATCTACTCCTCCCCCCAGGATCGGGCCCTTTTTGTCTCGCGCATTCTCTTTCGCAGCCGACTCCGCGTAGGCGGCTTACGCGCGGAAGACATCCCGGTGGGCATCCAGCGCTACTTTGAGCCGTTCAATAAGATTGACATCATCATCTACGAGGGCAAACGCACCGACACCTTCGGCCATTCCTATTTCACGACCAACCCACGCGTCAGCTCGGACGTGATCCAACTGCTACGCTACGACAAAAAGCCGGGTGAGCCGGGCCGTAAGCTCGTTAAGGTCGGACCTGTCGTGTGGACGTTTCCGGTGGTCGAAGAATAGCGCTGATTTCCGGTGCAGCTTCCTCAAAGCCCGATTGGCCTTCACAGATCCAGGGAATTCCGGAGGACGAATTCGGGGGATTACGTGGGCAGTACACGAAAATCGACGGAAAAACTAGCGTCAGCTATCCACTCGATTGCGGACCTCTAACGACGAAGCATCGAGGTCTGCTTATGGCCGGTTCCGGTCCTGCAGAGTTTTCTTATTTAACATTTCGCTAAACGGCAGGAATCGATCCAGAACTCCGCTTCACGCGAGGCGACCCGCTGGCCATCCGACGTCCGGCTATCACCGCGTTATCTTCAAATCTGATGTGTAGGCGTTTGCTGAGCAGGCGGCGAACTCGCTGTCATTCTTCTCATCTGCGTCGACACCATCGATTAATTTCTCCCCGTCGATCATGTTCGGTAGCACCGTGGTGCGGCGCTGTCCGGGGGGGCGCCGTGGCCGATGGAGGTTCAACACCTGGTTGCCCTTGGCGCTAATTCAGTCACGCACCCATCTGCGATGGTCGCCACTAGCCTCCCGGGACCCGAATGCCGCACGCACTGTGTATTCAGCCCGTTGGCAAGCTGCCGCGTGATACCTTGGTCACGAAGCCGCAGATAGGACGTCCGTCCTTGCGGCGCCTGTGATCCCCCTAGCAGAACGGCATCCCGGGTTGTCATAAGCTGGGCACGTAGAAAGGAGATGTGCGGCGTTTGTCGCGATTGCGCCAAGGACGGAAGTTGTTAAGGGTTCTCCTCCTTAGATGGATATGTTAAGCCCCGGCGAATGTGCCGGGGCATTTTCTCATCAAGACGCTTTTAACAAGGCACAAGGCTTTGCCCCGCGCCGCATCAATCGAAGACGGCGGCAGCGGCCAAGCCGTGAACTGTACTGCTGCGGTCTGAGGACGAAGCCCCCGCAGAACCAACCGTACGCGGTTCGACGCGCGGATCGTCAGGTCCGCCAACCCAGGTCTCCGATGACGAGATACACGAGCAACAACTCGAGGTCGGTATGACGCAACAAGCCCACGCGCTCGCGATTGAGGCTACACCCGTGCCGGTCCAGAACAAACAACGGCACCCGCGCAAACCCGTTTCGCTTTCCGTACAAGTGTATGTCGAAGATGGCGACAGGGTGTCCGGCGTGCTCGTGAACCTTTCAATCGGCGGGGTGATGTTTCGCACCGAAAGTTGGATCGAACCCGGTTCGGCCTGTCGCGCAGAGTTCACGCTGCCGGATCGGACGCCCCAGGCTGCCTGCAACCTGCAGACATCAGTCACCTGGTGCGAGACGGGCAGTACACCGGATTGCTTCTGGGTGGGTTGCTGCATCACCGATCTTCCGTTTTCCACCAGGGCTTGGTTGAATCAGGTGCTGGCCGGGTGATGGATTGCGGGAATTAGGCATCGGCCGGGCTATCGGGCGCATTGGCCAGGGAGAGCCCGTCTGCGGGACACGCCTGACGCGTGGATGCCGGTCGTACCCGCAACACCCTCAACGCTGATCTACGTTTCCCGCTCAATCTCGTCGGCTGTAGAAGCGTTCCACCCGCGTATAGGTAGTTGTTGCATAGTTCGCCCGGGAGCGGCAGCTCGCCGTGTCAAAATTGGTTCCGTGGCGGTTCCACGGACACATCTCGATCAGGCGACCGTTTGCGTACTGCCAGATTCCTTGCTGACCCAGCGCAAAATGCATCATATCGTTCACCCGTAGGAGAGAACTCCGGTTAGCCGGAGACCCCAGTGCCGAGCAATCAGGAAGCGGCGTCGACGCAGTCCATTGCTCAAACAATACCTTCGCCTGCTGGAACATAGCTGCACGTACTCACGGTACTGGATCGCAATTCCCCATCCCCCAGGGGGGGGCATTGTGACCTAAGCCACGAATCGTGCCTCGGCCACGGTGCGTCCGTCACAGTATCCATAAGACACCCAACGGAAGCGCCCGTGCAGGTCTTATGCTGTACCTAAGTTCCAGAAAAGCTTGACGAAGTAAACTTTTTCTCGACGCGTACGCTTCCGATAAATTCAAACGAGAGACGACGATGGATTTCCCGACAAGACGTCCGACGCGGACCGCGGCCATCACCTCGCCAAACCGCCGGACTCGCCGCTTAAGTGCGGACCCGGGCCCGGGGCAAGCGCAGGTCCCCTCCCGCGTTTCGCGCCCGGGTGAGCGCGCGTCCATCGATGAGAACGCAATCTCGACGACCACTTCGCTGCGCGTTCGTCGCTCGAGCGCGGCGGGATATTCACTATTGGAGTTGCTGATCACCGTCAGTGTTCTGGGAATTCTGGTTGCGGGGGCGGGAAATGGTCTCGGGGACACCATGGCGCGCAAGCAGCTCGCCAAGGCTGCACAGGCCGTAGAGCAGGAGCTGCAGCTGGCGCGCCGAGAGTCCGCGAAGCGCGACACGAATCTGGTCGTCTCCTTTGCTACCGGCGCCTCCTGGTGCCTGGGGACGGACGTGGCCGCGTGCGACTGTACCACCGCCGCCGACTGCGGCGTGGGCGAGGTCAGCGCGACGGCCTTCTCGGATGCGGTCTCCATGAGCGCGGCAAGCTTCTCCGGGGTCCCCTCGGTGACCATGGATCGAATCCGAAGGACGGTCAGTTCCTCCGGTACCGTCGATCTTCAGACGACATCCGGCCGCGACCTCCGGGTCGAGGTGCTGGCGACCGGTCGCACCCGGCTGTGCTCTCCGTCCGACAACATGACTGGTTACCCCTCATGCTGACCGCGCGAAAGCCTACCGGAGGGTTCTCGCTGGTCGAGCTGCTCGTGGGTCTCGCCGTCGGCCTGTTCGTGCTGACCGGGACCCTGACCCTATTCGCCTCGACGTCCAAACACCAACAGAACCTCTATGGCACCGCCCGTTTCGAGCGCGAGATGCGCGAGGTGCTGGGAGTCATCGCCGACGACCTCAGACGCGCGGGCTACGGCGGCATACTGCCGAGCATGGACAACAACCAAAACGGCGCCATCACGATCGAGGACATGGTCTTCAATCCCTTCACCGCGGCGGGAAACGATCTTGCGGTAGCGCAGAAGACGGGCGAGGCCGCCGACAGCTGCGTGACCTTCTCCTACAACCTGGACGAAGACAGCCCGCCCCTGGTCGGGGCCTGCGCCGGCTGCGGGTCCCTGCCGGCGAGCTTCACGACCTCGGCTCCCTTCAGCAACGCGAACCTGCCCTATGACACCGACGGACTCGAGATGTTTGGTTACCGTCTGAACGCCGCCCGCATCGAGGCGCGCAACGGCGTCGGAGCAACCGACACCAGCTTCGACTGCGACGCCGGGACCTGGTCGGCCCTGACCGGACCGGAGGTCCAGGTCACGGCACTGACATTCGCCCTGACGCAGACCCAGGTGGAGGTCGACAAGGCCGACATCGCCGATGGCGACGACACCTGCGCCGCCGCAGGCGCCTGCCTGTGCACGCGGGAGCTGGCCATCACCCTGACCGCCAACCTGGCCGCCGATTCCCTGATCCAACGCACCCTTTCGGAGACCGTCCTGGTACGTAACGACAAGTTCGTGCGGGCCTTCGACACCGCGAACCCATGCCAGGAGTGACGACCATGCGAGAACGCGCAAGCACCAAACACGCGCAACGTGGCGCCGCGACCCTGATCATGACGGTGCTGCTGATGCTTTTGATTTCCGCCACCTCGTTGACGGCGACCCGTCTCGGGGTCATGGAGGGCAAGACGGTCGCGGCGGAGGTTCGCGCGCGCGAGGCGCGGCAAGCCGCCCAGGCCGGTCTGGTGCACGGCATGGCCTGGCTCCAGGAAAACCCCTGCGGCAGCGCTTGCGCGCCCCTGACGGCGCCGACCCTGACCACCACGACGGGCTACACCTACGACCCCCTCATCACCTTCAGCGACAACAGCGGCTACACGCTGATCACCTCCACGGCCATCGCCAACCAGGAGAGCAGCATCCGGGCCACCGCACGGCAACTGGTGCGCCAGATGGACCTCTTGAGCCGCCGTGGCAGGCTGGCCCCGCCCATCGTGATCGACGGCTGCCTCACAAACGTGGCCGGCGGTCCCTCGATCTACCCGCGTCCCGGGGACGAGGCGGTGATCACCCTGGCGACCAACGACGCCGGCGACGGGTCCGGCTGCATCGATTTCAGGAACGCGGGCGGCGCGTGGCACGTCGATATCGAGCTCTGCAGCGAAGATGGGGAGGATGTCGTCTGCGCCCCGGCGAGACGGCCACCGGGACCTCCGTGGGGGGGGACGCCGCCATGGCCGACTATCTTGGCGGAACGGATCTCTCCTCAATGCCCGAGCCCAGGGCCTGGAACTATATGTTCGACATCTCGCGGGACGAGGCCATGGCGATCGCCGCCGGCGCCGGCCAGGTGTACGCGTCAGATAACCTTGTTCCCGACGGGCCGGCGCCGGCGGACCCCTTCCTCGTCTATACCGGAAGCGCGCCCTTCAACGGCAGCGGCACCGGGGTCTACGGGAGCCCGGCGCGCCCGGTGGTGCTCATCATCACCGACCCGGGCTGTCCGAACCTCAACGGCGGCGTCACCGTCTACGGGTACATCTACTATCAGGGCGACCCCGCGAGCGGCACCTGCGGCGGCTGGGGTGGCGCCACGACGGTGGGCACCGTCATCCTCGAGGGCGACGCGTCGGGTTTCAACGCCAATGTCGATTTTCTCGATCCGGCCAATATCGGGGGCGGGAGCGACGAGGTCGTCTTCTTCGACGGCGTCACCGCGCTCTCGGGTTCTTGGAAAGACTGGTAACCAATAGATAAGTTAGGGATTAGTAACCATGTGTCTCACAACAGGTCACAAGCCTCCACTGCACGGGCAGCGCGGGTTCTCGCTGGTGGAGTCGCTCGTCGCTTTCGGCGTGGTGGCCTTCGGCATGCTCGGGCTTTCGCAAATGAACGTGGCGGCCGTCAATGCGAACGGCGAGGCGAAGACCAGGGCCGCGGCCCTGGATCTGGCGGACCAGAAGATCGAGGAGCTCCGAAATCTGACGACCGCCGCCGATTACACCGCCTTGGCCGACAGCAACACCGCGGAGTCCATCGTCTACAGTCAGGCGAGCTTCTCACGCGCCTGGACGGTCAACAAGCTGACCACCGCGGGCGCGCCGCGTTACGCCCGGGTGTCGACGACGGTCGGCTGGCAAGACAGCGACGGCGTCGCACAGTCCGTCACTCTGCACTCCAACCTCGCCGAGCCGGTACCGGACGACATGGGCAAATGGTACGCCTCGGCGCTCAAGGAGGCGGCGGAGGACGAGGCGGCGGCCGGCCCCACCGGTGGCCAGGATGAAACAGATCGACCAACCCACCGAGGGCGGCTCGGACGGGGTCACCGAAGGCGGGGGCGGCGAAGAGGGCTTGGACGGCGGCACCGAAACGGTCGAGGAGACCGACAGCTGCACCTCCAAACAGATCATCGGTTCGGTCCTCGTCGGGACGGCGAGCGCGCAGGCCGACCAGGCCTTCGTGACCATCAGCGAGGGGGCATGCTCGGCCGTTACCGGGACCAATCGGCTGGCCGCGTTTTCCTGTACCGTCGCCTGCACGGGCACGGTCACCCTGGGTTTCGACACCACCCAATCCGGGTACGCCGTCAGCCCTGCCACGGTGGATGTCGTACTGGATACGCATGAGGCCAGCGACATCGTCGACGCGGTCGTCGTTGCGAGCGATTGAGGTCCGAACCATGAGCAAGTGCCCGCGCTCAGGGTCTCGTCGGCGGAGCCTCGGATTCAGCCTCATGGAAATTCTGATTGCCACGGCGATCCTGGCGATCCTGGCCATGGTGGCGCTTCCGAGCTACCGGCAGACCATCGAGAAGTCCCGCCGAACGGACGCCATCAATGCCCTGCAGAACCTGCATCTGGCCCAAGAGCGGTTTCGCGCCAACTGCTGGACCTACGCGACGACACTCGGCGGGTCCGACCTCTGCGACACGGGCACGCCGACCTACCGGGTGGAGGTGGCGTCCACCTCGCCCGAGGGCTACTACGCGATTGCGATCCTGGCCGGAGCCAACGGCACCGGATTCGTCGCCACGGCGGATCCGGCCGGCACCGCGCAGGCCTCCGATGCCTGCGGTGTCTTCGCCGTAGACCAGGACGGCCCGATTACCGACAATGCCAGCTACGCCGGTGACAGGTGCTGGGCGAAATAGACGCTGACTTGTCGCCATCGTGGCAATGATCCGCATGAAAAGCGCGCGGTGCATCCCTGCACCACATCGAGCACGAGATCAACTCGCTCAACCACCGGACCAGCTACGGCTACGGCAACTACGGATATTCCTCCACCGCACACACCGAAGATCATCCCCGATCATCACCGACTACGACAGCCTCGGTCGCCTAACCAGCCTCAGCGACCCCAACGGCTTCACCGTCTCTAAAGCTACGATGCCGCCGGCAACCTAACCCGCATCAGCATCTTTCTGCCGCTCACCCGTCGTTGGCTTAGTTCGGTTCTTGGCCGACTGCTGCCCTTCGTCTGCCGATATCCGAGGGACCGCTTACGTGGCAAACCAGCCGCTCGACTACCCAGGCGTGGTTCGCCGGTGTCGATCACGACAACCTTCACGGAGCACATTCGCGGGTTCTGGAGGCCGGATTCAGCCGGACATTTTCAGAATTATTTGGTGGCCCACGCCTTTCTTTTTCCTACTGTCCTGCTGCTACAACGCCGACTATTCCGAGTCGCAGCAGTATGATGAGTGTCGCCATCGTGCCCATGATCCCAACCACCAGCCCAAGGGCCAGGCCGCCGAGCGCTGCGCGATTCTTTTCCTTTTTTCGCCGGTGAGCCGCAGTCTTGTCGATGGCCTGCGTCACCTCGCCGGCAAAGTCCGCGCGCGCCTTCTGAAGGATGTCCGCCATGATCTTGACGATCCCCGCATCGCGTTTACGCAGGCTTGTGTCCAATGCCTGAAGGGCCGCCTTCTGCTCGGTGACGAACTTCTCGCGGTCCCTGAGCATCGTCTGCTCGACGTAGGTCGCCTGATCGCGGGCGTGCTCGCTCACCTCCTTCTTGGCCCGCGTGAGGGCCTCTGCAATTGCCTCGGCAATGGGGTCGGCCATGGCTTGGAGCTTCGGGCCGAGGGCCTGCACCGTATCGTGCAGGTGGGCCACCTCGTCGAGCGTTTCGGCAATCAGTGCCTGGCGCAGATCGGCGGCCCGGGGGCGGGCGCTCACGCGGCATCCTCCCACAGCGCATCCCAAGCCGCGTCGAGGTCTTCCTGGACCCCGAGGGCCAAGCGGCGCATTGCCAAGGCGCGCGACAGGCGCAGCTTTTCGTCCGAATCGGAAGTCGCGCGTATCGCGGCGCGGTAGTCCGTGTCATCGGCCAGCAGATCGGCAATGGACCGCTCGGAGCCACGTAACAGCGAGAACAATTCATTGTACCCGATCACTGCGCGCGGCACTGCGCAGAGCTTTTGTTCCTCAGTCCACGCAATTAATGAGGAGAACACTTGGCGCGGCTCGTCGCCATGCTCCACCCAATTGAGAATGATGCGAATGCGCTCCGGCTCGACCCCCATTTCCGCGAGCGCGGAAATAGTGGTCACGGTGTCGCGCTGTTGCTTGTTCGGGGGGGTTGCGGGGACAATGAACGCATCGTAATCCCCATGGGACCCGCGAAAATCCTTCATGCCCATCAAGTATTCTTCCACGTTTGAAGAACCCACATCGACCACCGCGGAATTGAACATATCGAGCATTTCCGTCAATTCCCGGAAACGCCGACCGCGGATCGCCTCATTGTCATCCTCGTCGGCATTGATGCTTTCCACCTTCACCATTTCGCAGTCATCAATACGCGGCCCCAGCAGATGTTTGGCGATCGTGCTTTTGCCGACGTTTCCGGAATAATTCAGGACGCACAATTTCATGTCTTTTCACCTTTGTTTTTGCGCTTTAAGCGCTCCAGGAGCGGATTGGGTGGGTCATCGGGAATAATCTCCTTGGCCCAGGCATCGCGTTCGGCCTTGCTCGCACCAATGCCGGGTGGGGGCGACTTGGAAGTCGGCGTCGTCGCGGGGGGTGGCGATTCCTTCGTGTCCTTCGCGCGGGCACGCTTGCGGGCGCGCCAGAGTTCGGTGCGGAACTGGCCGATGGTCAACTTCAGTCCCTGGGCGGTCAGGGTTTGGAGGATGTCCGCCTGGCGCACGCCGCGCTCCAGGGCCGCTTCGATATCGGGCAGCAGGCGGCGGATTCGGGCGGCGGCGGACAGGCTGCGGGGGTCGGCGCCGAGTTGTGCGAGGGCTGCCGCGGCGGGATCACGCTCGTTGTCGTCATCTTGTTGCATTACTGTCTATTATTAACTGATTGTTGGATGCAATTCCGTGATAAACAGCTACATGCTTATGGTGTCATGTAAATGATATGCTGACAAGCAGTTGTAATCTTATGACATACGCGTGACAAGCGTGAGATTCCCCGAAAATGGCGCAAAAGAGTGGTGGCAAACGACTATGGCAGGATAGGCCGAATGTAGTACATTCGGGCCAGCTCTCACCACCACCACCACCGCAGATCCCATGGCCAACTCCCCCGTGCACTCGCTGCGCATCGCCCCCGAGCTCAAGGGCCAGCTCGACCGCGCCCGCGGTCCGGAAACCCCTCAGCGCCTGGCTGCTCGAAGCGGCCACCCAGCGCCTACAGGCCGAGCGCGGCCTCGGCCCCGAGATCACCGAGACCCTGGCGCAGCTCACCGCCCAGCTGCGCGGCCTCGGCACCAACCTCAACCAGCTCGCCCACGCCGCCAACGAGGGGCAGGGCGGTGGTCCTGGACCGGAAGCTGGCCGCGGACATCAACGCCGCGATCAACGAGACACGCGTTGCCGTGACCGAGATCAGAAGCCGCTTACCCTAATGGCCAGCCCGAGTCTCGATGAGGATTTCATTCTCATCCTGCCGCAGATGGGTAGGGCAAAAGGGCCGATGAGCGCTGATCAGCGCCGCCTACTGGTCTTTCAAGCCATACAAGGCGGCGTGCATGGGAGCCGGAAAGGGAAGGGCAACGGCGCCCCCCAGGTCATGCTGAAGATCACCTCATTCTCCAGCTCCGCACAGAAGCTCGCCGCGCACCTCGATTACATCAGCCGTAACGGAGAGAACGCTGTATTCGACCGTTATGGAAATCGCTTATCCGGCTTTGACGAGGCGGGCGAGAGTGCTAATGCAAGGGAAGCGGTTCAGCTATACGGACAGGAAATGGCCGTAGCAAGCGAAGCGGCCAAGCAAAAGAAAGGACGGTCCCGCTCGCGCGTATCCATGAACATGATGCTATCGATGCCCGCCGGGACCGATAAGCAGGCATTCGACTTGGCCGTCGGCGACTTTCTCAGTCAGGAATACGACCTATACGATTACCTCTATACGTTTCACGACGACCGGGATCATTACCACGCCCACGTCGTCGTCGGGCTTCAGGGCAATGACGGGCGCTGGCTCAATCCGAGAAAGCACCAGATCGCGCAATGGCGACAGCGCTTCGCGGCCAGCCTGCAGCGGCGCGGCATCGCCGCCAGGGCAACGCCGAGCTATACCCAGGGAAAGAAAAAGCAGGGATACCGGAGAGACCATGCCGAATTGGCGAAGCGGGGCACCCGGCGTGTGCCGCGGCCGGCGCCATCCTACGAGGCGGCGAAAGAGGATGCGGCCATTGAAAAGCGTCAGCAGGCCTGGACGCGGATCGCCAAGCACTATAACGAAGCGGGCGATGAGGTATTGGCCGATCAAATCTCCAGCTTCGTGGCCGAGCGCTTCAGCGGTCGCAAGGCGCCGGATCGATCGACGCCGAGCGGGCGCGCGGGCGAGGGCGCTAACGATCCTTCGGTGCCAAGGGCGGAAACGAAGGGCTGTGGTTTTCTGGAGTACGGAAAGACGATCCGCCCTCGTGATCGCCGAGAGCGCCATTGACGCCCTGTCCTATGCCGCGCTTCACCCTGGCGACCACACCCGCTAGGCCAGCACCGATGAGGCCATGAAACCGAACCAGGGCCGTCCTGGTCCGTGGTGCCATCGGCAAGATGGGGCAGGGGGCCTGCATCGTTATTGCCACCGACAAGGACGTTGACCGCGCCGACCTCGCCCTCGTCCGCGACCTGCCGGCAGGGGGGGCAGGACTGGAACGACGTGCTCAGGGCCAGCCAGATCCTCTGCCGGGGCCTCGGTCCCACCGGAGGGGCAGGGCGCAGGCCCCTCATTTAGGACATTTGTTCCTGACCCGCTGGGTCGATCTGGTTTATATTGGTTGTAATAGGTACAACCAACGGGAAGGAGCCGCCGATGAGCCGAATCACCATGGGCGTCAAGCTCGACGATGAAACCCGCGACCGCCTCAAGACGCTTGCCGAGACACGGCGACGCTCCGCGCACTGGCTGATGAAGGAAGCCATCGGCCAGTATCTCGAACGCGAGGAAGAAATCGAGCGGCGCAACCGCGAGGCCGACGAGGCATGGGAGGAGTACCAGGCGACGGCCCGCTCGGTCAGCCACGACGACATGGGCGCATGGCTCGATAGCTGGGGAACGGACAAGGAAGGCCCATGCCCCGATCCCGAACGCTGAGACTGGTCTGGTCCCCCGCGGCCAGGCGCGACCTGATCCGGCTGCGGCAGTTCATCGAGCCCCATAACCTCGCAGCGGCGCGGCGCGCTGCCGCCGCCCTGAGGAAGGCAGCAAGCTTGCTGCGCGAGCAGCCTGGCATCGGTACGCGGATCGAGGGCAGGGAAGACCGCGAGCTCCCCGTTCCCTTCGGTCGGCGCGGCTATCTCATGCGCTACCGTCTGCACGCCGACACCATCGTTATCCTGCGCGTATGGCACGGCCTTGAGGACCGCGCCTGACGCTTCCTTGGCAAGCTGCTCAGAGGTTGTCCCTACCAAAAACTCAATCCGGGGTCGGCAGGCGAGGGCCGCCGAGAGAGGAGAGGGACGGGAATTTCGGTCGGAGAGACGAAAGTGTTCGGGGGATG
>CAWDLA010000026.1:0-60194 GCA_963802975.1 uncultured Gammaproteobacteria bacterium
GGAAGTCAGTTGCGCAGCCGCTTTCCGACGGTTGCAGTTCACGGGGTTTTTTCGAATGAGAGCTGCAGTTCCGCGGCGATTCGTCATCCTGTTTGCCGCATCTTCCGCGGTGTCTCGCCGGTCCAGCGCCGAAAGGCGCGGGAGAAGCTACTGGGCTCGGAGAACCCCAGCAGGTAGGAGATCTCGCCCAGGCTTATGCCCGGGTTCAGGATGTACTTCATGGCCAGCTCTTGGCGCACGGACTCGGTCAGCTGGCCGAAGCTCTGTCCGTTCTCGCGCAGGCGCCGCTGCAGGGTTCGCGTGCTGATGTTAGCGGCCGCGGCCGCGGCTTCCTCCGAGATTCCGCCTGAGGGAAGTTGTTCGATCACGAAAGCCTTTACGCGAGTCACGATGTCATCCTCCTCCAGGCGTGCAAGAGCGTCAGCGACCACTTGGTCGTGCATCGAAGCCATCTGCTTGTTGGAAGTGGGTAGGGGTTTGTCAATCGCCTCCAGCGGCAGGATCAGCTCGTTCACCGGTGCCGAGAAGTGGACGGGACAGCGGTAGAACGCGAAATACTGCCCGGCACAGGGTGGCTGATCCCGGCGCAGGCTCACCGATACCGGGTCCAGGCGTCTCACCGTAATTCACCCGGCACATGTCCAGGATCGCGGATAGGGAGGCATCCACCAGCCCCGGAATCTCCCGCTCCTGCTGGCGGGCCGCCGCGAGTCTGACGGACATGCCTTCCGGTGCCTCCTTTAATTGGAGATCGGATACGTCCGCGAGCAGGCGGCTGTATCGCTCGAGGCGGCCGAACGCCGTTCGTAGCGTCGAGCTCGCCAACCAGGCGTAGCCGAGGGCGCCGAGCATGTTGGGATGCCAGCAGCGGGCCGCGCGCAAGCCGAAACAGGGATCGGAGATCAGGGCGCCGGCTTTTTCCCAGAGCGCGTCAACCCGCGCGTCCGGAAACCGGGCATTCGGGTCGTGCATCCTCGCTGGGTCCAGGCCCTCGGATCTGAACAGGCGGTCGGCGTCCTGTCCGTAGAACTCAAGGATTTTCCACAGCAGCGCGGCCATGGACGCAAGGGTCGTGGCGTGCAAAGTCAATTTTCTCCCTCGACTGGTTGACGCGGAATTTTTGGGAGGTAATGCGGAGAGCGTCCGAACCTTCGCCGGTTTCGAGTGGGTCTCCGCCCCGAAAACCGTCACTTCAGCCACTAGCCGGAGCGCGTGCCGGCGAGGCCGTCATCCTACGGTCAATAACTTGGCGGGTAATGTCAAGAAGTACGGTGCCGCAATGACTATCCTGTTGCCATTCACAAACATCAGGTTCGAGCCGACCAACGGGTATGCGTCTAGAGAAAAACAGACAGGAGATTCGGTTTTGGCGTCGCCTGATCGAGAAATGGGAGGCTACTTTTGACGAGCCGCCACCCGGAACGCATGCGTGAGGCATTGGAGGCTGCCGAACGAGCGTCTGAACGTGGCCCCCTGGCGGACGAGGGCAGAGAGCGGGTCAAGACGGCCGGTCCACCAGATGAAAGCAATGAATAACCTGCCGGTGGCCGGTGCCCCATCAACGGAGGTACGAAGGTTGGACTACAAGACGGCGATTATGGAATTGGTCGAGGACTCCGACCGGCGAGGCTTCTTCAAGAAGCCAAATCAGGGTGTGATGGAGTATCCACTCCTGCTCTCAAACGGGTCCGCGCGGGCGGATTTCTGTTACGAGATCGGCAACAGGGGCCGGCTCTTCATCGAAGACGAAGATGCGCCGAAGGCGCTCAACAACCTGATGAAGTACTGGCGATGGTGCGCGGATCATCCCGGTATGCGGCCCGTTCACCTGATTCATGTGATCGGGACGGATCAGAGCATCTTCGTCGATCATTGCCGGTTTGTGCGGCCCAGGATCGAGGACGACCTGAAGGCCAACGGCTTCCGTTATCACATCGTTACCCTGGACTGTCATTGGAGCGACACGGACCTCTGGCTGCCGGAGGTCTGGGCCGTGCTCGAGGAGATCCGCGGCTCGATCTTGCGAAGCTTGTGAGCTGTTCAGTCGACCCAGTCGACGAGATGCAAGATCAGGGGGCCGGCGCTCTCCTCGCTGATGACGCGCCCGTAGACGGATTGTCCGGCCTCCTGCGTTGACGCTGGATCTCCGGTGATCAACGGGTGCCAGTCGGGCAGGGGCCGTTTCTCCGCGACCAGCCGATAGGCGCAGGTGGAAGGCAGCCATTCGGGTTTCTCCAGCACCGCCGGGCTCAAGGTGATGCAAGTGGAGACGACCTTGGCGCGGTTGGCGTAGTCGGAGCAGCGGCAGCTGTCCCGGTCCAACAGCTTGCAGGCCACGTTCGTGTAGTGGATGCGCCCGGTGTCCTCGTCTTCGAGCTTTTCCAGACAACACTTGCCGCAACCGTCGCACAGGGATTCCCATTGCGCCGGGGTCATTGCGGAGATTGCGGTCGTTTCCCAAAATCTATGGTTAGTCTCTTCCATACGCGGAATGATCGGGCACAGCGCCGGGATCGTGCAACCCTTTGGCCGTTTTCTTCCCGAACGGGGCCGGTGCTGAGGCGACGCGCGAGGATGGCGCCAAGCTATAATGCGATGGTCGACGCTCGACGCTGCGGGGCAGGAACCAACCGGTCTGTCCGGGTTCCAGCGAGTGGTGGTCGCACCTCAAGGAGCCGAGACTTCCGAGGGGCATTCTCGGGCCTGTATGCAAAGGCTGCTCGCGAAGTCGTTCACCCTTAACGCCGTATGTAAAACCGCTAATGACCCGAAGCATCCAACCGTCCAAGCTGATCCCCGTGGGGCTCGCCCTGGCGGTGGTTCTGTTGACGCTGCTTCTGCTCTGGGTCCTGCTGATCCTGACCGACACCGCGTACGATGTCTGGGTGCACTTGCGCGAGGGTCCGTCCTGGTTCTTCTATCTCTACGCCTTCGGGTTCTTCCTGATCAGCGCGGTCGGAGGCGATGCGCTCCCACGTGGTTGTGTACGTCTGCGACGGGGACCTGAGCCGTTCCCAGTTCGAGGACCTCGGCTCCCTGCTGGAGCTGGGAAAGCCCGTCATCGTCGCCCTGAACAAGGCCGACCGCTACCGCAGGGAAGAGCTCGACTTGCTGCTCGGGCGCCTGCACGAGCGGCTCGGCGACCCGGCCCGGGTGGAGTTGGTGGCGGTGCAGGCCGGTGGAAAGCGCGAGGCCCTGCGGGTCCTGCCCGACGGCTCCGAAGAACGGGTGGTGCGCGACATGGGACCGCGGGTGGACGAGCTGCGCTCGGCGCTACAGCGCCACATGGACGAGGACCTGGAGGTACTGGAGAAGCTGCGTGATACCAGCGTCTTCGTGCTGGTGGCCAAGCGTCTGGACGAGGCGGAGCTGGCCCACCGGCGCCAACGCGCCGAGGAGCTCACGCGCAGCTACTCCAAGAAGGCTATGATCGGCGCCATGGCGGCCATCACGCCCGGGTCGGACTTGGTGATACAGGGCTACCTCCTCTGTCGCGGGCGCGGGCGGATATCGCGGAGCGGCTGAAGTCTGCGTGAGCAATCCATTGAGGTCCAGAAGTACATGGCTGACATTAACGCAATGATTGAGACACCCATGGGTGTCATCGGTGTAGAGCTGCAGGACGGAGCCCTCAGGGTTGTGGATTTGGAGCCGGAAACCAGATCGAAACCGTGGGAGGATTTGCCGTCCCCGGTCGAAGAGCAGCTGCGGGCCTATTTCCAGGACGGATCGGCGAGCATTGACCTGCCCGTCGACCTCCGTGGGACGCCCTTCCAGCTCCAGGTATGGGAGGCATTGCGGGCTGTTCCTGCGGGAACGACGGTCACTTACGGCGAGCTGGCAAGCAAGCTCGGAACCAGCGCCAGGGCAGTGGGTGGTGCCTGCCGCGCAAATCCCTGTCCTATCGTTATCCCTTGCCATCGCGTGGTTGCCTCGAACGGCCTCGGAGGATTTGCCGGCGACACCAGCGGCCGAAGGCTGGAAGCCAAACGTTGGCTGCTGCGACACGAAGGCATCACGGAATTTTGAATGCGCGCGTCGACCGTCGGTTGGCCCTTTTTCACTTTGTGCCTTCGGCGCCTTTACGGTTCATCGTTTCCCGAATGACCGGTACCGCCGCTAATGACCTCATCGAGCGCTTCGCCGATGCCCTTTGGATGGAACGGGGCCTGAGCGCCAACACCCTGGCCGCCTACCAGTCCGATTTGCGCGGCTTTGCCCGTTGGCTGTCCAGAGAGAGAGGGAGGGGCTTGGAGCAGGCACAGCGTGGCGACCTGCTGGACTACCTGACCCTGCTCTCGCAACAGGGGCGCAAACCCCGTTCGTCCGCCCGGCTGCTGTCCTGCCTTCGCCAGCTCTACCAGCACCTGCTGCGCGAGGGCAGGATCAAAGAAGATCCCAGCGCCCGCGTGGAGGCCCCGAAGCTGGGGCGTCCCCTTCCCAAGACCCTCACGGAGGCGGAGGTGGAGGTCCTGCTTCAGGCCCCGGACACGGATGATCCCCGCGGCCACCGTGACCGCACTATGCTGGAGGTGCTTTACGCAACCGGGCTGCGCGTGTCGGAGCTGGTGGGATTGACGCCGCAACAGGTGAGTCTGGTCCAGGGCTTGGTGCGCGTGACGGGCAAGGGGAACAAGGAGCGGCTGGTGCCCCTGGGAGAGGAGGCATTGTCATGGCTGCGGGAGTATCTGCGCGGGCCGCGCCAGGATCTGCTTGGCGGGCGCTTGTGCGACTTCATGTTCCCTACCCGCCGCAGCGACCGCATCACGCGCCAGGCATTCTGGCAGCTCATCAAGCGTTACGCCCTGGAGGCGGGAATCACCAAGCAGCTTTCCCCCCACACGTTGCGCCATGCATTCGCTACGCATCTGCTCAATCACGGAGCCGACCTGCGGGTCGTGCAGATGCTACTGGGTCACAGCGATCTGTCCACCACCCAGATCTACACCCACGTGGCGCGTGAGAGGCTCAAGCAGCTGCATGCGCACCACCATCCACGGGCCTGAGCTGCCAGCCACGTGGTGGAACTCGGTACCCGGTTGCGCTACCGTATGTGGGATATACTGCGGCAGAACCCGGTCCAACGGAAAGCTAGCCGTATTTCAACTTTCGAGATCGAGGATTGCGTTATGTGGAAACTTGGCATTTGGAAAATTGGACCGGTGTTTCTTGCCGGCTTGGTTCTGGCAATGGGGTCGTCGACCCTCCTCGCGGGCCCCGAGGCCAAGATCAAGGCGCGCATGCAGAAGCTGCTGCCGGAGTACAAGGTCGACAGCATCAAAGAGACTCCGGTCAGCGGTCTCTTCGAGGTGGTCATGGGCCCTCAGGTGATGTACGTGAGCCGCGATGGCCGTTTCATGGTTCAAGGGCGCATGATCGATCTGGCGAATCGTGAGGACCTGACCGAGCCGCGCAAGGCCGCCGCGCGCAAGCAGGCGGTGGACAAGGTCGGGGAGAGCAACATGGTGATCTTCGCCCCGGCCAAGTACGATCACACCGTGACGGTGTTCACTGACATAGACTGCGGTTACTGCCGCAAGCTGCACCGTGAGATCGAGGATTACGGGTCCGAGGGTATCCGCGTTCGCTACGTGTTTTTCCCCCGGGCGGGTGCAGGCAGCGATTCCTACAAGGAGGCGGTCTCCGTCTGGTGCTCCGACGACCGTAAGAAGGCCATGACCGAAGCCAAGTCGGGCAAGAAGTTGGCTGCCAAGACGTTGCGAAAACCCCGTCAAGAAGCACATGGAACTGGGTGAGCTGCTGGGAATTTCCGGGACTCCGGCCATCGTGTTGGAGAACGGCGATATGGTCCCGGGCTACGTACCTGCGAAGCGCCTGGCCGCACTCCTCAAGGCCCAGAGGCCTTGATGGGCTCGCGCGCCTCGGTCCAATCCTCCTGCTACGCAATGACCTGCCCCTAGAGGGGGGCCGCATGTCGAAGCACCACCTGGATTTCGCCTGGCAGACCGATACGGGCAAAGTGCGCATCCGTAACGAGGATGCGGTCTCCGTCTACCCCGATTCCGGGCTGGTGATCGTCGCGGACGGTATCGGCGGTGCGAGCGCCGGGGAGGTGGCGAGCAGTCTCGCCATCCAGACCGTCGACGAGCGGTTTCAAGTAGGACGGTCTCTGCCCTTAGACAAGGACGATGCCCTGGAGCGCGCCGAGGAAGCGGTGGACGCGGCAAACCGTGTCATCTGGGATTCGGCCCGGATGACACCGCGCTACGCCGGCATGGGAACCACGGTGGTGGTCGGTTACACAGCGGAGGACTGGCTGGTTTTCGCGCACGTAGGGGACTCCCGGCTCTATCGCTTGCGCGATGGCGAGCTTGTTCAGCTCACTCGCGATCACTCACTTATTCAGGAAGTCGTCGACCAGGGTTTCTTCCCCAGCCTGGAGGATGCGCAGCGCTACGGGATCAACGAAAATATACTTACCCGCGGCCTGGGTGCCGTTAACCCGGTGCCGGTGGATGTCGGGGAGGTCAACCTGCGCCCGGGCGATCTCTTCCTATTTTGCACCGACGGCTTGACCGGCATGGTCACCGACGAGGGCATCCGCAACCTGCTGATCAAGGGGGGCAATGACCTGGACGAGCTGACCCACTCACTGATCGATCTCGCCTGTGAAGGAGGGGGATTGGACAACATCACCATCGCCTTGATGCGCGTCTCCTGATCTAAAACGGTTGCGGCCTATTTCGATATGTTGCGAAAGAGGCGTGCAGCTCGTCCGTTCGCGGCATTCATTTCTACTGGTCACTGGATCCGTTGGAGTTTGTTAGGCAACTTTCCCCGCAGACATGCCCATGTCGGAATCTCTGGCTCCATGATAGCGTTCGCGGACCGGCTGCCTCATCGCGGTACCGGGATAGTTCCATCAATCTAATCCACGACCGGTCCTTCTGATCACTCATCGCGCAGATGCTTCCGACTAGCATGCCGATGAGGTTACGTCGGTGCTCGCAAACAACTTCGGCACGTCCTCACCCGCGTGTTGCGTTGCGGTGTGCGTTCGCGCGCCATGCGCTTCGATTAGGTTTAGCGTTGCAACCCACTGCTTGTGTCTGGGATGCCGCCGGTTGTTTACGGGGTGGTGGGGATCGTTCGCGATCATCCGGACTTCCCACAGTAAGTGACGCAGCCTCTGCTCCAAAATGTCCATCAATCTGCTCCTCGCGGTTGTCTCCGATGCTAAGAGTACCGCTGTCTACGTGAGCGCCGTGTCGGACAGATAACCGGCGTACGTAGGAAAGATCGGAGCGGTATGACGGAAAACGCTGTTGCGGCAGAATGGGTTATGTACAGCCGAGACGGCTAAAGCGGCGGGACTGGAGCTAGTGACCATGCGCACGCTCGGGCAACCGAGCGTTGCTCTGTTGGGCAGAGGTTTGACTCGGATCGCAGCGTCGATATCTTTTGCGCCGCCCCTCATGCCCGCGCGGGTATCGGGTCTGGCTACCACCGGGGACCAACACTTAACGCAGACATAGCCAAAAATTTTACACCTATCCCGCGCAGACTTCGGCTAGAGTAAGGGCGGGTCGCCCGCGATGTCGCCGCGGGGACGGTGATCAACAAGTGGAGGAATCGTCATGTCCGGGACTTGCTCAATTCGGACCGCCAACATCGCCGCGCTGGCGGTACTCGCAATCCTGTCGGCGCAGGCCGGGGCGGCCTCACCGCCAGACGCCGCGGAGGTCTTCGAGGTTAAAGTGCTGGAGGCGCAGGTGCACCAAGGCCAGGGGGAGCCCTTAGACGTCCTTTATCGCATGGAGGTCCTCTCGGTCGTGCGCTCGACCTCCCGGGTGCAGCCGGGCGAGACCGTCACGGTGCGCTCCAATGGACAGAGCAAGAAGGCCCTGGAGCGGGGCTGGACCGGCACCGCCTACCTCAATCGTGACCCGAAGGCCGCCAACCCCGGCGACGGGCGCCAGTTCGTGATCGCCCGCACAGGGCGAAAGCTTGATGGAGCTCCCCCCAGGGCCCCCGTCCGCGACGTTCACCCGGGAAGCCCCGAAGGGCGGCCAATGAGTTGCCAGCCGCTCAGGTGCTTGGTTGGGCCCGCCCCCCGCCGAGGTTCCGGTCCGTCGATGCCGGGGCCTTACTGGGAGAAGGGGTTGTGGGGTCTCAGGCGCAACGGCAAGGAAAACTGGCTTAAGGTCAGTTTGCGAATGCCGTGCGGCTGGCGACGGAGGATGTATACCACCGGACCAGACTGTCGCCGAGCGATGCGCGCTAGAGCTAGCGCTAGCGCTTGCGCTGAACGAACTTCTTGAGCCGAGCGCGCTTACGCTGTTGCGTTGGCGTGAGCTTGTTGCGCCGCCCCTGGTAGGGGTTGGACCCGGTGCGAAATTCCAAACGCAGCGGCGTGCCCGCGAGATCCAGCGCACGGCGGAAACGGTTGATCAAGTAGCGGCGATAGGCGTCGGGGACCTCCGCCGTCTGATTGCCGTGAATGACGATGATGGGAGGGTTGCGCCCGCCTTGGTGCGCATAGCGTAGCTTGATGCGGCGACCGCGCACCAGGGGAGGCTGGTGCTCCTGAACGGTGGCTTCGAGGATGCGCGTCAGCTCGGGCGTGCTCAGATTGCGTAGGGCATTGCACAAAGCCTGATCGGCCTCTTTCAGCAGCAGTCCGATACCGCTGCCGTGTAGGGCGGAGATGTAGTGCACGGCAGCGAAGTTTAGGAATCCCAATTTGCGGGCAAAGGCGTCGCGCACCTTGGCCCGTTCATCACCCTGCAGACCGTCCCACTTGTTGACTGCGATAACCAGGGCGCGGCCGCTCTCTAGAACGTGGGCAGCCAGGGTTGCGTCCTGCTCGCCGATGCCTTGGCGAGCGTCGAGGACCAGGATGACCAGGTTGCATTCTGCAATTGCCTGGAGTGTCTTGATTACGCTGAACTTCTCTATTGCTTCCCGGACCTTGGCGCGGCGGCGCACGCCGGCCGTGTCGATCAGGGTATAGGGCTTTCCGTCGCGCTCGAAGGGGATGTGGATGCTGTCGCGAGTGGTGCCCGGACTGTCGCAGGTCACCTGCCGCTCCTCACCGAGGAGGCGGTTGACCAGCGTGGACTTACCCGCATTCGGCCGGCCGACCACCGCGATCTTGGTGCCAGCCCCCTCGCTCTGAATGTCAGGCGCATCCGCAGGGGGCTCGGGCAGGCTCCGGATCACGCGCTCGATCAGCGTCATGACCCCGCGGCCCTGGGTTGCGGAAATGGGAAAGGGCTCGCCGAGACCCACGGCATGGAACTCCGCGGTGGCCAGTGCGGGATCCGTGTGATCTGCCTTGTTGACCACCAGAGTGATAGGCTTTCCCGTGCGCCGCAGGCGCTCGCCGATGTCCAGGTCGGCGCTGGTACAGCCGTCGCGGGCGTCAACCATGAAGAGCAGGTGATCGGCCTCTTCGATGGCGAGGCTGACCTGCTGCTCCATCAGTCCTTGCACGCCCTCGGAATTCCCGCTCAGTCCTCCGGTATCCACCAGGATGTAGCTCGCGGGTCCGAGAAGGCCGATGCCGTACTGACGATCCCGGGTGAGCCCGGGGAAGTCCGCAACCAGGGCGTCCCGGGTCCTGGTCAGGCGGTTGAACAGGGTCGACTTGCCGACGTTGGGCCGGCCTACCAGGGTGAGGATCGGGAGCATGAGGGATCAGCGGGAGGATCTGTCCTCGCTGCTCTGCGATTGCGGGGCCGGCTTCGGTGCTCTCGGGCGCGACGGCGGCGAGCCGGCTGAGAGGGCGGCGACCGTTCCGTCATCGCCGTAGACGTAGAGCTTGCCGCCCGACACTTGCGGGCGCGCGGTGATGGGGCCGCCGGCGACTCTGTCGCTGGCCACGATGCGGCCGTCACGGCGGTCCAACCAGTGGAGGTAGCCGTCCAGATCGCCGACCACCACCAAATTGCCAAGCACTGCAGGTGCCGTCAGACGCCGGTACTTGAGCGCTTCCTGCTTCCAGGTGCCCGTTCCGTCCTGAGGGCTTGCCGCCCAGACCACGTCGTCGGAATCCGTTACATAGAGCATGCCTGATTCCGCCGTGATACCGGCGTGTGCGGAGAGCTCACGGCGCCATAGGACAGCGCCGGTGCTCAGGTCGACGGCGGCCAGGTCGCCGTTATAGGTGGCGACGTAGACGATGCCGTCCACGATGACCGGGTCGGCGTCCAGGTCGGCGATGCGCTCCAGCTCGGAGCGGCCGTGGGGCGGGGTTACCGTGGTCTCCCACAAGGGAACGCCTGTTTCCAGTTCCAGATTCAGCAGCTTGCCGCCGGAGATTCCAACGATGGCGCTGTCTCCTGTGATGGCCGGAGAGCTGCTTCCGCGCAGCGTGAGGATCGGAGCCGGAAAGATGTACTTCCACCGCTGATCGCCGGAGGTCAGGTCGAACGCGTAGACGCTGTCGTGCAGGGTGTGCACCACCACCGACGACCCGGCGATGCGGGGCACGGACAGGACCTCGCTGTCCACGCGGGCATTCCACAGCGGCGTACCGTCTTGGATGTTCAAGGCGACGAGGTCGCCGTTGCCGGAGCCCAAGACGATGTACCTCCCGTCGACCTCCGGTCCCCCGCTGAAGGGCAGGCCCGTCTCTCGCTGCCACAGGACGTTACCTGTGGCGGCGTTCATGGCGAAGACGGTGCCTTCGGCGTCCGCAACATACAGGCGACCACCCTGTATCGCCGGAACCAGGTCGAGACGCCTTTCATCGGCGCCCTCGCCGACCTTGTTGGACCATAGCTTGTTTACCGTGATCTCGGGTTGGCGCTTCTCCAGCTCCGTTGGCGGCCGCGGGTCTTTTTCGCCGCCGAACCAGGGGATGTAGCTGCAACCGCTCAGCAGCAGGACGGAGATCGCGGTCGGGAAGCTCTTGTGCATGTAAGTCTCCGGCCTTAACCGGCGGGGGGTAGATTTTCGAGCTTCAATTGAAGCTGCTCGGGATTCGGGGCGCCGGCGGCGATTGCTTGCTCGTAGGCGGCACGCGCGTCTTCCGGGCGGCCATCCGCCGATGCGATATCGCCGCGCGCTGCGGCGAAGGCGCCGGCAAAGCTGCCGCCTTCGTCGTACTTAGCCGCCAGGTCAGAGGCGGTCGAGAGATTTCCTTCGGCGATCAGGATGCGCGTCAGGCGTAGCGCGGCGATTCGGGTAAGGCCGGCGTCCGGGGACATGGCAATGGCCTGCTCCAGCGCCCCACGGGCAGCGGCCAGGTTCCCGGCGTTGAGCTCGACCCGCGCTTGGACCAGGGCGGCGAGGGTCGCGTAGGCGGTGGAGGAGAACTCCTCGGCGATGAGCTGGGATTGCGCAACCGCGGACTGGGAATCCTCGCCGTCGGCGCTGGCCAGCAGCTGCTCGAACGCGGCGGATGCCTGCTGCCCCACCGAGTCTTGGTAGTTGATCCAGGCGCGCCAGCCGAAGATTGCGCCGAGGCCGATGGCCACTCCGCTGATGACGGAGACACCGTTTTCCTTCCACCACTTCTTTATCGCTTCGACTTTTTCCTCGTCGGTTTCGTAGGTGCTCACAGGTTTCTCCAACAGGTTTGCTTTCTTTTGTCTTGTTGCTTTGCCGAGCTCAGGGCTTTGCGGCGAAAAACTCGGGCAATCGGTCCAGTGCGACCTCTTGCTGTGCGCCTTCCTCGCGCAGGGGCTTGACGCCGACGACGCCGCGCTCCAGCTCGCCTTCGCCCAGCACCAGGGCGAAACGGGCCCCGCTGCGGTCAGCCTTCTTGAACTGGCTCTTGAAGCTGCCGCCGCCGCAATGGCACATCAGACGCAGCCCCGGTGCTGCGTCGCGCAGCTTCTCCGCCAGGGACAGGGCCTTGGCCTGCGGACGGTCTCCGACGGCGACCAGATAGGCGTCCAAGCCCGGACTCGTAGCCGGCGAGCCGGCCTCCAGCAGGGAGACCAGACGCTCCAGTCCCATGGCGAATCCGACCGCCGGCGTGGCCTGTCCGCCCAGCTGGGCAACCAGTCCGTCGTAGCGCCCGCCGGCGCACACGGTGCCCTGGGCGCCCAGGCTGTCGGTGATCCACTCGAAGACGGTGCGGTTGTAATAGTCGAGCCCGCGCACCAGGCGCGGATTGATCTCGTAGGCGATGCCGGCGTCGTCGAGACCGGCGCAGAAACGCTCGAAGTGCTCCTGGGATTCGTCGCCCAGGTGATCGATGATGCGCGGTGCGCCGGCGATGATCTCCTGCATGTCCGGGTTCTTGGAGTCGAGCACCCGCAGCGGATTGGTCTGCAGACGCCGTCGGCTGTCCTCGTCCAGCCGGTCCAGGTTGGCCTCCAGATAGGTCACCAGCTCGCGGCGGTAGGCCGCGCGCTCTTCGCCTTCTGCCCAGGGTGTTGAGCTCCAGCCGCAGGCCGTCGAGCCCGAGGCCGTCCCACAGGCGCGCGGTCAGAAGGATCACTTCCTGATCGATGTCCGGTCCGGCCAGGCCGAAGACCTCGACGCCGATCTGGTGAAACTGCCGGTAGCGGCCCTTCTGCGGCCGTTCGTGGCGGAACATGGGGCCCCGGTACCAGAGGCGTCGGGGCTGGCGAGCAGGCCGTGCTCGATGGCGGCGCGCACGCAGCTGGCGGTGCCCTCCGGGCGCAGGCTGAGGCTGTCGCCGTTGCGGTCCTCGAAGCTGTACATCTCCTTCTCGACGATGTCGGTGACCTCGCCGATGGAGCGCTTGAACAGCTCCGTGACCTCGACCAAGGGCGTGCGGATCTCCCGGTAACCGTAGGCGTCGAGCACCTGACGGGCGCCGTCTTCCAGTGTCTGCCAGAGGGAAACCTGTTCCGGGAGGATGTCGTGCATCCCGCGAATCGCTTTGATGTTTTGTGCCATTGGGTCCGTTCGTCCAGGAGGGTGGCGGTGCCGTGCAATGGTCAGGGCGATTCGTTCGGGTCCAGGGTAAAGCGGGCCACATTCCCTTGGGATATGGTGCTCAGATCGAACGCGGCGCCGCCAACGGTGATCTTGACTGCGGCTGCGTTGCCGAGGATGACCGAGTAGGGTGGCTTGCCTTCCAAGACATGGCGGTCCCCTTTCTTCATCTCGCCGAAGAGTTTGTTCTTGCGCTCGCTGTCACGCACGTCCACCCAGCAGGGGCCATCGAAGGTCATCACAATCTTGCCGGCCTCCGCGGATGGCGCTGCTTCATCGTCCGCCTGCGAAGCAGCCGCGCTAGCGTCCGCGCCGCTGGCCTGCGCCGCTTCGGTTTCCCGGGCGGCGGCTTGGTCCTCGGCGGCCCCGCTCCCGGCCGTATCCGTCTCCCGAGGCTGCTGTTCCATCGCGGCTGGTGCGGGCCGGGCCACGGTCTCCTCGGATTGAATCGGTGACTGTGCTTGCGGCGGCATTGGCGACGTTGGTGGTGCGCCAGATGCACCAGTCACCTCGGCTCCGGCGATACCGGGTGCAGGTCCGCTCGGATCGGGCTCGGGCATCTGCGGCGGGAGCGCCTCTCGCTCCGAGGCGGTATCGCCAGGGGGCAGCTCTCCGCCGGGCGGTTGGCTTCGCCACCAGGTAAACGTCAGTGCCGCCAGCAGGATCAACAACCCGATGCTGACGACGCGCATGATCGGATGTCCGCTTCCGGCCCGGGGCTGCACGCGCGGTGCAGAGCGCGGGAGCAGCCAGGTCCGCGTCCCCTTCGGCACCGCTTGGTGGTATGCGGCCACCAAGGGCTCCGGGTCCAGTCCCAGCACACGAGCGTACTTGCGTATGTAGCCGACGACGAATACCTCTCCAGGCAGGGCTTCGTAGTCGTCATGCTCGAGAGACTCGATCATCGCCGCACCCAGGTGCAGCTCCGAAGCGATGCTTTCCAGTGTCTGGCCCCGGGTTTGACGCGCCACGCGCAGGCGCCTGCCGGGGCTGTCCGTAATCTCCGGGGTGTCGTTCTCTTCCTGACCTGATGCTATGTGAGCGCTCATGAGCGTCGAGACTTGGTTAGAGTTGACCGGTTTCGCGCGAGTTCGGGTAGGTCTTGCGCAGCATCTGGGCGTATGTACGTGCCCGCTTGGACGCCCCCAGCTTGCGCTCTACGCGTACCGCCAGAAGAAGCACCCGGGGCGTGGGCCGCGCTACCTTGAAGTAACGGTCCAGATAGGTCCGCGCCGATTTGTAGTTCCCTCCGCTATAGTCGAGCTCGGCCATGGCGGCAAGCGCGGGTCCGAAGCTCGGACTCGCATTCAGTGCCTGGTCGAAATAGGTCCGGGCCTTGGTGCTGTTGCCGCTGCGCTTGGCGCAGGTCCCCAGGTTGGTCATGGCGACCCACGGGGACGGGTACAGCGGGTTGGCAAGCGCCTTTTTGTACTGCGCCTCGGCCTCGGCGAACTTGCGCTTATCGCAGAGGAAGGTGGCGTACGCGTTGAGGACATAAGGGTCTTTGGGCTTCAGGCTGATGGCCTTGCGGAAGTGCTTCTCCGCCAGTTCGTCCTGGCCCAACCGCCCGTAAATCAGAGCGATGACGCTGTGGGCACTGGCGTTGTCCGGGTCCTCTTTCAGCGCCTTGTTGACCTTTTGCAGGGCGATTTCCGTCTGCCCTTCCTTGAGGTACTCGAGTGCGAGCTTGACATATAGGTCCCCGGGGCTGTCCTCCGCCTCGGTCCCCAGGTCGCCGGTGGCGTCGCCGTCACGCACGCCGCCGCCCGTGCAGGCTGACAGCAACGCCATGGAGCAGATCAGGAGTAATAGCCGGGATGACCGTAACTTTCTCATAGTGTTGCTACCTTGAGATCGGGCTGCAGTGGGGCGGCTCGCCGGCTGCGGTCTTGGACCCTGCCTACGAGTTGCCCGCAGGCGGCGGCGATTTCTTCGCCGCGCGTCTTGCGGGTGATGGCGACGACGCCGGAGCGCAGGATTCGCTGACGGAATGCCTCCACCCGCTCCGGCCCAGACTTGCGGAAGTCCGAGTTCGGAAAGGGGTTGAAGGGGATCAGGTTGAGTTTCGACGGGACGCCTTCCAGGAGACGCACCAGGCCCTTGGCCTGGGCGATGCTGTCGTTGACCCCGTCGATCATGACGTACTCCCAGGTGATGCGGCGCCGCTTGTCGCCCTGGATGAACGCCTTGCAGGCAGGGATCAGCTCCTCAAGCGGATACTTGCGGTTGATGGGTACCAACCGATCGCGCAGCTCGTTGTCCGGGGCGTGCAGAGAGACCGCGAGGGAGACGTCGCTGACCTCGCGCAGGCGGTAGATGTTGGGGACGATGCCCGAGGTGCTCAGGGTCACGCGGTACTTGGAGAGCATGTAGGCCAAGTCGTCCTGCATGATGGCCATCGCCTTTACCACCGCGTCGAAGTTCGCCAGCGGCTCCCCCATGCCCATCATCACAACATTGCTGGGTGCCCCACCGAGGACGCGGGCCGCTTGCCAGACTTGGCCGATGATCTCACCGGTGGACAGATTGCGGTTGAATCCCTGTTGGGCCGTGGCGCAGAAGGAGCAGCTCAAGGAGCAGCCTACTTGGGAGGATACGCATACGGTTGTGCGGCGCGCCTCCGGGATGAACACGGTCTCCACGCGCTGACCGTCTGCCAGCTCCATGATCCATTTTCGGGTACCGTCTGCCGACGGCAGCTCGTGGATCAGCCGCGGCGGGCTGATCTCGGTCTCCTCGCGCAGCCGTGCGCGCAGGGCTTTGGCGAGGTCGGTCATGGCGTCGAAGTCGGTCACGCCATGCTTATGGATCCATTTGAACAGGTTGCGGCCATGGAAGGCCTTGAAGCCCAGACCAACGACCAAATCCTCGAATCCCTTCAGGTCGAGTTCGAGCAAGTTGGTCTTGGCCGCAAGGTTTTCCATGGTCGTCGAGTCAGCTCAGCGGGTGCGCTCGCAGACGCCTTCCGGAAAGAAGAAGGCGATCTCGGTGGCGGCGGTGTCGGGACCGTCGGAGCCGTGGACCGCGTTCTCGTCGACTATGGTGGCGAAATCCGCACGGATGGTGCCGGGCGCCGCCTTGGCCGGATCCGTCGCGCCCATGACCTCCCGGTTCTTGGCGATGGCGTCCTCGCCCTCGAGCACCTGGACCATGATCGGGCCCGAGGTCATGAAGTCCACCAGCTCGCCGAAGAAGGGCCGTTCCTGGTGCACGGCGTAAAAGGCGCCTGCTTGCTCGCGGCTAAGGTGCATCATGCGTGCCGCTACGATGCGCAGGCCGGCCTGCTCGAAGCGGTCGTAGATGGCGCCGATGTGGTTCTTGCCGACGGCGTCGGGCTTGACGATGGACAGGGTGCGTTCAATGGCCATGGTGGTATCTGACGAGCTCTTGTTGGTTGTGGAGAGATAAGGCGATTTCTGTCAAATCATACTGGTGTGAGATGCTCCGGCAATCGCCCGAGGGCGGAAAAGCGGGTGCCTCGGCCATGATTTCCGAGTTAGGCACGCCCTTTCATTTTCCGCCCGCGAAAACCTAGAAGTGTACTAAGTCCATGACCAGGGGGCAATCGGCTGTAACGGGGCCGTGCTGGTCGTTCGCCGAGGGAGCCTCCATAATCCCCCTCGGATTGAATCGACAACGCACGAGGTTTTATTGAAACATGGCCTATTTCGACGTATTCAACGGCGACGCGGACGGTCTCTGCGCCCTGCAGCAGCTACGTCTGGCAGAGCCGCGGGACGCCACGCTGGTGACCGGCGTCAAGCGCGACATCGGCTTGCTCCGGCGCGTCGAGGCCCGCGTTGGCGATGCGGTGACCGTGCTCGACGTCTCCCTGGACAAGAATCGGGCCGCCCTGCAGGGACTGTTGGAGCGTGGCGTTTCGGTGCGTTACTTCGACCATCACTACCCAGGTGATATACCGGTCCACGAGCGCCTCGCGGTCCACATCGAGACCCTGCCGGACAAGGGGACCAGCCTGCTGGTGGACGATTTCCTCGGCGGAAGACACCGCGCCTGGGCCCTGGTGGGAACCTTCGGCGACAACTTCGATGCTGCAGCGCGGCGGGCCGCCGAGCCTCTGGAGCTGGACGAGGGGCAGCTTGGATCCCTGCGTGAGCTTGGGATCTGTCTGAACTACAACGGCTACGGGGCACAGGTGGAAGACCTGCTTTTCCCGCCGGACGAGCTCTTCCGGCGCCTGAATCCTTATGCGGACCCGTTGGACTTCATCAGAGAGGATGAAGCCTTTGCCACGCTTCGCGCAGGCTTCCGCGACGACATGGCGCGCGCCCGGGCCGTGCGGCCGGAGCTTGCCGACGAGCGCCACGGACTCTACCTACTGCCTGTCGATCCTTGGGCGCGCCGGGCCAGCGGCGTCCTCGCGAACGAGCTGGCCCAAGCCGCACCGCAGCGGGCCCATGCGCTCCTGACCCGGCTGCCGGAAGGGGGGTTCGTCGTCAGTATTCGCGCACCGCTCAACCGGGGCGAGGGCGCTGACGAGCTTTGTCGCCAGTTTCCCACCGGGGGAGGACGCAAGGCGGCGGGGGGAATCAACAATCTGCCGGACGAGAGCTACGATGAATTCGTCAAGCGGTTTACGGGTGCTTTTTCAGGGTCGTGAGTGCCGTATGCTTTTCTCTGTATCTCGTCCGCAACTGACCGCGAATAAACGGCAATGGGATCAAAGGTTACGGATCGGAGCAAGGACAAACGCATGATCTTCGGCTCCCAAGCGCATGCTGCAATGCGCGTCCGCCAAGAGCAAAAAGCGCACAGCGTGCCTGCGGTGGTTGTGGTGACATCAGGACTTGTTGTCGCCAACGTAGTATCAGCGCAAACGTGGGGCGGCTTTTATGTCGACGGCGCACTTGGCGCGCGACGTACGACAACAGATATTGCCCGATCTTTGTCGGCATCCGGTACGTTTTTGAATCCGCCCAACGTTTTCTCGTTTTCCACCATAAATACTAGAACGTACGGCCAACGCAAAACGAACTTTCTGGGCCAGCTATCCGGTGGCTGGCGCTGGGACAACGGTAAGATCGTCGTCGACATCGGTGCCTTCTTCGACTTAGCCAGCGATGATGCTGGAGAAGGGAAGGAAGGCCGTCGATATTCAGAGGTAAACAGCGGTCCTGGATTCTCAGAATCCTTCAGCGCATCCCGCCTTTTCCCGAATCCCGACATGCTAGCAATGCCGATTTTGGGCGCCCGTCACCCGCGATGGTCCCGATTTCGAACGCCATGTCCTCACTTGCTCACTACTACCGGGTCGCCGATCTTCATGCGCTCGAACAGGAGCCTTGCATGATCGTGACCCAAGCGGATGCAGCCGTGGGAAGCCGGTTGTCCGGGCAAATAGCCTTCGTGTAGGAAATAGTTGCCGTAGAACTGCATCGAGTACGGCATCCAGGCCGGCGTACCGATCTCATTGTCGTATTTGGAAGATTCCTTGTCTTTGTTCTTGCTCAGGACGCGGAACTTACCCGTCGGGGTGGGGGAGCTTGCCTTGCCCGAGGCGATCGGACCGCTCACCACCACCTCGCCGTTCTCCGTGTAATTGAATGTCTGGGAGCTCAGGCGAAACTTTAGCGCCCTGGAATCGGCTTCCGGGAGGGTCGCCAGGGCCTGGTACTGTTGTTTTGGCGTCAATTCACCGGTTGTCGGGGCAGTTCCCGGTTGGGCCGCGGCGTCGTCGCCTGGCTGAGCGGAGATCTCTTCGGCGCCCTGTGCCGCCTCATCCGGAAGGGAGACAAAGCTCTCTTGCGTTTGCCCGGGGGACGACTCGACCGTGCCTGCCTGGTCTTGCGGCGAAGCCTCTCGCGGAGGGTTGCTAGAGCAACCGGCCGCAATGGCCGCGATCAGTAAAAAAAACGCTAGTCGTATCATAACCATCTTTGTACCTAATCCTGGTTGCCGCAACCGCCCGCGGGTCTGTCAAACGCCCGCTGGGCTCGTGGTCGTGCCGCGGGGTGCTGCAGCTACTTGTTTCGTTTTGCCATGCTTTCCTTCAGCAGCTCGCCGAAGGTTCCCAGATCTTTGGCAGGCTCCTCAGGATTGCGGTAGGCGTTCGCCTGCGCGGTCTCTTCCGCTTGTGCCAGGCGGCTTGCGTCGAGTGAGAGCCCGATGCGCCGCTTATCTTTTTCCACGCTCAAAACCGTCGCCTCGACCTGGTCACCGGTGTTCAGCACCTCCTGCGGGTGGCTGATGCGGCGTCCGGCGCCGAGCTCGCTGATGTGGGCCAGCCCGTCCACGCCGGGCTCCAGCTCGACGAAGGCGCCGAACGATTGGAGCCGCGTGACCGTCCCATTTACCCGCGCACCGACCGCGTAGCGCTGATCGGCGTCCTGCCAAGGGTCCTTGGACAGTGCCCGGATTGACAGGGCGATTTTTTCCGGGTGCTTGGGGTTGTCCGTCTTCTCGACGCGCAGTACCGAGACCTCCACTTGCTGCCCGGTGCTGAGCACTTCCTGCGGGTGCTTCACGTGCCCGAACGCCAACTCGCTGATGTGCACCATGCCCTCGACGCCGCCCAGGTCCACGAATGCCCCGTAGTCCTTGAGCGAGGTGACGGTGCCTGGAAGCACCGCGCCGACCTTCAGCCTGGCCCTTGTCTGCTCGGCCAGCGCCTGCTGCTCCTCTTCGAGCAGCGCACGGCGGGACACCACCAGGTTGGCCCGCCGTCCGCCTTCGTAACGTGTGATGCGGAAGCTCAGGTGCTGCCCGACGAAGGATTCCATGTCCTCGATGTAGCGCAGGTCGAGCTGCGAGGCGGGGCAGAATCCGCGCTGACCGGCGATCTGTACCTCGACGCCGCCCTTGGTGACGCCGGTCACCAGCCCTTCCACCGGAAGTCGGTTGGCGTAGGCGTTCTCGATCTCGGCGCTGCCGTGCAGGTGGCTGCCGCCCTTGCTGCCGAGCACGAGCGTCCCGGTTTGCTCGTCCTTCTCGATGACGATGGCCTCGAGCGAATCTCCCAGGGCGACCGTCAGCTTGCCGTCGGCGTCGGTCAACGCTTCGACGTCCATGGCGCCCTCGGACTTGGCGCCGAGCGAAACGAACGCGTGCTCGCGGGTTATGGAAATAATCCTGCCGCGTACCTTGTCGCCCACATTCAGTTCGCGCTGAGGCGAGCCTTGCTGCTCGCGCTCGAGCTCGTCCAGGAGTGCTGCGAAATCTTGATGTTCAGTCATAAGGTTACAAGTTTACAGGACCGGAGCGAACGCGTGTACGTAGTTCCCCTGTTTCGAAGGTGGAATAGGTCGCGCGCCTGCGTGCGATAGGCATCGCCTATGAGGCGGATAAGCAATACCCATTAGCATCTCGTGGGTAACAGATATACCTTATAAGGGCCGCGCAGGGCAGGGCCCGCGCATTAGCACAAACTCAAGCAAATCGGAGGGTCCTTCATGGATCTCAAAGGCAGCAAGACCGAACAGAACCTGAAAGACGCATTCGCGGGCGAGTCCCAGGCCAACCGCCGCTACCTCTACTTCGCCTCCAAGGCGGACGTGGAGGGCTACAATGACGTGGCAGCCGTGTTCCGCTCCACCGCCGAGGGCGAGACCGGCCACGCCCACGGCCACCTGGAGTACCTGGAGGCCGTCGGGCGATCCGGCCACCGGCCTGCCCATCGGCGGCACCGGCGACAACCTGAAGGCCGCCATCGCCGGCGAGACCCACGAGTACACCGACATGTACCCGGGCATGGCCAAGACCGCCCGCGACGAGGGCTTCGACGAGATCGCCGACTGGTTCGAGACCCTGGCCAAGGCGGAGCGCTCCCACGCCAACCGCTTCCAGAAGGCCCTGGATAACCTGGACGCCTGATCCGGTACGGTTTCAGGCGCCTCTCCCTTCCCGCCGATCGGCGTCTCATGGCGGGGAGCGGCGTTCTGTCAAAGTTTCCCAACCTCTTGCATCCAGGAACACAGACATGAGCACCCGCGAAGGCAGCCTCCAAGCACCCACACGGCACGCGATCGACTGGACCGATCCCAAGTTCTACGACGAGGACGACCTGTTCAAGGAGCTTGAGCGGGTGTACGACATCTGCCACGGATGCCGGCGCTGCGTCAGCCTGTGTCAGTCATTTCCCACCTTGTTCGACCTGGTGGACGAGTCCGACACCATGGAGGTGGACGGCGTGGCCAAGGAGGACTACTGGCAGGTCGTGGACCACTGCTATCTGTGCGACCTGTGCTTCATGACCAAGTGTCCCTACGTGCCGCCCCACGAGTGGAACCTGGATTTCCCGCACCTGATGCTGCGGGCCAAGGCGATCAAGTACAAGCAGGGCAAGACCAAGCCCCGGGACAAGATCCTCTCCAATACCGACGGGGTCGGATCGCTGGCCGGCATCCCGGTGATCTCGGGCATCGTCAACGCCACCAACAGGTCCGGGCTCGGGCGCAAGATGCTGGACTCGGTCCTGGGGGTCCACCCGGACGCGCGGGTCCCCGAGTATCACAGCAACACCCTGCGCAAGCAGCTCAAGAGCAGGATCGGGCGCCAGTCGGAGGGCGAGGCCGCAGGTCCGACCACCGGCAAGGTGGCCTTGTTCACCACCTGCTACAACAACGTCAACGAGCCGGACGTCGGCAAGGATCTGGTGGCGGTGTTCGAGCACAACGGCATTCCCGATCACCATTCCGAGCAAGGAGAAGTGCTGCGGCATGCCCAAGCTGGAGCTGGGCGACCTGGAGGCGGTGCAGACGGCGAAGGATGCCAACATTCCGATCCTGGCGAAGCTGGTGGACGAGGGCTGGGACATCGTCGCGCCCATCCCCTCCTGCGTGCTCATGTTCAAGCAGGAGCTGCCGCTCATGTTCCCGGACGATGCGGCGATGCAAAAGGTCAAGGAGCACATCTTCGACCCGTTCGAATACCTGATGCTGCGCCACAAGCACGGCAAGCTGAACACCGATTTCAAGCAGTCGCTGGGCACGGTCGCCTATCACGCCGCCTGCCATCAGCGGGTGCAGAACATCGGCCAGAAGACCCGCGAGCTGCTCTCGCTGATTCCGGATACCAAGGTGGAGATCATCGAGCGCTGCTCCGGCCACGACGGCACCTATGCGGTGAAGAAGGAGTTCTACGAGTACTCCATGAAGATCGTGCGTCCGGTGGTCAACAAGGTGAAGCAGGCCAAGGCGGACCACTACGGCAGCGATTGTCCCATGGCCGGCCAGCATATCGGTCATGCCCTGGCGGACGGCAGCAAGCCGGAGCATCCCTGACCCTGCTGCGTATGGCCTACGGGCTTTGATATATCGCTTTGAACCTCAAACGGTTGGAGTTGAACGATGAGCCACTTGAAGCCGGAAGACCTCTACAGTCTCGAGGAATATTCCAGGATTCGTAACGATTTTCGCGCCAAGGTCATGGCGCACAAACAAAACCGAAAGGTACATGTCGGTGCGAACGCGACCCTCTATTTCGAAGACCGGCTGACGATGCAGTATCAGGTCCAGGAGATGCTGCGTATCGAGCGCATCTTCGAGGCCGATGGAATCGCCGACGAGCTGGCGGCCTACAATCCGCTGATTCCGGACGGCAGCAACTGGAAGGCGACCTTCATGGTCGAGTACCCCGACGTGGAGGAGCGCCGCCAGGCCCTGGCGAAGCTCATCGGGATCGAAGAGCAAGGTCTGGGTGCAGGTGCAAGGGCATGACAAGGTCTTCGCCATCGCCGACGAGGACCTGGAGCGCGAGGACGAGACCAAGACCTCCTCGGTGCACTTCCTGCGCTTCGAGTTAGCCCCCGAGATGGCGGCGGGAATGAAGGGCGGGGCCGATCTCGCGGTCGGGATCGATCATCCAAACTATCAGTTTGCAGTGACCGTCGACGAGGCCACACGGGGATCCTTGGCGGAGGATCTCGGCTGACACTCGGCTCTCAATTCCGCGGCTGCGCATCGGCAGAGAGCTGCGAAAAATCATGGCTTTTCATGCCTGTCGACTCTAGCCTCTTCGGCGCTAATTTCCGGAAGTTCGGAACAGACGTCAACACGCGAGAGAAGAGGGCAATCATGAACAAGAAACTCATCACTTTGGCAGTGGCATTAGGCTTGGCGGCAACGCCTGCGTTCGCGGGCGATGATCAGCTGCGCGAGAAGGCTAAGGGGGCGGGACTGGAGCCTGTCCCTTACGGTATGCAGGAGGTGACGGACAACCCCCTGACGCGGGAGAAGATCGAGCTCGGGAAAATGCTGTTCTTCGATCCGCGCCTGTCCGCCAGCGGGGTCATCAGTTGCAATACCTGCCACAACCTGGGCACGGGAGGTGACGACAACCTGCCTACCTCCGTAGGTCATGGCTGGCAGAAGGGGCCGCGCAACTCGCCGACGGTGCTCAATGCCGTTTTCAACAAGGCCCAGTTCTGGGATGGTCGGGCCGAGGACCTCAAGACCCAGGCCAAAGGCCCCGTCCAGGCGGGTGTGGAGATGGCCAACAAGCCCGAAGCGGTGGTCGTGACCCTCAATAGTATGCCCGAGTACCTGGAGCGCTTCGGCAATGCGTTTCCGGGTGAGTCCGATCCGGTGACGTTCGACAACATGGCCAAGGCTATCGAGGCATTCGAGGTTACCCTGGTGACGCCCGCTTCACCTTTCGACCAGTGGCTGGAGGGTAACGACGCGGCGCTCTCGGCAGATCAGAAGTCCGGTCTGGACCTTTTCGTGTCAAAGGGCTGCACCGCATGCCACACGGGAGTGAACTTCGGCGGTCAGGAATACTATCCCTTCGGGCTGGTCAAGAAGCCCGGTGCCGACGTTTTGCCGCCGGAGGACAAGGGACGCTTTGCCATCACCAAGACCGCCACCGACGAGTATGTGTTCCGCGCCGCGCCCTTGCGCAACATCGCGCTGACCGCACCCTATTTCCACTCCGGCCAGGTGTGGGACCTCACGCAGGCGGTGTCCATCATGGGCATAGCACAGCTGGGTACCAAGCTGACGGAGGAAGAGTCGGGCCTCATCTCCCTGTTCCTGCAAAGTCTGACCGGCGAGCAGCCGAGGGTTGAGTATCCAGTGCTTCCGGTGGAAACGGCGGACACGCCCAAACCCGTGTTGTAACCGGCACATCGGGGCGGGGCCTCACTGGACCCGCCTTGAAACTGACAGGTAAATACATTAGCATACGCTTATATGCTAAACCGTTTGGGGCAATGCAATGCTTACCTGTAAACGCATGCGGAACGCCGTTCTTCTGTCCGCCTTTTTGTTAGTGGTCGGTCTGGTACTGCAGACCTTGGTCGAGACGCTGCTTGTCGCCGTTCCCGCGTCCTATCTGGCGCTGATGTTGGTTCTGGCTGCCGCGCTCTTACTGGCACTGACTCTCCTGGCAAGCTGGACCCCGGGGACCTCTGAACGGTTGAGGGAATGCTGGCACTAATCAGACTGATCCGGTGCAGAGATCTCACCGGGAGCATTCTCGTGTCCCGCCCGGAAGATGATCTCGCGCAGAGACGCCAAGGCGCGAAGGAATACTTGGCGGGCCTTGCATCTTAGCGCGAGTGAGCTTCTTTATTCTTCGTGCGGTCCGATGCATCGGCGCAGACGCCGCGGCTATTCGTTCGCCAATATCCGGTCGGCCTCACCCGCCGGTATCCCGAATTCCTCCTCCACCATTCGGTTCCAGGCGTCGCGCTTGAAGGTTTGCTCGTCCGGGACCTTGCGGTGCACCAGGTTGTAGTGGCACTCGACACAGGACTTGCCTTCGGTCTCCTCCTCGATGGATGGCCGCGGTGTTTGCCCGCTTGCCCTGTATCGCCTCCAGCTCATGGCAACGCATGCAGGTGGCCGAGTCGTTGTCCTTGAACCATCGGCGGGCGTGGAACGCCGCCTCCGGCAGATGCAGCATGTTGATCACCGGGTCGTCGTAGTCGGGACCGAAGAGCTGTTTTATCAGGTCCTTGGTGCCCATGATGTGATCCCAGGTCGCGGCAAACACGCCTTCGGAGACATGGCAGTCGCCGCAGGAGGCCCGCACGCCGGAGCTGGAGTTGAAGTGTACCGATTCGCCGGTAGCTCTCCTGCGCGTAGGTCATGGAGTGGCAGCCGGTGCAGAACTCGTTCGAGCTGGTGAAGTGATCGAATTCGATCAGGAACAGCATGAAGACGACGCCGGCCAATCCGCCGATCACGAGGGCGAACAGCACGTGGCGGGTGATGAAGCCCGCCAGAGGAAACTTAGCCATCTTTATCCTCCGCCTCGCTTCCTGCTCCTCGACCTCCGGCTCGATTTCAGTCTCCGCATCCTTCTCCACAGCGAAGCCAAGGATCGGATTCGGCCGGTTCGGGTCCCCTAGCCATTGGTGGTGATCCTGGCTGCTCACGTGGCGCTCGATGATGTCGTGGGCCTGCTCACCGGCCGTCTCCCGGACCTGGGGCAGGAAACGGGAGTAGAAGTTGCGCCCGACCAGATACATGCCCTCCCACCAGGCATGGTTGGGGCTGGCCATGGAGGCACCGTGCCGCGCCCGCGCGCCCTCGTCGTGCCACAGCTCCCAGTAGGTGAACTCCAGGGGCTCGTCGAACGGGGTCGGGGTCAACAGCTCTCGCTCGTAGAGCTCCGCCATGATGTTGCGGGCGGGAACGGCGAACTTCTCGTTGTAGAGATCGACCACGTTGTCGAACTGCTTCATGAAGCCCGTGGTGAAGGTCTTGCTGTGACACTCGAGGCAGACCAGGCTCATGGCCTGGCGCCGCCGCTCGGGTGTGGCGACCGTCTTGACCTTGGCCAGGGTGCCGTCCGCCTTTTCGATTTCGCTGCCGCGCTTCGGCGCCTTCGCGGACGCGGGCAGCTCCAGCTTGCTCCCGTCCTCGAGCACCACCAGGTACTGTCGTTCGGAGACCGGGGTGTTCAGGCTCCAGGCATTGCGCAGGCCCACGTCGTGGGTAGTCGGCAGCTTGCCGGCCGCGCCCATGTGACAGGTCACGCAGGTGGGCGCGGCGGTATAGTCCTTGCCCGCTACCCATTCCGGAGAGTCCAGGTTCATTTCGTCCCGTTGCGAGGCATAGAGCATCCCGTGCTTGGACGCCTCGAAGACCTCCTTGTCGGGCGAGTCCGGCCCTGAGTGACAGCGAACGCAGGCCTCGGGCTCGCGTGCCTGGGCCTTGGAGAAACGGTGGCGGCCGTGACAGGATGAGCAGGACCCCTTGGATCCGTCGGGGTTGATCCTGCCGATCCCCGAGTTGGGCCAGGTATCGGGATCCAGGGTGCCGTCCCCCTTCACCTTGATCAGCGAGCCGTGACACTGGTCGCAGCCGGCCGCCTGCATGGCAGGTCCCGTCAGGTTATGGGCCAGAGCCGGTACCCGATCCTTAATGATGGCGTAGGCCTCGGCGTGGACCGAACCCTGCTGCTCCTTGAGCTCGGGCTCGTGGCAGCGCCCGCAGTCCTTGGGAGACACGACGGTGGCGATGACCTGGCCCTCATGCTCCATGGCGTCCGATTCCGACGCGTCCGCCTGGTGACAGTCCATACAGTTGACACCCGCGTCCGCGTGGGCGCTCTGCTCCCACTGCCGGGTCAGCCCCGCCGATGCCTTGGCGTGACAGCTCACGCAATCCTGCCCAGCCTCGTGTCCCCAGTTGTCGGGGGGCAGCTCGACCTTTGCCGCCCGGGCGGGCAGGAAGCAAAGCGCAAGGATGGCCACCGACGCCAGGCGCCAGCAGGCCAGGCGCAGGCCCGCAAAGATGCTGCACATAATCAATGCTCCTTCGGCAGAGGTTACGACTTGCGGTCTGCTCGCTTTGGGGGCGCGGACCTGGTTCTGCGGAGCAATTCCAGCTCCTGATCCGACCTCTCTCAACGGCGCATGCCGCATGAAAACGTACAAATTATGTAGCCGACTCCGCCGGGGTGCAATGCATTGTAATAAATCGGTAATCCATTAACTGTCGAAATACTAAATGATTTTTCTGGTTGACAGGAAAACGCCGAGCGACAAGCATTGTCGTGAAAAAAGAACCACGATCCCTATCCGCTCACGAGGAGAAACGAAAGATGTTTCGAAGCAAGGTCGAACGGGCGCTGCCCCTGTCGCTGGTCGCGGCATTTTCCATCTTTGGCGCGGCGGGCACGGCCCGTGCGGAAGAGCCGCTGCACCATGTCCCGTCGGAGGTCTGCAAGAATTGCCACCAAGAGGTCTACCGCCAATGGAGCGGCTCCATGCACGCCCAGAGCACGGCCCTCAACGATCCCGATCCACGTGACCTTCTACAAGAAGGTGGTGGGCTCGCCGACGGAGGAAGACGTCAAGCACAAGGCCTCGGGCAAGTACCCGGTGTGCCTGCAGTGCCACGCCCCCAACGCGGCCCGTGACAAGACCACCAAGCTCGACGCCAAGCCCGCCTACAGTGAAGGCGTGAACTGCGTCGCCTGCCATACCCTGACCAACTTCAAGGGCATCCAGGGTCCGGAAGGCAAGCTGCAGCTCGGGCTCAAGTCCTACGATGCCGCCGACAAGCTCCAGGCACCTTCGGGCTTCAACCGCGGCCTGCAGAAGCTGACTGCTGCCGGACGATCTGTTCGGCGGCGCCGGGGGCGACGAGGATCAGAAGCCCAACCCGCACCTGGGCGAGTCCGTTCAGTTCCAGGGTAAGGACATTCCGGCGCTCCCCATGGAGGGCAACCCCACGCAGATGAAGACCAACGACGCCTGCATGGGCTGCCACGACCAGCGCAACAATCCCCACGGCGTACCTCTGTGCCAGACCGGCAACGAGTACACCATGGCCAAGACGGACGTGAACTGCCTGTCCTGCCACATGCCGATCGCCGACGGTGTCGCCGATCACGGCATGGGCGGCGGCCACGACCAGGCCATGCTCAAGCGCTCGGTCGTCTTCGACCTGAGCACCGAGATGGCCGGCGACAAGCTCAAGGCCAGGGTGCTGCTCAAGAACCAGCAGCCCCACTCGCATGCCCACCGGCGCGCCCTTCCGCAACATCTACATGAAGCTCACCGCCTATGACGCCAATGGCGAGGTGGTGTGGGAGAATGCCGAGGGCCACCCGGCCAAGACCGATCCCCAGGCATTTTTGGTCCTGACCCTGACCGACGACGAAGGCAAGCCGGCCCCGCCGCCCACCGCCACCAAGCCCGGCAAGGACACCCGCCTGAAGCCCCATGAGGAGCGCACCCTCACCTATGATATTCCCGCCGAGGGCGTTGTTCTGGTCCGTGGCGAGCTCTTCTACAATCTGCTCTGGCCGGGGCTGGTCAAGAAGTTCAGTCACTTGCCGGAGGACTTGACGGCACCGGTGCTGATCGCCGAGGCTGAGCAGGAGATAGCCGCGCCCTGATTCCGGCGCAGACGGCAGCGCCAAGACAGGCACCGCGGCTCGGCCGCGGTGCCTTTTTTCTTTTTATCGAGTCGAGGGAGGCTACCGGATGATCCTGTCCGAGCTCACTGCCTATCTCGCCGAGCAGAAGCGTGTGGCGCTGCTTGACTTGTCACGTCGCTTTGACTCTGAACCGGATGCCCTGCGCGCCATGCTCGCGATACTCGAGCGCAAAGGCCGGGTCCGCAAGCTGGCTTCCGGAACCACTTGCGGCGGGTGTAGCAAATGCGATCCGGCGTCTATCGAGATCTACGAGTGGGTGGGGGCCGGCAGCTCGAATACCCGAACCGAGGATATCTCCCGGTAAAGGCGCGCTAAGGCGATTGCCGGAGAATCTCGTACCGGATTGCGCCGCGTTGTCGGCTCCGAACGGGGGACCCATCCCGACGCATGGCAGGCATGCGCCAACCGCGCCGGCAATTGGAACCGTCCTGTTTCACCAGCAGTCGGCAGCAGTCATACCGCTGCCGGATACGCCTTGCTCGCCGGCGGAGGTGAGGGTGTAATTGCCGCACTTGTCGCCGCTCTGGAAAGTACTCGTCGGCGCCGCCTGCACGCTGTAGGAATCCGCTGCCAGCGCGGAAACGCTCAGCGTGTAGTGTCCGTTCTCGGACTGGTCGCTGCCGAGGAGGCCGGCGACCGTCGCCCCTGTATAGGTCCCTTGGTCGGAGTAGTAACGCTCCATGCGGTTCGCCAGATCCAGGAGGGCGCTCATCGCCTCCGTCCGTCGAGACTTTCGGATGTGCTCGCTATAGGAGGGTATAACGATCACCGCGAGGATCGCCATAATCGTCATGGTAACGCCCAACTCCACGAGCGAAAAACCTCGGATCCTTTGTCTGCGCGCGCTCATGGTTACCTCTCTCGATCGCGGGTCAGGCAACATCTATCGTTGACTGGGGGCCACGCAGTGGCAAATGGCGTACGCCGTAGCGGGGCATTTCGATCGTCCCCGAATCGGCTCCCGGACGTGGCGCCTGTCGCCTCTATCACCTCAGCTCTTTCCAGCCCCGTATTCCGGTCGAGATTGACTCGTTGATGAGAAAGGCCGCGGTGACGCCCGTGCTCTGGTCCGGCGCCTGGTCCGCGTGGCCGTATCCAACCAGCTGCTCCTGGCTTGGCAGATCGCTCACATCCGCGTGCGTCGCCTCTCCGAATCCGAGGACTATGTCCTCGACGATGACGACGCCGTCGGTCCCATAAAAGGCATTGTCCGGGAACTGGCCGTCGGTCAACCGGTAGAGGTAATAGAGCGCACGGTCATAGCAAGCCCCCGCCGCCGGCACTGTCACCGGGAGAATCACGCTGTCGGCGACAATCCGCGCCCCATCCGTGAGGCGCGCGCCCGCCGGAACGCTTTGAATGCCGCTGGCTGGCACGTCGGTGGCAAAACCGTCGCCGTCGCTGTCGGTGGGGGCGCCGCTGTTGTCGGCCGTATAGTCCCCCGCCGAATCCCAGCTGCCGGCGCCCGTGACATAGCTGGTCCACAGCTTGTCCCACTGCGCCGTCGATGCATCGTACTGCAACAGGGTCAGGCGCTCGTCGGACTGGGCGCGCAGATAGTACTGGTGGTCCGTCATGGAAGGGGCCGCTCCCAGAGACCGGATCGCCTCCGCGGCCCCCAGGTCCCCCACACTGACCCCCTCCAGGTCGGTCTTCAGCGCGGTGGCGCTACGCAGGGCTCCTGAATCAAGCAGGGCGGTGCGGCGGATCGCGCCGTTGTCGAGTCCGAGGTACAGTGTCTTTGCCGCCGGGCCGCCGGCGTCGGCGAAGTCGGGCATGATGTAGGGCGTCGAGGTGGCGTTGAGGGCGAGAGCAACCTCGGTCTTGGCTCCGGCCACCGCGACATTGCGCAGCACGAGGGTGGAGAGGCCCGCATCGGTCGTGAGCACATAGGCGGCATAGGTCTGGTCCGCACCGTCGCGAAAATAACCCATATCGCCGTTGTTGGGGGAGGTTGCGAAGCTCGCGCTGCGATCCTCGTCCCAGACCAGGTCCGCCAGCCCGCCGTTTCCGTCGAGCTTGAGCACATAGTGGCCGAGCCCGTTCTTGTAGGCGCCCACGACATAGGTTGCATAGGCCCCGGCGCCGTCCTTGGCGTCGATGACCTCCAGCTTGCCCCGCTGGAGGCGACCGCTCTGGAAGCTGTCGAAGTGTTGCAGATCGCCTGCCAGGAAGCGCGGCATCCAAGCCCATTTCAGCGCACCGTCGGTTTGGTCGAAGGCATAGAGGAAACCGTCGTCGCTCCCCACCAGCACCAGCTCGGTCCGGCTGGATACGGTGCCGGAGTAGAAGCTGCGATAGCTCGAATCCTCGAGGTAGAGCGGCATGTTGAGCATCCGGGTCACCAAGGCGAGGTCGTTGCCGCGCCCGATGGTGCCCAGGAACGAGCCATTGCTTCTGCCCGCCAGATAGGTGCCTCCGTTATAGGACGGGTCGATGGTGTAGGCCTTGATCTGGGCGACCGTCGGCGTGCCGGCGCTGGCGAAGGCCGCGTCGTCCAGGCTATCGAACAAGCTCAAGCTGCCCGCCGCGTCGGTGGAGTAGAGTCCGTTCTGCCGCTCGGTGGCATCCATCAGGGTGGCGGCATCCCAGGCGGCGCTGCCGGAGATCGAGCCGTCGGCGTTGACGCTGTACGCCGTCAGATGCCCTGCCGCCGGTGAGGGGGTGCTCGAGGCGACGAATACCTTGTCGCCCGCTCCGACCTGCAGGGGCATGGCAGGGGCTGCCTCGCTGACGTCGCCGGAAAGGCCGGTGCAGGCGTCGACGATACTGAGCCCGTAGTCCTCGACCTCGCCGTCGCGGGCGGGACCGGTCGGAACCGTGGCGCGTGAATCCAGGCTCAAATCCTGGTGGAAGCCGGTATCACCCGACAGAGTTACCTCTCCCCCCACGGCACAGCCGTAAAAACTGCCACCTCCACTAATGGTTAGCTTGTTGGTGCCGGGCGCATAGATCGACATGTACGCGCGTGTCCCGCCGCTTGAGATCGTCAGCTCGCTGGCGGAGAAGATCCTGAGATTGTCCGGGTCGAGCGTCGTGTTGTCCAAGGTGCCGCCGCTGAAGGTGCCTTTGTCCGTGAGGTAGATGTCGGTTGGCCCGGTGATTCGGAGCATGCCGCCACCGGATAAGGTAAATTTGTTGAAACAGTAGGTCCCCGGCGCCAGGGTCAGGGTGTTGCCGCCCGAGACTGTGATATCCCCCGTTCCCGTGTCATGCGACAGTCCGCCGGTCGCGCTGATGCCGCTGCCGTCGCTGTAAGGGCTGCATGCGGCGACCGCAGGCAGGTTTTCGGCGGGAACCCCTTCGTAGACATCGCCCGAGACCACATCGCTGCCGTCCACGGTGCCGCTCGCTCGCACGCTACCCGACACACTGCCCGACAGCTTGACGTTGCCATTGCTGCCGATCTCGGCGGCACCGCCGGGGCTCGCGGGGTCGTAGGTGCCGATATAGGAGTCTACGATGCTGCCGCCGCCACTGATTTCCAGGTCGACAGTACCGAACAGCCCTTTGCCTTTGCAGATACCGTCGGAGGCGGTGCGCAAACGGGCAAAGGTGTCGCCCGCGGTGAGGCTGCCGGGGAAGTTGCTGTTCGCGGCATTCCAGGTCAAGGTGGCGCTGCCGCCGCTGCACTCGGCGCTGGCTCGTTCGCTGTTGGGGCTCTCGTTGGTGAAGGTACCGGACCGGTCGAAGTCGATCCAGCCCGCGACGATCTCGGTGCCGGCGCATGGAACCGTCAGATCGTAGCTGTTGGCGTTTGTCGCAAGATCGGACAGGCTCGTAAAGGCATCCTCGTCATGGTCTCCGTTCGTATCGTCGCCCCTTGCATCCGCCGAGTGATGGGCCGGGCTCTCGCCGTCCGGTGCCGTCGTACCGAGGTAGACCGAGGGCGTCGGCGGCATCCCGTGCTTCGCCTCCCCGTAGCCCGCTGGTGCGTCGCCATAGTCCTGTGCAAGGGGGGCCGGCGCGGTCACGGTAGTATCGAAGTCATAGCATTTGAAATAAAGGGAGCTCAACCTCTTCTCCGCAGCGTCGTCGAGGCCCCCGCCCCCGCTGTAAGTCCCTCCCAAATCCAGCGTGATGGAGGAAACATTTTGGTACCCAAGCAAGATCATGAGCTCCAATATAGATTCTTGTACGCCGTCGTAAGACGTGTAAGGCCCGGCGGCCTCCAAGGCCCCGCTCAGGGTCAGCTCAGTGTAGGATTGAAGCTCATGTTTCTGGTAGCCGCTTACTGCCAGAAATTCGCTGACATACTGCATTCCATCGATGTCTAACCCGGTCATGTTCAGTTCCGGGAGCGATACCGGATTGCCGGTTACGGCATCGACAAAATTGAAAGTGAGGGTGACGGATTTGTCACCCGGGGATTGGTATGTGCCGTCGAGCCAGTTGAAGTCGATGATTGGTTGAAGGGCCGCATCATAACCGCCGTTGGTGACCCGGGGCTCGTCGATGCTGAGGATATCGATGTCGGAATGAGATTTACTGACGATGGTCAGGATGGCGTTCGTATTGGGCAGTACATTTGAGAACAAGTACTTTGCGCCCTCTGCTCCGGCAGTACCGCTCTGCAACACGGGATTCTCGAAGTTCAGGGTGGGCGCCGAACAGGAAGTGCAGCTCGGGTCATTGCCGTCAATCAACCGATCGCCATCGTCGTCGATTCCGTTGGTACAATTTTCGCCGCCGGCGACCGCCCCACTGATCAATAGGAGAGTGAGCGCGCAGCGAGCAAGCAGCGGGAATTTCGCAATATTCATAACGGCAATGTCCGAAAGAAAAGAGACGTAATCGTCAGGATCGTCACCTGACCAGATCCAAGAAGCACCCGCTCTTGGGGATAACCGCAATGTTGACGAGGGACTGGCTCGCAGGACTGCTGCCCCGCCCCGCGCCGACGATACTAAAGGGGATGCACTTGCGGCCTTCGCTTCCCCTGCGCAGGACCGGCGCACGCATACCAATGGCGAACTGCGGGCGGCTGGCGAGGGCCATGGGGTTGCCGGCGGCTATGCTTTGGTTGCTGGGTATCTCCCCTCGTTCGGTCGCGTCGCTCCAGGGCCAGCTGGCCGCGGCCAGGTTGTTCGCCCAGTCTGACGTCGACTTGTTGCCCGAGACGGTGCCGCTGGCTCGCAGGTCATAGAGTGGCGCGAAATCCGTGTGACTGGCGTTGTCGATGAAATCGGCCACATCGTAGGTCTCCGCGCTAAGCAGCGACCATGCGTAACGGGTCGCCGATTCGGCGGCCTGCAGGGCCTTTTGCCGGTCCTGCAGGTTGAAGGCCATTTTCTCCTGGGTGCCGGCGGATTTCATGGCGGCGACGCTCAGCATGGTCACTACCGCCAGCATGATCATCCCGATAACCAGGGCCGTGCCGCGCTGCTCGCGGGGAGCTGGACCGCGTACGTTTGCCATGAGATTTACCCGTTCCTCAGAGGTTACGGTTCCGCAACGCTGCGACGCCGGTGAATACGCGCCGCAGGCGCCGGTCGGCATCGACAGCGGGCGTAGTATCGCGGCTGAAGTTGTGGGCGCTGGCGTTAAAGCTGAAGGAGTTGTCTTGCTCGGCCAGGTTGTCCTCTCGGCTCGCAAGCAACAGGGCGATGCGCACGCTCAGGACCGCTCCCCAACCGGTCACGGCGGAGGCGCTCCGGTAGACATCCGCATCCAGATCGGCATCGGTGTCCACCCCGAAGGAGAGCTGCAGGTCCTCGGCTTCGTCGATCAGCTTCTCCTCCCGTAAAGCCACTGTGGAGCCTCCGGTGACCGCGAGGCGTGCCTGATACAGCGCCGGCCGGCCGTTGGCCCGGTTCTTGATGTAGTAGAGGGTGGTGTTGAGGCGTCCAATTTCGGCCTCGGCGCCGAAGCGAGTATTCACCGTTCCGCCGCTGTTCCCCGGGGTCATCCCACCGCCGGCCGCATGCAAAATGGTGGTGACGCTCCCGACGGTAGACACAGATGTCGCCTGAAACAGCGCGGCCTGGTCGCAACCGGCGACCAGCAGGATATCCCCGGAGGCAAAGAGGTTGGCGTCGACGGTGAAGGTGTCGGTGTCCGGATTCGAACCCAGCGGCACGCTATCGCTCATGCCCGTGACCAGCAGCACGTCGCTTCCGGGTACAAAGCCGGCGATGCCGCCGATATTGGTGCCTGCCGGCACGTTGTCGTAGGCCCGTATCGTATCGGAGATGCTCCAGACCGGGTTGGTGGGACTGTTCAATACATTCTCCACTCCAGCGTCGAGGTCCCCGAAAAAACCCGAGTATCCGCTCCGACGAAGCTCCGCGACCATCTTACCAATGGCGTAGCGCCCGTTTTCCTGCAACGCGGACATCGCCTCCACGACGCGATTGCTCTGCTGGTTGACCCCCAGGACGGAGAAGACCGCGCCCAGCACGAGGAGACCCAGAACCAGCGCGATCATCAGCTCCACCAGGGTGAAGCCTCGCGCTCGGGCGCGGTGCCGGTCAATGGGGCGGTCCTTCATAGTTGCGCCGCCAGTGTCTGCTGCTCGAGAGTGGTTGCGCCCTCGGCACGGGAATCGTCCCACTGTACCGTGACGGAGCATACTGCGCCGGCAGAACAGTCGATAGCGCCCTTGCCGCCGGGCAGGGTGGCGTCGAGCTCCCTGAACCAGTCGTAGCGGTCGATCTCGACGATGCCGTTGCCGGGAGTGCTCAAATCGTCAATCGAGCTCAAGGCGATGTCGTAGTTCCCGGAGATGGCGCCTGCCCGGTTCGCGCGCATGCGGTCGATGATGGAATAGGCGCTCAAAGCCGCCTGAGAGCGTAGATAGGCGCTGTGGCTGTGCCGCATCGTTGTCAGATACAAACCGGCAGTGCCCAACAGACCGAGGGAAAGAACCACCAGGCTTATAAGTACCTCGACCAGCGTAAACCCACCATTCTTCTTTTTGGTCATCAGTTTCTCGTCCCGGGTAGCGTCACCGTCAGCGAACAACGCGTTGGGCGAGGACGGCGAGCGGTAATCCGGGCCTGCATCTTGTGACGATCTGCTTTTCTTCATGATGACGCCTGGCTCGGGAAGGCGCTGTGACCGGGTCTTCAAAACGGTTTCTATCCCATCGCTTACCCCATCGCTTGCAGGTGTCGGGCAATCTCTTCGTGCTAGGGCTTCAGCAAGACGTACGCCCGAAACCGGGGTGCAGATGACGAAATCGGCGAAGGACCGGCCTTCCCTGAGACCGAAAGGGGTTTGGGCAGCGGGGGATGTCCGGCCCTTCGAGGGATCCCGGTGCGCCCGATGGCGGCGAGGTCGAGCCAGCGATCATGACGCATCGTGCCCTGGCAACCCCATGGCGTCTGTCCGTTTGGCCGGCCAGGGTCGACGACACGGCTAGGGGTTGCAAGTCGTTACATCGTTGCCGTCGTCGTCCTCCGGGATGTCGTTGTGGTTCCCGTCCTGCCCCAGGTACGCGTGGCCCGTTGTATTCACGAACAAGGCACGCGAGAGCGCCCGGTCAGAGTCCTTGCACAGGACGAAGCGACCCGGCGCATGGGCCTGTCCGGTGGGATTGTAAGAGACGAAATTGGCGTAGCTCGCGTCGGTGCGCAGTGTGTATCCCGAGTCGCTTGGCGCCGCTCTTCTGAGCACCTCCTCGCCGGTATCCACGACCGCTGGACTGTCGGCGTCGCTGTTGACGAACACGATCCAGCCTTGCTCCCAGTGCTTGTTGGTCCCGCCGCAGCTCGCGCCGTCGCTGCTCTGGCAGACGGAGACGGTGCGGTTGCGCTTAACTGCCTCGTGGCGCGCCAGATTGAGGGCCATGACCAGCTCGTTGATCTGGCTTCTCAGCTGGCTATTCATCATGAGGCTGCTGAAACCGGGGACGGAGGCGCTGAGGAGGATGACGCCGACGGCCAGCGTCACCATCAGCTCCACTAATGTCAGGCCCCTCATCCGGCGGCGTCGGGAGTAAGGCCGGGTCACCGGGCGCCACATCGCGACGTTCACGGAACGAAACGCAGGCGCGACGGCTTCGCCGACGATGAGCTTCGGAAGAGGGACGCCTTGCTTCTTTCTTCCGCTTTTGGGGTGATCCATGGGGTGAGTCCCTCGCTTCTCGATAGAATTTAGTTATATAGGAGCATTGGAGCAAAGACCGTGCCTCTGTCTTCAAGGGATTCGACGATGCGACGGGCACAGGGGCACCAGCGGATGCGGTTGAAAACCCTTGTGAGCGTGCGTTTATGCTTGGCTGAGCTCGACAGCGAGAGACACCGATCCCATCCGGCCCGCCGCTCGCAGGCACCGGGGCGCGAGCGACCCAAGGTCAGAGAAGTGAATAAAAAAGTTATAAAAACAATATGCATGACGAGCCTTTCTGCTTTCCTGCGGGGGCAGGCATGGTACCGATCTGCCGCGGGCGCCAGCCGGTCGCGCGGATTGCGAACCGGGTCACAAAACGCGGGGTGGGTGCACGACAAACGCGATTGGCAAGAGCGGGTCCTCGTCCCGCTTTCGTCTGGCGCAGACGACAAATTCGCTGCGCGGTCCACGTGGCCGACATGGAGAAGGTGGCAATCGAGCCCCGCATCTTTCGCCCGGGTCTCGGAACCTCGCTGGAACCGACGTTTCAGTCTATGTTTAGTACCGATGCGGTGCTGACGAGACGTGAGCCCGGCGATATCGATACCAGAAAAACCCCAGGAGGACTCATGAGCAAAATCGTACAAGAGGTTCTATCGGCGAACGATAGCTATGCCGCGGATTTCGGCGACAAGGGCAAGCTCCAGATGCCGCCTGGACGGCGGTTCGCCATTCTGACCTGCATGGATACCCGTCTCGACCCGGCCAAGTATGCGGGCTTGGCCGAAGGGGATGCCCACGTCATACGCAACGCAGGAGGCCGCGCCAGCGACGACGCGATCCGCTCGCTGGTGATCTCGCATAAGCTGCTCGGCACCCGCGAGTGGTTCGTGATACACCATACCGACTGCGGCATGGAGACCTTCACCAACGACATCATGGCCGGCTTGCTGAACAGCAGCCTGGAGACCGCCACCGTCGATGCCAGCGGTTGGCACGACACGGGCGAGGGACCCGGCTCACCCGAGGGCCGTTACATCAATTGGTTGACCATCTCAGACAACGCGGACAGCGTGGTCGAGGATGTCAGGCGTATCAAGAGCCACCCCGTCGTGCCGAGCTATATCCCCGTATACGGCTACATATACGACTGCAAGACCGGACGACTTGCAGAGGTTGCCGAAGCAACGGCTGCTGGTAAGGCTACCTGAACACGCAATGCAAAGCTGATTCCGACCGAGTAGGAGGGTCAATGGTGCTTCTGGTGGTCCATTTTCACCTCGACCTTCTTCACCGGCGCCTTCAGCGTCGTGCGGCTGCCGTCCTCGAAGACCAACGTGATTTCCACGTCCTTTCCCGGCGTCAGCTGTTTTTCCAAGCCGATCAGCATGACGTGCAGTCCACCGGGCTCTAGGTTCACCGTCTCGCCCGCGGGCAGGTCGATCTGCTCCACCCGGCGCATCTTCATCATGCCGTCTTCCATGAGGTGGGTGTGCAGCTCCACGACCTCGGAGACGTCGCTCTCGGCGCCGGCCAGGGCGTGGTCGGCATCGTCCTGGTTGGTCAGAGACATGAAGGAGGCGCTATTGGTCTGGCCCGGTGGTACCGCGCGGGCGAAGGCTCCCTCGACCTGAACCGAATCGGCGGCACTGCCCGCGTAAAGGCCGGTGGAAAGGCTCAGGGCGGCGCAGGTGCCGGCGAGTTGTTTGAGGGTCATGCTCATGGGGATTCTCCTACTGTGAGTTGTGAACGAATAGCAGCTGCGATGCGCTCCGGAGGGGTGGCGTGCTCCAGCGCCTGCTGCAGCGCTCCGGAACTGTCGAGCAGATAGGTGAAGGCGGAGTGGTCGACGGAATAGCCCATCGCCGAACCTCCTTCCTCTGCGCGGCGGTAGGCCGCGCCGTAGAGGGCCGCGGTCTGCGCTACTTGCTCGGGGGTTCCGGTCAGCCCCAGGAAATCCGGGGCGAAGTAGGCGGTATATTCGCGCAGACGCTCCGGGGTGTCGCGCTCCGGGTCCACGCTGATGAATATCACCTGTACCCGCTCCCGTTCTTCCGGGGTCAGGTTGTCGAGGGCTAGCCTGAGGTGGCCCAGGTTCAGGGGGCAGATGTCCGGACACCAAGTGTAGCCGAAGTAGACCAGGACTACCTTGCCGCGGAAGTCCGCCAGCGAAACGGGACCTTCCTCGGACCTCAGGGTGAAGTCGCCGCCCGTAGGGGGTTGCGCCAGGTCCAGGGCCTGGTGGGGCGCGGCCTGATCGGGGACCGGGTCCCAACCCAGCAGCATCCAGGCCAACAAGGCGCCGAGCAGAAGCACCAGGGCAAGTGGTAGAAGCTTGTTCAGGATCGGCCTCCGTCGATACCGCAGACGGTTTGCTGTCAGGCAGGTGTGTTGCGGCTGTGCCGCGAAATTGGGATCGCGTTCAACGACGGCAATTCCTCAAGGACTTGCGCTCGCGCAGGAGCGGGCGCCTTGAATTGGGTCAAGGCGCCGGCGATTGCGAGACATCAATAGCTGATGACCACCGTGTCGTCCGCCGTCATGGCCTTCATGGTGACATCCGGGCCGCCCTTGACTACTCCGTCGATCACATCGTCCATGGTCATACCGGCCTTGCCCATGCACATGGGGCAGATGATCGCTTGCGCGCCCTTATCGATCGCGGCCTTCAAGCATCTCCTGCAGGCTCTGTCCAACGGCCCCGTTGGTGTCTGTCTTGAACGACTTGGAGGCGATGAAGACGCCACGGACATTGAGGAAGATGACGACCTTGTAGCCCGACTCGAGGGCCTTGGTCGCTTGCCCCAAAGCCATCCCCGCCGCCCAGGCCTCGTCGGTCGTCACATTGTAGAAGATGGTCTTTTGGTCGTCCGCCGAGACGGGCGTGGCCGCAAACGACAACAAGAGTAAAACGACCAGGGTGTGTCTTAGTGCTTTCACGATTTTTTCTCCATATCAGAAGATTACGATTGCCCCTAACCCGACGTCGCCGACGAAGGAGCCACAACAATCCCGGCGCAACCCTGTCGGCGCGGCGGTTGGAAACCGGGAGCGCCCAAGGCGCCCTAGCAGGGGCGCAGGTAACCTACCATTGATCACGGGTGCACGGCATTGAGATTTTCCGGTAAGCTCCGCTTGGCGCATCGGGATTCAGAACTTGGCCCACAACCGTATCGCGAACCTATCGTCCACCTTGCTCAGTATTTGGCTCGGAGGAGCGCTTCCGGGCAGACCGGGGGCATCAACGTCGCGGAGCTCGTAGTCGGCAAGAACTCGAAAGTGCTTGTTGTGCCGATAGGTCAGACCGAGGGTGAAGGTCTCGAAACGGCGCTCCGTGTCCCTCTCGTCCGTTCCCCGATTGAGGCGGTCGTAGCGTGCACGAATCTCCCATTTGTCGAACAGGGTATAGCCCCCGTCCAGGTACCATCTGTCCGCCTTGTCTTCCGGCAGGACGTTGTAGCTTGCGATTATCTTTCCGCCGTTGCTCAGAGCCCCGGGTACGGCTGCGCCGTCGGTGCCGTTGAAAATCATTCCGTCCGCCTTGATCCATTCGCCGGCGGCACGCCAGGCACCTTTGCGGAAGGTGGCTCCCAGGCCGTAGCGGTTGCGGCCGAATGTCTCCTCTGTCTGCTCCTTGCCCGTACGGATTTCGCGCCTGCCGTCCTGGTACCAACCGGTCAGCTTCAGCCCTTCACGGTGGGGTCCCTTGCCACCGAAGACCAGCTCCGAACTCCAGTATAGATGCCAGTCCGGACGGCCCACGCCCAATCCGTTGTAGATGGCGAGGCCGGTGCCGGTGCCGGCCATGAGCGCATAGGTGTGCTCCCATTGCGCTGTCTTGAACGCGTCGAAGACCTGAATGCCGGTGTCGCGCCAGCCGCTCAAGGGCCCGTCGTAAACGTTGTCGTGTCCTTGCGTGTCCCGTCGCTGTCGAAGAATCGCTCGTTGACGATTTGCTTGCTGACGCTCGTGGGATTGACGAAGTCTCGCAGGACCGACCGGTTGCTAGTCCCTCCTCGGAGCCTGGATACTTGAACTGGCCGATGCGGATACGGGCGTGGGGAATCAGATTGAAAGTGGCGCTCACGTCCGTGAACTTCAGATTGGGACTTCCGTTGTAGGAGATGCCGTTGTAACCGGCCAGCGGCGAGATCCAATAGTTCAGCTTGCCGTCGAGCAGTCGCCCCCTTAGCCCAACTCGAGCATAGGAGACCTGAAGCTCGGACGAGCTCTCCAACCCGGGCCCGATCTGGTTCAGAACCAGCGGTTGCCCCTTCCAGGGACCCGCCGCCAAGTCGGCGCCACGGGTTTGCTGGTACTCGACGCCGACGAAGCCGAACGGCTTGTATGCGGGGGTCTTGTCAGTCTCGGTACCCTGGAGCATGATCCAGTTGGTTGCCGACGCCGGCGTCGCAACGATTAGGGCGCCGACCAGAATGAGGGTTGCTGAATGTCGGCGATGGGAAGTAGAGCGCTTCACTTGGCAGTATCCTTGTTTCTTGGTTGAGATCTGTCGAGTTAAGGCAATAGGTGGGCCAAGAACATTTCTCGAAGAAAATCATGATGTTAAAGGAGTCTTGTGGCAAAAAACCAGCAGAAACGGGTCATTTCAACCATTTGGCTGTGGGATATCCCGCGGGAGGGCGTCCTTCCTCAATTGGGCTATACGGATCGCGGTGCGGTGGTTTCGATGGGGCGCGTCCGGAGTTTGTTGCACTGACTGATTTTTCGATCTAACCGAAGGTGCAGCCACATTCGCCCCTCGACTGCTGAATTAGACGGGTGAGGCGAGGGGATAGGGTTTGGTCGTATTGTCACAGTAACAAGCCGCGTGCACTGAGGAGTCGGAAACATACCTGTGGAGCCTTCTGTCCCGCTCTTCTTCTCGATCGGCCTTTTCAGCTCGACGCATTGCGTCGGTATGTGCAGCAGCATCGCCGGAGCACTCGCCCTGAGCTTGCCGCTCGATTGTCGCCGGAGCTCGCACTGCCTTGCCCGGTACTTGGCCGCTTACAACCTTGGTCGCATAGCAAGCTACGGGGTTGCCGGCGGCGTCGGAGGTCTGATCGGCTCGGCGCTGTCGGGCGCGGAATTCGTCCCGATCGCTCACGATTTCTTCCGCGTGTTTTCGGCGGTGGTGATCATCGCGGTAGGGCTGTATCTCACCGGTTGGGTACCGCAGCTCAAGAAGATGGATCGCCTCGGCGAGCCGCTGTGGCGGCGGCTCGAGCCGGTCGGACGCAAGCTCCTGCCGGTGCGAAGCCTCTCGCGCGCGTTGCTGTTCGGCGTAGTGTGGGGCTGGCTTCCGTGTGGGCTGGTCTACTACGCGTTGCTTCTTGCAGTCTCTGCGGATAGCGCTCTGCAGGGCGTGCTTTACATGCTCGTATTTGGACTGGGCACGCTCCCTGCGGTCGCGCTGATGGGACCGGCCACCGGTTGGCTCGCGGGATTGACCCGAAGCCCGCTCCTGCAGCGGGCAGCGGGGTTGGCGCTTATGGGAATGGGCGTTCTCGGCTTGGCCTTCGGACAAGGCATTATTTGATCCGGAGATTGTTCGTGGTAATTTCTACGAGGTTAAACTTGGCGGCTGCGAGGAACGAGGATCGCGGCCTCGACGAGGTCGCGGAGCTACCGCCCGGTACCCAGGCCAAGCTGCTGCGCTTTCTGGAGTCCGGGGAATTCCTGCCGATCGGCGAGGTGACGCCGGCTCGAGTCGACGTGCGCATCTTGGCCGCTACCGACCGTGATCTGTCCGCGGAGGTCGCGGCCGTTCGGTTTCGCCAGGATCTTTATTTCCGCCTGAACATAGTTCCGCTGACTCTTCCGCCCTTGCGGGATCGCTCGGAAGAAATCCGGGCGCTGCTGCAGTATTTTCTTGCACAAGCCTGCGCGGCGTACGGCCTCGACCTGCCCCGATTCGATGTGGTTGCACTGCGGCTTCTGCGAGCTTACGCCTGGCCGGGAAACCTACGTGAGCTGCGCAACTTTGCTGAACGCATGGTGATTCTGCTGGGCGGTCGCAGCGTGACTCCCGAGAACCTGCCGGCCGAGATACGCGGGTTGCAGTCCGCGTCGGGGGCATCGTCCGATTCCGGATTCACTCTGCCTCAAGGAGGCATCGTTCTGGATCGGCTGGAGGCCGACATGATCCGCCAAGCGTTGTGCCGAACGGGCGGGAACAGGACCCACGCGGCGCGTTTGTTGGGGATAAGCCGCGACACCTTCCTGTACCGGCTGAAGAAGTACGCAATCCGATAGCAGCCAGGCTCCGTCCGGTGCGTGCACCGGGTGGCGTAGCGGGCTCACTCATTAGCTTAGGCTCGACAGCGTATCGTCATTTACATGGGTCGAGCGGTTGGTTCAGCATCGAAGTGGTCATCTGCCGTTACTGGTAGCCGGTCCGAGTTACGGCAGCTCCAATGCGGACACGCGGATGCCGAACAGACTCCTAGGTTCCGATCGTTCCGCCGTCGTCCTTGGTGATCACCACCACTGACGGGCGCGGCGGCATCTTCGGGTCGAAGTCCGGCCAGCGGGTGGCGGGGTCCGTCGAAGGTCGAGCCGCGCTCGAAGCCGGGGAAGTCCTTGGTGCCGTCGGTCGCCGGGTGCTGGACGGCGACGAACAGGGTCTTGTCGTCCGGCGTGAAGCGGGGGCCGCACATCTCCGCGCCCACGGGTACGCGGAAGAACATCCTGCCGATACCGCGGCCGTCTCCCTCGGTCTCCAGCGCCCAGACGCCGTCGGCGGTGCCGGATGTCTTCTTCCAAGCCGCGCCCTGATCGGTCGTGACCCAGAGCCGGCCCTGGTGGTCGACCGCGCAGTTGTCCGGGCAGGCGAACCAGCCGTTCTCGCTCGGTCGCCGGATTCCACATTGCCGCGGTGCCTTCCTCTCCCGGGTTGCCCGCCTTGACCAGGATGTCCCAGCCGAAGGTGATGGCTCCGTGGTCGCCGTTGGCGCGGCGTCAGCTCCAGGATATGGCCCCAGATGTTGGCGGCACGCGGGTTCGCCGCGTCGACCTGGTCGGGCTTGCGCTTGGAGTTGTTGGTCAGCATCACGTAGACGCGGTCGGAACCCGGGTTGGGCTCCACGTCCTCCGGCCGGTCCATCGGCGTGGCGCCGAGCACGCTGGCCGCACGCCGGGTCTCGATCAGCACGTCGGCCTGGCTGTGGAAGCCGTTCTCCGCGGTGAGCCCGTTCCAGCCGAACAGCAGCGGCAGCCAGGTGAGGGTGCCGTCGGCGTGAAACTTGGCGACATAGAGGGTCCCCTGGTCCAGCAGGTCGCGGTTGGCGGCGCGGTTGTCGGGATCGACTCGGCCGGCGGAGACGAACTTGTAGAGATACTCGAAGCGCTGGTCGTCGCCCGAGTAGAGCACGAGACGGCCGTCTCCGTTGACGATGCACTCGGCGCCCTCGTGCTTGAAGCGGCCCAGCGCGGTGCGCTTGACCGGGCGTGGAGGTCGGGTCGAGCGGGTCGACCTCGACGATCCAGCCGAAGCGGTTGGCTTCGTTGGGCTCGGCATTGACGTCGAAGCGCTTGTGGAACCTGCCCCAGGCATAGCGCCCGCCCGGCACACCGTAGCGCTCGTAGTTGGTCTTTTCCGGGTGCTCTCCGGTCAGGTCGCCATCGGTGTTGGATTCGCTATCGTTCCTATCGGCGGAGCCGCGTAACGGACGGTTGTCCAGGTTTCCCGAGAAATAGCCGTGGAAGTTCTCCTCGGCCATCAGGTAGGTGCCCCAGGGCGTGATGCCGCCGGCGCAGTTGTTGATCGTGCCGATGACCTTCGTGCCCGTGGGGTCGGCGGATGTGCGCATGCGCGGGTGGCCGGCGGCCGGTCCGGAGATGGCCATTGGCGTGTCCAGCGCAGTGATGCGGCGCGCGTACTTGCTGTCCGGGACCAGCCGCCACTTGCCGTCCTGCTTCTTGATCTCGATGACGGAGCCGCCGTGGCAGGCCATCTCGATGTCGACGATCTCCCTGGTCACGCCGCTGTGCTGCATCGTCGTACTTGCCGAGGCCGGGGAACATCACCTCTTCGTCGGTGTACTCGTGGTTGATGCACAGCAGGCCGTGCTCGGAGTTGTTGGAGCCGAAGGGCAGGGGGATATAGCCGATGAAGTCGTTGTTGTAGCCGAACTGCTTGCCTGGGCGGCGGCGCTCTGGGCGTACGGGTCGAACGGCGGCGCACCCGGCATCACCGGATCGCCCCAGCGGATCAGCACGTCGGCGCTGTAGCCGGGGGCCACGTGGTGGGTCTCGTCGACGCCGTGCTGCGATCTCGGCGAAGCCGAATCTGGTGGAGGGAGTGTCTTCGTCCTCGGTGCTGGCGGCGAGAAGTGCCAGGGGGCTGGCCGCGAGGGTGCTCATGGCCGTCACCCCGAGCGCACCTTTGAGGACGGCGCGTCGGCTGTAGCGGGCATTGATGAGGTCGCCGAGTGTGGCCTCGGTGGCGGAGTTGGTGGGCGTATCGTCCGATGCGTCGAATGCCGCGGAGCGGCAGGAGTACTGATTGTCGCTCATGGTTCGGATCTCTCGTGAGCTATTGATTCTTGTGAAACGGGCTCGCAGCAGGGAGGCGAGCTTGCGGATACCGGGAGATTATTCCTCCGGTGTTACAGGCCTGATGGCGGCATACCTCGCCATGGCAGTGGTTCACCTCGACGGTCAGGTGCACGATGCCGGGTACCTGATCGACCAGGGCGCGGTAGTGGTCCACGGGTTTCGGTCGGTGGGTGACCAGCGAGACGATACAGGCCCGGCCCGCGGTGCCTACACGCCAAAGGTGAAGATCGGCGATCTGGGTGTCCGCATCGCTCTCGAGGGCATCTCTCACCCGCGCCGCCAGCTTCCCGTGATCCTCCGCATCAAGCAGCACGCTGGCGCTGTCCGACGCCAGACCCCACGCCCAGCGGCCGATCAGCAGGGCGCCGGCGATCCCCATCATCGGGTCCAGAAACGCCCATCCGAACGCCAAGCCGAACCCCAGCGCAATCAGGGCCAGGACCGACGTCAGGGCGTCGGCCAGCACGTGGATGTAGGCCGCACGCAGGTTGTGATCCCGGTGGTCATGGCCTTCGTGATGATGGACCTGCCCGTGGTCGTGATGATGCCCCGGTCCTTCGTGCCCGAGGATCCATGCGCTCACCAGGTTGACGATCAAGCCCAGCGCGGCCACCAGCATGGCCTCGCCGAAACGGATTGCAACTGGATCGAGCAGGCGGGAGACCGATTCCACCAGCATCCAGAGGGCGCCGGCGGCGAGCAACAGGGCGCTGGAGTAGCCGGCCAGCGTGGAGACCTTGCCCGTTCCGAACGTAAAGCGCCGGTCACCACGCCTGCGTCTGGCGAAGGAGTAGGCGTAGGCGCTGATGCCGAGCGCAGCGGCATGGCTTCCCATGTGCCAGCCGTCCGCAAGCAGCGCCATCGATCCGGTCAGCCATCCCGCGGCCAGCTCCACAACCATTGTGACCAAGGTAAGGGCGACGACCCAGCGGGTACGGCGCTCGGCCCGTGCCTCGGCGTCCGTGATGAAATCGTGGCGGTGTTGCCAGGGGCCGATGTCGTGTGCACGCATTCGGGGGTTCGGGGTAGGGCTTTGCCGAGTTCCGGATTAGGATGTACAGGAGCGCGAAACAACTAACAGCCCGGCGGGAGGCAGGGAGCGGAAAGCTCAAGTCCTGCGGGAGTAGAATTAATCCTATGGCCATGCGTTCATGGCTGGCACGCCCCGATACAAGTCTGACAGGGGCAAATCCGCCGCTGAGAGGGCACGAAATGCCAATCGACAACAACGAGCAACGGCGACCACGACAACCCTTGAAGGCCTACTTGAACGAGAAGTTCCTGTTGGGCGCAGGGGCGCGGTCTCTGCGCATTCTGTCCGAGTATCTCGAGCCGAGAAGCAGGTTCGACCGCTATCGGGTCGATGATACCATCGTATTCATGGGCAGTGCCCGTATCGTTTCGCGGGAGCAGGCGGAGCGGGAGCTCAGGGCCGCCGAGAGCGGTAAAGGCGACTTGGGTAAGGCACAGCGTCGCTTCGAGATGTCAAGCTACTACGAGTCCGCACGGGAGCTGGCGAAGCGGCTTACCGAGTGGTCGAAGCAGCTCGACGAGGACGAGCGTCGTTTCGTGGTCTGCACCGGGGGCGGACCAGGGATCATGGAGGCCGCGAACCGCGGCGCCTCCGAGGCGCGGGGCCTGAACGTGGGGCTGTCCATATCGCTTCCCACGGAGGAGATCGACAACAGGTACGTCACAAGGACCCTGTCGTTCAACTTCCACTACTTCTTCATGCGCAAATTCTGGTTCGCTTACCTGGCGAAGGCCGTCATCGTCTTCCCCGGAGGATTCGGGACCCTGGACGAGCTTTTTGAGATCCTGACGCTGCTGCAGACGCGCAAGATCCGCAAGCACTTCTACCTCGTACTTTTCGGCACCCACTACTGGGATCAGGTTGTCGACTTCGACGCATTGAGTGACAACGGAATGATCGACGCCGCGGATGCTAGCCTGGTCCACCGAACCGATTCGGTGGACGAAGCGTTCGATTTCGTTACCAGGCGGCTCTCCAAGTATGCCCTGGACGAGCGCGGCGCAATTCTATAGCCGCGGAGTATCGATTTTTTCGTCTCGTCGTTTCGGTGTCGTCAGCTTGACGGCTTGAGGTAGCTGAGCTCCGATTCATCGACGTGCATTGCCAAGATCCGGCGCTGAGTGACGATTCCTTTTTGCCTTACAATGCGGTGCGCGACGAGTTGGCGGCGCGCGCGATGTCGGAGCGGCCCGACGTCCGGGCTCTGATCACCGCCGGCGGTGATTGCGGCTGAGCTTGCAGCCTTCTACCACGGACTCTCAGCGCCGCTGACCCGGGGCCATCAGCTGCTGCATCATTTCCATGGGGTTCATCCGCTCGATCTGCTCCCCGCCGCGGTGGAGGACGCCGGTCATGGTACCCACGTTCTCGCGGATTCCGTGAACGTCCTCCGCCAACGAGGCCATGTGTTGGACGCTGGTCTGGATACCCGAGACCTGCTCCACCAGTGTTTCCATCTGTCTGCTCATACGTCCCATGTCCGTAGACATGACGCTGACCTGATCGGTCATACGCGCCATGTGTCCGGTCATGTCGTACATGAGCTTCACCATGGCCAGGAAGGCCGCTCCGCCCACGAGCACCAGGATGTAGTTGAGGGTTCTTCGCATGACTTTACCTCCTGTTTTTCATGGTATCAGCATGACACACTCAGGCCAGGGCGGCATGCCCTGCTTCGCGAGAATAATCCGGTACGGGTTGCCTAAAGCCCGATCCGCCGCTACCTTGTAGACCATGAGAGGGCATCGTTCGCCGGCCAGGCTACTGATCCTGCTGTGCTTACTCGCAATGCAGGCGCAGTTTTTCGCATCTTCAGCGATGGCCTGTAAATATGGTGGCGAGGCCGATGACCAGACCGACAGCGCTTGTCCCTTCCACTCCATGGAATCCCCGCCCCGGGGAGCGGGCAGCCCGGAATCGATGCTCGACTGCCAGAAATGCGTTCTCGCCCTGTTCTTCGGACCCTGTCATTCGATTACGTCTACGTTTGTAGCCGGGCCGGCCGATCACTCTTCGGTTAATGCGTCGAGCTACTTCAATCACTTCTACCATTTCGTTCCCGACCGGTTATACCGGCCACCCATCTCCCTTCTCTCCTGAATCCACCGGTACCGAAACGGCCTCATAGGTCCTGCGGTCCGGTCGTACTAAGCCTGTTTCCCATTTGCCGGATCGCCGCGCGATGCCTTTACTGGCACGCGTGCTGGAGAAGAAGATGTCTGTTTTCCGTCCGCGCGGGAGGGGATACTCCCTCGCCGCATGTCTCTCGGTTTTGTTACTCAACGCTTGTGGGCAAGAGGCGTCGACGCCTAGCGAGCCCATCGCCGATGCCCTGGACGACAGCGCCATGGAGCACGCAGCCAAGCACCTGGATTCCAAGTATGTCTGCCCGATGCACCCGCAGATCGTCAAGGACGAGCCGGGGTCTTGTCCCATCTGCGGGATGGACCTGGTGGAGAAAATGATGGACCCCGAGGCGGGCATGCACCCGGCCGTGGCGCTGAGTGGCGCCGTAGTCCAGAACATGGGGGTGCGCACCGCCAGGGTGGAGCGGGGAACCTTGTGGAAGTACGTCCGCACCCTGGGTCGGGTGGAGTACGACGAGACCCGCCTGGCCCATGTCCACCCGCGGGCCGAGGGATGGATCGAGGGCCTGAGCCTGCGGGCCGAGGGCGAGCCGGTGCGCAAGGGGCAGGAGCTGGCTCAGCTCTATGCGCCGGAAATTCTGTCCGCCCAAGTGGACTTCCTCCTCGCCCTGGAGCCCCGTCAGAGGGGCGTCGCGGGGGTCAAGAAGGACAAGGCCCGCAATCTCTTGCGGTTGCTGGACGTTCCGGACGAGATCATTCGGGACATCGGGCGTTCCAGGGAGACGCGAAACCAGATCCCGATACTCGCCCCCATCGAGGGTGTCGTGACCCAGATGATGGCCCGCGACGGCATGTTCGTCAGCAAGGGCACCGAGATGTTCACCATCGCGGATTTGAGCCAGGTGTGGGTCATGGTGGATGTCTTCGAGCACCAGATCGCCTGGTTGAAGCCCGGACTCAACGCCGAGATCGAGGTTCCGGCCTATCCGGGCGAGAAGTGGGAGGGAAGGGTGGATTACCTCTATCCGGACCTGGATCCGAAGACCCGCACCCTGCGTGTGCGCCTGGTCTTTCCAAACCCGGACCTGCTGCTCAAGCCGAACATGTTCGCCGAGGTGGTGATCTATGGCGGGCCCAAGGAGGACGTGCTCAAGATCCCGAGCGAGGCGCTGATTGTCACCGGCGAGCGGGAGAGCGTGGTCACGGCCTTGGGCGAGGGCCGCTTCCAGCCGGTGGACGTGGTTACCGGGATGCAGCGGGGGGGGGAAGTGGAGATCCTGTCGGGTCTGAACGAGGGCGATGAGATCGTGGTGTCCGGCCAGTTCCTCATCGATTCCGAGTCCAGTCTGCAGGCGAGCTTTATGCGTATGTCCGAAGCGGGAAATGCGTCGGGGGGCGGGACATCCGATGCGCATGCGCGACATGGAAATTAGGAGGATGTCACCAATGATGTCGCATTGCATTTCCCGCTCATAATGGAGATTTGACACCATGGAACAAGTAATCCGCTGGTCCATCCGCAACCGCTTCCTGGTCTTGCTCGCCACGCTCCTGCTGACGGGCTGGGGTGTCGTCTCCATCAAGCAGACGCCATTGGACGCCATCCCGGACCTCTCGGATGTGCAGGTCATCATCCGCACGACCTTTCCGGGCCAATCGCCGCGGGTGGTGGAGGAGCAGGTGACCTATCCCATCACCACCACCATGCTGGCGGTGCCCGGGGCGAAGACCGTTCGCGGCTACTCCTTCTTCGGGGATTCCTATGTCTACGTCCTCTTCGAGGACGGAACCGATCTCTACTGGGCCCGCTCCCGCGTCCTGGAGTACCTGAACCAGGCCGCCGCGGACCTTCCCGACTGGCGTTCAGCCGCGGCTGGGGCCGGACGCGACGGGCGTCGGTTGGGTGTACAGCTACGCATTGGTGGACCGCACCGGTGCGCACGACCTGGCCCAGCTGCGCAGCCTGCAGGACTGGTTCCTCAAGTTCGAGCTGCAAACGGTCCCGGGCGTGGCCGAGGTCGCGACCGTGGGCGGCATGGTGCGCCAGTACCAAATCGTCGTGAGCCCTACGAGGCTGCGCGCATACGGGATACCGCTCTCCAAGCTGACCGCCGCCGTGCGCAACGCCAACCGGGAGGTGGGTGGCTCGGTGGTGGAGCTGGCCGAGGCGGAGTATATGATCCGCACCCGCGGTTATATCCGCGGCCTGGAGGATATCGAGGCCATTCCGGTGGACCTTGATCCGCGCGGGACCCCCATCCTGCTGCGGGACCTCGCGACGGTCCAGATCGGACCCGAGATGCGGCGCGTGGTGGCGGATCTGGACGGGGAGGGAGAGATCACCGGCGGCATCATCGTCATGCGCTACGGCGAGAATGCGCTGAGCACCATAGCCGCGGTCAAGCGCAAGCTCGACGAGCTCAGAGATGGCCTGCCGGAGGGAGTCGAAATTGTCGAGACCTACGACCGCTCCGAGCTGATCCTGAACGCGGTGGACAACCTGAAGGAGAAGCTGATCGAGGAGTTCGTCGTCGTGGCGCTGGTGTGCCTGATCTTCCTGTTTCACCTGCGCTCGGCCTTTGTGGCCATCGTCACCCTGCCGCTGGGGGTGCTGGTTGCCTTCATCGTCATGTACTACCAGGGGATCAACGCCAACATCATGTCTCTGGGGGGCATCGCCATCGCCATCGGGGCCATGGTGGATGCGGCCATCGTCATGATCGAGAACGCGCACAAGCACCTGGAGCGCTACCGTCATGCCTACGGACATGAACCAAAGGGGCGCGAGCACTGGGCGGTGATCAGTCATGCCGCCAGCGAGGTGGGTCCGGCCTTGTTCTTCTCCCTGCTCATCATCACCCTGAGCTTCCTGCCCGTGTTCACCCTGGAGGCCCAGGAGGGACGGCTGTTCGCTCCCCTGGCCTACACCAAGACCTACGCCATGGCCGCGGCGGCGGGTCTGGCGGTTACCCTGGTGCCGGTGCTCATGGGCTACTTCATCCGCGGCCGCATCCCGCGGGAGGAGACCAATCCCCTGAACCGGTTTCTGATCTGGGGCTACCGTCCGCTGCTCACGGCCGTGCTTGCGGCGCCTCGGGCCACCATAATTTTGTCCCTTTTGATTCTGCTCAGCACCCTTGTCCCGATTTACGGCGTCGGCGGCATTCTGGAGCCACTCAAGTGGCCGGTCCATGCAGTTGGGATGGTGCAGTCCGAGGGGCCTCACCAGCGTGCCCTTGTTGCCATTGAAGGTTGGCAAGCCGATCTGTCGAAACGTTGGCGGGACGCAACCCGCGGCATACCGGTGCTGGAGGACTGGGGCTCCGGTCTGGGCTCGGAGTTCATGCCCGAGCTCTACGAGGGCGACCTCATGTACATGCCCACGACGCTGCCGGGGCTCTCCGTCGGCAAGGCCCGGGAGCTGCTGCAGCAGACCGACCGGCTGATCGCCACCCTGCCCGAGGTGGAGCGGGTCTTCGGCAAGATTGGGCGGGCTGATACCGCCACCGACCCGGCCCCCTTGACCATGATCGAGACCCTGATTCAGCTCAAGCCCGAGTCCGAATGGCGGGCGGGCATGACCGTCGACAAGCTGATCGCCGAGCTGGACCGCACCGTCGATTTTCCCGGTGTAACCAACGCCTGGGTCATGCCCATCAAGACCCGCATCGATATGCTCGCCACCGGGATCAAGACGCCCGTGGGCATCAAGGTGGCGGGTCCGGACCTGAAGGAGATCGAGCGCATCGGAAAGGACCTGGAGCGGGCGGTGCTCAAGGTACCGGGTACGGCTTCGGCGTTCTCCGAGCGGGTCGCGGGAGGACGCTACGTGGAGATATGGCCCGACCGCCTGGCGGCGAGCCGGGTGGGGCTTAATATCGAGGACATCAATCAGGTGGTGGCGGCGGCCGTCGGCGGAATCAACATCACCCAGACCGTGGAGGGACTCGAGCGCTATCCGGTCAACCTGCGGTTTCCGCGGGAGCAGCGCAACGACCTGGTCAAGCTGCGCGAGTTGCCGCTGGTGACCCCCAGTGGTGCCCAGGTGCCCCTGGGGCAGATCGCCGAGGTGACGGTCGTCGACGGAGCACCCATGCTCAAGAGCGAGAATGCCCGCCTGAACGGTTGGACGTTCGTCGACATCCGTGGGGTGGATGTGGGCACCTATGTCCGTGAGGCACAGGCGGCGGTTCGCGACGAGGTGCGGCTTCCACCCGGCTATTCAATCACATGGTCCGGGCAGTACGAGTACATGCTCCGAGCCCGGGAGCGGTTGACGCAAGTGGTGCCCTTCACCCTCGTCATCATCTTCATCCTGTTGTATCTGACCTTCCGCAGCACCGGTGAGGCTCTCCTGGTCATGCTGTCGCTGCCCTTCGCTCTGGTCGGCGGTTTCTGGTTCGTCTACTTGCTGGACTATAACCTGTCGGTAGCTGTCGCGGTGGGCTTCATCGCTCTGGCCGGAGTGGCGGCGGAGTTCGGTGTGGTGATGCTGGTCTACCTGGACAACGCCCTGAAGGGATTCCGGGCGGAGGGCAGGCTGAACAGCGTTTCGGATCTCAAGGCGGCGATCATGGAGGGCGCCGTCATGCGGGTGCGGCCCAAGGCCATGACCGTTGCGGTCATCATCGCGGGCCTGCTGCCCATCATGATTGGTCATGGGGCCGGATCCGAGGTCATGCGTCGCATCGCCGCGCCCATGGTGGGCGGCATGATTACCGCTCCGCTGTTATCCCTGTTCGTCATTCCGGCCATCTATCTGGTTTGGAGGCGGCGGGAGGTCAGCTCGGAGGAGTCGGATTGCCAAGGGGAGGCCGAGCGCGTTGCTGCGGCGCAGGCGGATATTCGGTAGGTCAGGCTCTAGGTCGGACTTCAGTTCGACAGAAATCTCCTTATTCCCGGTTGTCCGGCCAAAGCCCGACCCACATTGTGGGCGTGGGTCGGACTTCAGTCCAACAAAGGGCCGGGCGTTAGATCGGGCGGCGGTTTGCCGCGCGCTTTGTAATTTTCCGGCATCAAGCTCTGCGAACCCTGACGCCGTATGTCCCGGTAGCAGATGGGCTGAAATGTCTTACTCGGACGAAATAGGTGCCGACCGCCAGTGACTCCCGGATCCGAGACAACAAACCGGGTCCACTGTCATCGTCTTGAGCGATGCGGCTGGTTTCACTGTTCGGGCCGAACAGCGAGAGGAAGGTGTCCGTGGAGCCCGATGTCTCGATCACGTGATCCCCCGCGCTGGTTACGCTGAAGGTGAAGAGGTCGCTTTCCGCTGGCTGCCCGATATCCCCCTGGGCTTCCGGACCATCGACTTGAATCTGCACCGCTCCGGGAGTGGCGTTCGAACGTACGGAGATCCCATAGGATCCGCTCCCCGCCGGGCTGAAATGGCGAACCTGGACAAGATAATCGCCGACTACCAAATCCTGCACCAGCAAGGACAGGGTCCCCGGTCCGCTGTCGTCATCCGCTGCGACTAGTGTCGTATCACTATCGGGGCCGAAGAGGCTCAAGAACGTATCCGTGGTCCCGGACGTGTCGATCGTATAGGTCCCCGGGGTGGTTACTTTGAGCTGGTAGAGATCCTGCTCGGCCGGGTTGATTTGTCCCGTGACCTCCGGTCCGTTGATCTGCAGCTCCTGTAACGGCCGGCTACCCCCTTCGGCTCTGATTACCAATGCATAAGTCTGCGGAAACAAGGGTATGCGATGGGCGCGAACCACAATATCGACGTTTCCGGCCGGGACGTTGTCCCAAACGAGTTGCTCCACGTTGTTGTTCCGGTCAAAGGCCGTTGAGTTGGGGGAGACGTTTCCATGGCGTTCCTGGCCATCGGCGGTCCGGACAATCAGATCGAGGTCGTTCTGCAGCGTCGGGCCAGCCCTGTCGGTCCACACGAGGGTTACCTTTAATGAAGCTCCGCCGCCGACCGGGATGCTGGTGGTCTCTTCCTCACCTGTGTCAAGCGCCGACGCCTCATCCCGAAACTGGACTGAATTGCTCAGGGTCGAGGCCATATCAACGCGGCCGAAGCCTTCGGAATTGTTCGGTATGGCACCGGTCTCCGAAGGCACGTATTGGCCTACTATATTCTTAGCCCCGTTGATCAACATCGCCTTGATCAAGGCCGCGCTGGGGTTGGTCAGCTGATGCTCTGCCGCGAGGAATTCCCTCACCAGCGCAGTGCAGCCGGCTACCAGCGGAGTCGCCATGCTGGTTCCGCCGTTAAAGTAGTACAGAGGATCTCCGGAAAGCCCCCATCCCGAGGAATTCGTATCCCGTGATCTCGTCGACAGGATGAAGCTGCCGGGTGCCACCACGTCCGGCTTGATGCGCCCATCGCTGGTGGGGCCACGGCTGCTGAAGGCGACCATGCCTTCCGTATCATTCGCCAACCTGTCAGACGCGATCGGGTCGGCCGGATACCCGAAGGCTTGCTCGTAGTTGACCGAGAAATTGGGCCGGTCGTTCTCGGTCGCGCCGATGGTGATACAGTTCTTGGCGGTGCCGGGAGGTGTTATGGAACGTGAGTCGATCACGCCGTTCTCATTGCCGTCCTCGCCCTCGTTACCCGCAGAGAAGCAAATAACACAGTTGCGGTGGTCCCAGACGAACTCGTCGAGCTCTTGCGAATTGGAGTTGTAGCTTCCGTCGCCCCTTGTGCTTCCCCATGAATTGGTGTGAATTCGGACGCCGTCGTCGTCGTAGGGTGGCCCGAACAGGTCGTGCAGGTCGTCCGGCAATCCACCGAGTCCGCCGCCGTTATCCAAGACGGACTGCAGAACCAACCTGGCCTTCGGGGCGGTGCCCTTGATCTCATGGCCGAGCGTCGCCGAGCTTCCGTCGGCGAGAACCGATCCGGCAACATGGGTGCCGTGCCCGTGCGGGTCATTCGGATTGTTGGTACGCCCGAGTGCGTACAGCCTCGCGACGCGTCCACTGAACGCCTCATGTACGTTCGTCGTTGACCCGGTATCGAATCCCGTATCGCAGACAGCCACGGTCTGGCCCCCTCCTTCGAGGACTCTACCTGGGTTCGGTGGGGGCTCGACGTTCAGGATCCGACGCGCAACGTCATTGTGAAGCTTCATCGGGAAGACCTCTTCCACATGCCGGATCTCATCGATACGGGCGAGGTCACTCAACTGGCTAGCCGCAATGCTGACGCGTATCTTGTGGCGCGTCAGACGTAAATCCGATGGATCGAGTTGGACTGCCGATGCGAGCTTGCCTCGAATGGATTCTGGATCGATATCGGAATGGAACACCACATCGACCGTCTTCGGGGTTGTGTCCAGGGTTCTGGTGGACTCCGCAGAGAGCTCCGTTGGACTGGCCAGTCTGGTACCTGCGGCGACGGGCCCGGCTCTCAATGACGGGGCGACCTTGAATCCCTGCATATAGGTGTTGGCCCAGACGACAAAACTCAGCGAGCGAAGCTGATCGAGATCCGTCCCTGCATAGCCGCACAAGTAGGTGTCGTTTGGTACATATTCCAAGATCACAACTCCCATGTCCTTCAACTCGCGCTTCATGTCCTTGTCGAGCGGTTGATTCGTCTGAATCAGGATGTAGTTCGAGTCGGTTGCATCGGCTGAACGCAGATTAGCGGCGGCGAGGGCCGATCCCTGTGCCACTGGATCAATCGTAATACCGTTTATTGTGATCTTTGCCATCGTCAGCTGTCTCCCGTGACTATCAGATTGCCGTCATTGACCTTCTCCGGTCTCCTGAGTGTAGACCGCGCCCTGCAAGGCGTCGACGTGTCGTTGCGGCGTGCCGGATTGATGGAATCGAGACGATGTCCGTGCATGGGAAGCCCGGTGAGAACGTTCATATCCTGACATCATGCGCACGTCCGAGGTGGGCGGGCAGTACCTTGCCAATCAGCCGAAGATCGTCCCACCCAGACAAGGGTGTGGTTTTTGACTTACCAGAAGGCGAGCAGTCGTCCGTCCTCGAGCTTGTGGTCGAACTCGCGAAGCGGCCGATTGCCTTTCTCTACGCATTCGCCGGTCTCCACGTCGAAGGCCCAGTGGTGCTTGGGACAGGTCAGCTTTCGGCCTTCCAGGGCCAGGTGGGGGATGTCGGTAACCTGATGCGGACAACGGGAGTCGAAGACCTTGATCGAATCCTTGTTGCGGTAAACAAAAAGGTGTCTTCCTGCGGCCTCGAGGAAGCTGATCTCCCCTTCGGGCAGCTGCCCCAGGGCGGCAACCGGGTGCCAAGTTGGCTCGGCGTCCAGGTTCTCGGGAAGGAACTCCGGGATGTCCATGTCCAGGAGGATGTCGGTCGCCCAGACGATCTTGGCCAAACCCAGGACGGGAAAGGCCATCAGCAGGGCGTCTATTACCTCCTGCGGGCTGGCGCCGTTGCGCAAAGCACGGGTCAGGTACTGTCTGAACCCGGGCTCCGTCTGAACGGCGACCTTCGTAATGACGGATATCAGGTCACGGGTGCGGGTATCGAGGTGATCGCCGGCCTTCTTGAGGAACTTGAAATAGGCGCCCATCGCGTCGGGGCGTACGTTTACCAGGTAATTCAGGGCGTCGCTCATGAGGTTCTCCTACAGAAACTGCTGAGGGTTACAGCCTCGGTATGCTTGCCGGGGCGCACCGCCTATTTTCCGGCAAAAGCGCCACCAATTCGATAGGCCCAGGTCAGCAAAACGGGCGCCTGGAAGGATTGCCATTGTGCTGGCAAGTCGGCAGCAAAAAAAGGAAGTGCGCTTCCACCGGGGAGGATCTGCGCCTCCAGTGCGACGGAAATGAGCTTGCGCTGGCCGAGGCCGAAGGGCTTGTGGCGGACGTCAAATCCAGCCGACCGGGAACCGAGAAGCGGTTTTGGATCGGCTTGACTTGATCATGAGATTAAAATACACCGCAACTTTGGCTAGTCAGGCTAAAATCTGAAATCTTTTTCACATGGAACCCCATCGTGATCCCCATCCATTCTTGTGATCGGACAATTTTTAACGAAATATTCAGCTTCCGCTCTTGAGCTCATTTGGCTGCAGTATTGCCTGCCATCACATTTAACGCCTAAAGCTTGGATTGTTGTCCTTATTGGAGCGAAAAGTTTCACTCGGAACTATTTTAAATGAACCTTTAACCGGCTCTATCCTCTCCCATGAAGTTCCTTGCGGCACGCTCCCATATAAAACTCTACCATCTTTCGTGATGCACTTTACTTTTTCGCCAGATTCAAAGTAGGTCGACGAGTTTTGTATAAACGGAAAGTCAGTATTTTTATATAGTAGGTTTCCATCCCATCCCACAGCAAGAACTACGGTAATTATAATAATTCTATTCATCGCTGACGTATACCCAGTTAATACCAGATTTTCGGTTTTTCACTAACCGACGATTGCGAAGTTTTCCGTCAGCAACGAGCGTAGTTCCCGATGGTATTCTCGCGGGTTGGTGAAGAATTCTTCACAAGCCGTTCTGAATTCTTCGAACGATTCGTAATATCGATTGTAAAGGACTTTCTTTTTGAAGAATTTCCATAAACGCTCGATGAGGTTCAGGTTCGGAGCGTACGGAGGGAGAAAAACGAGCTTGATTCGCGAGGTCTTCAGATACTCCTTTACGGCCTTGGAGCGGTAGTAGCGAGCGTTGTCGCAGATGACATAGATCCAGGTGGCGGCGAGGTTCACCTGTTCGAGTTGCTCGAACAGGGCGATGGTCGAGTCAGTATTGATGGTGTCGTCGAAGCGCACCACAGGCTCAAGGCGCTCGAGGTCGATGGCGCCGTTGATGTTGACGCGTCGCCGACCGGTGTTGGAGCGTATCTCTCGGTCCTCGCCGCGCTTTATCCAGCCGCAGGCGATCACCGGATTGTGCTGCGGATGGACGGCATCCATAAAGTACACGGGATCGTCTTCGCCCTTGCTGTCCTTGATATTGTCGTACTCGACGAGGAACTCCTTTTGAGCTTCCGGGTCGGCTTTTCCGGGCACCAGCTTTGGCTTCTTGTAGACGTAGCCGAGGCGGTGAAGCAGCGCGGTCATGCCGCTCTCGGTGTAGGACACCTCGAAGGTGTCTTCCACCCAGCGGGCAATCGCCTTTGCCGTCATGTACAGGTGCTCTTGGAGGCGCGCGTCCAGGATGGCCAGCTGCTCCTCGTCGAGTGCACACGCGCTGCCGCGGAAGGCGATATGCCCCAGCGCCTTGATACCACCTTCGCGATAGCGCTTGAAATGGTTGCGTATCGTGTTGGCATCGACCTGCAAGATTTCGGCGACTTCCTCCGCCGTCCAGCCGGTCGCGAGTGCCAACACCGCCTTGATGCGGTCGGCCTCGCGCTTGTCACGCGTGTGGCGATGCGCATCGCGCAGCTCGGCAAGTTTTACGGCTGGGAGGGAGTAGTCGGCCATAGCGACGATCTTACATTACCTTTCAGCTTGTTACAGCGGCATCCTCAACGAAAATCTCAGATGAGAGCGGTATACATCGACATCGTCCCGAACCGCAGGTCGCGCCCGGCGATCTTGCTGCGTGAATCGATCCGCGAGGGTAAGCGCATCGTCAAGCGCACCATCGCCAATCTTTCCGCGTTGTCGCTGGAGCAGGCCGAGGCCATCCGTGCAGTCCTCAAAGGACAGCCGCTGGCGCCAGTGGATGAGTTGTTCGAGATCATTCGTTCACGCGCACACGGCGCGGCGAAGGCGATCGCTCTTGCGATGACGCGCCTGCGCATGGCATCGCTGTTGGGACGCGAACGCTCGCGTGAGCGCGACCTGGTGCTGGCGATGATCGCTGCACGCGTATTGGAGCCGCAGAGCAAGCTGGCCACTGCACGCAGTTGGCATCACAGCACCCTGGGGGAGTTGTTTGGCGTTGAGGACGCCGAGGAGAACGAGCTGTACGCCGCCATGGATTGGCTGTTGGCGCGCCAGGACGGCATTGAGCAGCGTTTGGCCAAGCGCCACCTCAAGGAGGGTGCGCGGGTACTCTATGACCTCTCTTCGAGTTACGTGGAGGGTACCTGCTGCCCGCTGGCCGAGCGCGGCTATTCGCGCGACGGCAAGAAGGGCAAATTGCAGGTCAATTACGGGCTGTTGACCGATGCCCGCGGTTGCCCGGTGGCGATCTCGGTCTTCGCGGGCAACACTACGGATCCGCAGACGTTGTTGGAGCAGGTCGAGAAGCTACAGCAGGATTTCGCCCTGTCATCGGTGGTGCTGGTTGGTGATCGCGGGATGATCTCGCAGAAGCAGGTCGAGGCTCTCGGTGAGCGTGAAGGGATGGAGTGGATCACGGCGCTCAAAAGTGGTGCGATCCGCAAGTTGGTGGATGCCGGCTGCATCCAGATGAGTCTGTTCGACGAACGCAATCTGTTCGAGTTCCGCCATGAAGATTTTCAGGGCGAGCGCTTGGTTGTCTGCCGCAACCCGCAGCTGGCCAAGTTGCGTGAGGCCAAGCGCCGTTCGCTGCTGGCGGCAACCACTGCTGAGCTGGAGACGGTGCAGCGCATGGTGGCCAGCGGGCGACTGAAGGACGAAGACAAGATCGGCGTGCGCGTGGGCAAGGTTGTCAATAAGTACAAGATGGCCAAGCATTTTGTGCTGCAGATCGAGCCGGCGCGCTTTGATTTTCACATCAACGAGGAGAAGGTCGCCGCAGAGGCCGCCCTAGACGGTCTCTATGTCATCCGTACGTCTCTGCCTGCCGAGGGCGTCAGCAGCGATGAGGCGGTGCGCCACTACAAGGGGCTCAGCCGCGTCGAGGCGGCATTCCGGTCGCTGAAAAGCGATGACCTGAAAATTCGCCCGATCCATCACTTCAGCGAAGACCGGGTGCGGGCACATCTGTTGCTGTGCATGCTCGCCTATTACGTCAAATGGCATATGGGCGAGGCTTGGCGGGGGCTGCTGTTCGCCGACGAAGACCAGCAACGTCTCGCTGAGCGTGACCCGGTGGCGCCGGCGACCCGCTCTGATGAGGCCCTTGCAAAGGTGGCGAGCAAGCAGCTCACCGACGATTCACCGGCCCACAGTTTCCGTACCCTACTGAACGAGCTCGCGACCATTGTGCGCAACAACTGCCGGCGCAAGAACGCAGCCGACGGTGATGCCTTCTTTGAGATTGATACCACACCGAATCAAAAACAGACCGCCGCGCTCAATCTGATCAACGCGATTCGATTGTAGCCAGACGCGTACACCCCGTTTTTCTGAATACCCTCAGAAAATCAGGCACTTCATTCATGTCCGTCGCTGGAAC
>CAWDLA010000027.1:0-107457 GCA_963802975.1 uncultured Gammaproteobacteria bacterium
GACATCCGTGCGCCCTTGCCCTTTGTCGCTACCGACGTCCCACCCAAGACGCTCACAATAGACTAGATTTCCGTGGCCTCCTGTATCCCTGTGAACGGGTACCGAGGGATGATGTGCTCGATGTGCATCTGCGCGCCGCTGACCCGCTGGTCCGTCAGGCAGTACCCGCAACGGTGACGCGCTTTTTTCGCTACCCGATCTCTCAGGGATTTCGGGATCGTCTCGGCCATCAAGCGGCACGGGCATCCGCCAGCAGACGCTTGCCGCTTCGCACGCTCAGCAGCGCAAGCGCGCGGGCCTTGCGCAGGGTCACCTTGCCGTAGCTGTCTGCGAAGTGCGTCAAGCTCTTCCTGTTCGCGCGGCGGCGAGTGCGTCGCGGCCGCTCAGATCGACCAATCGCTGCTGGTCCTCGTCCGACATCGTCGCGTCGGCGACGGACAGCAAAGCATCGTCGTCGAGCCAGGTCATCTCGACGAGCTCGGCCTGCATGTCGGCCGGAACATCGTCCAGCGAAGGCAGGACACCGTCCAACATGGCGGTGATGACTTCCTCCACCGGCCGATGCATGGCCTGCGCGGCCCGTCCCGCACGCAACGCCAGGGACTCTGGGAGCTCGAGGGTAATCGTGGTCATGGCAGGTCTCCGGCAGCTCAGACTTACTGTCGTCCGCAAGCCTGCGGGGCCTTCATGGATCAGGAATTGCAGTATCAACTCATGATATGCGAAAGGCTAGGCTCCGATCCGACCACGGCGCACAAGAGAACAATTCGCGCAAACATTTCCATAGCATAATCAAATACTTATTGCGCATAACACCTTATGTAAAGTCGCATGTGAAGTAATAGCAGTGCGCGGCGGATATCACAAATTAACATAACGCAAAAGCCACCGATCTCCTTGGCCTCGCTTGGTCCTTATCACTCTTCCTCAAACTTCAAAGCCCGGACATCCCGCGCGCCGTGCACCACGCGCACGATGATGACCTCGGTCTCCGTAAACCTGTAGTACAGCGCGTAGTCGCGATGAAAGTGCACGCGCAGGCCCTCGGCCAGGTGGTCCCGGCGGGGACCGATTTCGGGATGGAGCTGGACCGTTGAGAAACGCTCCTCGATCTCGCGGATCAGCTTCGATGCGGCCCGACGATTGTCCCGGGCGATAAAGCTCCAGATTTCGACGAGATCCTCTTCGGCGCTTTCGGTCAGGCGGAGGCGTCGCGACCCTTTAATCGCTCTTCTCCCTTGCGGATGATGCGCTCGGCGTCGAAATCGTGGACCCGACCGGCCGCGATATCGTCGAGACCCTCCTGGATCTTGGCGCGCAGATCCGCGAGCTCCTGCTCTTGCAGGGCGCGCTTGTGGCGCCAATCGCGCAGGGCCTCGCGGATGATCTCGCTGCTGGAGGCGTACTCGCCTGCCTCGACGGCGCCGCGCACGGCCTGAGCCATCTCGGGGGTGAGCGTGATGGTGATGCGTTCCATGGTGCTCATGAGTATGAGGATATCATACTTTCCGCGCAATGCCGTCCCTCGAGGAGACCTCCCCCGCTGCCGGCCATGGACCTCCTCGGACTGTTAAGCTTCCGGCGACAAATAGCTATAATCCACCTACAGTTATCTTCCTTTCCCTACCGTCCTGAACATGCAACCCGCAAAACAGCCCACGCTCTACGAGTTGCTGGAAACTTTGCCTGAGGGTTTGACCGGTGAAATCCTCAACGGACAGCTACACACCCAGCCGCGGCCGTCGGGTCCTCATGCCGTTGCCGAATCGTCACTCGGCGGAGAGTTGCACTCTCCGTTTCAGAAAGGCCGTGGAGGCCCCGGCGGTTGGTGGATCATCATCGAGCCGGAGCTGCACTTTGTGCGCGACAAAGAGGTCGCCGTCCCGGATCTGGGCGGCTGGAAACGCGAGCGGATGCCGGTACCACCCCAGGATCACCGCTTCGAGGTAGTCCCGGATTGGGTGTGCGAGATCCTATCCCCGTCGACCGCGAGCAAGGATCGCGAGGTCAAGATGCCGCTCTACGCGCACTATGGCGTGCAATACGCTTGGCTGGTCGATCCGCAAGCACGGACCCTGGAGGCGTACCAGCTAGAGGGCGACGCCTGGCAGGATATCGGCCGCTACAGCGGCGCCGACCAGGTCGCCGTGCCGCCCTTCGAGGCGGTCACCCTGGATCTGGACGGCTTGTGGCTACCGACCCAACCTCGGGGCTGATCTCCGGAGGGCTCACCATGACTTATGTCGTCACCGAAAGCTGCATTCGCTGTAAGTACACCGACTGTGCAATTGTCTGTCCCGTATCCTGCTTTCACGAGGGGCCAAATTGTTTGGTCATAGATCCCGACGAGTGCATCGACTGCGATGTGTGCGTTCCCGAATGCCCGGTGGACGCCATCTTTCCCGAGGATGAGCTGCCGCCGGGTCAAGAGCAATTCCTGGAGTTAAATGCGCAGTTGGCCAGCGAATGGCCTGTGATCGATACCAGGAAGGACGCGCTGCCGGACGCCGAGCACTGGGCACAGTTGGTGGACAAGCTCCAGTATCTCGAACGCTGACGCTTTTCTCCGTAAAGAAACTTTTTGGAAGCCCAAGCGGCACCGAAAACAGTCCCAACCCCACCGGCAATCGCCGCAATACCCACGAAAACCGTCGCCGGCTACGTGCCCTCGCGCGGCGAGGTGACCTTGCTGGCGCAAAGCAGGTCCCCGGATGGGCGTTCCGAGGCGCCCTCCCCCACTCCGGTATTGAAACAGTAAGCTATATCAACTGTTTCAAAACGGGATTGTCGATCTGGATCTGGACAACACCATCTACGGCATCCTGCGAGAGGCGTCCAGCATCGCCGATGGCCGAAACGGCTTTATTGAGTCCGAGGTGATTGCCCAGGATGGATCGGAGCGGTATTGGTAATCGTGCTCGAATCGCTCCGGAGGAATGAGCGCAATCCGATGCTAATCCGGCACTTGGACGCGTGAAGGGTTCGCAGTACTCTCCACTGTGGATGCGTTGGCGAAGCAGTTTGCTGCGACAACGAACCAGACGCGCGGTCTGCAATTGGCTAGCCGATCAGGAGGAGCGAAATGACCATGGTACTCGCGGCCGAAACGCCGCCTTTAGTCGCCGATGCTGGCGGTGTCTTCCACGTGGGTACGACGCGTGTGACCCTGGATACCATCGTCGGTGCGTTTCAGGACGGGGCAACAGCCGAGGAGATCGCCGAACAGTATCCGACGGTTTCCCTGGGGCAGGTCTACGCGGTGATCGCCTACTACCTCGCGCATATCGTCGAAGTGGATGAGTACCTCCGGGCGAGAGAACGTCAGATCGCGGGCGTGAGGCAAGCAAACGAAAGGCTCTTCAGCTCCGCAGGCATACGCTCCCGGCTCTTGGCGCGCCAAGAGGAGAGGGGCTCTGCATGATACGGCTGCTTGCGGACGAGAATTTCAACAACAACATCGTTCGCGGTATTCGGCTACGAATGCAAAACGTCGACATGGTCCGAGTCCAGGACGTGGGTCTCTCAGGCGCAGACGACCCGTCGGTGCTGGACTGGGCAGCCCAACACCAACGGATGTCGATGGTTCCGCGAACCCGAACTGAGTCGGTGAATAATGCGGAGAATCGCCAGCGAGGGTGGTGAACACGTGGCTCCGGAAGGGAGGAAGGCCGGAAAGTGGTGGCCAGCAGCGGGTCGAAGGGATGTGACTTACTGATCGGAATCGGGTAGATCGTCAGGGCCGTTGAGACAGGCGCGGCACCGGTTCCGACCGCCACAGTCTGCCCGATGCCACGCCCCCAAACCGTGCGATGCACGGCCCGCCGGAGAGTATCCCTTCCGCTCGGGTTTTAATCCAGCTCTCATCGGCAGGAGCGGCCGATGCAGAGCAGCGCACGTCTGTTCAACTGTGCCCGTTGTCGTTGCCAGTTGGTGATCTGCAGCCACTGCGACCGGGGCAATATCTACTGCGGTAAGCGGTGCTCGGAAACCGCCCGCCGTCGCTCCCTGCGGGAGGCCAATCGGCGTTACCGAAGAACGCGCCGGGGCCGCCTTGCCCATGCCGAACGCCAGCGTCGCTATCGCCAACGGCGAAGAGAAAAAGTGACGCATCAGGGTTCCCCCCCTGACGTGGACGATGAAACACTTCCCGCCGAGTCGAGGACGTCGGCTCGGCGCAGCGAAGAACCCGCTGCAGTTCCGGGCGATGGCATCCGTTGTGACCTCTGTGGGCGGGTGTGTTCGCACTTTCTCCGCCAGTCGTTCCTACGTCGGCGCCCGACTCGTGAAGTGATAGACCTGCCACCCCCGGTTGCGGAACGCAGCCAAGGTCCCTGAGCCCTTGGCGGGGGTGGTCTCGACACGAGGAGGACACGGCATTGGCGATACCCCCGGAGCTCGAAGCGAAGATTCTGCGCTACTTCCATGTGGAGAAGTGGCGGGTAGGCACCATTGCCACGCAGCTGGGCGTGCATCACGGTACGGTCGACCGGGTGCTCTCCCAGGCCGGGTTGCCCAAGGTCGAGCGCCCCCACCGCGCCTCGCTGATTGACCCCTACCTGCCGTTCGTGCTGAAGACCCTGGAGCAGCACCCCCGCCTCACCGCCAGCCGCCTCTATGCCATGGTGCGCGAGCGCGGCTACAGCGGGGGGAGGATCACTTTCGGCATCTGATCGCACACCACCGGCCCCGCCCACAACCGGAGGCCTATCTGCGCCTGAAGACCCTGCCTGGTGAGCAAAGCCAAGTCGACTGAGGGCACTTCGGAAAGCTCATCGTGGGGAAGGCCGAACGTAACCGGCCATTCTGAGCCGTTATTCCATCCAGCGTGAATCTCTCTATGCTGTCGCCCACCGATTCGTTTTCTGAGCGGAAGGAGGGGCAGCATGGACCCATCGACAGTACCGGCGAGGCGGCCGCGGATTCGGCGCAACCGCGAGCAGTGGCGCGCGCTGCTGGAACGCTTCGAGCGCAGCGGGCAGAGCCGCGAGCAGTTTTGTGGCGAGCGGAGCCTGAGCGTGAGCAGTTTCGAGCGCTGGCGACGGCAGCTGGGGAAAACGGTGGCGCCGCGCCAAGTAATCGCCGAGGAGCCAGTGTTCTTGGAGTTGCCGGCGGACGCGCGTGCTTCGAGCGAAGCATGGGAGGTGGAATTGCAGCTGGGAGCTGGCGTGTTCTTGCGCCTGCGCCGTCCATGCTGAGCGTCCCACCGGGGCGGCGGGTGTGGCTGTGTGTGCAGCCCACCGACATGCGCCGTTCCTTTGATGGTCTCTCGGCCCTGGTGCGCCAGCATCTGGGGGAGGACCCCGGCAATGGCCAGTGGTTTGCGTTCATCAATCGGCGGCGCACGCAGATCAAGATTTTGGCCTTCGAGGAGGGGGGTTACTGCGTGTGGAGCAAGCGCCTGGAGCAGGGCCAGTTCGCGGCCCCGGGCGCTGCCGGGGCGTGCAAGCGCGCCCTGTGTCACACCGAATTGCTGGCCTTGCTCGAGGGCGTCGATCTGGTGATCACAAGGCAGCGAAAGCGCTACAGAATGGTCGCATGAGGGACCGGCATCGAGTAAAATATCCGTAATAAAAACAGATGGATAATCCACCTTGTCGGCAGCTGTGCGGATGGCGGAACTGGAGCGCGAGAATGCGCAATTGCAGGCGCAGCTCGCCACCGTGCAACAGCAACTGGAGTGGTTCAAACGCCAGCTGTTCGGCGCCAAGTCCGAAAAGCGCCTGGATGTGGATCCGAGCGTGCAGGCCGATCTGTTATCGGCCCCGGGGGTGGCGGCACCGCCACCGCCGCCAGAGGTGCCCACCGAGACGATCAGCTATCAACGCCGGCCCAAGGCGCGCGATGCCGCGGTCAATGACTCGGGTCTACGCTTCGCCGAGGATGTGCCACGCGAGATCATCGCGGTCACCGACCCCCAGATCGAGGCCATCCCCGCCGAGCGGCGTGTGCACATCGGCGAGAAGGTCACCTACCGCCTGGCGCAGCGCCCCGGCAGCTATGTGATCCTTCAATACACCCGCCCGGTCTACAAGATCTTGGACGACCTGCGCATCGCCACCACGCCGGCGCCGGCCAACGTGCTGGAGAACCGTGTGGCCGATGTCAGCTTCCTGGCCGGGATGCTGATCGAGAAGTTCTGCTACCACCTGCCGCTGTACCGCCAACACCAGCGTTTGCTGCAAAGCGGCATTGAGCTCAGCCGCAGCACCCTGAGCGTCTGGGCCGGTCGGGCCATCGATCTGCTGCGCCCCATCGTCGATGCCCAAGCCCGGCATCTGCTGCAAAGCCGCGTGCTGGCCATGGACGAGACGCCGATCAAGGCCGGGCGGCAGGGCAAAGGCAAGATGCGCCAGGCCTATTTCTGGCCGATCTACGGGCAGGACGAGGAGATCGTCTTTCACTATGCGCCCTCGCGCGCGCACCGCCACGTGCAGACCTTCCTCGGCGGTTTCAGCGCCACCTTGCTCAGCGACGGCTACGAGGCCTATGGGGCCTACGCCAAGCAGAACGCCGAGGTGACGCACGCCGCCTGCTGCAGCCACTGTCGCCGCGGGTTCGAGCGGGTGCAGGCCAGTGATCCCGCCGCCAGCGCCGAGGCCCTGGCCTTGATCGGTGCACTCTACCGCCACGAGCAGGTAATCCGTGACCAGGGGCTGAGCGGGAAGGAGAAGCTGGCCTACCGCAGCGAGCACAGCGAGGCGGTGGTACAGGCCTTCTGGGGCTGGTGCGACAAGCAGTGCCACCGACCGGAGCTCTTGCCCAGCAGCCTCTTGGCGAAGGCCTTGAACTATGCCCTGGCGCGCAAGGCCAGTCTGCAGGTGTTCCTCGCCGATCCCGACGTGGCAATCGACACCAACCATCTGGAACGTTCTCTGCGCCCCATCCCGATGGGAAAGAAGAACTGGTTATTCGCCTGGACGGAGATCGGCGCCGAGCGCATTGGTATTATCCAGAGCCTCCTGGTCACCTGCCGGCTCCAGGGTGTCGATCCCTACGTCTACCTGGTCGATGTGCTGCAGCGCGTCAGCGCGCATCCGGCCAGCCGCGTCATCGAGCTCACCCCACGCGAGTGGAAAACGCGGTTCTCCCACAACCCCATGAAATCAGACCTGGCGCTGGCCCAGCAATAACGGCCTGGAATGGCCGGTTACTCCTTACCAACGGTGTCGCCTGCGCACTCGCCATCGCCTGGGCCATGGTCCGGGAGAAGGCGTCGGTGATCAACTACTCGCCGGGCATCTCTGCCGCGGAGAAGGCGGCACTGGGGCACACCCACGCCCCTACCCTCGCATGGGCGATCGATGAGGCACTGCGACGCCAGCGCCCAAACGCGCGGCTGACCGTGCTCCCCCACGCGCCGGAGATGCTGCCCATCGGGCCTGTCGAGGATGAAGCGCCCCGGAGACCGGGCACTTAAGTATGAGCCCCCGGCTCGATGCAGTCGTTGTCGCCGATGATCTAACCGGTGCCGCAGACACCGGCGTTCTATTCGGCGCCCTCGGTTTGCCGATCTACTTGCTGCCGATGCAGAACCTGCCGCCCGCCCCGGATTGGACGTCGTCGGCCTGCGGCATCAGTCTCTACACGGATACTCGCCAGCTGTCCGCGCAAGCGGCGGCGAAACGCCTGAAGCGCGTCGTGCCCCTGCTGAGCGAATTGAACCCTCGGAGGATCTACAAAAAGATCGACTCCTGCCTGCGTGGCAATCCCGGCGCCGAGATCGACGTCTTGCTCGATGTTCTCGGCTTCGATGCGGCCCTGGTTGCGCCAGCCCTCCCCTCCCAGGGTCGGTCCACGATCGGTAGCGTCCACCTCGTTCATGGCATACCGCTGGCGAAAACGGAGCTCGCAAGGGACCCGGTCACGCCCGTCACCTGCTCGAAGGTTACAGACGTTCTATTGCGACAAAGCCGGTATCCTGTTGGCCGAATCGATGTAAGCGAGTACAGCGACCCGGATCGCATGCAAAGTGCGTTGCAACGGGAGCGCAGGCGCGGCTGCCGGCTGATCGCCTGCGACGCCGCCAATCAGATCCACCTGGATCAGGTGGCGGCGCTGGTGGCCGCCAGCGGTGGGCGTCTATTGCCGGTAGGCTCCGCCGGCTTGGCAGCGAGTCTGGTCAAGCAGCTTCGCGGCCGCTCAATGACTGAGACGATGCCTGTGCCGATCCTCAAACGATTGCTGATGGTCTGCGGAACCGGCTCGCAGGTGACCCGCAATCAGCTCGACGCCCTGTCGAACAGACATCCTGCCTTACGCCGCAAGCTGGAGCCGCAATGGCTGAGCGTGGCTTCGAGGCGGGACCTCCGCCGTCGTGCAACCGAGCTGACAGGCGCCTGGACTGAAGGGCTCCTTGCACTGCAGATGGCCCCTCTATCGCCGAAGGCGCCTGGTGTGCCGCCGAGGGAGGCGGCCGCAGGCTTGGCAAAGCTTGCGTTACAGATTATTCGAGGCCAGTCTGCGGATGGCATCTTCCTATCGGGTGGCGAGACGGCCCATAGCTTCTTGTGCGCATCGGGCGCCCTGGCCATGCGCTTGGAACGGGAGATTCTGCCTGGCTTGGTCCTCGGACGATGGCTCGGCGGCGCAGCCGATGGCTTGCCGGTCGTGACCAAGGCCGGCGCCTTCGGCGATGATCGAACACTGATCGCGCTCTACGAGCGCTTGTGCGGGGAGACGACATCATGAACGAGAGAGTCAGACCGCTTCTCGGCATCACCATGGGAGACCCTGGCGGCATCGGCCCGGAGATTTGCGCCAAGGCACTCGACTTCCCGGCGACCTACGCCCTGTGCCGGCCGCTGGTGGTGGGCGATGCAGGGATCATGCGCGACGCCGTGCGGTTTTGCCGCTTGCCGCTAAAGGTGCGTTCCCGCGTTCAGCCATCCGATGGAGGCTATCGGCAGGGCACTATCGACGTGCTGAGCCTGAAGAATCTTCCCTTATCGGACTTGAAGCTCGGAACCGTCACGACCGCGCAGGGCCAGGCATCTTTCGAGTACGTGGCCAAGGCTATCTCCCTTGCGCTGGCCGGTGACTTGAACGGAACGGTCACGGGGCCCATCAACAAGGCAGCGCTGAACGCGGGCGGATATCACTATGCCGGCCACACCGAGATCTACGGCGACCTGACCCGGACCGCCGATTACACTATGATGCTCGCCGACGGCGACTTCCGGGTCACCCACGTCTCCACTCACGTGTCTTTGCGCGAGGCCTGTGACCGGGTGAAGACGCCCCGCGTGTTGAAGGTCATCGAGCTGACCCAGGAGGCCCTGAAGCGACTGGATATCGGCGATCCACGCATAGCGGTTGCCGGGCTGAACCCCCACTGCGGCGAAGGCGGCCTGTTCGGTAGCGAGGACGAGCGCGAGATCACCCCGGCGGTGGCGGCAGCGAACCGGGCGGGCATCCGGGCTGAGGGGCCACTGCCCGCTGACACCCTGTTCTCCAAGCTGCGCGGAGGGATGTACGACGCGGTGGTGGCCATGTATCACGACCAGGGACACATCCCCACCAAGCTGCTGGGGTTTCACTACGACGCAAACACTGGAACCTGGGACCAGATGGCCGGGGTCAACCTGACGCTGGGTCTGCCCATCGTGCGCACCTCCGTCGACCATGGAACCGCGTTCGACCAGGCGGGAGCAGGGACCGCCAACCCCCAGTCCATGCTCGAGGCGATCCGGCTGGGGGCCTTGTTGTCGCGCGTACGATGAACGCATGGCGGCGGAAGTCCTCACGCGATTCGCGAACCCAGTCGGAGTCGATGAAATTCTCCGACCACACCGCCCGGACGCGCGCGGTGGATGCGGATCGCGCTCGGCGAGGACTGGTTGCACTTTGCGCGACACCCGTGAGCGCGGGTGTGAGTGCTCGGCACGGCAAGGCCGAGACGTTAGCCCTTCTCCTTGCGCAAATGAAAAAGGCCGGGCATCGCTGCCCGGCCTTTGCGCTCCAACCTATCGGCTAGGTTGGGATCGCCAATCGCCGATCAGCCGGCGACGGACTTGCCCTTCGAGCCCAGGTCGACGCATGCCTCCTGCAGACGCTCGACGATACCGACTTCGGCCGCCCGCAGGTACTTGCGCGGGTCGTAGAGCTTCTTGTAGGGCGTGCCGTCGTCCGGGTCGATCTGGTACTTGAAGGCCTTCGGCGTTCTCTTCGACGAAGCTGCCGACCGGCTGGGAGAAGGCGAACTGGGTGTCGGTGTCGATGTTCATCTTGAACACGCCGTAGCCGACCGCCTCGGTGATCTTCTCCTTCTCCGAGCCGGAGCCGCCGTGGAAGACCAGGTTCAGCGGGTTGTGTCCGGTGCTGTGGGTCTTCTCCACCAGGGCCTGGGAGTTCTTGAGGATCTCCGGGCGCAGCTTGACGTTGCCGGGCTTGTAGACGCCGTGCACGTTGCCGAAGGAGGCGGCGACGGAGAAGTGACCGATGGGAGTCAGCATGTCGTAGGCCTGCAGCACGTCTTCCGGCTGGGTGTAGAGCTTGGAGTTGTCCGCGCTCTCGTCGATGTCGGAGCCGACGCCGTCCTCTTCGCCGCCGGTGACGCCGAGCTCGATCTCGAGGCTCATGCCCATCTTGGCCATGCGCTCGAGGATGCGCGCGCACTCGCCGAGGTTGAACTCGATCGTCTCCTCGGACAGGTCGAGCATGTGGGAGCTGAACAGGGGCTTTCCGTTCTTCTCGTAGAACTTCTCACCTTCGTCGAGCATGGCCTCGACCCAGGGAATCAGCTTCTTGTTGGCGTGATCGGTGTGCATCACGACGCAGATGCCGTAGTGCTCGGCGAGCAAGTGGGCGTGCTGCGCGGCGGCAACCGCGCCCAGCACCTTGGCCTGAAAGCCGTCCGGCATGCCCTGCCCGGCGTAGAACTGCGCGCCGCCGTTCGAGAGCTGAATGATGACGTCCGACTTGGCTTTCGCGGCCGCCTCAAGTACCGCGTTCAGGGTGTTGGTGCCGGTGATGTTGACCGCGGGCAGGGCGTAGCCGCCCGCCTTGGCTGCTGCGACCAGGGTCTTGTAGTCTTCGCCGGTGACGACTCCGGGTTTGAGTTGGGTCATGGAAAAATCCTCTTGGTTTGGTGGTTGAGGTTCTTGATTAAATCGACGCGGACATGCCCCGCACGCAAAGTTGGTCCCCGAGTAAAACTATGGGAGGTCGAGGTGCTGCTCTTTGCGTTCGTGAGCCGCGACGGAAGCGGTGGATTTTGCGCTTTAAGAAATTTGGTTTCGATGCGCTCGCATCATGGAGTGCGACTAGCGACCGCAAGGGCGGATTTCTAACATGGGGGCATAGGAAGGTCAAGCTACGTTCTCGTTACAGGCTCGGACTTAGTCGAGCGCGTCTTTGCGCTCGGCAACTCTCTTCAACACCGCCAGCTTCTCCGCCCGGCTGGAATCTCTCCACGCTGCGATCTCCGCCAGTGTGCGCGCGCAGCCTTGGCAATAGCCCGTGCCGGCGTCTAACCGGCAGACGCCGATACAGGGAGAGGCCGGTTGTGCGCGCCCGCAACTATCACTCTGACCCACAAGCTCGATCCCCGAAAAGCTACTACCAATGCGGCTGGCGCGTTACCTGGAGTACCGAGCGCCACAGGTCGCCCCTGACGTCGATTCGCTTTGTCTGAGAAGTCACCGCGGGTATCGGCACGTTGATGAACTGATCGTGCTCCACGCCAATCAGCATACCCGTCTTTCCAGCCATTGCCGCATGCACCGCGTGACGCGCCATCTGGTCGCTCAAGATCCTGTCGTAGGTGTTGGCCGGCACGCTGCGGACGTGATAGCTGGGGTCCATGTACTTGAGCTCGACGCGCGTTCCACGGTTATCAAAGTATTCCCGAATCCTTTGCTGCAGGAGCTGCCCGATGTCTTGGTGCAGGATGTTGCCGGAGGCGTCGCGGCGCTCGTCGGCGGTCTCGAACAAGTCTTGTCCCGCCCCTTCAGCTACCACGATGACCGCGTGCCCGTGTCCGTGAATCCGCTCTTCCAGAATACTCAGAAAGCCGTTTTCACCGTCGAGCGGAAACCGGACTTCCGGCACCAGCGTGAAATTCACCTCCTGGCTGACCAAGGTCGCGCCGGCGGCGATAAAGCCCGCGGCCCGCCCCATCAGCTTGACCAGTCCAATTCCGTTGATCACCCCGCGAGCCTCGATATGGGCACCCCGAATCACCTCGGCGGCCTTCTCAAGCGCGGTGGCATAGCCAAAGCTCTGGCGCACGAAGGGAATGTCGTTGTCGATGGTCTTGGGAATCCCGATCACGGCGATGGGTAGGCCTCGGCGTTTGACCTCCGCATGCAACGCATGCGCACCCCGCTGGGTACCGTCGCCGCCCATGCAAAACAAGATGTCGATATTGCGCGCGGCAAGGAAATCGGCCATGACTGCGGGGTCCTGCGCGCCGCGCGAGCTTCCCAGAACCGTACCGCCGAGCTTGTCGATGTCGTCGGCGTAATCCGGCGTCAACACGATGGGCTCCAAGCCCGCCGCCGGGTTCAATCCCAAGTAGCCGTTGCGAATGCCGAGTACACGCCCAGCGCCATAGTTGTCCGACAGCTCGTAATACAGGGAGCGAATGACGTTATTCAGACCGGGGGATAAACCGCCGCAGGTGACGATCGCCGCCGTCGTCTGAGCCGGCGTAAAGTAGATCCTCTCCCGCGGCCCAGCCTCTTCGAACGACAAATTCTCGTCCTCGGGCGAGTTCGGGCCAATCTCGATATTGAGCCGGATGCGCATCGCATCGGAAACGAAATGACCGACTTGACCGGCGGAGGGGGTGCTGGAGACCAGAGGGGATTTCACCCGGCACTCCCCGAGCGCGGTAACCATCAGATCTTTTTGGCGAACCATCGCAGACTCCTTTACGAAGACAAAGTGATTGCGGTTCTCAAACGTAGGGGGTCAGCCGGATTCTCGGACATGGGAACCTCCGGGTCGCAGGCGCCCACGGTACCAAAATCGCGCTTCACGAATCTGAGGGGATTTCGCATATGCTAAGCTGTTTCAGTACTCGTAAACATCCGGGAACTGCAACCAGTCTCGCTTTTGCGGAAAATCATGCCCGTCCATCGAGAGAGCCGCGTTTCGCCGTTTCACTGCGGCCAGTTCTTCGACTTGGTTGCAGACGTAGAGAGCTATCCGGCGTTTTTACCTCACTGGCGCTCTGCGCGAATTTACCGACGGGAAGGGAATATCTACTACACGAAGCAGGAAGTAGGCGCCGGGCCCTTCATGAGCCAGCGGTTCCGTTCGCAGACGAAGCTCGATCACCCCACGGATATCGAGGTTACATCCGACGAGAGCATCTTCTCGCATTTGCGCATCGCCTGGCACTTCGAGCCGACGCCGGAGAACGGCTGCCGCGTAGACTTCGAAATGAGCTGCGAAGCAAGCTCGCTGATCATGAGGCAATTCATTGATTTCATGCTGACCGAAACGGCACGGTCCATGGTCGCCGCATTCGAAGCGCGGGCGCTTGAGATTTACGGTCCCGGTGCCGGTTGAGGGATTCCGCGGGCCGATTTCCCGCCACGAAGGGGCGCTGCATACGAGCCCGGGGCGAAGCCCCGGGTTGACGAACGGCAGCAATGCCTACTTCGATCGGTGCCCACTCCGAACTCCGAGATCAAGCCAGATACACCCGCTCCAACGAACTGCGCGAAACGTTCCCTTTGCCGTCTTCGGCCTCGATGTAATAGCTCACCTCACCCGCCCCCATCGGCAGCTCCGCAGTGAAAAAGTGCGCTGTTACTCTTTGACCCGTCTGCGACGGATATGGACCCCTGTCGGTCATCGCAAAGGTCTCTTCACCCTTAGCTGTGCGCAACACCAGCGATGCCCTGGCAAGGCCGGAGACGTCATGGATGAAGCTGTGAACTATGCCTTGGCGCGGTGCATCCTCCAAACAGCCCTGACCCCATTTTTTGCCGCCCGGGTTCTCAGGAATGATCCAGGGCGGGAAGATGGACGGTCCTGCCTTGTCCTTTCCCGAAGCTACTAGCCTGTCAATATCCCCTCCGACGAGGCCATACGCGGCATTTGCTGCGTTCGTCACCTGGGAATCCCATTGGGTCTGCCCTGTCCAGTACCAGTAACAGCTCGTCTCTGCGGTGAGCATCAAGCGGGAAGCCTCGCCCAGACACTTAGTCCCGGCCGCTGAATCTTCCAGGGAATGCACCGCATTGTGCAGCGCGGTCAACACCGCCCAAGAGTTCAGATCAGGCGAGTAGGTCTCGTTGTAACGGCTGAACCATTTCATGAATTGAGGATCGCCATTGTCCGCTCCACTCCAGGAGCCTGATTCGATGTGCACCGCGTCGTCGGGATCGGGAGGAAACTGCTTCAGATAGTCCTGAATACTGATGAGCTCGAAGCGCGGATCACGCTTGATCCAATCCACCAGAGCCCCTGTATTGTGCTTGTAGTAGCTCTCCGCCCCGCCGCCGTGATTGTCCCCGTCCGAGTGCAATACAAAGAACGGCGGATGCTTGGGATCATAGGTCCCGTCGGCCACGATGCGATCGTACACCTGCCCCAGCACGTCTGGATACTGCAGGGCGCCGAAACCGCCGCGGGCGTCTTCGTTACCGATGTAACGCTCCGCGGGCACAGCGATGATCTTGTGAATCTGACCCTCAGGGTCCTCGTACTTCACATACTCGGGTCGCAAGCAGGCTCGGGGCGATCTTGGATCCGGCCCATATGTTGTGCAGCTGCAGCCAATCGCTCGCCGGGGGATTTCGTTGATCAGCCGGATTCGGGGGGAGCATTCCCTCGTTCATTCCCGCGTAAGGATAGTCCCTGCAGGTGCGGAACCGATGGATCGAGTCATAGATGACCGCCTGGATACCCGCCTCGTTGAGCGCCGGGATCATCCGCACATGGAATGCCGTCTCGGGGGGGAAGAGCACGCTCGACGCCTCGACGCCGAAAGACTCGCGCACGATCTCCCGATGCATGCCGATCTGCTTGACGATGTTGCGCCCGGGAATGAGGGCCATGAGGGGATGGAAGAAACCGAAGGCGGTAAAGTCCACCCGCGGGTTTCCCAACCCGGTCTTTTCCGCGGCAACATTGCGCAACTCATTGTTCCACTGCGCGAAACGACCACCGCAGAGGCCATCCCTGGCGCAACGGTTGAGCTGCTCGATGAGGGTGCCGCTCCAGCTCGTCGACAGGCCCGCATGGGGCAGCCCACCGTCGATGTACTGGCGCACGGCCGCCGGAATAAACTCCGTGTACGGACCGGCGCGCGAGCCGAATATCTCCTCCTTCTCGCCGTCCCAGTAATCGCTGTCCGTCGCGTCATAGTACGGCTGGTGCATGTGCTTGTGGATGCCGAAAAAGACCCTGGGCTCCTCGCCGAAGGTACCCGGCTTCAGGGCCACCCGAGGGACAGACTGCGGCTTGGCTTTCACTGCCTTGCTCGGTTTTGACTCTGACACCTTCGGTTGAATCCGGAGCTGAAAATACTCCTTGATCCAGTCGCCCCCCCCAGCTTGACGGAGATCCGCCTTCCTGCAGCCCTCCACTTGGACCGCGATCTCCCCCGGCCCGAGGAGGCCCTCGGGCACCGACGCGACATACGCCACCTGACCTTCCGCCGCCGCGCCCGACTCCCTGATCAGCTGCCTGTTGATCAGATGCTCGCGCCCTTCGGCGTAAAGGATTACCTGCGGGAACGGGATCCGCCCGTCTGCCAGGATCTCGATCTCAAAGGACGCGTTCTTGCCGGATGCATCGCAGGCTGCGACTTCAGGCACGTCGATAGAAACGAAGCGAGAAAATACATCACTCATTGTACTGCCTCTGAAGATGCCCGTCCGCGCACTGACGCCGTCGCGCATGCCCTCAGAGGGCGCGCAATCACCGGGCGCGCCGGGCTACCCTGCTGTATTGCCTTAGGCGATTGCCGGAGAATCACATGCCAGCTTGCCATCCCTCGGGGCATGTCCGGAATCCGCACTTCCGCAGTGGAACAGTCGTAAGTCGGACAGGCTCCTGGACGGCTGGCGGTCCGGGGGGTCTACCCGGGACGGCGGCTCCGGGAGATGCTGCAACTCGGGGTTAAACGTCTCTCCGGTCCTTAACCGATCTCCACCAGGCTCGGGGTGTAGTCTTCGGGTGGCTGGAAGCCGAGGAGGTAGATGCAGGTCGCCGCCAGGTTGGCGATGCCCGGGATCCTGCACGCCGGCCAGACGCACGCCGGAGGCGTTCGAAGGATCGTACACGATGGCCGGGACCGGATTGAGCGAGTGGGCCGTCTTTGGCAAGAACTTGCCCTCGTCGTCCAGCTTCAACTCGCCGGTCTTCTTGTCCACCTCGCACATGTCGTCCGAGTTGCCATGGTCGGCCGAACAGACCATGATGCCATTGGCCTTCTTCACCGCCTCCATGATCCTGCCCGAGGCCCTCGTCCACCGCCTCGACGGCCACCTTGACCGCATCCATCACACCGGTGTGGCCGACCATGTCGCCGTTGGGATAGTTCAGGCGTATGAATCGGTACTCGCCGCTCTCGATGGCCTTGACCACGGCGTCGGTGATCTCGTCCGCCTTCATGCGCGGGGCTTCCTCGAACGGGCAGACGTCCGAAGGGATCTCCTGCCAGGTTTCGGTCGCGAACTTTGCCCGAATTGTTGCCGTTGAAGAAGTAGGTCACGTGACCGAACTTTTGGGTTTCGGAGATGGCAAACTGCTTGACACCGGCGTTGGAGAGGTATTCGCTCATGGTGCGGTCGATCGCCGGCGGCGAGACCAGGTACTTCTCCGGAACACCGAGGTCGCCGTCGTACTGCATCATTCCCGCATACAGCACATCCGGCTTCGGGCCGCGGTCGAATTCGGTCAGTTCTTCGGCCTCGAAGGCCTTGGTGATCTCCAGCGAGCGGTCGCCGCGAAAGTTGAAGAAGATGACGCTGTCTCCGTCCACGATCGGTCCCACCGGTGCGCCGTCGCGCTCGATGACGAAGGCCGGCAGATCCTGGTCGAGGATACCCGGCTGCTCCTTGCGAAAGGTCTCCACCGCTTCGCGCATGGTGGCGAAGCGCCGACCTTCGGCCTTGACGTGGGTATTCCAGCCGCGCTCGACCATGCTCCAGTTGGCATTGTAACGGTCCATGGTGATATTCATGCGCCCGCCGCCGGACGCGACACAGTAGTCCACCGAGCCATCCGCGTTGATCTCGTCCAGAAACTTGTCGAAGCGCTCGACATATTCCAGCGCCGAGGTCGGGGGTACGTCGCGGCCGTCGATCAACGGATGGATCCGGGCCTTTTTGACACCCTCCGACTTGGCCCTGTTGCAACATCGCCTCCAGGTGCTTGATGATTGGAGTGCACGTTGCCGTCCGAAAACAGACCGATAAAGTGCAGCGATGGATTGGTTGGCCTTCACATTCGCCACCAGCTCCTTCCAAACCGCACCCTCGAACATGGAACCGGAGGCAATCGCCGCGTCGACCAGCGCCGCCCCTGGGAGAAGACACGCCCGCAGCCGATGGCGTTGTGACCGACTTCGGAGTTTCCCATGTCGCTGTCGTCCGGCAAGCCGACCGCCGTACCATGGGCCTTGACCTCGGTATAGACCGCGTGCTCGCGCAGCCAGTCCAGATTCGGCGTATCCGCGATCTTCACGTAGTCGCTGTCCGGATGCTTGCCGATCCCGACACCGTCCATAATCACCAGCACAACCGGTCCCTCCGGTCCGCCGAAAGCTCCGTTTTTCCTGAGCTCGTCCATATCGATTCTCCTTGCCGAGGTGTTAAGAATTCGCGTGACCGACGGAGCAGACGATGCGCTGATCCGCTCGTAGGGTAGTGGAACTACAGTCAGGCGCTTATTTTCTGCATGAGCTTCTTCGCTTGGCCCACCCAGTCATCACGCTCGATGCGGCCGGTAAACTTGATCACGCTCTTTTCGAGCTGCTCGATGTCCTTGTCCGTCAAGGCCGCGAGTCTGCGCGTAACTGACGATTCCCGCGACATTCAGCTTCTTCGCCAAGGCGGGACCGATGCCGCCGATTGCCGTCAGATCGTCCTTCTTGTGCGATTTCTCCGCCGCTGGTTTCTTCTCCCTTCGGCCCGCAGGTTTCGCTTCCGCCTTGGGCTCCGCAGGTTTCGGCTCCGCTTTCTTCTTGAGCGCCAATTCGGGTTTCGCGGCGGCGGCCGGCTTCTTGGCAGCGGACGGCTTCTGTGCAGATGAGGGCGCTGGCTTGCGCGCGGGAAGCGCGGGAGACAATGAGTAGAAAACCTTGATCGATTCCAATACACCACCGAGATACGCCGATGTCCCCTCGGTCAAAGTAAGCGTATTGCGCTGCATAGTCTTAAGATAATCTTCCCACTCCGAGTGACCCCACACGCCTTTATGGTCCTTAATGAAGACCACACTGTCGTTCATTACGGCTCTCATGGCGTTCTCCAAGCTCGCAGTTGAGCCGGCCGCCGTGTAAAACCGCTTCATTGCCTCTAGCAGCTCCCCGAGATGCGACTGCATATCCCCGGAAAGGTCGAACCCCTTCGTTTTGAGGTTCGACACGAAGTCCGTCCAGGCCGCGTGGTCCCACATACCTTTCTGCATTGTGACAAAGTCGGTTGCCAGCTTCGTCAGCTCTTCGAGCGTACCTGATTTCTCAGTTGCCATCGGTGCCTCCCAGGGTGAAGTATCGAACTTACGAAAAAAAGTTGCTGTTGACGTTGAAATTATAAGCGAACATCCCGGTCCGATCGATAGTCTTCGGTAGGAATTATTTGCCAATGCCATGGGATAAGAAATCGCTCGCATGGCCGGCTATTCTTTATCTAGATCTCACCACAAATAGCCTGTTTTTTTGGCCTCTCCTGTGTACTCTATGAAAAAACATGGTTACCGAATTATGACGCCATCCCCAGGGCGCGGCTGACCAAAGAAAAGGAGCACAAAAGACCATGAACACCTATATCCGTTCGTTGAGTGGGCTAGGCATGAACGACGTGCCCGTGGTCGGCGGCAAGAACGCATCCCTGGGCGAGATGATCCATCACCTCACCGACGTCGGCGTGCGGGTGCCCGGCGGCTTCGCCACCACCGCCGACGCCTACCGGGAGTTTCTCGCCAACAGACGACCTGGACGAGCGCATCCAGGACGCAGCTCGACGCGCTGGACGTCGACGACGTCGACGGCCCTGGCCGAGACCGGCGCCGCGGATCCGCGGCTGGATCATGAACCGCCGTTCCGCGCGGCGCTGGAGCAGGCCATCACGCAGGCCTACGAGCACCTGATGCGGGAGGCCGGCAGCGAGCTGTCCTGGGCGGTGCGCTCGTCGGCCACCGCCGAGGACCTGCCGGACGCCTCCTTCGCCGGCCAGCAGGAGACCTTTCTCAACGTGCGCGGCCTCGACGAACATCATGCACGCGCAGTCAAGGAGGTGTTCGCCTCGCTGTTCAACGACCGCGCCATCGCCTACCGCGTGCACCAGGGCTTCGAGCACCGGCAGGTGGCGCTGTCGGCCGGCGTGCAGCGCATGGTGCGCAGCGACATCGCGCGCCAGCGGCGTCATGTTCACCCTGGACACCGAGTCCGGCTTCCGCGACGTGGTGTTCATCACCGCCAGCTACGGGCTGGGCGAGATGGTGGTGCAGGGCGCGGTCAACCCGGACGAGTTCTACGTCCACAAGCCGACGCTGGCGGCCGGCCGGCCGGCCATCCTGCGCCGCAACCTCGGCAGCAAGGCGCATCCGCATGGTCTACGCGGAGCCCGGCAGCGAACAGCCCGGTGCGCACCGACGACGTGCCGGAAGCCGAGCGCACGCCGCTTCTCCCTCAGCGACGCCGAGGTCGAGGAGCTGGCCACGCAGGCGCTGCTCATCGAGAAGCACTACGGCCGCCCGATGGACATCGAGTGGGCGCAAGGACGGCGTCGGACGGCGAGCTCTACATCCTGCAGGCGCGCCCGGAGACGGTGCAGAGCCGCTCGCGGCCAGGTGATCGAGCGCTACCACCTGCAAGCAGACAGGGCGCGGTCCTGGCCAACGGCCGCAGCCATCGGCCACCGCATCGGCGCCGGCGCCGCCAAGGTCATCGCGAGCATCGGCGAGATGGACCGGGTGCAGCCCGGCGACGTGCTGGTCACCGACATGACCGACCCGGACTGGGAGCCGGTCATGAAGCGCGCCGCGGCCATCGTCACCAACCGCGGCGGGCGCACCTGCCACGCCGCCATCATCGCCCGCGAGCTGGGCATGCCGGCGGTGGTCGGCTGCGGCGACGCCACCGACAGGATCAGCGGACGGCGACACCAGGTCACCGTGTCCTGCGCCGAGGGCGACACCGGCTTCATCTACGACGGCAAGCTCGCCTTCGAGCACAAGACCGTCGAGCTCGACGACATGCCCGAGCTCGCCGGTCAAGATCATGATGAACGTCGGCAACCCGGAGCGCGCCTTCGACTTCGCCAGCCATGCCCAACGCCGGCGTCGGGCTGGCGCGGCTGGAGTTCATCATCAACAACATGATCGGCATCCACCCCAAGGCGCTGCTGGAGTTCGACGAGCCTGCCGGCCGACCTGCAGGCGCGAGATCGCCCCGCGCATCGCCGGCCTACGCCGAGCCCGGTGGAGTTCTACGTCGCCAAGCTGACCGAGGGCATCGCCACCCTCGGCGCCGCCTTCGCGCCCAAGCCGGTCATCGTGCGCCTGTCCGACTTCAAGTCCAACGAGTACGCCAACCTGATCGGCGGCGCCCGCTACGAACCGGAGGAGGAGAACCCGATGCTCGGCTTCCGCGGCGCCTCCCGCTACGTCGCCGACAGCTTCCGCGACCTGCTTCGAGCTGGAGTGCGAGGCGCTGAAGCGCGTGCGCGACGACATGGGCCTGACCAACGTCGAGATCATGATGCCCTTCGTGCGCACGCTGGACGAGGCGCAGGGCGGTGGTGACGCTGCTGGCCGAGCAACGGCCTGAAGCGCGGCGAGAACGGCCTGCGCCTGATCATGATGTGCGAGATGCCCTCCAACGCGCTGCTGGCCGACGAGTTCCTGGAGTACTTCGACGGCTTCTCCATCGGCTCCAACGACCTGACCCAGCTGACGCTGGGCCTGGACCGCGACTCCGGCCTGGTCGCGGAGCTGCTTCGACGAGCGCGACCCGGCGGTGATCAAGATGCTGGACCTGGCCATCAGCGCCTGCCGCAAGCAGGGCAAGTACGTCGGCATCTGCGGCCAGGGCCCGTCCGACCACCCGGACCTGGCCGACTGGCTGCTGGAGCAGGGCATCACGAGCATCTCGCTGAATCCGGACACGGTGATCGACACCTGGCTCTTTATGGCGGAAAAATCGTCGCAAGGCAGGGATAAGGACTGCGTAGGAGGCGTGTCTTCGAGCCGCTCGTGATGGGCATCCTTTCGCTCTGCCCGTCCTAAGGCCTGCGGCCTATTCCACCAGTGTCCCTCGCGCGTCCGGATAGGCAAGCTCTACCGAGAAAGGCGCCTCGGCCCCGGGCTCCAGGCGCACCCAGACCCCCGCCACCCTCGGCGAGCCCGGCACCTCCAGCCGGGTAAAGCGCCTTATTGTTCTCCCCGTCCGAAGGTCCCGCAGGGGATGGTCGAATTTGTACTTGTGCGTGTCCCCATGGATCGCCAGCACGGGCCCGGAGTAGCCCCGCAACAGCACCCTCAGGTTCTCGTGGAACCAGTCGAAACCACGCGGGGGAACTAACTTTTCAAGGCCGGGGTTCGCGTGAAAAAGGAGCACAAGGGCCGCTGCATCGGCGTCCTGCGCCGCTTCCAGCGCGGCCATGAGATGGCGGCGATTCGCTTGCGACCGCGCCTGCAGCTCATCCGCGGCCGCCGAAACACCGGGGACCGAGTTGTTGTGGCTGCCCACCAGATGCACGGTAACAAAGAGGACGTCCTCACGGATGAACCAGTAGTTCTCCGGATAGGCAGCGTCTGTGCGAGATACCCCGAGTTGGTGCAGCCGCAGCACATCCGGATCTGCGAAATAGAGCGAGCGCAGGCGGGCCAGCCGCTGCACGGGGTCGTAGCCGCCCGCCCCCTCTCTGTGACAATCGGTCCACTCGTTGTCTCCCGGTGTGTACACGACTGGAACCGACTGCGCCTTGAACAACTCGGCCACACGCCCTAACGACCGATCGGTGCAGGGCGAGTTGCCGCCCTTCACATCACCGACGTGAACCATGAATTGCGGCCTGTCTTTCGCAACGTCGCCCAGCAGCGACGCCAGCATCTTGGCCTCCGACGGCGAGTACGGAAGATCGCCGAAGGCGAAGAAACGCAGCGCAGCCTCCGCCGCTCCCTGGGGTAAAAACAACAAGGAGAAAAGCAGAAGTCCTACCTGTCGGCAACAAGAATGCGGGGGCATCCGAAAGTCCACTTCGTTTTACTCGGGTAACTTGTTTCCTTTTTGCTTCAACGCCACGGGGACCAACGATTGATCGGACTTCAGCACCTCAGTCATCCTTGTGGTCCTGCGCGGGCGGCTCCCCGTCCGCATCGGGCAAAAGGCGGGGGTCCGGTTTGGCGTCGTCGTCCATGAGGATACGGTGGGCGTCTCCGTCCAGGTCGTCGTACTGGCCGCTACGGGCCGCCCAGAACAGGATTCCGACAGCAACAAGCCCGAGCAGGATCATGCCGGGAATCAGGCCGTAGATGACTTCCATTGTTCGAATCAGAATTTCTAGTTGCTCTTAGACGCGTGAAACAGCGATCGGATGCGCGCCGAGTTACCAATGACGGCCAGCGAGCTCAAGGGCATCGATACCGCCGCCACCAGCGGTGTTACGAAGGCGGCCATGGCCAGGGGCACCATCACCACATTATAGGTAATGGAGATGCCGATATTCTGGCGGATAGTCCTTAGGGTACGCCGCGAGAGGAGTGCCGCTTGCCTGACTTTGGCCAGCTCGGCACTCATGAGGACGATGTCGGCGCTGGCGATGGAGACGTCCGTACCGCTGCCCATGGCGATGCCGACATCTGCACGTACCAGGGCCGGCGCATCGTTCACCCCGTCGCCGACCATGGCGACCCGTCCGCCTTGGCGCTGAAGATCGGCGATGACCTCGTCCTTGTCCTCCGGAAGAACCTCGGCGACCACCTCGATCCCGCCGAGTTGGCGTGCGACACGCTCCGCCGTGGACCGCCGGTCGCCGGTCAGCAGGGTAACCCGGATGCCTTCGGCCTTGAGTCCTGCGATTACCGCCGCGGCGTCCTCGCGCAAGCGGTCCTCGAGCCCCAGAACCAGCACCTCCCTGCCGTCCAGGCCCACATGGAGAACGCTGCCGCCATGCGTCTCAGCTGCAGCCGCCGCAGCCTCCAGCCCGGAGGCGGACTCGATGCCGTTCTCGCGCATCCAGCCCCTTGTGCCGGCGACTACTCGCCTCCCGCCGACCCTCCCCGCGATGCCACGTCCGGAACGTACCCGTATCTGGTCGACCTCGCGATCCGCAAAGTCGATCTCGGCCTTTCTGCAAAGGTCCGTAACCGCGGCGGCAACCGGATGCTCGGAGAACCGCTCCAGTGCAGCAAGATCGGCCAAATGATGCGACAGATCTCCGACAAGCAGAGCCCAGAGCGACTGCCTATCCGCCTCGCCGAGCGTCCAATCAACTGCGTTGCCCTGCACCGAGGTAACCGCAGGGCGCCCCTCCGTCAAGGTCCCGGTCTTGTCGAAGACGAAGTGATCGATGGACGAGAGACCCTCCAGCACGGCTCCGTTCTTGATCAGGATGCCGTTGCGTGCGCCCAGACCGGAGGCAACGGCGATGGCCATGGGGGTGGCCAGACCGAAGGCGCAGGGACAGGTGATGATGAGGACGGCGGTGGCGGCCATCAGCGCCGTCTCGAAGTCGCTACGCACCCACCACAGGAAGGTCAGGGTCCCCAGGGCCAGGGTGACCGCCACGAACCAGGGTACCACCCGGTCGGCGACGCACTGGATCGGCGCCTTGCTGGCCTGGGCCTCCTCCACCAACTGGATGATGCGGCCCAGTGCCGTGTTCTTGAGCAGCCCGTCGACGCGAACCTGCAGCGCGCCGGACCCGTTGAAAGTCCCGGCGGCCACTTGTCCGCCGTTGGTCTTGACCACCGGCTCGGACTCGCCGGTGAGCATGGACTCGTCGACGCTGCTCTCGCCGAGGATAACGATGCCGTCCACCGGTATCTTCTCCCCCGGCCGCACCAGCACGGTCTCCCCCTCCCGCACCGCCCGCATGGGAACGACGGACTCCTCGCCGTCCCGGAGCACGGTCGCCACCTTTGGCTGCAGATCGAGCAACCGCTGGGTGGACGCCACCGCCTGGCGCTTGGAGATCGCCTCCAGAAATCGGCCCACCAGGATGACGAACAGGAAATTGACCACCGTGTCGCAGTAGACCTCTCCCGATCCCGCGATCGTGACATAGAGCGAGTACAGGTAGGTGATGCAGGCGCCGATGGCGATCGGCAGGTCCATGGTGAGATTGAGGCTGCGCAGCCCGGTCCAGGCGCCCTTGTAGAAAGGGTAGCCGGAATAGAGCAGCGTCGGGGTGGCGATGGCGAATCCGATCCAATGAAACAGACTGCGGAACTCCCCCTCGTCGGCACCGGAATAGAGGGCGATGGAGATCCAGAGCAGGTTCATCATCGCAAAGCCGGCAAAGGCCATGCGGTAGAGCAGCGCCCGGTTCGCGCGTCTGAGGGAGCCCTCTGCCGCTTCGGGATCGAAGGGAACCGCCGCGTAGCCGATATCCGCCAGCCGCCGCAGGGCGCCGGAGAGCTTCAGACGCTGGTTGTCCCACTTGAGCTTGAGGCGGCGGCCGGTGAGATTGACCCGCGCCTCCTCCACACCCGGCATGGCGTGGAGGCTGTTCTCGATCAGCCAGACACAGGCGGCGCAATGGATTCCCTCCACCAGGAGGTTGATCTCACGGGTCTCCCCGAGTGAGTCGACGAACTCTTCCTGGACCTCGTCGATGTCGTAGAGGGCAAGCTCCTTCGGGGGCTCCGGCGGGGGACCGAAGATCTCGCCCTCGGGCGTTCGCCGATAGAAGCCCTCCAGCCCGGCCGCATAGATGGCCTCACACACCGACTTGCACCCGGTGCAACAAAAGGCCCTGTCACGCCCTTGGATTCGAGCCTCGACCCGCGCTTTGGCAGGAGCCGGCAGACCACAGTGGAAGCAGCGTGCTTCATCGACCTCCCCAACACCAGAGAGGCGCCCGTCAGCGAGTGCTTCCGGATTGCTCACTGTTCCTCAAAAATTAGTCTTGTAGCGAAAACGGGAGACCTCCGGCTCGTCCGGGGGTCTTCCGTTTTCGCTAGGGACGCAGGACGTTGATACGCTGCCCGACATGGTACTCGTCTTCCCCTTGCCTTGCGGCCACCAGGGTGTCCCAGACGCCGATGAGAGGAAAGGACACTTCAACCACATAGCGGCCGGGGCCCTCCGCTGCCATCGGGGCGCTGAAGTCCCGTGTAACATCAGACGGCCGGTAGAGGAAAAGCTCGACGGCCTCGGGCGTGACCGGCTGTCCCGCCTTGTCCACCAGGAAAAAGCGGATCTGGCTGGGCACCCCCGCGACAATCTCTTGCGGGATGTCCGCCCGCAGTATCCACCCGGGATTACTCGCGCCTTTGGAGAGCATTGTGCGCTCGTAGTCCTTACCCCGCTCGTAATAGTCATCCACGACCAATCCGGGATTCGTCACCAGCGCGAGGTAAACCATGACTCCGTTCACGCCGAGGACGGCAACAACCAGCGCGATCCAGGCTATGACCCAGGGGCTCTTCCAAGCGGGAAGGGCTTTTTGCTCGTGAGCGGCTGTTGTTTGCATTATCGACGGGGACCTATAAAAACGCTCTCCCGCGCGGTTTGCAGGATCTCTCCGGAAGCCCGTGCCCCTTCCAGGTGGAAGGTGATCGGCACCTGCTCCGCTGTAAGATGCTTGCGCGAGACCCGCACGAAGACGATCGCCGGGGACACGAAACCGTTACGGGCCGTGATCTCCTTCTCGGCACCGACCAAAGTCAACCCCTCGGGACCCGAGGCACTCACCTTGACCTGAACGTCCTCTGTCATCTTGTTCAGAATCTTCAGGGTGTACTTGTTCTGAATCGAGCCGTCTTTCAGGGCGACGAACAGAGGCGCTCGCTCGTGCAGGACCTTGAGCTCAATGGCATCCAGAGACGACAGACCGTAGACGATGCCCGAGATTGCCAGGAGCAGAATCGTCGAGTAGACCCAGACTCGCCCGCGCTTGAGCATAGGCTTGACCATCTCGCCATTGAGCTCATCCAGGGACGCGTAGCGGATCAAGCCTTTCGCTCGTCCTACCTTATCCATGACCTGATCGCAGGCGTCGATGCAGAGCGCGCAGGTGATACAACCTTCCTGCTGACCGTGACGGATGTCGATGCCGGTGGGACAGACGGCTACACATTGCTTGCAGTCTATGCAGTCACCAGTGGTGCGCTCATCTTCCTTCTGCCCCTTCTTGATCCGGCCTCGCGGCTCACCGCGGTGAACGTCGTATGTGGGCAGCTCGGTGGATTTATCCACCATTACGGCCTGAATACGGGCATAGGGACACAGCCAGAAGCATGCCTGCTCGCGCAGGAAACCGGCGAGGCCATAAGTACCCACGGTGAACAGGCCGACCGTCGCGTAGACCGTCATCGCGGCCTCTCCGGTGAAAAAGGTCGTCCACAGGGTCGGGGCGTCTACGAACCAGGCAACGAAGCTAAAGCCGGTGAAAAAACCGATCACCAGCCAAATCAGGTGCTTGGTGGCCTTGATGCCGGCCTTTCTGGCGTCCATCGGGGCCTTGTCGAGCTTGCGCCGTGCCGGCGGTGGGCCCTCGAGCCTGCCCTCGATCCAGGTGTATACGTCGGTCCAGACAGTCTGGAAGCAAAAGAACCCGCACCAGACGCGACCGACCAGTGCCGTGACTACCGCCAGCAAGATGGCGAAGAACAACAGGACTAGAGACAGCATCCAAAAGTCCTGGGGCAAAATGGTGGCGCTGAAGATATGAAACTGCCGAGCCGGAATATCCCAGAGGATCGCCTGGCGGCCTTCCCAGCGCACGTAGGGTCCGAGGAAGAAAATCAGCCATACCGCGGCAGACCACCACTTTATGATGCGCCACTTTCCTGGAAGCCGCTTAGCATGGATGGTCTCCCCTCCGGTGTTGACATGCCAATACTCAGCCTCGTCGTACAGGTTGTCTACCGCTGCGCTCTTCTTGTCGACTTGGCTTTCACTCACTGACCATCTCCCAGAAAATCTTGGGTAACCTCATTGTTGACAGAGCTTACGCGACCGGACCGGCCGCTGACCTCGGAAATCTACCGGAACACCGTTTTTCGGACATTGCGGTTTCGCAATTATAACTGAATGATTTCCATCGAATTCCATAAGGAGATAGCGGGCAAAAGAGGTCCATCCAGGAGGCTGCGTTCCCAAGAAAAACAAGGTCGAGCGCGAACAGATGGAAATAAAAAAGGGGGATACGAAATCCCCCTTTTCGGCCATGAGAGCCTATCGCTCACCGTTGCCTGTCGTTGTGCGCCTCGGCATCGCGGTTCATGAGGGCGACGACTTTGAAGCCCAAGAACACGAAGATCACGATGGCGATCACGACCATCACGATGGACATCCAGGTGACAGAGTCCCAAGTAAGGATGTTCATGGTCTGTCCTCTCTTCTCTTGAAACAACGGACGGCCGCAGCCGTCTGCACTTCCTTAACGTTCCGCGCCGATCACTGACCGCCGCCGAGCTGGTGCACGTAGACGACCAGCTTCTTGATCTCCTGCTCGTCGAGCTTGCCGGTCTGGCCGAACGCGGGCATCACCGCGTCGCGCGAGCCCTCGACACCCGGCTGGTTGACGCCGTACATGATGGTGTGCTTCGCACTCTCGACTCCGCCCGGCTCGAAGCGCCAGATGCCATCGGTCAGATTGGCCGCACCGACGGTCGCCAGCACCTCGCCATTGGGGCCCCGCGCAAGCACGCCGTCGGCCTCTTGGCCATGGCAGGCGTTGCAGCCTTTGGTGTTGTACAGGTTCCAACCCTCGTCGCTGCCCATTTGGCCTTGGCTCTTCTCGACAACCCAGTTGGCTAGGATATCGACCTCGGCCCCGGACAGGATGTCCTTGTGGGCGGTCATCGCACCCTTGCGGCCCATCTGCAGGGTTTCGGCAAGCTTCGCGACGTTACCGCCGTAGAGCCAGTCGTCGTCGGCAAGCACCGGATAGCCGGGGTTGCCCTGACCGCCGCTGCCGTGGCAAGCGGAACAGTAGTCACCAAACAGCACCTTGGCCGATGCCAGGGTGTACTGGGTCAGCCCGGGATCCTCCATGATCTGGTCGGGCGTCATTCCCGCAATCTTCTCCTCGAACTCGGAGCGCACCTCCTGGACCTGCGCGACGCCCTCGTTGTACTCCTGGATCTGACTCCAGCCCAATAGCCCCTGGGTGTTGCCGCTCAAGGTGGGCCACATAGGGTAGAGGATACCGTAGCCGACCCAAAAGAGGACCGACGCCCAGAAACCGATCATCCACCAGCGCGGGACCGGGTTGTTCAGCTCCCGCAGATTGTCGTCCCAGAAATGTCCGGTGTTGTTTTCACCGGGGAACGGGTTATTTTCCGCCATCTTTCTCTCCGCTGACTTGGTTGTCCTCTTCGAACGGAATGAAGCGCTTGGATTCGAGCTTTTCCCGGTTCTTGGGACGGAATACCTGGAAATACGCCACGATCATGAGGACGAAGATGACGACCGTCAGGATGGTTCCGACCCAGTCACTGGCCGTCATCGCCCCCCAGTCCGTGTGGAAGTATTCCTTCAAACTATTCACGGTAGACCACGTCGTCCTTAAGATCGACCATGGTACCCAGAACCTGAAGGTAGGCGACCATGGCGTCCATCTCGGTCTTGCCTGCGACCAGCTTGGGCGCCGCTTCGATGTCGGCGTCGCTGTAGGGGACGCCGATGGCCTTCATGCCGCCCATGTGGGCCTGCATGGTCGCACCGCTGACTCGGGCATCGTCGAGCCACGGATAATTGGGCATGACGGACTCCGGAACCACCGACCGCGGGGCACGCAAATGGGCGCGGTGCCATTCGTCGGAGTACTTCCGGCCCACGCGCGCCAGATCCGGTCCGGTGCGCTTGGAGCCCCACTGGAAGGGATGGTCGAACATGGACTCGGCGGCCAGGGAGTAGTGGCCGTAGCGCTCGTTCTCGTCGCGGAACGGGCGGATCATCTGGGAGTGGCATGTGTAACAGCCTTCCCGCTGGTAGATGTCGCGACCAGCCAGCTCGAGAGCGGTGTAGGGACGTATACCGTCACCCGGCTTCCAATTCCACTGCTCCTTACCGATCACGTCGACGCTGACGATAGGCTCCGAGCCCGCCTTTTCCCAGACGATCTCCGGGTATTTCTCCAACGCCGGAAAGGTGCTCTTTAAATAGAACAGCGGGACGATCTCGACCAGTCCGCCGACGGACAATGCCAAGGCCAGCACGATCAGCAGACCGGCAAGGTTCTGCTCCATCCACGACTGGAAGCTCTTGGAAGAGGTGTTTTCAGCCATATTCATTTACCTCCAGGATCAGGCGGAAGCCGCTGCGGTACGGGCCTGCTCCAGGCTGCCCGACGACGAGGACTTGGCAACTGTCATCAGGATGTTTACAAGCATGACGACGGCACCGAGCAGGAAGATCATGCCGCCGATGGCGCGCATGGCGTAGTAGGGATGCATGGCGTCCACGGACTCGACGAAGGTGTAGGCCAGGGTGCCGTACTCGTCGTAGGCCCTCCACATCAGGCCCTGCATGATACCGGAGACCCACATGGCCACGATGTAGACCACCGTACCGATGGTGGCGGTCCAGAAGTGGATGTTGACCAGCTTCTCGGACCACATCTCGGTGTGGAACAAGCGGGTCATCAGGTGGTAGATGGCGCCGATGGAGATACCGGCGACCCAGCCCAGGGCTCCGGAGTGCACATGGCCGACGGTCCAGTCGGTGTAGTGTGACAGGGCGTTGACGGTCTTGATGGACATGACCGGACCCTCGAAGGTGGACATGGCGTAGAAGGCCATGGCGATGACCAGGAAGCGCAGGACATAGTCGGTGCGCAACTTATCCCAAGCGCCGGAGAGGGTCATCATGCCGTTCACCGCGCCGCCCCAGGAGGGGATGATCATGGCGATGGAGACGGCGGCGCCGAGGGAGCCGGTCCAGTCCGGAAGGGCCGTGTACTGGAGGTGGTGGGCGCCGAGCCAGACATAGCCGAACATCAGGGCCCAAAAGTGGATGACGGACAGGCGATAGGAGTAAACTGGACGGTTGGCCTGCTTGGGCACGAAGTAGTACATGATACCCAGGAAGCCGGCGGTCAGGTAGAAACCCACCGCATTATGGCCCCACCACCACTGGATCATGGCGTCCTGCACCCCGGAGAAGACGGAGTAGGACTTGAACATACCGACGGGGATGGCCAGGCTGTTGACCACGTGCAGGTACACGATCATCACCATCATGCCCATGAAGAACCAGTTCGACACATAGATGTGCGGGGTCTTGCGCTTGGCGATCGTCATCATGAAGTTGAGACTGAAGGCCAGCCAGACCACGGCGATCGCGATATCGATAGGCCACTCGAGCTCCGCGTACTCCTTGGACTGCGTAATGCCCAGCGGCAGGGTGATGACGGCGGAGACGATGATGGCGTTCCAGCCCCAGAACACGAACCAGGCCATCTTGTCGCTCCACAGCCGCACACCGCAGGTGCGCTGAACCGTGTAGAAGGCCGTCGCCATGAGCGTGCAGCCACCGAAGGCGAAGATAACCGCGTTGGTGTGGACCGGGCGTAGACGACCGAAAGACAGGTAGGGACTGTCGAAATTCAGGACCGGCCAAGCCAGCTCCGATGCGATGTAGACCCCGGCCAGAGCGCCCACCACCAGGTAGACGACCGCCATGACGGTGAACCAGCGTACAACATCGAAGTTGTACTTCTGTTCCAGTCCAGCTTCCATATCCCCTCCCCGAAATAACTGCGAAGATTGACCCAAGCTAGTCAGGCATCCGGCCTTGCATCTTTTTCGCCGCAAAATCCGGCGGCACAACCGCCGCAATGACACTGGATTTGGGACCGAAAGTCAATATTAACAGCGGCTAATACCCCGGCAACTGCGTCATTTACCACAGGCTTCCTTGATCTCGATCAATCTATTGACAGGAAGAGAAACCGGAGCAAATTCGGCCGTTTCCGGCTTTCTGCGAAGGAATTGTGGGTTGCCGAGCGGCGGGCGGCTAGCGGAAGAAGGCGTCCACCGAGAAACCCTCTTTCTCGAGGATATCCCGCAGTCGCCGCAGCGCGTCCATCTGGATTTGGCGCACGCGCTCACGGGTCACCCCGAGCTCTTGCGCAACACGCTCGAGAGTGGAGTGCTCGTAGCCATGGAGTCCGAATCGGCGCTCCACCACCTCGCGCTGCTTGTCGTTGAGCTTCTCCAGCCAGTGATCGAGATTGGACTGGATATCGTTGTCCTGAATCTTGTCGGAGGGGTCGAATGCCGCCTCGTCCTGCAGCATGTCCACCAAGGGCTTGTCCGCGTCCTTGCCGTAGGGGGTGTCTACCGAGGCGATGTGCTCGTTGAGGCCGAGCATGCGCTTGACCTCGTCGATGGGCTTGTCGAGCAGGCCGGCGATATCCTCGGTCGTAGGCTCGTGATCCAGCCGTTGGGAAAGACGCCGGGCCGCCTTGAGGTAGATGTTGATCTCCTTGACCACATGGATGGGCAGCCGGACGGTGCGGGTCTGGTTCATGATGGCCCGCTCGATGGTCTGGCGGATCCACCAGGTCGCGTAGGTCGAGAAGCGAAACCCGCGCTCCGGGATCGAACTTCTCCACCGCTCGGATCAGGCCGAGATTGCCCTCTTCGATCAGGTCCAAGAGCGGAAGCCCGCGATTGAGATAACGGCGCGCGATCTTCACCACCAGCCGCAGGTTGCTGACGATCATACGCTGGCGTGCAGCGTTGTCCCCGTCCTGAGCCAGACGCGCGAAATAAACCTCTTCCTCGGCCGTCAGCAGCTTGGAGCCGCCGATCTCGTTGAGGTACAGACGCGTCGCGTCGAAGTCGGCATCATCCGCGACAAACTTGCTCGGCGGCGGCAAATCCGAGTCACTCGTACCCTCCTCAACGCCCCCCTCGGAGCGCATCCCCGGCAGGGCCGGAAACGGTGATCTCTTCTGTGACCTCGCCACTGTCGACGAGAACCGCCTCCTCGCTGTCGATCGAAGGCTCGGTATCCAGGTCCTCTCGCTCGTTTGGTAGTCGCCATGCAAACCTTGACTTGCAGCAGGAGACGGGCTCACCCGAACTTAAGGCAGGTACTTCAATGGGTCCACGGCCGTACCATTCCTTCGAATTTCGAAATGGAGGCGATACTTCCCACCGGACGCCTGTCCCACCTCAGCGACGCCCTGACCACGCTTTACTCGCGCACCTTCGTTGACGAGGAGCCGGCTGTTGAAGCCGTACGCGCTCAGGTAGCTATTATTGTGCTTCACGATAATAAGGTTTCCGTAACCCTTAAGTCCACTTCCGCTGTAGACCACGGTTCCGCCCTCCGCGGCCAGCACTTTCTGGCCCGGACGACCAGCGATGCGGATGCCCTGGCGGGTCCGATCCCCGCTGCGGAACTCCTGAACAACCCGACCTTTCAACGGCCAGCGCCAGTGCAGGCCGGACGCCACTTTCGCGCTGGAGCCCTTGTTCCGCTTCGGTGACCCGGTCGACGTCTTGACAGCAGGTTTGCTGGCCGAGCTCGGCTCGCCGTTGGACTGCGCCGTTTTCGCACCTCCGGACTTGGTCGATCCGCTCTTTCCGAGCGGCGGCGCTATACGCAGCAGCCTGCCTGCATAGATTTGATAGGGTGGACCGAGCTTGTTCCAACGCGCCAGCGCCTCGTAGCCGACCTTATGCCGCCTCGCAATCCCTGCCAGCGTGTCACCCTTTCGGATTCGGTAGTAACCCTCGGGCGCGGGCCCGAATCCATCGTACACAGGTGCGGGACCGCCGGTTCCGCACGCGGCCAGAATCAGCGAGAGGAGCAACGCCGCAGCCATCGGCAGCAGCCCTCGCCCGCGCAGGCGGTACCAGTGTAATTCAGCGCTCACCTGTAGGTTCCCGGACTGCTTCCCGATTCATCCGCTCACGAGGCCAAACCTAGTGGAAAACCACAACAAGAATCACCAAGCCGACCATAATCCAGCCCAACCGGTCGACGTATTCCCGCAGGGTGCTCTCCATGCGCTCGCCACCCCAGGCCATCAGGGCGGCAACGATGAAAAAGCGGGCCCCACGCCCGACCGCCGACGCGATCAGAAAGGGAATGAGAGCCATATGCATGACCCCGGCGGATATGGTGAAGATCTTGTAGGGAATCGGCGAGAAGCCGGCAATGAATATGGCCCAGACCCCCCACTCATCGAACCACCGCTCCGCAGCGGCGAAGGGCTCGGCGTAACGCCCCCCCTCGGTCACCAGGGGCGCGATCAGCTCGAACGCAAAGTGACCGATCAACCAACCCAGCAACCCGCCAAGCACGGAGGTAATTGTCGTCAGGGTCGCAAACCACCAGGCCTTCTCCGGCTTGGCCATACTCATGGGGGCAAGCATCACGTCCGGCGGAATGGGAAAGAAAGAGGATTCGGCAAAGCTGAGGCCACCCAGAAACCAGGGTGCGTGTCGATGCCGCGACCAAGACCATTACGCGGTTATAGAGTGAGGAGAAAATTCGCATTAAACGACGCCTCCGAGCAGGGGCACAAAAGTGACAGGCTCCAGTATCTCGTGCAAGTAACCGGCTTCGGTTCTGACCACACGCACCAGCACCTGCTGGTCCGAGCGTCCGATCGGCAACACCATGCAGCCTCCCATGGTCAGCTGGTTGATCAGGACGCGAGGGATTCCGGCAGGGGCCGCGGTGACTATGATGCCCTCGAACGGCGCATACTCGGGCCAACCCAACCCGCCGTCTCCGTATCGCAGGCGCACGTTGCGAAGCTTGAGCTTCTTGAGCCTGCGCCGTGCCCGCTCCGACAGGCGCTCTACCCGCTCCACGCTGTAGACGCGCCGCACCAGCGAGGCCAGCACCGCGGTCTGGAATCCGGACCCGGTGCCGATCTCCAGCACGGTATCGGGTCTGTGCCCGGCCAGGAGTGCCTCCGTCATGCGCGCCACCGTGTAGGGCTGGGAGATGGTTTGCCCATGCCCGATGGGCAAGGCGGAGTCCTCGTAAGCGCGGCTGGCGAGCGCCTCGTCCACGAACAGATGGCGCGGCAAGGCGCGCATGACGTCCAGGACTTCCGGGTCGCGGATCCCCGCCTCGCCGAGCCTCTGAATCAGGCGCTCGCGGGTCCGTTGGGAGGTCATCCCGATCCCCTGTTGGCGGCTGTCGGCCATCAGCAGTAACCTTCCAGCCATTTTGCCAACGGCTCCAGGGCCTCGTGGCGCGTAAGGTCCACCTGCAACGGGGAGACCGAGACATAGCCGTTGCGAACGGCATGGAAGTCGGTCCCCGGGCCCGCGTCCTGCTCCGGTCCGGCCGGCCCGACCCAGTAGAGGATGCGGCCGCGTGGATCACGCACCCGGGTCACCGGCTCGGCCTTGTGTCTGTGTCCGAGACGCGTGGCCACGATTCCCTTGAGCTGCTCGTACGGCAGGTCGGGAACATTCACGTTCAGAATCGTGCTCGCCCCCGGCGACTCGCTTTGCAGGCGCGACACCAGGGCGGCTGCGACCCGCGCGGCGGACTCAAGATGCTTGGGCTCGTGGGAGTCGATAGAAACAGCCATGGCAGGAAGCCCCAAAAAGCGACCCTCCGTCGCGGCAGCCACCGTACCGGAATAGATCACGTCGTCACCAAGATTGGGCCCGTGGTTGATCCCGGCAACGACAATATCCGGCTCCCGGTCCAGCAGTCCGGTGATTGCTATATGGACACAATCCGTAGGCGTACCTTCGACCCGGAAAAAGCCGTTCTCCGACCGCTGAACTCTAACCGGGACGGATAGCGTCAGCGAGTTACTGGCGCCGCTGCAGTTGCGGTCCGGTGCCACCACGGCGATCTCGCCGCATCGCTCCAACGCCCGGGAGAGGACACGCAAGCCCGCGGACTGATACCCGTCGTCGTTGCTGATCAGAATTCTCATTGGGCCGTCGGCGCGGAAGCACTACCTCAGTAACCGGGGCACCTCCCCCGGCCGGCGCACTGCAAAACCGAGGATAATACTGGAATCCGCGGCAACGGACATCCGCGCTGATATACTCAAGTGATTTCGTGCATCGGAAGGTACTCGGTCAACATGCGCAAACCCCTGCACGAGTCGGAAGCCAAGCTGTTTCGCGAGTCGGTCGAAGACGCGGAGCCTATCGAGATCGATCAGGCCGAGCCCTTCCGACGTCGCCCGCCACCGCTCCCTATCGAGCAACCCTCGGAGCTACGTGAGCGTGCCGGGCATGCGGCGCTGTCGGAAGCCGAGGTCGAGACCGGCGACTTCCTGCTCTTCTCCCGCCCCGGCGTGCAGAAGCGCCTGCTCGCCGATCTGCAGCGGGGCCACATCGAGGTGGACTTGGAGCTGGACCTGCACGGGCTGACGGCGGCCTATGCGGAACAGGTTCTGGAGGAGTTCCTGCGCGATTGCGGTCGCCGCGGCGTACGTTGCGCCCATATCATCCACGGAAAGGGCAGCAGGTCCGAAAGCCGGCAGCCGGTGCTCAAGCGCAAGGTCAACTACTGGCTCCGACTCTACGACGAGGTCCTTGCCTTCTGCTCGGCGACCCGGCGCGCGGGGGGAACCGGGGCCGTTTACGTGCTTTTGCGCAACCCCGAAAAGTCACGCCGTGAGCGCAGAATGCGTTAAGTACGTAAGACGATTCCCGCATGAATTCTCGAGTTTGGCCAGCGACGAGAACATTTTCGTAGCGCAGACGCAGCTGCTGTTTCAACGCTTCCATAACAAGCTCTACAACGAACGCGTGCATCAGGAGCCGGGCACGAAGGAGTTCAATCGTTTCGAAGAGGCACAGACCCAAACCCGATACCATTATCAATGGCTGGTGCTGTTCGATTTCTTGAAGCGGCTGTGCGATCCGAAGGTGGTCCAGTATGCGGTTCCGAAGATCCTGGCCTGCGACGGCACCGATCCCCACTTCTACCAACCCGACGACTGCAAGATTTTGCCCATGCCGGTGGAGTTCTCGGTCGCCGCCTACCGGGTCGGTCACACAATGGTTCGCTCCAGCTACGCCGTCAATGACAAGAACCTCGAAGTCGAGTTTTTCGACGAGCGCTTCGGCACCCTCGGCTTCAGCGAGCTGCCCGAAGATCTGGTCGTGGACTGGCGCTACCTGCTGCCGGTAGCCTCCTGCATCCGCCCGCGGGTGCATGGGTGCCATCGGCTTGGTCCCGTGGGATCGGCGATCCTGCTGGAGGTCTTCGGTGGCATGCTCGTGCATTGCGGCAACAGCTTTGTGCACCGCCACCGTTGGCATCCCGATCCTTGCGTCTCCAAGTAGCGCTGGAGCTGGTGGAGCACCATCTATCAGCAGAGCTTCCACCCCGCCAAGCTGGTCAACGATCCGGATTACTACCCGTTCGAGCTCGCCGATGTAGTGCGCTACGTCCAAGACATCGGCGACCCTAAGGCCGCCGGTTGAGTTCACTGTCCTTGGTCGGGCACGTCAGCACGGGAACCTGCCGACGTGCCCGATGCGCTATATCTCGCACAATCGGGGCCCCCTTCGACTTGGCCCCCAATCCGAGGTGCTTTCGCGTCGGTTCGGCACCCGCCTGAGTGTATCGGCTCGGATTTATGGGATACGGACACGTATAGGCGCGCCGGCCTGCGGTGAAACAACCGGCTCTGCTTGCTCTTCACCCCCGGCACGAGGCAGGCTGGTTCAACCAAACCGGTTGGTCAAGACGCCGACCCCCGCAATGCTCACTTCCACCCTGTCCCCATCCTGCATCGGGCAGGCACCTACAGAGGTGCCGCAGGCGATCAGGTCCCCTGGCTCAAGGGTCATGTCGCCCGAAATGCGGCTGACGATCTCATGGGGCGAGAAGATCATGTCCGACACGGGGTAATTTTGCTTCTCCTCCCCGGCGAGTACTACTTGCACCCGCAAGTTACCCGGATCCAGCCCAGTAACGATACCCGGACCGAAGGGTCCGAAGCCGTCGAAGCTCTTGGCGCGCGTCCAGTGAACGAAGGCGGGGTATTGCTTCATCAGGTCGCGTGCGGTGACATCGTTGACGCAGGTATAGCCGAAGACATACTCGGCGGCCTGCTCCGGGGTAATGTCCTTGCAGCGCTTACCGATTACCACGCCCAGTTCCCCCTCGAACACCACGGCGCCCGAGTAGCCGTCGGGCCGCGGTATCGGGTCACCGTCGGCGCCGCAGCAGTTCGGGGTCTTCACGAAGTAAAGGGGATGTCCCGGAGGGTCCAGCTTCTCCACCTGCGCCCGCTCGTGAAAGTTGTTCCACAGCCCCAGCATCTTCGATGGCCTGCAGGGTGAAAGCAAGCGAACGCTCGACAAGGGTCGTTCGACGCCTGCCGGGCCGTGCTCCCCGAACATGTCACCCTCGTATTGCGTGATGGTTCCGTCGCTCAAGGTGCCGAAACCGATCTCGTCGCCCGCCGAAAAACGTACCCACAAAGCCATATACAACCCCCTTCAGTTACAAATCGGCAGATCGAGCTCATCCAGGCCCAAATCCGCTCGCGCAATGAATGTCTTCAGTTTCTCGCGGGTCAGACACCCGCCTCGAGATTGATTTATATCCGGATCATTCCCCGTATCTCAACTCCTGGTGTCCACCAGCTCGCGCAAAACCGCCGTCGCATAGGCGCCGGCGGGAAGCTCGAACCCGATTTCCAGGATTCCGTCATCTGTCTGTGCCTTGAGCCCGGTTAGCTGCAGCCGCAGCGGGCGCCGCTCCTGACGCATCCCGGCCGCCGCGAGCCCCGCCGTCCAAACCGGGAAATCCGCGGCCATCTGACGCTCCAGCGCGGCCGCATCATAGGCGGTCAATGGCTCCCCCTCCCCCCAAAGTGGCCCGCTCGGATGAATATCGAAGGTTAGACACCGCTCGATCAGCGCCTCATCAATGGCTTCGGCCAGAAAGCTCGCACGCGAGCCGGCGAGCTGCATGCGATCACCGGGCAACGGCCGGTCCCAGTCTCCGCGCTCCACGCGAAGGGCCAGCACTTGATTGAACAGCTGGGAGCGGGCCGCGGACAGCCACAGCCCCTTCAGATGCCGCTGCACGCGCTTCGCCTCGCCGGTGAACAGCGCATGGGCGGCATACAGGTTCCCCTCCCGGTTGCCGAAGCGCTGGGCACCGAAGTAGTTGGGGACGCCGAGCCGTCCCGCGGCCGAGATGCGCTGGCGCAAGGCATCGAGATCGCCGGTCAGATCGCGTAGACGAATGAGAAATCGATTCCCGCGCAATGCCCCGCGGCGCAGCTTACGGCGGTGACGGCAGACCTCCAGCACCTCGACGCCCTCGACATCCAGCCTGGACCAGTCGGGATCTGCATGGACACCGGCGTGCAACGAGAACCACTGGGTGGTCACTGCATGCCGGTCCTTCAGGCCCGCGTAACCGACCTTTGATACGGGCAACCCGGCGTGCGAAGCCAGCCTGCGGGCCACCCACTCGGTGTTCACGCCGGTCTTGCGCACTTGCACCAGCAGGTGCTCGCCCTCCCCGTCGGGCTCGAATCCGATGATCTCGTCCACGCGGAAGTCCTCCGGCCGCTCGCGCAGCCGGCCCGAGGAAACCGGATCACCGTAGGCGTGGGGGAGGTCGCCGAAAGAGATCCACGAAGGTGGAGCTTGAGGGGACATCGGGCCTTGATCTCAGCAAAGAGTTAACGACGAACCAAGTCAATCTTCACGAATCCGCGTGGTTCGTTCGTTACGAACGGTGTTGGGACTCAGTGACCAGGACAACCGCAAACGCGGCGATCCCCTCTCCGCGCCCGGTAAAGCCCATGTGTTCCGTTGTGGTGGCCTTCACGTTTACCCGCCCCACCGGACAGCGCAGGTCCCGGGCCAGAATCGCGGTCATCGCCGGGATGTGGGGCTTGAGCTTGGGACGCTGGGCGACAACCGTCAGGTCCGCGTTGTGAACCCCGAGGCCGCGCTCACCGAGCGCATCGATAACTCGCCGCAGCAGGATGCGGCTATCGATTCCCGCGTACTCGTCATCGTCGTCGGGAAAGTGCCGGCCGATGTCGCCCAGCGCGGCGGCGCCCAGCAGGGCGTCGCACAGGGCATGGATGACCACGTCGCCGTCCGAGTGGGCGGCGAGCCCTTGGTCGTGGTCGATCCGGACACCGCCGAGTATTAGCGGCCTTGCGCCTCCGAAGCGGTGGGCGTCAATGCCTTGCCCGATCAGAACAGACATCAGCACACGCGCCCCTGCTGTTCGAGAAAGAAATGTGCCAGGGGCAGGTCCTCCGGGCGCGTGATCTTGATGTTGTCCGGGTGACCGTCCACCATCAGCGGCGAGAGGCCCATCAGCTCGATCGCGCTGGCATCGTCAGTGACGAACCGGTCCTCATCCAGGGCGGAGCGAAGGGCTTGGCGGAGAAGGCCCAGACGAAACATCTGGGGGGTAAAGGCATGCCAAAGGTCGTCCCGCGGAACGGTGCGCAGCACGGCACGGCCCTCGACCACCTGCTTCATGGTGTCCCGCACGGGAACACCCAGGAGCCCGCCCACGGGGTGCTCTTGGAGCCCGGTCAGAAGTCGGTCCAGATCGTCCCTTCGCAGGCAGGGGCGCGCCGCATCGTGGACCAGGACCCAGTCGGTCTCATCCGCGTCCCCGACCAATAAGTCGAGGGCATTGAGCACCGAATGGCAGCGCTCGCTGCCGCCGGCCGCAGATCGAACTCGCGAGTGATCGGCAAAGGCCGTCCGAGGCCAATACTCGTCCGCCGGATCGAGGGCGACAACGACCCCCGCAATCCGGGGGTGGTCGAGAAAAAGCCCCAAGGAGTAGTCAATTACCGGTCGTCCCGCCAAGCCGAGATACTGCTTGGGCATAGGTGCGCCCATTCGGCGACCGACCCCTGCCGCAGGAATCACCACCCAGCACCGGATCGCAGAGCTCAAGGATCCGATCCGGGATCGACGGTGGCGTTACGGCGTGCCAGCTCACCCTCTCCCTTGGTTTGCTCGGGAGCGGTTGTCGGTTCCGACGGCGGTGTGCCCTCGAGGGAAGATTCGGGCTCCTCGATGACCTGGAGAAAGAGCTCGCCCTGCTTTATCATTCCCAGCTCACTGCGGGCCCGCTCCTCCAGGGCATCCAGGCCCTCGCGCAGATCCTCCACCTCCGCCTCCAGGGCCTGGTTGCGGGTTCGTAGCTGCTTGAGTTCCGCCTTTTGGGCGACAATCTCGTCCCGCAAGGCCTGCACATCCGTCAGGCTGCCGTCGCCGACCCACAGCCGGTACTGCAGTCCCAGCATTACCAGCAGCAGGATCCCGGCGAGCCAGCGCATCAGGTTAGTATCGGAAGGAGATCAGAGCCAGCGGAAGGCGCCCTTGCCCGCGTAGCGGCCCTCGCCGCCCAGCTGATCCTCGATACGCATCAGCTGGTTGTACTTGGCCACGCGGTCGGAACGGGACAGGGAGCCGGTCTTGATCTGCCCGGCACCGGACGCGACCACCAGGTCGGCGATGGTGGTGTCCTCGGTCTCACCGGAGCGGTGGGAGACGACCGCGGTGTAGCCCGCGTCGTGGGCCATGCCGATGGCCTCCAGGGTCTCGGTCAGGGTGCCGATCTGGTTCACCTTGATGAGAATGGAGTTGGCGATTCCCTTGTCGATGCCCTCGCGCAGGATCTTGGTGTTGGTCACGAACAGGTCGTCGCCCACGAGCTGAACCTTGTCGCCGATGGCATCCGTGAGTAGCTTCCAGCCGTCCCAGTCGCCCTCGGCCATGCCGTCCTCGATGGAGAGGATCGGGTACTTACTCACCCAGTCTGCGAGCAGGTCGCACATGCCCTGGGCGTCGAGCGTGCGGCCCTCGCCTGCCAGCGTGTAAGCGCCGTCCTTGTAGAACTCGGAGCTCGCCACGTCCAGACCCAGATAGATGTCGCCACCGGGCTTGAAGCCCGCCTTCTCGATGGCCTCCAGGATCACCTCGATGGCCGCCTCGTTGGAGGGCAGATCCGGCGCAAATCCGCCCTCGTCGCCGACACTGGTAGCCAGTCCCTTTCCGTGAAGCACCGTCTTCAGGGCATGGAAGACCTCGGCCCCGTAGCGCACCGCCTCGCGGATGCTGGCGGCACCGACGGGCATGATCATGAACTCCTGGAGGTCCACGCTGTTGTCGGCGTGCTCGCCGCCGTTGAGGATGTTCATCATGGGCACCGGCAGCACGAACTCGCCGCTGCCGAGATAACGGTAGAGCGGCTCCGAACGCTCCTGGGCCGCGGCGTGGGCGGCGGCCAGGGAGACACCGAGCATGGCGTTGGCGCCGAGACGGCTCTTGTTGTCGGTGCCGTCGAGCTCGATCATCTTGCGGTCGATGCCGCCCTGATCGCTGACGTCCATGCCGACCAAGGCATCGCGGATCTCGCCCTGGATATTGGCCACGGCCTTGAGCACGCCCTTGCCGAGGTAGCGGGACTTGTCGCCGTCGCGCAGCTCCAGCGCCTCGCGGGAGCCGGTGGATGCGCCGGAAGGCACGGCCGCCCGTCCGATGGAGCCGTCTGCGGTGATCACATCGGCCTCGACGGTGGGGTTGCCGCGGGAATCCAGGATCTCACGGGCGCGGATATCGACGATTTCAGACATTGTTGGTTCTCCTCCTTTGGTGTGAAACGAGCAGTGTATACGAGTCAGGTTACTTAATGGGGAATCTAGATACCGTCCTCGTCGAAGGAACGGGCCTTGACGACCCTGTCCAGCTCCAACAGGGTCTCGAGCAGCCCGCGCATTCGATCGCAGGGGCCAGGAGTTGGGTCCGTCGCTCAGGGCCTCGTCGGGCTGCGGGTGGGTCTCCATGAACAGGCCCGAGATCCCGGCGGCCACCGCGGCACGCGCCAGCACCGGCACGAACTCCCGCTGACCGCCGGAGCGCTCGCCCTGCCCGCCCGGCAGCTGCACCGAGTGGGTGGCATCGAAGACCACCGGACAGCCGGTCTCGCGCATCACCGCCAGGGCGCGCATGTCCGAGACCAGGTTGTTGTAGCCGAAGGACACGCCCCGCTCGCAGACCATGATGCCGTCGTTGCCGGTGGCGCGCGCCTTGTCGACGACCCGCTTCATGTCCCAGGGCGCCAGGAACTGCCCCTTCTTGATGTTGACCGGCTGGCCCTGGCTCGCCACCGCCAGGATGAAGTTGGTCTGACGGCACAGGAACGCAGGCGTCTGCAGCACGTCCACCACCGCGGCCACCTCGTCCAGCGGCGTGTCCTCGTGCACGTCGGTCAGCACCGGCACGCCGACGCGCTCGCGCACGCCCTCGAGGATACGCAGCCCCTCCTCCAGGCCCGGACCGCGGAAGCTGCCCAGGGAGGAGCGGTTCGCCTTGTCGAAGGACGACTTGTAGATGAAGGGAATGCCGAGTCCGGCGGTGATCTCCTTGAGCGCGCCGGCCGTCTCCAGCGCCATGGCCTCGCTCTCGATGACACAGGGCCCGGCGATCAGAAACAGGGGCCGGTCGAGCCCGACCTCGAAATCCAGCAGCCGCATTACGCCGCCTCGCCTTCCACCATCTTCGCGCCGGCCGAGCGCGGCCTTGACGAAGCCGCGAAAGAGCGAGTGCCCGTCCCGCGGCGTGGAGGTGAACTCAGGGTGGAACTGGCAGGCGATGAACCAGGGGTGATCGGGAATCTCCACGATCTCCACCAGCTTCCCGTCCATGGACCAGCCGGAAAAGCGCATCCCGGCGTCCATCATGACGTCCAGGTAGCGGTTGTTGAACTCGTAGCGATGCCGATGGCGCTCGCGCGCCTGGGGCTTGCCGTAAACGCTGCGCGCGAGGCTTCCGGGCTCCAGACGGCACTTCTGCCCGCCCAGACGCATGGTGCCGCCCAGATCCACCTCCTCATCGCGCTTCTCGACATGGCCGTCGGCTTCCTGCCACTCGGTGATCAGCGCGATCACCGGGTTCGGCGTCGCAGGATCGAACTCGGTGCTGTGAGCAGTCTTCCAGCCCGGCCATATGGCGCGCGTACTCGATGACCGCCACCTGCATCCCGAGGCAGATTCCCAGGTAGGGTATCCCGTTTTCGCGCGCGTAACGGGCCGCGGCTATCTTGCCCTCGACCCCGCGCTCGCCGAAACCGCCGGGCACCAGGATCGCATCCAGCCCCTCCAGACACCCGGTGCCCTGCTCCTCGATCTCCTCGGAGTCCAGATACACGATCTTGACCTTGGTGCGGGTGTGGACCCCGGCGTGGATCAGGGCCTCGGTCAGGGACTTGTAGGCCTCGGTCAGGTGCATGTACTTGCCGACCATGCCCACCGTCACCTCGCGCTCGGGCTGGTCGAAACCGTCGAGCACCCGCGTCCCATTCGCCCAAGTCCGCCTTCGGGACCGATCAGGCCGAACTGCTGCACCACCAGGTCGTCAAGCTCCTGCTCGTGCAGCAGTCAGCGGGATGCGGTAGATGTTGTCCGCGTCCACGGCGGAGATCACCGCCGCCTCCGGGACATTGGTGAACAGCGCGATCTTGCTGCGCTCGCCCTCCGGCAGGTTCTGCTCTGCGCGGCACAGCAGGATGTCCGGCTGGATACCGATGGAGCGCAGCTCCTTGACCGAGTGCTGGGTGGGCTTGGTCTTGATCTCCCCGGCGGTCTCGATGTAGGGCACCAGGGTCAGGTGCATGAACAGCGCATTGTCCCGCCCCTCCTCGACCCGCATCTGGCGGATCGCCTCCAGAAACGGCAGGGACTCGATGTCACCGACCGTGCCGCCGATCTCCACCATCGCAATGTCCGCTCCGTCGGCACCCAGGCGGACACTTTCCTTGATCTCGTCGGTGATATGGGGGATGACCTGCACGGTGCCACCGAGGTAATCGCCGCGGCGCTCCTTGCGGATGACGCTGTCGTAGATCTGACCGGTGGTGAAATTGTTGTTGCGGCCCATTCGGGTGCGCAAAAAGCGCTCGTAGTGCCCCAGATCCAGGTCGGTTTCGGCACCGTCGTCGGTCACAAAGACCTCGCCATGCTGAAACGGACTCATGGTGCCCGGATCGACGTTGATGTAGGGATCCAGCTTGATCATGGTCACGCGCAGCCCGCGCGCCTCCAGCAGGGCTGCCAGGGATGCCGAAGCAATGCCCTTGCCGAGCGATGAAACTACACCGCCCGTTATGAAGATGTACTTGGTCATAAAGCAGGGAGTAGAGGAAAGAGAAACCGGCCCGAATTCTGCGACAAACTAACAAATAAACCCCGGTGCCTCAACGGATGGTTGGGCGTTCCCGCAAGTGCGCGGCAACGCCGAGCCAAAGGGTCGCCGTGCGAACCCCGAGCAACAGGTTCACCGCGGGGCATCGGCCATAGGTGTGCTTCCCATCTTTGACTCATTAACTTATACTCGGCACGCGTTCAATAACGCCAGCTTTCGGCCATGACGCCGCCGCCAACCAGTCTGGGATACGGTCGCGGCTCCCACGAAAGACAACCTAATCTCTCGATCAGGAGCTTCATTCATATGTATAAGATTTCAAAGATACTGGGCGTTGCCGCCATCGCCGGCGCCGCGGCCTTCTCCATGAGCTCGGCCCAGGCCTTTTGGGGCGGTGGTCCCTGGGGCGGCGGTCCGGGTTACGGCGGCGGCGGTAACGACTGGTGGAACGACATGATGGGCGACGGTTACGGTGACTTCAACATGAGCATGAGCGGCGGCGGTCGCGGCTCCGGCCGAGGTTACAACCGCTACCGCGATTACTACGGCTACGGCCCGTACGGCTACGGCGGCGGTCCTTGGGGCGGCGGTGGCGGCCCTTGGGGCGGCGGCTATCCGGGTTATGGCGGATATGGCGCTCCTTACGGCGCACCCTATGGGGCGCCTCCGGCTCCCGCTGCAGCTCCTGCCGCAGGCGAGTCCAAGTAAGCGCTCGCCAGCCCTCGGCTGAAAGGCCGCGCCCTCAGGCGCGGCTTTTTTTTTAGTGATCGAAATCTCGTGCGAATCGAGTCGATTACGCGATCAACGTCCGAGCCAACCTACACCTTGTGGAACAACGTCACTTGATCCAAGTCAAATGAATCTGCAGAATAGCGGCAACTTAAAGCGGGGATCCAGGTTTGACTGAGCGCAAGGTCATTTCATTCGAGACGATACGGGTTGCCTGCAAGAATTGCACCCTTGCCACTCTCTGCCTGCCGATGGGCTTGACGTCTGACGACGTCGAGCGCCTGGACGGCATCATCAAACGTACGCGCCCACTTCACCGCGGCGACTACCTTTTCCGCAACGGCGAGCGCTTCCGCTCCCTGTACGTGGTCAAGACAGGCTCCGTGAAGTCCTACGCGCCGAGCGAGGAAGGCGGAGAGCAGGTGCTCGGGTTCCACCTCCCCGGGGAGATCATCGGCCTGGACGCCATCGAGAAAGAGGTCCACGTCTGCTCGGCCAAGGTCCTGGAAACATCGGCGATCTGCGAAGTCCCCTTCTCTCGCCTCGAAGAGCTCAGCAGCAGCATCCCCTCCCTGCAACATCAAATATACCGGCTCCTCAGCAAGGAGATCGGCCACGATACCGAGATGCTCCTTCTGCTCGGCAAGAAGAGCGCAGAGGAGCGCCTGGCGGCCTTCCTCATCAGCATGTCCAGACGCCTGCGCAAACGCGGGCTGTGCCCCACCGATTTTTATCTCAGCATGTCCCGTCATGAGATCGGCAACTACCTGGGATTGGCGGTGGAAACCGTCAGCCGGTTGTTCACCCGGTTTCAGGACGAGGGGCTGCTCAAGGTCGACCGCAAGCATGTCGAGCTCGTCGACCTGGATACGCTGGAGGCCATCGTCGCCCGCGCCACGGCGGACAACCAACAGCAACGCCTGACTTGATTTTCGGTCCTGCCCGGAAAGCAACACCCGCTGGCATTTGCGGTGAAAGCCGCTTCGGGTATAAGCGGCCTGTATCCCTCACCAGAACGCATCCAACAACAAATATCCGCTCAGGATTACGGCGATCCAAAGCACCATGCCGCCGGTCGGCCAGTGGTCGGCGAGTTGTAGGCCTCGAGCCGGGCGTGCACCTTAGTCGCCGTGAAAACCTGCGTCGCGCGTCGACTCTGTCGGGCAAGGGTCTGGGCGGCGCGCTGCATCGCTCCCCGCACAAGTCCGGCAGTGGCGGGAAGTAAACGCCGGTAGAGCCATTCGACATCGATGTTGACGGAGTGCAGCTCCGGCGGATACAAGCCGGCCTTGTTCAGCCAGACGAAGGCCAGGGCCGAGAAGAAGAGCAGCTGCAGCTGGGCCAGGACATGGGTCACGTCGTAGGGCCAGTAGTCCACCTCCCAAGGGCAGCAATGCGTAGAGGTACTGGGGCTAGCTGCCGATGAACGACGCACAGCACGGCGGCGATGCCCATGGCCAGCAGCATGTTGAGCGGTGCCTCCTTGGTGCGGATCCCGGAGTCGTGGTGAAAGAAGGCGAAGAACGGGATCTTGATACCGGCATGGTGGAACACGCCGGCGGAGGCGAACAGCAGCATCAGCCAGAGGTAGTCGTAGCCCTCCTGGATCATGGCGGTCATGACCATGGACTTGCTGACGAAGCCGCTGAACAGGGGGAAGGCGGAGATGGACGCGGCGCCGACGATGCAGAACACGGTGGTCATGGGCATGGACTTGTACAGCCCGCCCAGATCGGAGCCGTTGATCTTGCCCGGTTCGGTACAGCACCGCCCCCATGGACATGAACAGCAGGCCCTTGAAGATGACGTCGTTGAAGGCGTGGGCCACGGCGCCGTTGAGGGCCAGCGCCGTGCCGATCCCGATCCCGCACGACCATGAAGCCGATCTGGTTGATCATGCTGTAGGCCAGCACCCGGCGCAGGTCGTTCTCGATGACGGCGTAGAAGATGGGGAAGCAGGTCATGACGGCGCCGATGTAGATCAGGAGCTCGGTGCCCGGAAAGCCGCGGGCCAGGGCGTAGACCGCCACCTTGGTGGTGAAGGCGCGACAGGAACACGGTGCCGGTCGGGGTGGCCTCGGGATAGGCGTCGGTGAGCCAGTTGTGCAGGAGGGGGAAGGCGCACTTGATGCCGAAGGCGATGAAGATCAGCCAGCCGCGAGGCCGTCCAGGCCGATGTACTCGAAGGCGAGGGAGCCGGTCTGCTGACATCGAGCCAGGGCCCCGGCGAGCAGCAGCACCCCGGAAACGACCTGGATGATCAGGTAGCGCATGGCCGGCCCGCAGGGCTCGCTCGTGCGGCGGGCCCAGATCAGGAACACCGAGCTGAGCGCCAGCAGCTCCCAGAAGACGAACAGGGTGATCAGGTCGCCGGCGAAGACCGCGCCCAGGGCGCTGCCGGCGTAGACCATGCCGGCTACCTGCTGGAGCTTGTCTCGCACGTGCAGCGAGAACACGACGGCGATGAAGGCGGCGATGTGAAACAGATAGCCGAACAGCAGGCTGAGGCGATCGGTGCGCATCAGCACCAGCTCGTAGTCGAGCACGGCATGGGTGACCCGGATACCAGGCTCCACATCGAGCCACAGATGCATCCCCGCCGAGTATCGGAGTGGCCAGCACAGGACGGCGTTGCTCAGCGCGCCCACGAACGCCAGCACCAGCAGAGCGGCGGCGTAGAAGGGCAGAAAGGGCGGCAGCTCAGCGGTCCACATCGTAGTAGTCTTCGTTGCGCATCACCACCTTGCGCATCTCCTTGGCGACCAGCACCAGGACTACGCAGGCGACGAAGCCGAACAGGGGGTAGAAGCCGATGAGGTTCTCCCAGGGGTGGCTGATGTGGCGATGCAGGACCAGATCCAGCCCGACGAGGACGGCGCACACCGCTAGAAGCCGTGCAGCAGCCGATCGACGTTGCGAGGGTCGTCAAACAGATAGCGTTTTTTGTCAGGATCGGGCGTACCGTCAGACATATCAGGGAACTCCCGCGGCAGCGGCTGCCAGCCGATAAAAGGGATCCGGATAGAAGAACAGAAAAATACAAGCGAGTGAGGTAACCGTCATTGCAATCAAGCAGGTAGCCGGAGCCTCCCGCAGACCGCTGTGCGACTCGCCCTCTGTCGGGCGGGCCATAAAGGCTCGGACGGGAATGGGCAGCAGGTAAGCGATATTCAGCAGGGAGCTGACCATGAGCACGGTCAACAGGGCCCAGTGCTCTCCGGACACGGCGCCGAGCCCCAGATACCATTTGCTCCACATACCGCCGAAGGGAGGCAGGCCGATGATGCTGAGACTGCCGATCAGAAAGGCGGTGAAGGTCAGCGGCATGGCCCGCCCCAATCCGTCCAGCTCGCTGACGCGCGTCTTATGGGCAGCAACAAGGATGGCCCCGGCTGCGAAGAAGAGGGTAATCTTAGCGAATGCATGCATGACAATATGCAGGGCGCCACCGAGCATCCCGATTCGACTTGCCAGCATGGCCCCGAGCAAGATATAGCTGAGCTGGCTGACCGTCGAGTAGGCCAACCGCGCCTTGAGGTTGTCCTTGGTCATGGCGATCAGCGAAGCCAGGAGGATGGTCCCGGCGGCGAACCAGATCAGCCACTCGGTGGCCCCGCTGGAGAGGAGGAAGTCGCCGCCGAACACGTACAGACTCACCTTGAGCAGGGTAAAGACTCCCGCCTTGACCACCGCCACCGCGTGCAACAGGGCACTGACCGGGGTCGGCGCCACCATCGCCGCCGGAAGCCAGCGATGGAAAGGCATCACCGCGGCCTTGCCGATGCCGAAAAGGAACAACGCATACAGCAACCCGGCCCAGACCGGGTCAAGCTCGCCGGCGAGTATGCCGCCCTCGGAAAAGTCCAGAGTGCCGGTCACCGCCCAGGTGATCAGGATGGCCGCCAGCTGCAGCCCGATAGAGGTGCCCAGGAGGATTCCCAGATAGACTCGACCGCTGCGGCGCGCCTCCTCGGTGCCGGAGTGGGTTACCAGCGGATAGGTGGAGAGGGTGAGCAGTTCGTAGAACAGGAACAGAGTGAGCAGGTTAGCGGAGAAGGCGACGCCCAAGGTACAGGCGATGGCAATGGCAAAGGCGGCGTAGAACCTAGTCTGATTCTGCTCATGGTGGCCACGCATGTACCCGATGGCGTACACAGAGGTGACCAGCCACAGCAGACCCGCCACCAGCGCGAACAGCATCCCCAGCGGCTCGACGCGAAAGGCGATCGCAATTCCGGGTAGCGGCTCCATGAGCTGCACGGCCAGGATCTCACCGGCCTCCAGACGCCCGGCCATCACCAACACGATCGACGCGACGCACGCCGCCGCCACCAAGGTTACGGCCTCGCGCACATTGGGCCAGCGTCCGGTAAAAACGATGCCCAACGCCGCCGCAGCGGGCACCAGCATACTGAACAGAATTAGATTGGCCCCGCTCATGCGCCACCCAGCCCGAGCATTTGAACTGCCCGTCCCGCCACCCCGACGGTCAGGTCGGTGTCGAGCCCGAAATAGACGTTTGCCAAAACCAGGGCCCATGTGGGCAGCAGCAAGGCCAGGGGCGCCTCGCGCACCTGCTCGGGCGCAGTGTCTAGGGGCTGAAAGTAAAGCACCTCAACCAACTTCCAGACGTAGACCACCGCCAACAGTGAGCCGAGCAGGACCACACCCACCAGGAGCCAGGCCTGTTGCTCAATAGCGGCCAGCACCAGGTACCACTTGCTGATGAACCCGGCGGTACCAGGCACGCCGATCAGGCTCAGACCGCCGACCAGAATGGCGGCGAAGGTCCAGGGCATCTGCCGGCCCAATCCCGCGAAGTCCTCAATGCGGTTGGAGCCGATTCGATAGGCAAGAGCGCCGACCGCCATGAACAACGCCCCTTTCATCATCGCGTGATTGAACACGTGCACGATGGCGGCGGTAACTCCGAGCGCGGTACCGAAGCCGATACCCAGGGCCATGTAACCGATCTGGGCCACGCTGGAGAAAGCCAGCATGCGCTTCACGTTGACCTGGCCGATGGCTTGAGCCGACGCAAACAGGATGCCCGCCACCCCGAGCAATACGAACAGACTACCCGTCGGGGTGCTGGCGACGAAACCGGTTGGGAATACCGTGAACAGCATGCGCAGCATCACATAGACCGCGACCTTGGTGGCGGTGGCCGCCAAAAACACGGTGATCACCGTCGGCGCATAGGTGTAGGCGTTCGGCAGCCAATGGTGCAGCGGGAACAGGGCCAGCTTCAGGGCCACCCCCACAATGATGAAGGCGAAGGCGGTATGCACGGTTCGCTGGTCGAACACCGCTGGCAGACGCTCCGCCAGATCCATCATATTGAGGGTACCTGTGGCGGCGTAGATCAGACCGACACCGATGAGCAGAAAGGTGGCACCGATGGTGCCCATAATCAGGTACTGGTAGGCGGCGGTGAGCGCCCGGCGATCCCTCCCCAGGCTGATCAATGCGTAAGAAGAAAGGGAAGAGACCTCCAGAAACACAAAGAGGTTGAACACGTCGCCGGTCTGAGAGATTCCCAAAAGCCCGGTCAGGCAAAGGGCGAAGGCCGAGTAGAACAAGGACATGTTGTGCCGCGGGATTTCCGACTCGGCACTGCGCAAGGCATAGGGCAAGGCCACTGCCGCAATGGCCGCCACGATGAGGGTCATGAAGGCGTTCAGTGCGTCGATCCGATACTCGATACCCCATGGCGGAGCCCAGCCCCCAAGCTCGTAGCTGATCACACCCTGGTGCATGACGTTCCACAACTGCCAGCCCGACAGCGCCAGCACCGCCCAACTCACAGCGAGGGTAACGGCCCAGGGCGCACGATTCGGCGGCAAAACGGCGAGCACGGGTGCCGCGATCAACGGCAGCACGACAATCAACAGGCTCAGATTCGCTGCAATCAAAGCGAATGATCCTGGTCGTGGATCTCTTCTTCCTCAACACTGCCGTAAGCGTCGCGGATCCGCACCACCAGCGCCAATCCCAGGGCGGTGGTCGCAACGCCGACCACGATGGCGGTAAGGATCAGGACATGGGGAAGCGGATTGGAGTACGACGAGAAGCCATCGGCGATGATCGGCGTGGTGCCGCCGGTCACATTGCCGACGCTGATGTAGAGCATGAACACAGACACCTGGAAGATGTTCAGACCAGCGATCTTTTTGATCAAATTTCCTCGCGCGATGACGGTGTAGAAACCAGCCATCATCAGGAATACTACGACCCAGTAGTTGTAGTGCCCGAGGATGAACTTCATTTTCCAGCGTGCCAGCCAGCGAAGCTGTAGAAGATGATAAGCATCACCGAGGCGACTGTGATCCCGACCCCCAGCTCGATAAGCAAAATACCCAGGTGCTGACCCGCCACCGGGTCATTGGCAAGCCGACTGTAATCGAGAAAGGCACCACCGACCAGGAGGGATGCAACCCCGGTTCCCGCGTAAAGCAACACCCCGCAGCTGGCAAATAGCCGCAGCACCGCCGCTGGCGTCACCCTCCGGGCGGCGTCAAGGCCGAACACCAGGGCATAGAGGATGAAAGCGGAAGCGAAGATCACACCGGCCTGGAAACCACCGCCGGGACCGAAGTCGCCGTGGAATTGCACGTAGAAGGCGAAGAGGACGATCAGAGGAATCAGAAACTTCGAAACTACCCGGAGGACGAGATTTCCTTTCAAGGTGCCTCCTCCTCGTCGTCCCGGTCCGGGGAACGCCTGCCGAGCAGGAGCAGCACCGCGATTCCCGCCGTAAAGATCACCGTGACCTCCCCGAGGGTGTCGAAGCCCCGATAGCTGGCAAGCACAGAGGTCACCACGTTGGGCATCCCGGTCTCGACCGGCCCGCGGGCCAGATACTCGGGCGCCACATGTGTGTGGGCGGGGGCGTTCGGATCACCAAAGTGAGGAGTATCCCAAGTGCCGTAGATCAAGGCCGCACCCGTTACGACCACGACCAGAAGCGGCAGCCAAGGGCGGTGAAAAGGCGGTAGCTCCGTGTTGTGCCCATCGGTCAAGGCAAGGGTGGCGAGCATCAACACCGTGGAGATACCGGCACCAACCGCTGCCTCGGTGAAGGCCACGTCGGCGGCATCCATCACCACGAACAACCCGGCCGAAAGGAGGCTGAAGATGCCGAACAGGATGATCACCGCGAACAGGTTGCGCAGCCGGATGATAGCGACCGCACTGACCGCCAGGAAGGTCAACAAGGTGACATCGATAAGTAGGTCGATCACTGTGCGTTTCCTTCCGGCGCGCGGTCCAAACGCGGTGCAAGGCCGCCGTGCATGGCAGCGTCTGCCAAGGAGTGCGACGCAGTCGGACTGGTGAAATACAGGAACGCGAAGATCAAGAACAGCTTGAAGCTCGCGAGGGACAAGCCAGCTTGTAGAGCCAACCCGAAGAGAAAAAGGGCGGCACACAGGGTGTCGGTGGTTCCCGCGGCATGTAACCGGCTGTAGAAATCCGGGAAGCGATGTATACCCACACCCCCCAGGACGCCGAGAAACGCTCCGGCACCAAGGAAGATCCAAGTCAATGCATCGAGCAAAAGGGTCACGGCGTTGGTTCCTTTTCGTCGCCGTCAGTATAAAAGTTGCCCTGCTCGACCAGTTTGAGCACGGCTACGACCCCTATGAAATTGATCAGGGCGTAGATCAAGGCGATGTCGAGGAGATCGGTGCGCCCCGACAGAAAAGCGAATACAGCGATCAACAGAACCGTCTTGGTGCCGAACATGTTGGCCGCTGCAATGCGATCGTAGACAGTCGGTCCCAGCAAGGCGCGAGCCAGGGCCAGACCCATGGTCACCAAAATACCCAGCACGGCAACGGCGTAGATCATGCGTCTATTTCTCGCTCCGCGTCAGGCACTTTTCTGGCCATGCGCCCGCTGCGCAGATCCTCAGCCCCCTCTCGGGACAGGGCGTGGACCAGCACTCGGTCCTTGTCTAGCCGTACGCTTACGGTACCCGGCGTGAGGGTAATGGAATTGGCGTAGATGACCCGTCCGAGATCGGTGCGCTGAGGCACCTCGACCGTGACCAACTCGGGGCTGATGGACTTGCCGGGCTTGAGGATACGCCGCGCCACGTCCAGGTTCGCGACCAGGATCTCGCGAGCCAGGAAGCCATGGAAACGCAGGAGCTGGCCGGTGAGGTGAACCGGATGGCTCTCATGGTCAACCACATTCATGCGCTTCGCCAGAAACACCGTTATCAGCGTCGACGCAATCCCAAGACTCACAAGGAGAGGATCGAAATGACCGGACAACAGTATCCACAAGCCAAAGAGCAGAAAAGCAAAGCTGAGAGGTTTCAAGACGCCTTCCTAACTCGTGGTGGATCGGGTTTTCCCGGGTCGAATCGGATCAGAGCAACGCGCCTCTGTGAACTGGCCCTACTCGTGCGTATCGCGAAAACATAGTAGCCAATTTAGGCCGGAACATTAGGCGAAAATAATAAATAAGTCTCGCGAAAAAATCCATGCCCGTATCAGGGCCAGTTCGGGAAGCTCAACGTGGCCGTGCATGGCACGGAGGCGCGACCATTGGCGAGTGTGCATGCGCTATAGAACGAGCACTCCGCCGGCGGTTAGACGGTTGTTCGCCGGAACCACTATTCGCTGATGGGATAAATCTTCCCTTTGGGAAACCAGCGGTCAAATCGACTCTCTCCCCCCCGCTCCAGTTGCTGGATTCGGTACTGCATCAGGTCGCGAACACTGATCAATCCCGACAACTTAATCGTGTTCGAAAACCGGCAAGTGACGAACCTTTTCTATACTGGATTCTTCTCGAAGCGGTTCGGCAAGTATCTATCCTGATCGAAATCAGGCGAAAACGCAAAATCCCGGTTACGCGGCAGCCGCTAGAGAGCTGAACCTGTCTTGCGATGCACTGTAACGCGGTCAGGGCGAAAAAGCGCTGCAACAGAACCCCAGAACGATCGTTAGGAATCATCGCCTCCGTATTGAAGCCACAGGCACATACCCCCGCTCGCTTCATTGATGGCCGCCAGGCGCGTGCCATGAGCGGTCAAATCATCGTCCCCGGCGCGAACGACGACCAACGGGGGCCGATCTGGCGACAGGCGGCGAATCTTCTCTCGCGTCCGACCGGTCCCAGGTTCGCTGCTGGCGCCCAGAGACAGGCTAACCTGCCCCCCGTCATCGCCAGATAGACGTCGGCCAGAATCTCCGCGTCCAGCAGGGCTCCGTGCAGATCGCGCTTGGAGTTGTCGACGGCGTAGCGCTTGCAAAGGGCGTCGAGGCTGTTGCGCTGCCCCGGGTGGAGCGACCTGGCCATGGTCAGGGTGTCTATGACTTGGCACAGTTGCTCTATGCGTCGGGCTTGCTCGGACCATTTGCTCAGCTCGTGGTCGAGGAATCCCACGTCGAAGGGCGCGTTATGGATGATGAGCTCGGCGTCACGGACATAGTCCAGGAAATCCTCCGCGATATCGGCGAAACGCGGCTTGTCGCGCAGAAACTCGTTGGTAATCCCGTGAACCTCCACCGCGCCCTGGTCGATTTCCCGGTCCGGCTGCAGGTACTGATGGAAGTTGTTGCGGCTGAGGCGGCGGTCGACGAGCTCCACACAGCCGATCTCGATAATGCGGTGCCCCTCGGCCGGCTCCAGGCCGGTGGTCTCGGTGTCCAGTACGATTTGGCGCATTGAGCGCTCCTTTTGTGAGCTTATCCCAGAAAGAACTTCGTTGAATTCGTAGCTTGAAAAGACGTGGTTTGCGTCATCGCCCTGGAATCCCTCGATTCGCAAGCTGATCCGCGCGCTCGTTCTCGGGATGTCCGGCATGTCCTTTCACCCAGTGCCACTCCAACTCGTGACGCGACAGGGCTTGGTCGAGGCGCTCCCACAGGTCCCGATTCTTGACTGACTTGCGGTCGGCGGTGCGCCATCCGTTTCCCTTCCAGCGTGCCATCCACTCGGTTACGCCACGCTTCACATACTGTGAGTCCGTGGTGATCCGCACCCGGCACGGCCGCTTGAGGGCCTCCAGCGCTTGGATGACCGCCATGATCTCCATACGGTTGTTGGTGGTGCCCGCTTCGCCACCCCACAGCTCCTTCTCCTTCTCGCCGTAGCGCAGCAGCGCACCCCAGCCCCCCGGTCCGGGATTGCCCTTGCACGCCCCGTCGGTGTAGATCTCCACGCTCTCAGACACGGGCCTTCTCCGCCGACTTGGCCAGCCCTGCACGGCGCGACACAGACCCCCGGGTGGTCGGTTCCACGGCGCCGCCTCCCAGCACGGGCCGCCTGCTGTTCCAAGACGGCCGCAACGGTGTCAGAGTCGATACACGCTTAACCGCCCGAATGGCGTAAACACCTCCGAGAAACGGCCAGAGCCGGCGGCCCATGGAGTCGAGAAAAGACAGCTGTTGCAACAGGGCGCGGCGCCAGGGCGGACGGAACATCAACATCTCTTGCATCTCGACATCGAAGCCGAGCAGTGAAAGCCAGTCGCCGACACGAAAGGGGGTCAGAAAGTTGCCGCACCAGGGTACAGATCCCTGCCGCCGTCGAACCATTCCACGGGCACCCCACAGGCTCAAGGCGTTGAATCCCAACACGACCAAGCGACCTTCCGAAATCAGGACCCGCTCGGTTTCCCTCAGCACCTGCTTCGCATCGTCGGCAAACTCCAGCGTATGGGGTAGAAGCACCGCATCCACGCTGTCGGGGGCGATCGGGAGCCGTGCCGGCGAGCTGACGACCTGGGTCCCGAGAACCTGTGGGACAGCCTCGTCCGGCAGCAGGATACGCTGGCGGATCCGGCTGGCCTGGATCGCCTCGGCGAAGCCCGTACTCCCGCCTACCTGTAGCAAATAGTAACCGAAGGTGTCGCCGAGCAACCGCGTCAGGCACTCCTGCTCCTGCTGCACCAGCTCTCGGCCCAAGGGTGATCGGTACCACTCGTCGAGCGGTGGAAGCGTCTGATCCTGTTCCGGGCAATCGATCATGTCACAGGTCGCCGCTTAGGCGGAAAATCATTGGGTTAGGTCCCCCTGCCATCAGAAGAATCCCGCTCGATGAAGCCGATGCTCTACGCATAACACTAGAAAATAAATAGGGTTTTCCGTATAGTTCGGGCGCAAATCAGGCGCCGGCAATTTTCACTGGCGCATAATAAATCAAACGCGAGACTTTCCTGCCTCAATGCTTCCGCGATTGCGCGTAGCCGCCGTCCTGACCGCCATCATTGTCTTGCTAGCCGGCTGCACATCGCAACCCACCGTGTTGGATTACTATATGTGGTCCGATTACCGCAATCCCGCCGGTGATTCGGTTATCGTCCGCCCCGCCCTCGATGTGGTCGTACTCGGAGGTAGTCCCGGTTACAACTCGGCGCGCTATAGTGGCGGCAACCTTTGGGGCCGCGTACGAGCACGCATGGGCCTCGGCATCAAGCACAATCCGCGTGTAGACAAGGAGATCCACTGGCTCAAGTCCGATCCCAAGTATCTCGAGCGGCTCTCGGCGCGCGCACGGCCCTACCTGCACCTCATAGTGCGTGAGATCGAGCGCCGCGGTCTGCCGGCCGAGCTCGCCCTGCTCCCGGAAATCGAGAGTAAGTACAACCCCAAGGCGCTCTCTCATAAATCCGCATCCGGGATGTGGCAGTTCATACCCGGCACGGGCCGCAAGTACGGCCTGAAGCAGAACGCCTGGTACGACGGACGCAATGACATTGTCGCATCGACACATGCCGCGCTGAACTACCTTCAGTGGCTGCACCGCAAGTTCCGTGGCGATTGGGCCCTGGCACTCGCTGGTTACAATGCCGGCGAGGGTGCAGTCGCCGCGGCCCGCCGCAATAACCGAAGCCGCGGACAAGGTACCGACTTTTGGTCGCTGAATTTACCGAGCGAGACCGAACATTACGTACCCAAGCTCCTGGCGGTCGCCAAGCTGGTGGAAAGGCCCCAACGCTACGGGATGCGCCCCCCGCACATCCCCAACGGCCCCCAGCTGGAGCTGGTCGACATGGGGCGGCAGATGGATCTCGCCAGTGCCGCCAAGCTGAGCGGTGTGCGCCTCGCCGACCTGCGCCGTCTGAACTCGGGACTGAAGCAAGGCAAAACCCGCCCAGCGGGCCCTCATCAGCTGTTGGTCCCGATTGGAAAGGGCCGCACCCTACGCGCGAAATCGTCCAGGTCTCAGCTGCGACTACCGGCCGTCGCGCGAGGCGGATCCCGGTACCGAGTCCGTGAGGGCGACACCCTGGCCAAGATCGCCAGCCGGCACCGGGTCTCCGTCGCCGCGCTCAGGAAAGCCAACGGACTGCGAGGCGACCGCGTCACCGTCGGCAAGGCACTGATCATTCCGGGCTAGGAAAACTGTCTGGCTTGCGCGCTCAACGCAAAGAAGCGGGGCGCCAAGGGCGCTGAAGTACAGGAAGTCGGAGCGGCGTCAGCAATTTTCCGACTTAATTCGTCAAGTTCGCGTGGTTCGTAGTTTGTTAGATTTTCCAGGTGGATCCGCTTCACTCGCGCACCATGAAATCAGTCACCCCCTGCCCCTGCGACTCCGGCAAGCCCTTCTGCGAGTGCTGCGGTCCTTTCATCGGAGGCACCGAGGCTCCCGAGACGGCGGAGGCCCTGATGCGCTCCCGCTACACCGCCTACAGCCTCCGCAGGGAGCACTATCTTCGCGCCACCTGCCACCCCACGACCCGGCGGCAAGATCTGGACCTGGACGAGCGCGTCAAGTGGATCGGCCTCAAGATCGTACGCACCCAGGATGGCGGCCCTCAGGATAAAGAGGGACTGGTGGAGATCGTCGCCCGCTACAAGATTGGCGGCCGTGCTCATCGGTTGTACGAGGCGAGCCGCTTCGTGCGTAGGGATGGACGCTGGCTGTACGTGAGCGGAAAGTTGACTCCGTCAAGCTCAAAGCCGCTAATCGACGGCTAAGCTGCAGGAGGAAATCGACGTGGCCTCACCGTCGTTTTCGGCGAAAACACGCGGTTGTTCGCTCTGAATGTGGTTCTGAGCCTGACATATCCCTGAGGGATTTTGCCTAAACGCGGCGCTTTTTGCGACGCTTGGCAGCCCAGCCAGCAGCGAGCCCGCGGCTGCCGGCGTCGGCCTTGGAGCATATTTTCGTAGCCAATGCTTGCTCGATGCTCATGCCGTTTCTTAGCCGTGCGGCCAGCGTGTTCGGGTGCAGGCGGTACTCGCGCGCCAAGTCGCTCAGGCACCAATCGCGCCCTAGGTAGTTGATCTGGTGTTTTCGTGGCATCGCGCGCACCGCGGAGAATTGAGTTTCCAGGGGAAACTGTGCAGACGTATGTTTTGTTGTTTAACCAGCGAGATACGTCGCCGGCGGGAAAATGGTCTCTGATTTCCCCGTCTGAATTTGTGACGTCCGTTCCGCTCCGGCACCTAAGGATTGTGACAGCGGTCACAAACTAGAACGCCGGGCCAACCAAGCCGCCCGAGAGTGGGTGAGGCGGGTGGCTAATGAGTGTTTCCGAACTCTGCGCTGACGGGTGCTGCGCCGGGTGTGGCTATCCCAGCGGCGTTGCCAGCGGTAAGAACAGACGGGGCCTCCGGGAGACGTTTCCCGAGGTTCGAGCCTGAAGATCGAGGGCGAAGGTGAAAAAATTCCTGATAGTCCTTGCGGATGTCCGGTATCTGTTGCAGAGACTGCTGTTGGACACCGCGGTAACCGATTCGTACAGATTGCCTGCGTCGCGAAAACGTAGTGTGATATTAACTTCCGACCACAAACTGAGGAGAGCTCTTTCGTGCGCAAACAACTTACAACTGTTCTTGTCTTTCTGCTGCTCTCAGTCCCCATCGGTAGTGCCTGGGCCGACACGTACAAAGACACCATCAAAGTCTTTACAAGGGCCGGCGAGAGCGGCGAATTTTTCGGGAAGTGCTACGGCTATGCCGTTTTCCCGACGATCGGCAAGGCCGGTGTCGGGATAGGTGGCGCCTACGGCAAGGGACGCGTTTTTGTCGGCGGCAAGCACGTCGGCGACACTTCCGTGACTCAACTCACCGTGGGCTGGCAGTTGGGAGGGCAGGCCTACAGCATGATTATTTTCTTCGAGGACAAGCGCGCCTTCGACGAATTCTCCAGCGGTAACTTCGAATTTTCGGCGCAGGCTACTGCCGTCGCTATTACCGCAGGGGTTTCTGCTGCTGCGACAACAGCGGGCAGCTCTGCCGGAGCCAGCGGCGGCAAGCACGACGCCACCACCGTCGGTCGCTATAACAAGGGAATGGCCGTGTTCACCGTCGCCAAGGGTGGTCTGATGTACGAGGCGAGTATCGGCGGGCAGAAGTTCAGCTACAAACCGCTTTGAACTCCCGATAGCGGCAGAAATCTTTTTCCTGAGGAGATAGCTCTGTCCGCTCTATCCAGGCGCGTTTCGGGTTGTCCGGAGACCATCATTTCGGCGGTTGGCTCCGGGTCCAGATTTTAATGTCGCCGGAAGACTAACAATTGTATATGCCCACCGCGCAACGTCGCACCGTGCGTCGCCCTACTCCCGCAACGCTCACTGGCGTTAGCAGGCGCCCGATTCTGGCTTCAGCAGTCGGGATCAAACTGTGAACCCCCGGGATTGATAACCGCTCTCCAATTTCAGATCCGCAAACCACGATGCTCCCGGCAATCATTAAGATACGACATCGTTTTCGACATGATCGTTGAGATTCTCCTATCACGAAATGCCCCGGCAATTCATCCGTACCCTCAAGATTCTTCAGTTCTACCTTGAAATTCTCCCGTGCGCTAGAGCCTAACGCGAAAATCCACGGAGCTGCACTCGCGTTTCTCCTTGGTCCCCTTCGCGTGATTTCGGGTCAGCCGGTTCTCCGCCAACCTTCGCCGCCAATTTCCGCTTTGGGCGGAGCTCAATGGGATGGTCGCCCGCACCTGAAACCGCATCTAAGTACCAGAAGCAGGCGTTTCTGGCCTCTCCAACGTGGGAACGCTAACAGCTATCGGGAAGTTTGCGCATCAGTACTTAAGCAAAAGCCTGTCAGACTTCCCCTATATACAGCCTCATACAGCCTCTTGATTACAAGTCTTACTGTTTTCGTATCGCGTTGATCTTTCAAACCGATATTTCGCTTGACACATCGCCGTTTCTGTCTATTTTAGCTGACGTAGATTCTGTTTAGCACTCTTAGCCCCGAAATTCCGAATTCTCCTCTACGAGATATCGTATTACAGATGATCTGGCTGAAATATCGCAACGTGCACAGAGGGCGAAGTTCGCCGACATTTAGTATTCATACCAGCCCATTCAGTCGATGAATAAGAGAAAGTGTATTAGCGCACTGGGGATTATTTTTTATGTCGCTCTACTGCCGAGCGTGTCCACTTCCGCCCAAACCAACGTCGATGAGAAGGAATACCCCGAGGCTCAGGAGATTAAGGCAATCGTGTCAGTCGGTTCTCCGCCTGCCGGCGTCCTGTTCAATGTATTAGAATACGAAGAGGATGCCCTAGAGTGGATAGTGCCACGAATCGAATACTATGTAGATCTTCTGCGCCAGCGTTATCCCAACTTGGAGATTGTCGTCGTGTCGCACGGAGATGAAATGTTTTCACTGCGAGACGAGGAAAAATGGCTGTATGAAGACGTACATAAACAGGTTCAGCGATTGTCGGAAGAATTGAATGTTACGTTTCATGTCTGTGGCTCTTATGCGAGGGCGAACGGGATCGATGAGGGTGAGTTCCCGCAATACGTTGATGTTGTTCCCTTGGCCACGACGCAAATCAAGGATTACCAAGAATTGGAATATACGGTGATCACCACGGAGCTTTCATGGTGAACGGTGCTCGTTGGTAATTAGTTAAGCAGCACAGACATTCGTCTCGCAAGATGCAACATACGTTTTTGTTATCAGAAGATCGTGAACCGGCGATTTCTCCGTTGGGGTTGCGTTGCGCCGCCGGGATGTCAAAGATCGCTCGACGCGACAGACAGTCGCTATCGGGCGCGATGGCTCTGTTGCCGCGAGGAATGAAGCAAATTCGTCATCTGACCACTGGGATAGCCAATCCTCTTGCACTGCCAAGAAGCACGACGATACAGAGCGTTACGATTCATAAAACATTGGCTTGGCGTTTAGGAGTTGTTCGACTGGGCCCTGATGTTACGATCCCACTCCATGATCACCCTGAAGCATATGCTGTGTCCTATGTATTAGGTGGGAAAATCACAGTCGACGCCTTCTCGTTCGCGAAAAAATGCTCGCATGGGATAACGCAGTTATATCCCGCTTGGTCGGTCGAGTGCGGACCCGAAGAATCGGCGATCCTAGACCCGTGGGATATCAATATTCATTGCGTCCATGCGTCCCAAGGTGGCGCGGTTCTGTTGACAGGGACTTTCGCTAATGGGATTCAACTGGAGAGTCGGCGTTGGTTTTTCACAACAGGGCATCCCCAGAGCGGAACTAGAGCAGTCGTAGTCGATCAGGCAACTGCTCACGATAAAATGAAGCCGTCTAGCGTGGCTTTAGACTTGTTTCTTCGTCAAACAAACTTATGAGATGAAACGAGTCATCCACTTATTAGCATAAGCCTATCTTCGCCGATTGCTCGAGTGCTGTATGGCGTGAAGATTCTCATGCTCAGCCTTGGATTTCGTCTGACTTTTCGCTTAGATCCCCATCGTCACAACGAGAGAATCAGGTGCATCCAATGTCTAGTCAAAGCTCTACCGCAGGGAAGGTGTTGGTTGGTACAGCGTTGGCACTGCAAGCGGCGGCGGTATCTTCCAATGATACCGATACCCCCCGCTCGGAAAGCCCCGAAGCCGCGTTCGTGCTTTACGAGGAAGGGAACTTCGCCGAGGCCGCCTTGAGTCTGCAACCGTATGCCGTTCAAGGACACGCCCGCGCACAGTTGTACTTAGCCACACTTTATCGAACAGGCTCAGGTGTAACGGAAGACGAGTACGAGGCCGCCAAATGGTACAGAAAAGCAGCCGAGTTGGGAGTAGCTGAAGCTCAATTCCATTTGGGTTTGATGTACCTGGAAGGAGACAGGTGTCACCGAGAATTCCGACCTAGCACTGGAGTGGATATCCAGAGCAGCAGCGCAAGGGTTTGGCGATGCTCTCGATGTTTTTCGATACATGCTCGACCATGACGAAGTGCTGGATTGCTGATGTACCGGAATTATCCCGAAAACGGAGGAATGTCTTTCTCGATGACCAATATCGTGGTCAAGTAGCCAACGAGGTCTATCCTCATGCAGTCGCCGTGTTTTTGGTGCGAGTGGCTGCGTCGCTTGCAGTTTCGCGCCACCGCCGCCACATTTCCTGAAGAAAACAAACATCGCCGCACTGACAAGGCAGGGCTGAGGAACTTCCGCCGGAAACCCTGAGCGCAAGATCCTTCAGCCGATGCGCCTTGAAACCGGTTCCAAGTCACGGGGAGAGAAACATGTCCGAGTACGCTGTATTGAAATGCGAAGTCTGCCGCGTGGGCGCCCCGCCTGCCACACCCGAGCAACTGGAGCAGTTCCTTGCCGACTGTCCGGATTGGAAGACGATCGCTGTAGACGAGGTCCAACAGATCCAGCGGGTTTACACTTTCAAGGATTTTGTTGCCGCTTTGGACTTCACGAACAAAGTCGGCGTCCTCGCCGAGGAAGAAGGCCACCATCCGGCACTGCTCACCGAGTGGGGTCGCGTCACCGTGCGTTGGTGGACCCATAAAATCCATGGGCTGCACAAAAACGATCTCATCATGGGCGCCAAGACCGATCGCATTTACGCCGGAGATGCGCCTTAGCGAAAGCCCCGACGGCAGATCCGGCGGGCTCGCTATTCGTTGTGCCTCCTAGGTGGCGAAGACCCAGCGCAGCACGAAGGGGAGCGCAAACGCCGAGACCAAGGCCATCAGCCCCATGGCCAGTGCCGAAAATGCCCCCGCGAGATCGCTGATCTGGAAAGCCCGCGCAGTGCCTATTCCGTGGGAATTCACGCCCAGCGCCAGGCCGCGCGCGCGATCGTCCCGAACCCGTACTGCTGTCAACACGGCTACGCCGATCACGGCGCCAAGCACACCCGTGAGCACGACCAGGGCGGCACTCAACGACGGCAAGCCTCCGACCTTCTCCGCAATCCCCATGGCTACGGGGGCGGTCACCGATTTGGGCGCCAGAGAGATCAGCGTTTGTTCCGACGCACCAAGCCATTTCGCTATTAGGACCGCGCTGGTCGCGGAGAGCACGGCACCGGCGACGATCGATAGCAGAATCGGCAACCAAAGCTGGCGTATGAGGGGCAGATTCCGATAGAGAGGGACTGCCAAGGCAACGGTCGCGGGCCCCAGCATGAAGTGCACGAACTGGGCGCCGGCAAAATAGGTCTGGTAGTCCGTACCCGTCGCACCCAGGATGGTCACCAACGTAAGGATGGACAGAAGCACCGGATTGAATAGGGCTTTCTGTCCACTGCGGCGAAAAACCCAATCCCCGAGCAAGTAGGCTAGCACCGTCAGGGTCAGATGCAGCAAGGGACTGGCGGACAGGTAGACCCAGATGTCACCGAGGGCAAGATCCAGCTCCATGTATCAGCCCTCCCCCCATTTGCGCTCCGTCCATCGGATGAGAGCTGTCATCAGAAGCCCGGTGACCACCAGGGTCAACACCGTGCTCAGCACGAGGGCCACAGAGATAGCCAGCCACTCCTCGCGTAACATGGCTATGTGCAGCATGACGCCCACACCCGCGGGAACGAACAAGAGAGACAGGTGGTACAGCAGCCAGTCGACGACCCGGCCGAGACCTTCAGGGACGCCTCCGCGAACCGCCAAGCCGACGAACAACAAGGCCATGCCCACCACCGGGCCGGGCACCGGCAGCCCGCTCCACACGACAAAGACCTCTCCAACGAGTTGGCACAACAACAGTAGTGCGATGAATTTCAGGGTCATCGACAGCAGCCCTCTCCGATGAGAACCCGGCCTTTACGCCGGGTTCTTGCTGTTTGGAACCCGCCAATTCCGGGGGCTCTCGGCTGGAACTCAGGCCGCGGCGAGGGATGTCTTCACACGCACGAGCCGCTCGCGAACCTCGGCGGCTAACGCCTCCACCCCCGGATTATCCACCAAGCTCAACACCGCCGTTGGATCCATAAAGGCCACGGTGATCTTACCGTCGGCGTCCTGGCGCACGACGACGTTACAGGGTAAGAGCAGGCCAATATCGGGCTCGGCATCCAGGGCCTGATTCGCCAGCGGCGGGTTGCACGCGCCGAGAATACGGTAGGGACTTTTCTCGACTCCGAGCTTTTCCTTGAGCGTGGCCTGCACGTCGATGTCGCAGAGCACACCAAAGCCCTCGGCTTTCAGGGAGTCAGTCACTCGTTCTATGGCCTGTTGGAAACCGAGATCGACCTGGATAGAGAAGCCATACATGTTTTAGATACCTCACGGTCGGCTAGTTTGATCGGTTGGCGACTTTTCGTTTCTTGTCCGGTAATTCTAATCGACCGCAGCTCGCGAAGTCCTTTTGCAGATCGAAATACGCGAAAAAATCCAGATCCGACGAGCCGGCTCAGCCCTTGGGGTCATCGCCGTGCCCTTGCCAGAGGGCCCTTCTACAGTGACGCGCAACGGCCCGTTCGTATCGCAACTCGGCGAAGGGAATCTGCGCCGCCAAAGTCAACCGATCAGTGACTGTATCGACGATTTCCAGCTTGACGAAGGCCTGGAGCTTCTGGATGAGCTGCGCACGGCACTGGCCTGACCAGGCGCGCTGACGATCTCCGGGGCCGTGTACCGGGGCGTGCCGACGAGAACATTGTGCTGCGTAACCCCGGGGATCATCCTCCCCCGCCTCCTTCACGAGTCCGAAATCGAGCACCTTGACCACGTCGTGCAGTCCGCCGCGCTCACAGAGCATGATGTTCGCCGGCTTGACGTCCCGACGGATCAGTCCTTTGCGTTGAGCTTCCGCGAGGGATCCGCACGCCTGCTCAAGGACGTGAATCACCCGTTCCGCGCAGATTCGTATCCGACAAGCCGGCGAGCTCGGCCCGGATGCTGGTCCAGATCGCGTCGATGGGAAACGCTAGTTGGCGGCGATTCCGCCGGATCCGAATCAAGGCCTGTCCACACCGAAAGCGCACAGCCGGATGCTCGGCATCCAAGCAGTCCACCAGTCCGTGCACGGCCATCAGATTGTCCGCACCGGCCAGAACGAGCGGCAGACGCCTGCGAATGATCTGGTGACGGCGCCGATCCAGGAGCGCGTCTACGAGCTGCCCCGCGGCGACGGAGGATACTGGCTTGAGCGCCCGGAATACTGCACGCAGAACATCCTCCCTGGCCAAGAGTTGGATAACGTGGGGCAACAGCTCCGGGGTCACGTTCCCGCTGCTCAACACCCGAGCGATGCGTTCGGGCTCACCACTGCGCAGCTCGATGATGGTCTTGACTACCGGGTCCCGTATGGCGGACAGAGACGGAATCGCGGAGGACTCGCCGGCCTGCATCTCAGTGGTCCCGCCGCGGAACAAGGAGATCTCGCGCAGGAGATCGTCCCGGCTCAACCCGGTGCGGCTGAGCGCAACCGTGCGCGCGGTCGTCGCGTCCTGGGCCGTGATCTCCGCCGCGCGCTGCCTCCCGTCGCGCAGGTTGCTGGCCAGTTGACTCACGTAACCCCGGTGCAACGAGATGATCAGCAACAAAATGAGCAGGCTGAGCACCCCGGCGGCGAAGAAGAGCAATTGTCCGTCGCGACCGCCGGGGCCAGCAGGATACCCATCACCAGCAGGCCGCCCAACATATCGCCGGTGCGGTCCGCGCCCACGTCGATCAGCAGCTTGCTCGCCCTCTTGTCCCACGCCGGAATCGGCGTGTGTAGGGACTCGAAGCCGGCGCGGAAAAAGGAGTTGTAGAACATCGCCGTCCCGGCCCGAAGCACGGCTACGGTGATCAGCTGGCGAAACAAAAACGCGAACAGCCCGCCCGTAAGCACGAACACCGGCAGGGCGGCCATGGTGCCGCCCAGCCCCAGCCATCGCAGGGCCTTGTTGCCGACGAAGGTCTGCAGCAGGAAGCCGCCGAGCCCCGCGCAACATACCCCAACGCGAGGGCACAGAAAAAGTGCATAGCCGCGAGCATGAGCAGAATGGCCCGGGTGTCCACGAGCGAGGCAACCGCGCTTGCGGCTACCCCTCCCAGCAGCCCGCCAAGGGTCGCCGCCGCCGCCAAACGAGCGATCACCCGCTTTCCCCGGTACGGATCGTAGCGCTGGTTGATGATAGACCAAAAGCCGCTGATTAAAATCGAGCCCAGCGCCGAGATATGCAGGAAAAGCAGTATGGTGATCACATGGGGCTTCCAGGACATGAGCGCCCACTCCAATGCGAATATCGCCCCACTGACGGCATAGACGGGAGGGATTAAACGCGCGGGCCCGAGTCGTGCCAGAAGGCCCGACATGAGCAGGACGGCCCCGGCGGACAACAGCGCCGCGGCGATGGTTACCGTCGGCAACCAGGTCACGTCGAAATAGGTCAGGAAGAGGCTGTCGCGAGCGGTCTAAGCCGCCACCTGTTGCGCGATCATCATGGTCGCCGTGAACGCAGCCAGGATCGCGGCCAGGCCTCCGGCGTCTTTTTCCGGGCTCATGGCTGCGCTGCCTGTCTTTGCGCGAGACCTGGAACATGCCCGTGATCAGAAGACTTAATCGATGAAGTAACCACAGATCGCGACAGGTCCTACGCGCTCACAGTATCCATAGAGGGTAGCTGCGCCGGCAGGGGCGCGCTCGGCAAACGGCGATTGTAACAGCCTGGACGCGAGTCTCGGTTGTGATGAATAAGGCAACGCAGAATGAAAAAAACCGCAACGGCGCAAAGTGGTCGGACCCGCTCGTTCAGTGTAGTGTACGCTCGGTCCTGAAAGGCAGGTTGCGAAGCAAGCAGCCGTCAGCGGCCTGGTTCCAGAAACACAGTGTCACACCGGAAATCCCCAATGAGGCTAGCGCACTCGCGATCGATAGATGCGATCAAGGCTGTCGGCGGCACCGCAGACGCCACCCAGAGATCCAGATGGCTGACAAGGCTGCTGATCCTGCTCACCGCAACCCTGTGCTTGAGCACCAACTTGCACGCTTTCCGCGTGGACGGGCTCAGCGAGGCGCAAAAACAGACTCTGGACCAGAGCTTCCAGTCCATCCTCACCAAGGTCAAGGGACTTTACACGCCCAACTTCTGCGTGTGCAAGGACGGCGAGAAGCGGCCGGTCATGGACGAGCAAGGGCGGATCGACAACCGCTGCGGCGAGCCGAACACCAGATTCTGCTCCGCCTTCCGCGCCCCTGCCGCCGAGGCCATCGCCTTGGAGCGCATGTATCTGGGCAACATCTTCGCGCCGGACCTCTTCGACTGGGACAAATTTCCCGACCACCACGATCTGGTGCGCGGCTACATCCTCGAGAAGTTCTTCGTGGATACGCACCCGGAGCACAAGCTTGCCGAGATGAAGGCTTACGGCGGCCTGTCGGGTGCGGAATACGAGGCGCGGGACATGCCGCTCTTCTTTCAGCGCTACCTGTCGGACCCGAGCTTCAACGACAGCCGCAACTACATCCTCGCCTTTGAGCTGCAGAAACGTTACTTCGTGCGCAACGACTGGGGCAAGATCCAAGAGACCCGGAACATGGCCAGCCGGATCCGTGGCTACGACGAGAAGTTCAAGCCCCTGCGCGACGCTACCCACAACCAGATTTCCGCCTCCCTGATCCCGCCCCTCGCCGCCTACCGCGACGCCCTCCCGGAAGGCAGAACAAAGGTCCGCAACGCCATCAGTGAGCTGATCGGCGAGATCGAGAAGCTCACCTCCCTCGACGAGACTGCCCTGGCACCTCAGCTCAAGCACCTTAAAAGCAAGACGCTGCGCAAAGAGCTTTCCGCGGCCTTGCCGGCGAAGGACGCGTCCCCGGTGGAAAAGATTGCCGCCCTGGGCGGCTTCATGGCGATTTCCCGGAGGGCGGCCACTGCAGAGGGGACATCCCCCGCGGACAGACGCAGGCTGGTGGACCTGAACGTGACCGCGGCGGCGGTAATCCAGAGCGTCGGCGCCGGCCTGATCGACGAGGGCGGCCCGGAAACCGTGGCCGAGCACCTGCGCCTGCTCTCGGCCCTGACCGACGCCGCCTTTGGCACCGGACTGCTCACCGACCGCGAGCGCCAAGCAGCCGGGGACCAGCTCGCCGCGATGCTGGAGCAGGACAACGCGCAGCGGGACAACTTCCGCAACAATCTCAAGAAGGCGGAGCGCGTCGTCGAGTGGGGACATAACGGCGCCATGCTGGCATTCGGCGAGGTTTGGGCGCCCTGGACCTACCTGCTGCCGGACGTGATTCATATCGGCGACGACATCGTGCGCGGCTCCCCGCTGCTGCTGTTCGGCCAGGTCTCGCGCCGGCTGGACGACCATCTGGCGGGCCAGAATCCGGTCCGTCACGACCTCTTCGGCACTTCTTTCGCGACGGATGTACGTGCCCTCAACCCGGGACTCGCCGTGGGCAAGCTGCGGGTTGCACCCGCCGAGGGCAGCTATGCCAGAAACGAGGTATTGGCACTGCCCGAGACACCCGCCGACCTGAAGCCCGCAGCTGGAATCGTCACCCGCGGCGAAGGAAATGTAGTCTCCCATGTCCAGCTCCTGGCGCGCGCGCTGGGCATCCCCAACTCGGTGGTTGCGCCCGAGGCTTACGAGGTGATCGCCCCCCACGACGGCCAGGACGTATTCATGGTGGTCACTCCCGGGGGTCGCGTCTACATGAAGGCGCGCACAGCCATGACCTCGGAGGACCAGACCGTCTATGACGAGTTTAACCGCAACACCAAACGCTCCGGGGACGGCAGCCTGGCCGGCGCATCGGACAAGCTGCACATCGACAAGGAGAAGCTGGACCTGAAAAGCGACCAGCCCTTCTCCTTGGATGACATCAGGCGCAAGGACTCGGGCAGCAAGACCGGCCCCAAGGCGGCCTTCCTCGGCGAGCTCAGGTCGATGTTTCCGGACAACGTGGCGCGCGGCGTTGTGGTGCCCTTCGGCGCCTACTTCACCCACTACAACAAGGCCAAAGTCGCCGTGCCCCGGGAGCTTGAGAGCCAGGGCATCGCCGAGAACGGCGAGCCCCTGCCCGACTTCGCGGCCCGTACCTACGAGGAATTCTTCGGCAAGCTGATTCCCGCCGGGACCGACGAGTCGGAGCTGACCGCCTGGATCCAGCCGCGCCTCGCAGTCCTGCGCCAGTCGATCCAGCAGACACCGCTCACGCCAGAGCTGAAGACGGCGATCAAGGACCAGCTCGACGCCGCGGGCCTGCTGGTCGGCGCAGACAAGACGCAGACCGTCGGCTGCTTCGTGCGCAGCGACACCAACGTGGAGGATCAGGACAACTTCAACGGCGCCGGCCTCAACCTGACCATTTTCAATCTCAAGTCCCTGGATGAGATCTACGATGGATTGAAGCAAGTCTGGGCCTCGCCCTTCACCTACCGATCCTTCTCCTGGCGCCAAACCCTCATCGACGAGCCCCTGTGGGTGCTGCCGTCGGTGGTCATCGTGGAGTCGATCCCGAGCGAGAAATCCGGCGTGCTGGTCACGGCGGACATAGACACGGGTGACCAGGCCAAGATGCTCGTAGCCACGTCCGAGGGGGTCGGAGGAGCTGTGGACGGCACGCCGGCGGAGACACTCCTGTGGTCCGCGGATGGCGCCGAGCTGGTAACCCAGTTCAAGTCCCACTCGCGGCGGCTGCTCAAGGCAGAGGGGGGTACCGAGATTTTGCCGGCCACGGGCAGCGATTACGTCCTGACCTCGGAGGAGGTCGAGTCTCTCATCGCGGCCGCCCAAAAGGTCAAGCAGACGCTGGAGCCTGCCAAAGACCCCTCCGGCAACCCGCGCGCCTGGGACATCGAGTTCGGGTTCGCTGACGGTAAGCTGTGGCTGTTCCAGGTTCGGCCCTTCATCGGCAACGAGGACATGCAGAACGTGCCTGCCCTGGCCGCGTTGGAGGCAGGCACGGCGGAGCAAGACGGCACCATCTCACTGGAGGAACGGGTTCAATGACATCAAGAAGCAAAGCCCTGCTGTGCGCCGCCGCACTCTCACTCGTGCTCGGTGGGGGCCCCGCGTCAGCGGGCGGTAGCGGCCCGGCCTGGGACGGCTCACAGCCCGCGCCGGGCGTCTACTTCTACTGGTACGAGCCGTCCTTCTACACCGGCTTCGCGCCCAGGACCCAGGACCGGTCCCGCGTCCACCTGGAGCTGTCACGAGGAAACCAGCAACGCCTGACCCTGGTGCTCGGCCCTGACGAGCTGGACGCCTATCTGGGCAATCTGCTGCAACGCCGAGACCTGGTTCAGGAAATGGTCGACAAGAAGGTCATCGAGCTGCGCACCAATCTGGAGTTCGATCATTTCACCGAAGGCCTGAAGCAGGCAGGCGTAGAGGAGACCATCGCCCGAAGGGACCAGCTCGGCCCAGAGGCCTTCCGGGAGAAGTCGGTCGAGATGATGAGTAGGCTGAACCCGGACCGTATCTTTCGCATCGAGATTCCGGTTGCGCGCATCTTGAGCGACTGGCACGGGCTGCTGGCACAGGCGGGCGAGACGGGACTGGACTCGTCGGAGGCCCGGCTGGATGCGGTCAACGCCATCCTGCCGGGGCGCGTCAACCTCTACGAGCTGGGCGAAGGGCTCCAAACCGAGCTGAAAAAGAGCCTGGATCTGATGCGATCTGGCGAGGGCGCGGACGATCCCGAGTTTCGCGACCAGGCCTTGCGGGTCCTGGAGCTGGCGACCAACGGACACTATCCCGTCGTCGACGACCAGGTGAAGGCGATCGAATTCACCGCCATCTACCCCGCCGGCACGGCCAAGGCCTGGACCAACTACAAGGGCGAGAAGCTGCCCGAGTTCGGCGTCACCGGCGTCTGGCCCCTGATTGCGCGCGAGCACGGCAAGGGCGTCATGGGCATGGTCGACTACCTCTCCACCAACCCCGGTTACGGCTTCATCCCGCTGCTGGGCTATCAGTACGCGGGAGGGATCGCCTATAACGCCCTTCACAACGCGGGCGTGCGCTCCCAGCTCAACTCGGCGCCCTTCCTACCCGCGGAGTGGAAGCAGGTGCCGGGCGAGCGTACCCCGGATAAGAGCTACCAAAACCTGTGGATCGGCAGCCGCGGACCGGCCTCCCATGGCTGCACCCGCCTCCCCTCGGGCCACATGAGCGAGCTGCGAGACACCCTGCCCTCCACCTCGAAGGGCATGGAAGGGGTGCCGAATTTCCGCAACAAGCCCCAGTGCTACGACGTCTTCGACATCGACGGAGACGGCAATGCGGAGGTCATGGGCGTGCAATACTACCTCGCCTTCTGGGGAGTGAAGCACACCCCGAAGGCGTCCTACGCCCCCAACGAGCGCAAGGGCTTCTACGAGTGGCTGTACAAGGACAATATCGCGTACAACGAGGACGGCAGCGCTGTCATCAAGGAGGTGCCTGTATGCCGATTCGCGGGGTTGAAAAACGCCGAGGAGGCAAATACCTTAGCGGACGTACCCCTTTATGAAGCGCCGTACGCACGCGAGTCCATCCAGTTCTACCTGCCCAAGCCCGTCAGCTTTCAGACCAAGGCTGGCTTCGAGCTGAATCGGGAGCTGCGCCGCATCGGCGGCGGCTATGAGCTGGATCGCGCCGCCTTACGTCTGGATTAGGCGATTTCTGTCGTATCCGGCAATCGCCTTCGTTTCCCCAGGAGGTCCAATGGGTTTCCCGACCAATATCCCAGCATCGCCGCCAGCGGCGCGATCTGCGATGGCTTCGCTCTTGTCGAAGCGATTGTCCAACTTCCGGGCTCGACCGGTTGCCGGACGGATTCTCGCCGGCTGTATCGGCATGATCCTCTGTTGGTCGGCCTCCGCGGCTAATCACGACGACCCGGTAGACCTGTCCCGGTACGGCATCTTTTACGAGCGCTACGAGCCCACCTTCTACACCGGCTTTGCGCCGCGCGCGGAGGATCCCGCGAGGCTGCACCTGCACGTGGGCCGCGGCAACCAGCTGCGCATCACCTTGGTGTTGTCGCATCAGGTGCTCGAAGACTATGCGAGCGACCTGCTCGCCCGTTACCAGACCTACCGCAGGCTGATCGACGACGGAACGGGTCAAGCTGACCCAGAACTCCGGGTTCGAGACCTTCGAGCAGACCCTGAAACGGGCGCGCCTGGAGGACCTGGTGGTAGCGGAGGCGGACATGCCGCCATCGGACCTGCGCAGCCGCAACCTGGCGCTGATGGAGCGGCTGAACCCCGGGCGCATCTTCCGCATCCGCATGCCCGTGGACGAACTGGTCCGGCGTTGGACCTCGGAGCTGCGGCCCGGGGCCCTTAAGTCCATGGGGAACGTCGATGCCTTTATCAACAAGTCCCATCTGTTCGGCGTTTTCGACATCGATGGGAACTTCGATCCTAAGGTCATGGGTGTACGCTACTTCGTGGCCTATTCCCTGCGCGACAAGAAGCCCGACAAGCTGCGTGCCCCCACCGAGCGCAGGGCCTTCCATGAACGGAGATTGACAAGATCATGAGACCAATATTCAAAGGCCGCAAAACCCTACCCGGAGCCCCTCTGCTGGTCGCCATCGCACTGACGCCGCCGGCCTGGCAAGCGTCGGCACAAGCGCCCGCCCCCGAAGCGGCCGACTGCCAATCGCTTGTGGGGACCTATGTGACAACCGTAACCGACGTGGAAGGCGTCTTTGCGTCCCGCGGTCTGCTTTCACTCGCCTCCGGCGGGGTCTTCCTGATGAGCGACTCCGGCCAGTCAGGGATACCGGGCATCTACGAGCCCTTCACCTCCGCGCAAGGGGCCTGGAAATGCCTGGGCACGGAGGAAGGCAAGGTGAAGGCCGCGGCACTGGGCCTGAACTTCTTTCTGCCGGGTGCAGGCCGTACAGCAGGCTTCGGACGGACCAACTACCAGCTGACCCTGGACCCCGACTCGGGACTGCTCTCCGGTGCCGCGGAGCTGAGCTTTACCGCCGAGGGCGACCTGGAGTCCGCCGACCCCATCGCCAAGCCGGGTGCTGCGCTGGAGACCTTCGAGCTCTCCGGCAAGCGGGTAACCTTGGAGTGATCCGAGAGCTGGGGCTCCTGGCTGCGCTTCTTCCCGGACTGGCCGGCTGCACGGGTTTCGAGGATAGGACCGGCGCCGGGGCCGACTACCTGGCCTCGATCGAGCGCCCCGCCCCACTGCAATTTTTTCTCGACAAAACTGTCGAGGACCTCGTGGCGCGCGACCCCAAGGCGCGCAAGGCCGATCTGGGCATCGCCCTGATGGAGCTCGAGCCCGGCAGGCCGGCTCGCTTGGCCCATTGGAATGGCGAGCAGCCAATCTATCCCGCCAGCGTCGTAAAATTCGTGTACCTCATGGCCGCTTACGCCTGGGAAGCGCAAGGCAAACTGACCATCGACGAGGCGTTCAGCAACGAGCTGACGCAGATGACCTACAAGAGCAGCAACACCGCCACCCAGCGGGTTCTCGCCGCGCTGACGGATACCGGGCCCGGCCCCGTGCTGAATCCCGATGCCTACCGGGAGTTCAAGCAACGGCGCCTCGCGGTCAAGCGCTGGCTGAAGACCCAGGGCGTCAGCGGAATTCACAGCATCCATCCCACCTACGACGGCGGGGATATCTCGGGACGGGAGCGGCAGCTGCTGCGGGACCGGAGCATGCCCGGCGGCCTGTCCGATGCGAGCGGAAAGCTCCACAACCGGCAGTCCATGACGGCCGCAGGCACGGCCAAACTGCTTGCCCTCCTGGCCTCGGATCTCGCCCTTGACCGGGAACGCTCTGCGCGGGTGCGCCGGCACATGAAGCGAGATCCCGCGAAACAGCCCTATCTCAGCCACCGGATCGCCGGCGGCGCGATGCAAGCGGCCAGGGTTGATGTCTTCTCCAAGACCGGAACTTGGGGTCCGATCTTCGCCGACGCGGGCATCATTCGTCACCCCTCGGGGAAACAGATCATCCTCGCGGTCTTCATCGAATCCAAACCTCCTTATCGCGGCAATTTCATCTCCGAGCTCGCGAGGCGCTGCACCGACGTCTTGCTGGAGCGCCCTCGATAGAGAATCGGAGCCCGAAACGACTTGATCCCGAGCTCGAGCAAACTGGACGTTCTTCTTGGCGTCCTCTGGGCCTTGGCCGCTCAATCGCTCTTGCGATAGCGCTCCGCTGCCGTCAGTACGGACCGGATGACCTCTGCCTGGGCCTGATACCAATCTGCTTCCGGATCCTCGGCACCCGCGGGTCGCGCCAGGTACAGCGCATAGGCGCACTCCTCGATGCGCGATCGGTACCGCTCGGTCAAGTCTTCCCGGCAACCGTTGTGTGCCTCCCAAGCGGGCATTGCACCCGGCCGTCCGCGGTGGATCAGACCGATTGCCTCTTCCGGCGGCCACCCCTCGATCCACACCAGGTAGGACAGGACCGTCAAAGGAGCCCGACCCAGGCCGGCCGTGCAGTGCACATAGGTGCGATGACCCCGCGACTGAAGATCCGCCAAAGCCGCGACGGCAGACGCGAGATTGCGCCGCTGATCGGCGACATCGAAGTCCCGCATCGGACTGCGCGCCATGCTCAACCCAATCGTCGTCCCTCGGGCAAGCATCTGCTCGTAGTCGATACCCCAGTAGGCGAGGCAATCGTCGTGCTGCACGCAGAGCACGGCGGAGACAGCCGCTTCGGTGCCGATCCGCTCCAGATCCGACGTCGTCATCGGGCAGCTTCCGACCAGGAGCTCGGGCGTAATCTCGCCCCAGTTGAGTGACCAAGTCCACATGTTTTTGCCAGGGATAAGCGAATAGCTTTCAGCGATCGGCTATGCAAGCAATGCGCTGGGATCCGTCATAGAGGGATCCGAGCCCGACACTCGATCTCGGGTCGTTCTCACGGGCCGAGCAGGTCGCGGAACAGGGGTATGAAGGAGGCGTTACGCAATTTGAGACCTATACTCTTCGTTAGTTGCGCAAAGCGCCAACAGGAGAACCGCGAACATGACCGATACCCATAGTCATTCCCAAGCCAGCGGCGCCGAGAAGGCGACCGAAGCCGATTCACGGGATCCCGCATCGGCATCGTCCAAGCAGCGCGCAAAGAGGTCCCCCAGCATGCACGAAGGCATCGCGGTTTGGTGCGATTGCTGCTCCTGCGAAGCCGAGCCCTATTGGGCCGAGATCGCCGAAGAGATGGGAATCGACCTCGGCAGCGATTACGAGGACGGCTACCGATAGGCTCGCCGGGGAAAGGATCTTTCGGTTCACGACTCATCAGCGCCATCCTGGCTACAGATCCCCATTTCGACGGAGCGGTCCGCTCTGCGGACCGCCCGTCGTGCAGAACCCTATGGCTTGCGAATTTTCGCCGCAGAGGCCGAACAACACCGAGATCAGTCCGGAGGGTATGTACTGGGCCGGCCAGTAGACAGCGGTCATGGCACCCCAGAGCCCGATACCGGCGGCAAAATAAGTACGCAGCGCCTCCCTGTGCCAGCGCATCCGGCGGCCCAGCAACGCGACCAGCGTCAGGCAGACGAGTACGCCCAACAGCATGCGCGAGGCGACGCCAAACAGGAAACCGGCGCCCTCGCTGCTCCACTTGATCGCCAGGGGTGTCGTGGTCCAGATCAGCACCACGCCCAGAAAGGCCGCAGGAATCGACAATTCGGCCCTTGAGAAACCCAGCCTACCGGTACGACGATGCACGAAGCGGTCAAATGCCGTTTCTGCGTTCAAGGAATGGGCGCATAGCTGACCCAGGAATCCGCACGCCAGCTCGCATGCGCTTCTTGGTTGCCCTGAACAGGGATTCCGCACTTGCGGGCGAAGTAGCGGTGAAAGGCGAGACTCGGGGTAAGCTCGGGATGAAATACGGTGACCAAGATGTCCGCGTCTTCTGCGGCGGCGTAGTAGCCGTCGATCTCGAGCAGGGGCGATACGCCCTCACCGAGACGCAGTATTTTCGGGGCGCGGATAAAGGTGAGCGGGATCTGAGCGGAATCGATGTCCGGGATCTCGACGGTGCGGTTGAAGCTGTCGAGCTGGCTGCCGAAGGCATTGCGCCGGATGCGGATGTCCATCAGGCCCAGGTGCGCTGCCTCGCCTTCGACCTCCCGTGCTAGAAGAATCGCGCCGGCGCAGGTGCCCCAGAGCTTGAGTCCGGCATGGAACCGCTCTTGGATCTCCCGATCGAGACCGTACCGGTGCAGCAGGCGGATGAGGCAGGTGCTCTCCCCGCCGGGAACGATCAGTCCGGCCAAGCCGTCGAAGTCCGCCGCCTGCTTGACCCTCCGGGCCGGCACGCCGAGGGCGGCCAGGTGCTCCAGGTGCTCGACCACGCCCCCCTGCAGGTCGAGGACACCTATGCCGGGCATGGGCAACGCCTCCTGACTCACCAACCTCGCTCGGCCAGACGCTGCTCCTCCGGGATGGTGGGTATCTCGATCCCGACCATCGGCTCCCCGAGGCCGGCGGATACCTCCAGCACCTTCTGGGGATCATCCGCGTAGGTGGTCGCCTGCACGATGGCGGCGGCACGCAGCGCGGGATCGCCGGACTTGAAGATGCCCGAGCCGACGAACACGCCGTCGCAGCCCAGCTGCATCATGAGGGCCGCGTCGGCGGGCGTTGCGATGCCGCCCGCCGCGAAGTTCACCACCGGCAGACGCCCGGCCTCGTGAACCTTGAGGGCGACCTCGTAGGGGATCCCCTGGTCGCGGCAAAAGCCGGTGAGCTCTTCCTTCGGCATGTGCCGGACCATTCGGATCTCGCGGCTCATGGTGCGCATGTGTCGCACCGCCTCCACCACGTTGCCCGTACCGGCCTCGCCCTTGGTGCGGATCATCGCCGCCCCTTCGGCGATACGCCGGCAGGCCTCGCCCAGGTTACGGGCACCGCAGACGAACGGGATCGAGAACCGAGTCTTGTCGATGTGGCAATCCTCGTCGGCGGGGGTGAGTACCTCGCTCTCGTCGATATAGTCGATCTTGAGCGCCTCCAGTAGCTGCGCCTCGACGAAGTGGCCGATGCGGACCTTGGCCATGACCGGAATGGACACGGCGGCCTTGATCTCCCTGATCATGCCCGGATCGGACATGCGCGCCACGCCCCCGTCTTTGCGGATGTCGGCGGGCACGCGCTCCAGGGCCATGACCGCCACGGCACCGGCCTCCTGGGCGATTGCGGCCTGCTCGGGCGTGGTCACGTCCATGATGACGCCGCCCTTAAGCATCTGCGCGAGCTGCGCATTCAGTACAAGTCGTTCATTGGTCACTGTCGTTCTCCGAATTCGCAATCTCTGCGAGACTAAGTGCCCTCAGGAGGTGGATATTCAAGTGCACCGCCTCCAGGCGCTCGGCCTCAGTGTTGTACCCCCAGCCGGCGATGTGCAGACGCACGGGCGCCATATCCGGCCGCGTCGTCAGCCGCTTCAAAGTGGCCAGGCGATCCTCGACAAAGTCGATCCGGCGGCCCGGATGACGGTCCATGAGCTCGCGCAGCACGGCCTCTTTTTTCATCCCCCGGTCCAGCCCGTAGATTCGTGCGGCATCGAATTGCACGCCATGGTGCTCGAGCAGCCGCGCGACGAACCTCTCCTGCTTGGTGGTGATGATGTAGCATTCGGTTCCGACGGGCAGCGCGTTCAAGACCTCCGCAGTCCCGGGGTACAGGGGGCTCAGCGACGACCACTCGCACGCGTCGTCTCGGATCCAGCGGTCGCGGACCGCACCGAACAGGCGCTTGAGATCCTCGGCATCCCTTCCCGATCGCGTCAAGGTCTCAGGCAGCCGCTGTGCAAAACTCTCCAGCAGCGCGTCCGGGTCCTGCCCGTCCTTGAGCAGGCGCATCATCAAGATGGCCTCATATCCCGTCTCGATCACCGGGCGTACGCGGCAGTAGGCATCCAACAGCCGCTCTGGCGGCAGGCCGTCGGCCATGTCCTCCCACAACGACCCCGCCGCCTTCCAGCCGGTGATGCCGGTCTCCCGCGCACTGGCGCAGAGGACACCGTCGAAATCCAAAGCGAGCAGGGTCATGGATGGGGGCTGGGTCCGGGCTGTTGCGTTCGCGCTCCGCGCGCGTAGCCAACTCGCCAACTTACTGCGATGTAGTGCAGACATCAAGGCCAATCCTTGTGCAACGTGAAATGAGTCTGGAGGGAAGGGCCGATTCCAAGGTGAAATGAGTCTGAAGGAGCATTCCCTGTTCTCGTGCTTGGCGCTTCCCGGCGGGCAGCGACGAATTGGAAAAGACTCGGGATCGGAGTATTTAGGGCTAGTCGCGATTACGCTAAGACAACCAAGGTTTTACAGAAAAAGGGTACACTACCGGCTCGGTCTGATACCCGGCGCAACAAGACAGTTCCAGAATCGGCACATGGATTCCCCCCCCCTGCAAAACGACAAGATCGGCGTATATGGCGGGGAGCAGCTCGCCAATTACGGTTTCGGCGACGGCCATCCCTTCGGACCGGATCGCTTCTACGCCTTTTGGGACTTCCTGACCGACTCGGGAGTGAAGGGGAAGATCCGGGTCCTGCCCCCGAAGCAGGGGCTGGACGAGGACGTGCTGCGGTTCCACACCCCGGCCTACGTTGAGCGGGTGCGCGAGCAATCCAGAACGGGCACTGGCTTTCTGGACTATGGTGACACGCCCGCGGTGAAAGGCATCTACGAGTCGGCCCTCTTTGTCGTGGGCAGTGTGCTGGATGCGGTCAACCAGATCATGAAAGGAGACCTGCGCCGCGCCATGATCCCTATCGCCGGACTGCATCACGCGCGCCGTGACGGGGCCGCAGGCTTTTGCGTATTCAATGACTGCGGTGTCGCCATCGAGACCCTGCGCCAGGTGTATGGGGTTCGGCGGATCGCGTACGTGGACATCGACGCTCACCATGGTGACGGGGTCTTTTACTCATTCGCGGATGACCCGGAGCTCGCCATCGTCGACTTCCACGAGGACGGGCGTTATCTGTATCCGGGCACCGGCCAAGCCAGCGAAACGGGAACCGGCCCTGCGCAAGGCACCAAGCTGAACATCCCCCTCCCCCCTGGTGCGCAGGACGAGTTGTTCTTTCGCCTGTGGCCGTCCGCCGAAGGCTTCATCGACGCCTTCCGTCCGCAGTTCATCCTGCTCCAGTGCGGGGGCGACTCGGTCGCTGGCGACCCCATTACCGACCTGCGCATGAGCGCCGAGGTGCACCGGGAGGTGGCGGCCTCTCTGTGCCGGCTCGCCGATCGGCACTGTGGAGGCCGCCTGATCGCGTTGGGCGGCGGAGGTTACAACCGCCAAAACATCGCACGGGCATGGACCAACGTCGTCGACGCCATGGTGGACAACACCCCGGAAGGAGCCGAGGAATGAACCAGCAAGAGGCCAAGTTTCACATCGGACAGCTTGTGCACCACCGGCTGTTCGACTACCGCGGAGTCATCCTGGACGTGGACCCCGTATTCCAAGGCAGCGAGGAGTGGTACGAGCAGGTTGCGCTGTCGCGCCCGCCCAAGGACAGGCCCTGGTACCGGGTGCTGGTGCACGAGGCCGAGCACGAGACCTACGTCGCCGAGCGCAACCTGGAGCCGGACAGCACGCGGGACCCGATACGGCACCCGCTGCTGGATAGCTTCTTCTCCGGTTTCGACGAGGGCAGCTATCGTTCGCGGTCGCGGCACAATTGAATCGGTTGACAGAGCTGTGCCGGGAACAGGCGATGCCTCGCCCCCCGGTTGGGTCCGCAATAAGCTGGAAGCTGTAGGTCGCGGTTCTGGGTCTATGATGCTCTCCAGCATCGGGAACTGCTTCGACCGCGCGGTTTTTGATTGTCCGTTAGCCAAAATGAACCGGACACCTCAGGAATACGCCTCGGCCTGATGCCCCAGTGGCGGATCACCCTGTCGATCTGAAAGCGCCCGCTCGCGCCCCGAAGAAAGCACTCCTCGTCGAAGTCGAGCCGGTCACCTTCGGAGCCGATGGCATCCGACTCCAGCGTATCGAAGCCGACCAGGGACTTGATGTCGTCGGGTCCTGCGATCTCGACCTCTTCGATGGACTGCTTGGTCAGGGGTGATCAAGTAAGCCTTTAGCCGTTCACAGACGCGCAACCTTCGCGCCCCTTTTGGTGCTGGTTTCAAAACCGAATTTGTCGTATCGTCTCGGCCATGGAACAACTCATGGTCACGATACAAGGCCAGCGCTTCTGTCCCGATATCGGCCTGATCGAGCAGCTGCTGGCGGAGAACCCCGGCTGGGGGCGTAGCCGCCTTTCCGTCAAACTCTGCGAGCTGTGGGACTGGCGCGCATCCAACGGCCAACTCAAGGACATGGCCTGCCGCAACCTGTTATTGCGGCTGGAGAAGGCCGGGCACATCGTGTTGCCGCCGAGGCAGCGAAAGTCCCCCAACGGTTACCGCAACCGCTCCCCGGTCTGGGTGGCCCATCGCACCGAAGCGATTGCATGCGCACTGAAGGATCTGACACCGCTGCAGATCACCTGTGTGGTCAACGCTAGCGAGCAGGACCGGCTGTTTCGTTGCTTCCTGTCCGCCTATCACTACCTGGGATTCCGAAACACGGCGGGCGAGAACCTGAAGTACCTCGTCCACAGCCGCGACGGGCGGCCACTGGCCTGCCTGCTGTTCGGCGCAGCGGCCTTCAAATGCGGCGCGCGCGATGCCTGGATCGGTTGGCGTGCGCCGGTGCGTGAGCGCAACTTGCCCTATCTGGCGAACAACTCCCGCTTTCTGATCCTGCCCTGGGTCCAGGTTCCACACCTGGCCAGTCACTTGCTCGCGCGTATCGCGCGGCGAATCCAAACCGATTGGCTGGCCAAGTACAGCCACGGCCTCTATTGCCTGGAGACCTTCGTCGATTCAAGCCGCTATCGCGGTGTGTGCTATCGGGCCGCCAACTGGCAGCTGGTCGGCCGAAGCACAGGGCGCAGCCGCAATGACCGCCAGCATCGCCTGAGCGTCCCGGCAAAAGAGATCTACCTCTATCCCTTGAGCCGGGATTCTCGCCGCCGCCTGTGCGATGACACCTGAACAGGCACAGGCGATCTATTTTGCCGGACAGCAGGCCGTGGTCACCAACCTCTGCCTGCTCGATGCGCAAGTGCAGACATTCCAGCAGGAGATTGAGGTGCTGCAACGCAAGATCGCTCAGCTCTCGAAGAACTCGTCGAATTCCAGCAAACGGCCTTCTTCGGATGACATCACCAAGCCCAAGGGCAGCAAGAAAGCCCGCGGGTCGGATGAGAAGGGCAACCCGATCGGCGGCCAACCGGGCCACCCGAAACACACCCGTGCCCCCTATCCACCCGAGGCGATCTCCCACCTCCATGAGCATGAATCCATAGCCTGTCCCCTCTGTAGTGCGCCGGACATCCTGTGGATCGAGGATCTCCCTGCGCGCGTGATTCAGCAGACCGAGATCAAAGAGGTCGTGGTGATCCGCGAAGAGCACCGCGCCTATGCCTATTGGTGTGAGGCGTGCGGGCAAATCCATTATGCCGAGTTCCCCCCACAGGTCCGCAAGGAAGGGCTGTTCAAGGCCCGGTTGACGGCGTTGGTCGCCTACCTGAAGAACCTCTGTCATGCCTCCTTCTCGACCATCCGCAAGTTCCTGCGCGACGTGCTGGGGGAGTCGGTCTCGCGGGGCTATCTGGTCAAGATCATCCAGAAGGTCAGCCAGTCCCTGGAGCGGCCCTACGAGGAGCTGCTCGAGCGCATACCGCTGGAGGCCACCCTGAATGTGGATGAAACCGGCCATAAGGACAATGGCGATCGGTTCTGGACCTGGGTCTTCAAGGCCGAGCTCTATGTGCTGTTCCGCATCGACAAGTCTCGCGGCTCGCAGGTCTTGATCGAGGTCTTGGGCAAGGAGTTCGAGGGCACTCTGGGCTGCGACTATTTCTCGGCTTACCGCAAGTTCATGAAGGACTTCCATGTCGCCGTGCAGTTCTGCATCGCCCACCTGATTCGCGATATCAAGTTCCTCACCACGCTGCCCGACGCGCCCACCCGCGCCTACGGCGACAAGCTGCTCCACGCCGTCAAGGAACTCTTCAAGGTCATCCATCAGCACCAGACCCTCGCCGCGGAAGACTTCCGCGCCGCGCTCGAACAGGCCAAGGCACAGATCATCCACCTCGGCATCAAGGAGGTGCCCAGCTTGCTCGATGAGGAAGGCAAGGAGCAGAAGCGCGAGGCGCAGAACATGGCCAAGCGTTTTCGCAAGCACGCCAAAGCGTACTTCCAGTTCATCACCACGCCCGGCATGGATCCGACCAACAACGTCGCCGAGCAGGCCATCCGTTTCATCGTCATCGACCGCCATGTCACCCAGGGCACCCGAAGCGCCAAGGGCCGGCGTGCCAACGAACGGCTATGGACCGTGATCGCCACCTGCGCGCTTCAGGGGCGCTCGGCTTTTGCGTTCATCCTCCAGGCCGTGCAGGCCTATTTCCACGATAGCCATCCGCCCTCGCTACTTCCCAACCCTCCTTGATAAGCTGCCAACGCTTGAGCGCTTACTTCCAACCATATGGGTAACCTCTCGGTTCAGGGAAGCACTGGCTCAAGCGGCGCTTTTCGAGGCGCATCCCCTGACGACGAACCAAAGCGGACCGAAGGAATCAGGCCCGCCGGCAGCCAGCAGCGCCTGCCGCTCTTGATCCACTACTTCGGCTTGGTCTACACGCTGATCCTGTTTGCCTATCTGATCCTCTTTTCGCTGCCAGCAGGCCTCTTGCTTGAGCGATTGGTGGATGGACGGCCGTGGGCGCGGCGCGGGAGCTGGTGGTCGAGGGATCACCGGTTCCCGGCGGGAGATCCAGGATAAGGTAATCGAACTCGCCCCACCGAACCTTACCGATAAACTCCGTGATCGCCTTGGATACCATGGGGGCGCGCCAGATTACGGGCTGGTTCTCGTCGATCAGGAACCCCACGGACATGACCTCCATGCCGAACTGTTCGGGTGGAACCAGCATGCCCTCCTCTCCCTTGGGGCGTGCTCGAAGCCCCAGCATGACCGGGACACTGGGTCCGCAAACATCGGCGTCGAGAAGTCCAACGCCGAGTCCCTTCTTCGTAAGGCCAAGGCAAGGTTGACCGCCACCGTCGTCTTTCCGACACCACCCTATCCGCTGGCGACCGCAATGAAGCGACTAACCTGCCCCCTACCCCGGAAGGGCCAAACTCCCAGGGGATTTTTCGTTAGGTTTTGCCATCAGTGACCGGCGATACCCTAGGGTTCTTCTGCTTCCTTCTTCGTCAAACCAAGCTCGTACTCCAGATTAAATTGCCCGAACACTTGGTTGGCCTCCAAACTAAGCTCTTCGAACAGATCACGTGGATCATCGCCCTGCGCTACCCTTTCATGGACCAATGTTTCGAGGGCCTCTTTGAAACTGCTTGCCATTTCACACCTCCTTCGTTGTCGATATCATCCAGTAACAGTATAGGCCACCCTTTTGCCTCGACTCATGACTCGGATCCGTCCGCAGTGCCTGAAGGCTAACAACACGCCGGAGAGGTGCTACGATCTCAACGGAAGGTTGCGCAGTCTATGCTAAGAGGGATTCCTGCTAGAGTTGTTGATCCAATTCGACTTCCGCTAATTTGCCACATCCGCATCGATTCTTGGAAAGCGACGTCCAGATCCGTTACGGATGTCGTCGCTCTGGCCGGTGGGATACAAGGTGTTTCATTTCTTGTCCGCATCGGATGAGGAGCCAAGGCACAGAGCACTTGACATGCCTCAGATAGACAATAATCTGGCTTTTCAACAGGCGCTTGCCGATCTCCCCGTGAAGAAGCAAAGGCAGGTCGGCGCGAAATTCATCGGCAACGTACTTAATTTGACGGCAGAGCCGAGGTTCCGTGACGTGCTGGCGCTCCTTGAAAAACCAGAGCAATCCGCGGAAGAGCTGTTAGACGGCTTTCACTCGATTCACGCCCTCTATGTCCAGACTCATCCGCGGTCGGATTTGTCCCAGCTGGACTACGCCCGGCAAGCTGAACACTTCATCGCCGAGGCCTGCCTCGTCTGCCTGTCCCCAGTCTATGAAGAGGCGAAGGTTCACCATCTGGCGCAAAAGGCTGCCATGTACTGCTGCATGGCGAGAACTTGTGCGGGGATCAAGCACGACGAGGAAGCTCCCCAGCTGTCCCAGTCCGAAGCAATGCTCTCAAAGGAAATCCAGGACCAATACCGATTACTGTCGGACTTCTTGAAGAGCGGATGACGATGCCCGAATCGCGCCGACAGGATATGGGAGACGGCGGATACTGCATCTACCCGAAATGCGATCATCAGATTCCCCACGAGCGCGGGATCCCCTGCCAGGACGAGCGGTGCCCCGAATGCGGCGGCGCGATGCTCAGGGGGTCCTATCACTACCGTCTTCTGCAGCAGAAGACGCACAAACGCGGCGACCAGTGAACCACTCTCAGAGTTCGGCTCCTCGCGGTTTCCCCCGCGTACCTCGAGGCCGGAGGCGACGGCAGAAATGCCTGCCAGGGGTAGCTATTCATCAAAGTTGCTACCAACTCCGCCTTCGTCGTTCAGATGCTCGGCCCGTCACTCGCCTGAGCGGCAAATCCTTTGACCTCGGACCGGAGGACGGAATCAACGTGGTGGTTTCCACGTTCCGAGTTCGCCATAACCGGGACTGGAGTGCGATGAGTCGATCAGCAAGACCTTGGCGCCGCAGACGGGACTGCGCTTGACCTCCAGGCGGTAAGCTTGCACTTCGGGCCGCAGCGGGATTTGGGCAGCGATGGGGAGGAACTGCGCGATGTTCCGGTGAGTCACGTTGGCTACCGATTTGATCTCTTTCTCCAACCACAGGTGATCCTGATAGCTGGGCCGCAGCAGGTAGCTCTTGTCCCCGTCCTCCTTGAGGATGGCGTTGATCACCAGAGCGCCACCGGGTCTGAGATTGGCGAGTGCTTCCACGACCGGCTTCCACGCTGGCGTCGTGTCGATGATGGCGTGCAGCGGCTCGGGCGATCGGTCTGCCGTATCGCCTTTCCAGACCGCGCCCAGTTCCAAAGCAAAGGCGCGTGCCTCGGGATCGCGGGGGAACACGAAGACGTCGGTATTCTGATATAGATAGCGGCTGAACTGAAGAACGATATGGGCCGAGCCGTACACAAGACAACAGACAAGCGTATACGGAAAGTAGCAGATCCTTTGGTATGGTTAGAATGCCTGAATGGGAGTCAGGCTTGTTCTTGCCTCCCCTCAGCTAACTGCATCAAACGACACGGCTTTCACGGTGAGTACGCATGGAGAGTACGGACGTTCGTCGATTGGAACGCGAAGTCCATGAGTTGACTGGGGCTCTTGATGCAGTCAGCGTGCTGAAAGAAGAACTCGAGCTCCGTTTGGCAGAGGCACGCGATGACTATGTCCGCGAGGTGCTGGACAACGCCAATGCTGCAACGCATTGAGTATCGACGACGGCGCGAGGAGTGCCGTGCGGGTCTGCAACCTGGAACGCGCGATGAGCCTGAGCGGTGACGCGGGTGTTTTGGCATGACCGGCAAATGAGGGCGGTTCGAAATTAGCACCAGATCGAGTTGCCAGAATCGCGTGCGCGGGGCATAAGATGAGTCCTTGGTTCAAGGATGGCTGTTGAAATCCCCTACACGACCTATCTCGCCGTCCTGCTACTGGCATTTCTCTCGGTGTTCACCACGCTGCTCGGTGTTGCACTTGCGATCTACATCGGCAGAAACCAGCGGGCTATCGCGCTGGGGATAGGTTTCTCGGCGGGGATCATGCTGCTGATCTCCTTCTTGGAGCTCTTGCCGGAAGCGGTGGGCGAAGCAGGTACGAGCATGGCCTTGACGTCATTCGCGCTGGTGCCTGGGTAAGCGCCACGTGAACGCCAGTCGGACTCTTCCGGTTCTTTCATGATCGTCCGAGCGTCAAACGATAGGAGGTATCACTCCCCGCGCAAGGGCGGATTCAAGAAAAGGCTCTACGCCGAACCTTCCCTGCGCATAGTCGTCCCTCCAACCGTCCGGGTCAGGAAACGCCTTCGCAGTGAGGAATATCAGTATCGCCAGGATGGCGGCGACCAAGTTCTCCAGCTTTTAGAGACCATAGGGAAAACGCCGTGAACGGCGCCCCGAAAGCTTCAAACCGAGCAGCACAACAACGGCGGCCAACAAGTCTGTCAGGTTATGCACAAGCTCCGCAGCGACAGCGAGACTTCCGGAAGCCGCGGCAACGGAAGCATGCACTGCCGTCAGAACCAGGTTGATGCCGATGGAATACCAACCCCAGCGCTCGATCGGCATGGGGCGGTCGGTCGATATTTCCATGAGTGCAAATGAAGTCTCTGGATCGATTCGCTGCGTTGGAGCCTGGTGCCGTCCCTGATACTCAGCCTGATATCGATGAGCACAAAGCCTACTCAGAGAACGGGTCTTCAGACCAAGGTATGCGACGTTACAATAGTCCGCCGAGGAGTTGAGGGGCGGAATCAACCGGTCGCTTTATCCTCCTGCGCCTCGTCGAAGGCGAGCAGACGGGACGAGTTCAGCAGGATGCCCAGGGTGTGGGTGATGTGGATCAGTCCACCGGTAGCCGGGGACAGCCAACCCATGGCGCCAAGGGCTGCGCCCGCCAGATCGGTGCCGATGGCGAGCCAATGGTTCTGCTTTGCGATGCGCCGGGTGACCCTGCTCGATCTCCCCACATAGGCGAGATTGCGCTTTGACATTGTCCCACAGGCGGGTTGGGACATACTTAACGTATGCAGGACAACTTCGAGATCGATTGGGATGCCGCGATCATCTCAGGATTGCACTGGCACCGACGAGCCGCAGCCGGCTCCATAAACAGGAGGTTCAACCATGAAATCCTACCGAAATGTCCTGTGCGCCACCGATTTCTCCTCCTTTAGCGACCGCGCCTGCGTCCACGCAACGAAGCTTGCTAAGGAATCGGGGGCCACTCTTACCCTGATCCACGTAGTGGATCATTTCCCGGTGGACCGGTCCAACGAAGAGATCGCCCCGGAGGACGCGGACCCGAAGCTATTCCGCGAACAGAAGGCGCGGGAAGAACTGGAAGCTCAGACCGCCCGCACGGGTTGCGCGGAAGCTCGACGCGAGGTCACTTTCAGCACCCATGCCGCAGACCACGAAATCGTTCGCTATGCCAGCGCCAATGGAGTCGACCTCATCGTGTCGCCAGCCATGGACACAAGGGAATTACCGCACTCCTCGGCTCTACGGCCAAGGCCGTGCAGTCATCATGCGGCCTGTGAAGTCATCGTGGTGCCGGCCGAGGGTGGATCAAGGAGCAACGTAACGGGAATGACAGCCGGTCCGCCAAGCCAACGGGTGGTTTCTGTGACGAAGCTTGAAGGAGCAGAGCCGTTTTACGCGCATCACCGGCGATACGATGGGTGGTTCGCGCGGCACCAGGCGGCCTATCTCTCTGAATTGCTGGCAGTGCGCGCGCTGCTTCCATGGCAGGGTAACGGCCTGGAGATCGGCGTCGGTACCGGCCGGTTCGCCGCCCCGCTGGGCGTCTCATTCGGCATCGACCCGGCAATCCCGACGCTGGACTATGCGCGAGAGCGCGGCGTGAGCGTAGCATCCGGGATTGGGGAGGCGCTGCCCTTCTCGGACGCCCAGTTCGGGTAGGTTCTGCTGGTCACTACCATCTGCTTCGTCTCCAATATCGAGGCCACTTTGGCGGAAGCACGACGGGTGTTGTGTCCTGGTGGCTGCCTGGTCATCGGCTTCATTGACCGGGAAAGCAGCCTGGGTCGGGAATACCTGGAGCACCAGGCGGAAAATGTCTTTTACCGGAGGGCGACCTTCTATTCCGCCACCGAGTCTGTGCTTCATAGGCGAGCGCTTGTCATCGGCCGGCGTATGGCGCTGAGTCGGCGAAAGACGCGGTACCTACGGTCAGCGGGTCGTCGCCGCGGTGGCGACGATGCTGTCCGCCGATTACGGGCGTGGCTTCAGCAAACACGAAGTGCAGTACATGCTGCATTTCGCTGAGGTCTTCCCTGATTCGGAAATTTTACAGGCACTGCGTGCACAATTGAGCTGGAGATCCGCCTGCGCGAGATCGTCGCCCTGCGTCGATTGAGCAACAAAATATTTCTCACAGTAGGAGGTTATGGCCATGGCTACCATGCAATCGTCCCTCGACATCGGCGTCCTGAATCGTCTTCGGATTCTCTGTATTTCTGAAACCGGCTGGTTCGACACAAAGGAAGTGTTTGATGACATCAACGCCGCGGGCGGCGTTGACGTCGATCAGTACAGGATTCCCTGGCCGCCATTCGGCGACCTACACGCTGACAATGCCGCTGGCTTTGCCGCCTTGCTGGAAGCGGAAACAGCGGATGGCACACACCATCGCATATTGTTCGACACCGGCTGGAATCCGGCCTGGATGGATCGCCGCTTCACTGAAGAGGGCGTCGATCAACTCTTGCAGGATGGGAAAATCGAGGCTCTGGTGATCAGTCACGAGCATTTCGATCACTTCTGGGGAATCGGCTCGACCCTCCGACATTGCCCTGACATTACCCTGTACATTCCGGACGGCTTTCATCCGCAGGGGCTGGCATTCATCAAGGAGCAGGGCCACGTCGGTCAAGGTGATTACGGTTCCCCCCGATCAACCGCTCTCATTGCTCCCTGGTCTGGCAGTGGTCAACTTCCCGATGCATACCCTGTTGCGAGTAGACGGCGAAAACGTCCTCTACGCCCAGATCCGGGATCGGGGCATGGCGATGATGACCGGCTGCGGACATGGCGGTGTGCTGAATTTGCTGGATTACGCCCGCCGCACATTCCAAGGCGGCGATCGCATTCACGCCCTCTACGGGGGATTGCACATCTCGCCTCTGGAGGACTGGGACGAGTCGCGCGATCAAGTGGTGGAGTCCCTGGGTCAGTACGGCATCGCCAAGTTGGCCTGCAATCACTGCACCGGGCGTCGGGCCGTGGAGAAGATGCTCGAAACTGGTTTGCCAGTCATGCGCGGCACGGCCAGCAACGGTTCGCAGAATGAACTGTTCGTGGGCAATGGCGACGTGGTGGAATTAGCCTGAGGTCGCTGCCGTCCCTTACTATCGTAGACATACCCCATCATCGTCTCACTCCCGGTCCCGGGCTGTAGTTATCGAGCACCCACAGGTAGTTGGCCCGCTCGAAGGCGGCCGGGTCGGCGGCATGCTGCTGACTGACCCGACCCTTGATCTCCGTGACGGAGTCGAAGCCCTGCTCCTCCATCCATGTCTCCATATCGGATTTGATTTGCGCGAGCCGTTGCGGTCCGTGATCGATGAGGGTGCTGCAAAGGTGGGCGACATCCGCTCCTGCGAGCAGCATCTTGAGGGCGTCTGCGGCCGTGTGGACTCCACCGGTCGCCGCCAGGGATAGCTCCACGCGTCCGTACAGGAGGGCGATCCAACGCATGGCCATCAGGGTGTCTGCCGAAGTGGAGAGGTGGAGCCGGGGTGCGATCCGCAAGGTATCCAAGTCGATATCCGGCTGATAGAAGCGATTGAACAAGGCCACGCCGTCAGCACCGGCGGTCTCGAGTTGTTTGACGAAGTGCGGAATCGTGGTGAACTGCGATGACAGTTTGACCGTGATGGGAATCGCCACCTGGCTGCGTAGCTCGCGCACCAGTTCCAGGTAGCGTGATTCCAGCTCGGCGCTGGATTGCTTGATGTCGGCCGCCAGGTAATACACATTCAGCTCCAGGGCGTCCGCACCAGCCTGCTGCAGCTCGCCACCGTGCGCGACCCAACCGTCCAGGGAGACGCCATTGAGGCTGGCGATGACCGGAATGTCCAGACTGCGCTTCAGCGCCACCAACTGCTCCAGGTACTGGTCCAGGCCCCTCTTGTATTGCCCATGAAACGGCAAGAAAGCTGTTTGCCTCGGCATGCCCCAGCTCCTGATGAATGAGAAACCGGGTCGTGATCTCCTCTTCGTGCCGCAACTCTTCCTCGAACAGGGAGTACATCACAATGGCCGAGGCGCCGGAGTCCTCAAGTTGTCGGGCCGTATCCAGGCTGCGTGACAGCGGCGAAGCGCTCGGCCGAATCCAGATGCAACGGTATTTCTCCAGCCTCAGTGCGCCTTGGGTCATGACGCAGCAAGGGCCAGTGGCCGCTGCGTACCGCCAGTCCCTGCTGGTGCAGATTGTTGGACAGGTCGACACCGTGGGCGATGCAGGGGCAGTAGGCAATGATGAGCGACGGGCCCTCGTAGGACTCGGCCTCGAGAAAGGCGCGCAGGGTCTGGGTGTCTTTGGCCCCGAAGGCGATCTGGGCCACGTAGACCTGTTCGTAGTCCATGGCCATGCGCGCCAGATCCTTCTTGCGCGTCGGCTTGCCGCCCGCCGAGAACTTGGCTACAGCCGCCGCGGGGCGTCGCCTTGGACGTCTGACCGCCGGTATTGGAGTACACCTCCGTATCCAGCACCAGGATGTTGACGTTGCGTCCCGAGGCGAGCACATGGTCGAGCCCGCCGTAGCCGATGTCATAGGCCCAGCCGTCACCACCGACGATCCATACGCTGCGCCTGATGAGAAATTCCGCCACCGCAGCCAAGGAAGAGGCGGCGGGGTCGTCCATCCCGGTCAAACGCCCTTTCAATTCCGCGATGCGGCGGCGCTGGGCATCGATCCCGGCCGCATCGGACTGGTCGGCACCCAGGATCGCATCGGCGAGCTCACCGCCCACCGCGGACTTCAGTCCTTGGAGGAGCTCGCGCGCATACTGCGTCAGCTTGTCCACTGCGATGCGCATGCCGAAGCCGAATTCCGCGTTGTCCTCGAATAGCGAATTGGACCAGGCGGGGCCGCGGCCGTGGCGATCGATGGTCCAGGGCGTGGTGGGCAGGTTGCCCCCGTAGATCGAGGAGCAGCCGGTGGCGTTGGCCACCATCATGCGATCACCGAACAACTGGCTCGCAAGCCGCAGATAAGGGGTCTCGCCGCAGCCTTCGCAGGCCCCCGAGAACTCGAACAGCGGCGGTAGCAGCATGGCACTGGGGATGGCGGACTCGCGCACCTCGCTGCGCTCAAAGTCCGGAAGCTCCATGAAGAAGGCCCAGTTTTCGCGCTCCTGCTCCCGCAATGGGGCTTGGCTTGCCATGTTCAGGGCCTTGCGCTCGGGATTCCGGCGGTCACGGATGGGGCAGACGTCGACACAGAGACCGCATCCCGTGCAGTCCTCGGGTGCGACCTGATAGCTGAAATGCAGGTCCGGCGCAAAGGCCTTGCTCCTGGCCGGGACATGCTTGAAAGCCTCCGGCGCATCGCCGGCGAGCGCGGCCGGAAACACCTTGGAGCGGATGACGCTGTGGGGACAGACGAATACGCATTTGCCGCATTGGGTGCAAATATCGGGCTCCCAGACGGGGATTTCCAAGGCCAGGTTGCGCTTTTCCCAGGCGGCCGTTCCCAGGGGAAAGCTGCCATCGACGGGAAGCAGGCTCACCGGTACTCTGTCCCCTTGTCCAGCGATCAGCTCGCCCGTAAAGCGCCGAACGAATTCCGGGGCCGTCGCAGGAACGGGCGGGGGTCTGTCGAATTTGTTGGTAACCTGCTCGGGAACCTGGACCCTGTTCAGGCCGGCCAGCGCCGCGTCGATCGCATCGAGGTTGGCCTCGACGATGCGTGGTCCTGCGCGGGAGTAGGTTTCCCGCGCGGCGTCCTTGATCGCGGCAATGTACCCCAAATCTCACGGGGTCGGGACTGTGAGTTGAGCAGGAACACCCCGCCGGGCTTCGCCTTTTCCAGCATCTCGTAACGGTCCAGGAATATCGACTGATGGCAGGCGACGAACTGAGCCTCATCGTCCCCGATCAGATAGCTGGAACGGATAGGCCGCGGCCCGAATCGCAGGTGGGAAACGGTGACGGCCCCGGCCTTTCTGGAGTCATAGACGAAATAGCCTTGCACCTGCAGCCCGGTTTTGTCGCCGATGATCTTGATGCTGTTCTTGTTGGCGCTTACCGTGCCGTCACTGCCAAGACCGTAGAAAACCGCTGCCTTGGCTTCTTGGGCCGCTTGGGTGCGGAATGTACTGTCCCAAGCCAGGCTGGTGTGGCTTACATCGTCGATGATCCCAATGGTGAAGTGATTCTTCGGCCGCTCCTTCTTCAGCTCATCGAACACGCCCTTGACCATCCCCGGCGTGAACTCCTTAGAGGAGAGCCCGAAACGGCCTCCGATAACATGGGGCAGCTTCGAGAATCGGCGAGAACCGCAGAGGTAGTCCTGGGCCAGTGCCGGCAGCACATCCTTGTACAGCGGCTCGCCGTCGGCGCCGGGCTCCTTGGTCCGATCGAGCACCGCGACGCGGCATACGGTAGGAGGCAAAACGTCGACCAGTGACTCGGGCGAGAAGGGTCGAAACAGACGCACCTTGACCACGCCCACCTTTTCACCCTGTGCCTGCAGGTGCTCTACAGCCTCATCGGCGGCCTCCGCTCCGGAGCCCATCAGCACCATAGCCCGCTCCGCGTCTTCTGCGCCCACGTACTCGAACAGTCTGTAGCCGCGGCCGGTGAGCTCGGCGAACCGGTCCATGACGCCTTGAACGATGCCGGGCATGGCCGCGTAAAAGGGATTCACGGTCTCGCGCGCCTGGAAATAGACGTCGGGATTCTGCGAGCTGCCCCGCAGCACCGGGTGCTCCGGAGACAGCGCCCTGCTCCGGTGGGCCTGAACCAGGTCGTCGCCAATCAGGGCACGGGCCGTATCCCCCTCTACGGGGATGACGGTGGCGATTTCGTGCGAGGTGCGGAAGCCGTCGAAGAAGTGCACGATGGGCACCCGCGCCTGAAGGGTTGCGGCTTGGGCGATCAAGGCAAAGTCCATGACCTCCTGGACCGAATTGGCGGCCAGGAAGGCGAATCCCGTGGCTCGGGCCGCGGTCACATCGCTGTGATCCCCGAAGATGGACAGGGCCTGTGCCGCCAGAGAGCGCGAGGCGACGTGAAACACCGCCGGATTCAGCTCGGCGGCGATCTTGTACATGTTGGGGATCATCAGGAGCAGACCCTGGGAAGCGGTGAAGGTGGTGGTCAGGCCACCGCTCTGCAACGCGCCGTGGATGGCCCCTGCGGCTCCCCCCTCGCTCTGCATCTCGATCACGTCGGGCACGGTCCCCCACAGGTTCTTGCGGCCCTCGGAGGCCCATTGGTCCGCCCACTCACCCATGGGTGAAGCCGGCGTGATGGGGTAGATGGCAATGATCTCGTTGGTCAGATAGGCAACGCGGGCAGCGGCCTCGTTACCGTCGATGGCCACCGGAAGCGGTTGCGGCATGGCGATCTCCTTCGCAGGTCGATGTTGAAACAATAGCAGCTCCCATGAGACTTCTCTGTCTTGTCCGATCGTGTTTCGCCGCTACGGAAAGCGCCAAGGCCAGGACTGGCTTCCTGACGTCGCCCTTCCTGCCAAACCGACCAAAACAGTCTGACATTCATCAATGCCACTGTTGGCCGGGATGGGTAAGGTAATTCGCTATTAAGTCCCGAAAGCCGCGTGTATCTGGGGGTCAACGCTCACGAGCACGACAAGCGATGACGGGCTTTCGTCACGACTTCGATGTGGGCCAGGGCGCGGACGCAGATCCGGGTGAGGAGAGTGAAAGCGATGAGCCAATCAAAACTCGACCGGGGGACAAAGATCTACATCGGCGTCCTCGCCGCCATCGCCGCGCAGAAGAAGCTGGCCGGCATTCAGGGTCGGGTACGCAAGCTGGTCGAGGCCGAGCCGGACATCGAGCGCGTGAGCTGGCGTGTGGATACAGACTGGTTCGCCGCGCACGGCGTGAAGCTTCAGCTGAGATGAAGACTTATCTCGACTGCTACCCCTGTTTTCTGCGGCAAGCGCTGAGCGCCGCTCGCCGCGCCGATGCCTCGGCGGAAGAGCAACGCGGGATCCTGCTGGAAACCATGGATCAGCTGCGATCCTTGCCGGTGGATGCGACACCGCCGGAGATGGCCGAGGGGATTCACCGACTGGTTCGCGCCAAGACAAACAACCCCGACCCTTACCGAGAGTCCAAGAGAGAGGCAACGGAACAGGCGCTCGCGCTCCTTCCTGGCTTGATGGAGCAGGTCCGTAAGGCTTCCGATCCCCTGGAGACCGCCGTGCGCATCGCAATTGCCGGAAACATCATCGACAACGGCTCGGATGCCCCAAGGACCCTTCTCGAGCGGTGCTCCGCCGATTTTCGCCGGCACTTCGAGCAGGCGACATTGATCCTCGCAAAGGGCCAGGCCAACTACGAGACCCTCAGCGCATCACAGGCTCCGATCTTCTTCCTGCTTCAGGTCAAGTGCGCCATCATCGCCCGCGACCTGAACGTGAAGACGGGAAGCATCGTCGTCAAAGCGCCAACCGGCTCGACGTAGCACACAGATCGGTCCAATTACCGAGCACCCAAGCACCTCAGCGATGGAGGCCGGAGCGAGAGACAGCATCGCTCGACTCGGAGTCTGCGATACCACTGGCACCCATCCATCAATGTCCGCCGCGGCCGAATCCTCGCCCACCACGACCCTTTCGACGACCTCCTCCGCTTCCGAAGCCCTGGCCACGTCCACCGTCTCCCCGTCCAGCGGCCGTTGCGCCGCCGCGTTCTACACAGCGTCGAAAGGCCGGCAGGTGATGATCGCGCGAGGCCGCCTGGAGTCTCTCCAGTACCATCCGCACATCGGCCCGCTCCGTCGCGGCCAGGAGCCGGTCGTACATGGCGCTGTTCTCCAACTCCGCTTCGACGCCCTGCCTGCACGCATCCAGCAGGCTGTCCGGCGTCACGATCCGCGCCGCGTCCGGCTCGGGCGGAACCGGGATGCCATACTTCGCGAACAGGGGCAGGAGGGCGTCGATATGGGTCTGCTCCGCCTCGACGATATTGACGAAGGGCCGCACAGGCCCGTATCGATCAATGATCGCGCGGTAGGTATCCCGCGCGGTGTATTCATCTGCCAGGGCCTCGTTCAAGACTTGGGCGAGCGTTACAGTCATGGCGATTTTCTCCGTTGCAGGATGGAATCATCGAGGGGAATCAGCTCGCCTTGCAGGTCTTCAAGCCGAACGGCAGGTAAATGAGACACCGGCCGGCCAGTCCGGTGAGCAGCGGGACGGCGCCGATGGCACCCCACCAGCTCTGGGCGTAAACACCCCAGCCGATCAGGGCCAGGCCAATGAGGATTCGCAGAATACGGTCGATGCCGCAGACATTTTTGTTCATGTGTCAGTCTCCTAAGACGTAGATGGTCCAGGTCTCCGGATGCGCCTTTGGCGCACGGGCCTCGGATAGGTGTTATCTCAACAGACATCAGGCTGCTGCGCATTGACGAATATCGGAGTAGATAACTCGGGATTTGCGCAATCCTCTCCCCGGCATCCGGCAAGAGGTCCCGTCATCTCTGCCTTTGGGATTGAAGGGGGCGGAACGGATGCAAACGCGGCCAGCCGTCGCTTGATGCTTGTCAGCGAACTCTTGTCGCTGGATGGGCTATAGATGAAGTAGAGGTGTAACGCGCGAACAGCGCCCAAAGAGATCCATGCGGTAGCGTAACAAAGGCAGTGGACCTGACGGTTCGCCCATGAGTGGAGGTAATGTCATGAGCATCAAAGTAGGCAACAACATCATCGAGACCGACGAAGAGGGTTATTTGGTCAATCCGGATGACTGGAGCGAGGCAGTCGCCGCGGCGATGGCGGCCACACAGTCCCAACAGGATCATGTGGAGCTGTCGGAGACGCAGCTCGGCCTGGTCCAGTACTTTCGCGAATACTACGCGGAGAACAAGGTCCATCCGACCATGCGCAAGCTGGTGATGACCCTCGGCAAGCACCAGGGTCGGCGCTTCCATGATCACAAAGACTACGAGAAATTCCTTTACGGCCTCTTCCCCAAGGGACCGGTTCCGGAGCTCTGCAAGCTCGCCGGGCTGCCGAAGCCCGCGGGGGAGCTTGCCGGCTGATCCGCAGCCATCCGTCCCACGCGCCGGTACACGAAAGCCCCCGTCCTGCTATCGGCGGGTCGGGATCGGATCCAGGACACCAAGAGTAACAAATGCCGCTCTCGAACAAAATGCGACAGGACTGGGCCCCGATCCTGTTCTTCGGGCTCTTCGTCGCCACCAAGACCTATTATCTGATCGTCTATCTGACCAGCAGCGAGGACCTTTGGGGACTGCTCGGTAACATCGACCGCCTCGATGACTTCGGGCCGGGCGCTGCCTTTTTTCTGACCGGTGGCCTGTCCTATATCCTGTACTACGTGATCGCCCTCGCCTTCGATATCCTGGTGTTTTTCAGCTTCATCGGGCGCGTCGCGGCGAGGGAGCGCCCGGAGGGATTTTGGGAGAACGTCTATCCACTAATCACCGTGTTCCTTCCGGTGACCGGATTTACGCTGCTCTTCATCCCCGGAGTCCGGCAGCTCATTCCAAGCTTCTCCGCGACACCCGTGGGTTTTTACCTGTTCACGGTCGCTGTGGTCCTCCAGGTAGCACGGGCCAAGATCGAGGAGCGCAAGTTCCTGCGCACCGTGCCTGAGTACGCGGCGTACCGGGAAACCACCGGGTTCCTCTGGCCGCGGCTGCGTAAGACGGGGTGAGGGGTAGTGTTCCTGAACTTCCGGGATCGACTCTTGGGCTTCTTGCAGGAAGCGACACAGCACCAGAGCGGAACATCCACCCGACCCGATTGCAAAGTGAGGTAGAGATGACTTCGATAGGCAATGATCAAGAGTTGAGACACGCACTCGTCGGTTTGAGTCCAGTACAGCAACGCCATCTCGGCGGGTTGTTCGTAGAGAGCGCTTTAGACCTGTGCGACGATGCAAGAATCCGACGTGCGCTGACGGTGGCCATGGACCCGGATTCGTCCGAAGAGGAGTGCAAAGACGCATTCCATAGCGCAAAGGCCTACGCGATCCAGAGCTACACGGAATGCGGGCGCGATACCGATTGGTCCAAGCAGGCCGCGCATTTCGTAGCGACCGCTGCCGCCTGTCTGCTCGCGGACGAACAGATGGCTGGAACGGGGAACCGCGCCTTGAAGGCTGCCATGCACGTACGCAACGCCCGGAACTGTGCGCTGATCGCGCAGGAAAGCGATGTCGGCGAGGACGAGGCGGCTCGTCAGTACCGAATCGCAAAGGAATTCCTCGAAGCGTAGACCCGGCCGGCGACTGGCGCGTTGACAGTCGCTCCGCGGGGATACAAACGTGGTTCGTAGATCTCGCCATGCCGGAGCAAAGGCATCTTTGGCACAATGCGGGGCTAGACATGGACGGGCGGCAGAAGATGGGCGCCAGCTCGCAGAGCGGACCGCCAGATGGCGGAGTATGGGTGCTCACGGATGCGACCGGCACCCGGCACACGCCTGCCCAGGGTCCGGCCCGTATTGTCTCTCTGGTGCCGAGCATCACGGAGCTCCTCTTCGCCCTCGATCTGGGGGCGCGGGTCGTGGGCCGCACGGCCTATTGCACCCACCCGGCGGTAGAGCTTGCAGGGGTGCCGCAGGTTGGCGGCCCCAAAGACGTCCGATTGGACCGGCTGCGGGCGCTGGCGCCCTCCCATGTGATCGTCAACATCGACGAGAACCGCAGGGAGGATGTGGAGGCGATCCGCACCTTCGTCCCCCACCTGGTCGTTACCCATCCCTTGGCGCCCACCGACAATCTCGCGCTTTACCGGCTGCTGGGTGCTCTCTTTCACCGGCGAGCACAAGCCGAGCGCCTGTGCGCCGCCTTCGAGACCGAGCTGCGCAAAACCCTTGCCCTGGCTGAAGAGCTGCCGTACCGGCATGTCCTGTATCTCATCTGGCGCAGGCCCTGGATGACGGTATCGCGCGAGACCTATATTTCCCGAACCCTCGCCCTCGTCCGTTGGCTCACCCTTCCAGAAGAGAGCGAGGCGCGCTACCCGGAGGTGGACTTGAAAGACGACGCGATACGAGAGGCGGATCTGGTCTTGCTCTCCAGCGAGCCCTTTCCCTTCAAGGCGCGTCACTTGGACGAGCTTCGCGCGATCGCGGACTGCTCCCGCAAGCGCCTCGCCCTCATGGACGGCACCATGACCGGCTGGTATGGCAGCCGCGCGATCGAGGGGCTCGGCTACCTGCGGGATCTGGCGTGGAAGCTCTCCGGTGAGTCGCGATGAGCGAGGCATCGGCAAGCGCCTAGTGGTAACAAAGGCCCAAGCTTCCGATTCCTCAACCCGCTTGGAGGAAACGGACGATGCACGAAGACCAAGCGAAGGGAAGAACCCCGCAGGCCTGACGCGGTGAGCCAATCGTCTGCCCGCTCACTCTTCGTCAAGACGCAGGACGCACCTCCAGTCAAGGGACGAGATCTATGACGGCACCGCAACCACCGTCCAGGAAATCCTCGCCCCAAGCTTTTCGGAACTGGGCAATCGCACGATCTCCTGTGCAATGGCTTGGTGCCACCTGGGCAACACCAAGTGCTTTGAGGGCACCGATTGTTTCCCGAATACGCGCCTCGGACTGGCGCAAGAGATGAAAACCGCCAACCAGCAAGCGCACGTCCTTCCGGCGCTGCCTCTTCGCTGCCCGCACGATCTCCACGATGCCGGGATGGGCGCAGCCGGTCATGATCACCAGCCCCTTGGGGGTATCGAGCAAAAGCGCCTGCTCCTCGGTCGCACCGCCCATGGGACCGGTCGAGTAGGCCCGTTCGAAGAGCTTTGTCGCGGTCGAAACGGTGACCACACGGCCCCCTGCAGCGGCGGTGGAGCGTTGAAATTGACCCGGAAACGACGACGGCATGTAGACGTTGGCACCTGGATTGCGACGCAGAAAACGGTCGAGGCCACGGGTGTGGTCGCGATGGAAATGGGACAAAAATACTCCATCGATCATCCCGGGATCGATGCCCATCCGCTCCATGTTGGCGAGGAGAAGTGCGCCATCGCCGCCGGTATCGAATAGCAGCGTCTGCTCCAGTCCCTCGACAACCGCGGCGAACCCCCAGGCGGTCTCGAGCCCGGATGCAAAGGGTACGTTGTTGAACAGGATGCTGATCCGCAGCCTGCTCTGGTCGTTATCCCGCGCTGCGAGGCTCGTCCCGAGCAGACTTGCCAGGATCGCCAAAGCGCCGGCAAGAACGACCGCTCTTTTCAACTTTGTCGCCGTATTCATCGTCAGCCCGTCCTCTCCTTCCGGAACCTGGTGTCGCGAGACAAGAAAGCAGGTATTGAGAATCCGCAATAGCCAGGCCCTATGTCATTGATAAAAAATAACGATTGGTTAATAACTTACTAAATTTCTAATATATTGTCACAAGACCAGGGCGACCGACCCTGACCAGAAAACCAATCGAAATTCCAGGAAACACGCTATGGAAACTACGACACAGAGCCTCCCCTCCATGCCCCGCCTTAACGAGCCCGCCCCGGCCTTCGAGGCCCCGACCACCCACGGCGTGAAGACACTGGAGGACTACAAGGGCAAGTGGCTGGTGCTGTTCTCGCACCCGGCGGACTTCACGCCGGTGTGCACCACCGAGTTCATCGCCTTCGCCAAGCGCCACGCCGACTTCCAGGCAATCAACTGCGAGCTGCTCGGCCTGTCCATCGACAGTCATTACTCGCACATCGCCTGGGAGCGCAACATCAAGGAGAAGTTCGGCGTCGACATCGGCTTTCCGATCATCGCCGACCTGTCGATGCAGGTGGCCAAGGCCTACGGCATGATCCAGCCCGGTGCGAGCGACACCTCGGCGGTGCGCGCCACCTTCATCATCGACCCGGAGGGCATCCTGCGCGCCATGGTGTACTACCCGATGAGCAACGGCCGCTCGATCGACGAGTTCGTCCGCCTGGTGAAGGCGCTGCAGACCTCCGACGAGCACAAGGTCGCCACGCCGGAGAGCTGGCAGCCGGGCGACAAGGTGATCGTTCCGCCGCCTGCCACCGCCGAGGCGGCTGCGGCTCGGATGAACGAAGGCTACGAGTGCTCCGACTGGTACTTCTGCAAAAAGGTGATCTGAAGCTCACAAGGCTTCGATGGGCCCAACCGAGGCCGGGTTGATTCCCGGCCTCTTGTTGATCTACTGGCCGGGTCTGACCAAGCCGCCGATCCCCTTTTCATCCAACGCCTGGATGAGCATCTCCCTTACGCGATGGGCGCTGCCTTCCTTCAAGGCATCCTTCCAAAGGTCGCGGGCACCTCCAGCATGATCCCGACGGGAGGAAGCCCTGCCCGTTCGCCCTCTTCCTCCAAGCCGACCCGCGCACGCTCGATGAATACCCTTGCCTCCTGCAGCTCGGAGGCGAGGGTCAGGAGCGAAGAGGTGTCCTCTTGAGTGAATTGACGGTCGTCCTTGCGTTGGACCTCGAGCACACCCAGGATCTTGCGCAGGCGAATGATCGGTACGCCCAGATACGCATCGAATCGCCGTTGCTCAGCCGTTGGCTTCGGCCCGTACCTCGGGTGGTGCCACGGGCACGCCAAGCGGACCGGCCCGAACCCCTCTGCAACCAGGCCAGCCAGGCTAGGCGGTGGAAGCTCCTGGCTTTGCGTCCCGCGAACAGCAAGCAGATGGAGCTCGTCGGTCTCGGAATTCCTGGCGTACAGCGCGCAGGTATCCACATGGAGCCTGTCGACCACCCACTCGAGAACGAGCGCCAGGGCCTGATCCTGACTCGCTTGCAGCGATGCCTCGCGAAACAGGATGCTCAGTGACTTCAACATCTCGGGGGTGACGTCGATGAGGCCGTGTCGTTTCCTGCCTTGTCGACCCGGGGTGCATTGCAGCGCGTTTCGATCTCTGACCACATCCTCTCGACAATGCCGGTCACCGCACCACAATCGAATTCCACCAGGCTCTTGCGGGCCACCAGGGCTTTCCTGACTGCCGGTGAGAAGGGGATCTCGCCAAGGACCGGCACCTCCTTTTCTACGCAGTAGTCCCTTATCGTTCGGGTGTTCTCGAGGTTGATATCGTACTTGTTGATACACACCAGGGCGGGTACCCGAAAGTGGCGGCAAAGCGCCTCGACCCGCTGCATGTCGTGAATCCCGGACAGCGTCGGCTCCGTGACGATCAACGCCAGGTCCACCCCGGTGATGGCGGCGGTTACGGGACAACCGATGCCCGGCGGACCGTCGTTGAGTATCAGTGTCGCGCCCTCCTCCTCCGCCAGGCGTCTGGCCTGGCGTCTGACGAGCGTCACCAGCTTGCCCGAGTTATCCTCGCCCGGCGCCAACCTTGCGTGCACCAGCTTTCCGTAGGCCGTCTCGGAGATGAACCAACGGCCATTCACCGAGTCCTGCATGGCGATGGCGTCCTCGGGACAAACGAGGGCACACAAGCCGCAGTGCTCGCAGGCGAGCGTGTCGATCACGTAGCCCTCCTCGGAATCCAGATCGATGGCCTCGAAGCGGCACCAGTTCTGGCACTCTCCGCACTCCAAGCACAGCTCTCTGTCGATCTCGGGTGTACGATTACACCGAAGCGGATCTCCAACTCGCGCACCACGCCGACGGCCAACTGCAGATCGTTGCAGTCCGAAGGGCGTGGGTTCGGTGACCAGCACACAGTAGTCGGAGCCGCGGAGCGTCTCCACCACCGGACAGGACGTGCCAGGCGGTGCATCGAGGATCACCGTACTCTCGGGATTCGCGGTCTTCTTGACCTCCTTGATCAGAGGCGTAACGAGCAGCGCACCTACATCCAGACGGGCCCCGGTGAATGCGATGTCGCTGGCATTCGGCCTCCTGACCCGGCCGGACTCGATCTCGCCGAGCCGTCTCGGCATCTCGGTTATGACGCCCGGCTCCGGGCAAACATAGCTGCAGACACCACAGCCGTGGCACAGATCGGAGAACAACAGCACCCGCTCCTTCGATACGGCCAGGGCATTGAATTCGCACGCCCTGGCGCAATCGCCGCACAAGGTGCATCGATCCTCGTCGATAACCGGCATGGGGATAGTCCCCTCCCGGCGCGTCTCGATCTCGGCGTGCAGGAAGAGATTTCCGTTGGGCTCCTCGACATCGCAGTCGATGTATTGGGAACCGTCGATCGACAGGGCCAGGTTGGTCGCCACCGTTGTCTTGCCCGTACCGCCTTTGCCACTCGCCACAGCGATGATCATCGGTGCAGCACCTCAGACCTCTGGGGCCTCCAACGGATCAACTGGTACGACCGGGACCTCCGCCGCCACCCGATCCCCGGCCGCCCCCGCGTCCGCCACGGCCCGGGCCGCGACCTGCTCCACCGCCGCTCCCCGCACCTCGCCCGGGGCCTCGCCCAAACCCGCCCCCACGCCCGCTGCCCGGCGATGGTAACCCGGCACCGGCATTAGAGCTGGTCGAGTCTGCGGAACCTCCCTCTTGTTGCTGGTAGCTCGCTACCGCCTCGCGGATGGTACCCGAAACCCCGTTGACCACTTTCACGCCTGCATCGCTTAGGACGGCGGACGCCTTCGGTCCGCAGCTTCCTGTCAGCAGTGCCGCTGCCCCTTTGTCGAGCACCCATTGGGCGGCCTGGGTGCCGGCTCCACCGGGGAGTCCATGGTCGTCCCTGTGGAAGTGATTGCGATCTGCATCTTTGCTCTCCTCATTCGTTCGCTTAGCTCTCGGTGTCTTCGGCGGCGTTTCTACGTCTTCGCCGCCCTCGTTGCTCAGTGCTGGATCCGCCCTGCCGTTCTTCTCCCTCTGCCTCGGTCAGAGTTTCCGATTCCAGCGTCGAGCCGATGTGATCGTCGTTCAGCGGCGGTGCATGCGCCCGAACGATCACCAAGCGCTTGCCGTGCAGCAGTGCATCGGCGATTTTTCGCCGCGCCTCGGCCACCGTTCGCGACAGGGTCGTCCGCGAAACACCCATGCGCTCGGCGCACTGCTCCTGGTACAGCCCCTCGTAATCCATCAACCGCAGTGCCTCGAGTTCGTCGGCCCGCAGCTCAACCGTTTCCAAGCCCCGTCCGCGCACTCCGCAGGGTTTGAAACAGAGATGGGTAGGGTCGAACCCTATGCAGCGGGCACGCCGCCTGCGGCCTCTCATGAATAGCTCAGCTTCTTATTTGTGGCATATGTTCATAAATTGCGCTCATATGTTCATAACTCAAGACTGAACGATACTGCCGATCAGATTGGCCGATGGAAGAACAAGGATCCCGAAATTGCGCAAACGCAATGCATCCGGCCGGTCTATTCCCTAGGATAACGCTCAGTCTTTCGCGCTAGGCACGAGATCCCGAGAAGAGGTCCGTAAACAATGCAGGACACCAAAAGATTGGCGAACTTTCCCATCTCCTTCTTCGCCGCGGTCATGGGGCTGGCGGGGCTGACGATCGCATGGGAGAAGACCCAGCATACCCTCGACATCGACCTGAGCATCAACGCATGGCTGGTGGGCGCCACCGCCACGGTATTTGTCGTGCTGTCTGCCTTGTATGCCGCCAAGCTGGTTCGGTACCGCAACGAGGTGATCGAAGAGCTCAGGCACCCGATCAAGCTCAGCTTCTTTCCGACCATATCCATCAGCCTGTTGCTGCTCTACATCGCCTTTATGCCTTTGAGCCACGCGGTCGGACAGGTACTCTGGCTAGCCGGGACAACCCTGCACCTGGCGATCACCCTCTTGTTGTTCGCCCAGTTGGGGCGCTTCACCAAGCTTGGTTTCTTCTTGTCCTGGTGGGCCTACTCGTTCCCCGTGGCCGCCATTGCGATCGCAAGTCTGTTGATGTACGAGCAGACGGACGGCGGGGCCTACCTCGTTATCGGCGGTGGTCTGCTTCTGGTACTGACCGGCATTGTGGCGCTGCTTCTGGTTCGAACGGTCGGTGCCATACGAAAGCACGGAATCTGCGTTCCGGAGCGCTGACCCGCTTCTCCCCGACATCCGCTGTTCCCACGAGTTTCAGGCCGCCCATATTGCGGGCTCGGTCGCCGGCCATGAAATCCTCAATCAATACGCAAAGTTGGAGAAAATGGTGAAGATAGGTGTAACCAGTCAGAATTTCCGCACGATAACGGGTCACGCGGGAAAGACCCGACGCTTTCTAGTCTACGAGTCGCAACAAACGGAGATCCGGGAAATCGAGCGTCTGGACCTGCCCAAAGAGATGTCCATGCACGAGTTCCGCGGAGATCAGCATCCCCTGGATGCCTTGGACGTGCTGATCACCGGAGGCTGCGGACAAGGCTTCGTGCGACGCATGGCCGCAAAGGGTGTACGTGTCGTCGCTACCGGCGAGACGGACCCCCTGAAGGCGGTTACCGGCTTCGTTGCGGGAGACGAACTGCCTCCCGCGGCGCCCCATGAGCACTGATTTGCGGAATGTCATGGGTCTTTTCCCCGCCCCGTCCTATGCTCCCCACACCTTTTTCGCGCTGCCCCCGCGAGGGGGACCAGATGCCGAGCAACAGGACTCATAGCATTCATCAATGTGATGTGGTACGAGTCCGAGCACTGCCTGGGCGACCCGACCGACGAGTCTTGAGAGGGAACTGATATGTGCGACTTCAGAATCCGGCCAGGCCTCGTTCTCGCTCTGGGAATCGGGTTGATGCAGGGGCTTTCAGTATCGTTGGCGTACGGGGAAACCCCCAAGGAGCAACGGGCCAAACCGCCCGCGGATTTCGAGTTTCACCCGCCCTACGAGCCGGTGCTGGTCCCTCCGGATACACCTGAACAGCGCTCGGGAAAGGAGCCTGGCGGTACCGCCGATCACACCAAGTTCGCGGAGCTGCAGCAGGACTTCCAATCAGGCCCGGAGGTGACGAAGGCCTGTCTCGCCTGCCACACCGAGGCCGGCAAGCATTTCATGAAATCGGTGCACTGGACCTGGGAGTACGAAAATCCGGTGACCGGTCAGGTGCTCGGCAAGAAGACCCTGATCAATACCTTCTGTACCAACGCCCGTGGCAACGAGGGCGCCTGCGCCCAGTGCCATGCGGGCTACGGCTGGGTGGACGATAGCTTCGATTTTACCGACGAGACCAAGATCGACTGTCTGGTCTGTCATGACAATACGGGGCTTTACTATCGGATGCCCCAATCGGAAGGGAATGCGGCCTGCGCCATCATGTTTGATAACGCCCCGCCGATCGATTGGAAAAGAGTGGCGTCGAATGTCGGCATGCCCAGGCGCAGGAATTGCGGCCAGTGTCATTTCTACGGCGGTGGTGACGACGGCGTCAAGCACGGCGACCTGGATTCTTCACTGTTCCATCCCGACAAGGCCCTCGATGTCCACATGGACGAGAACGGGCTCAACTTCTCCTGCACCGCTTGCCACGTGACCAATAAGCATCTCTGGGCGGGTAGCCGTTACAACGTGACGGCCAAGGATACCGAGGGAACCGGCAAGCCAGGTCTGCGTCGTGATGTGGCGACCTGCGAGTCCTGTCACGGCACAGCACCGCACCCCAACCGCAGCATCGCCGGTCTCAAGCTCAACGACCATGTAGACCGGATCGCCTGCCAGACCTGCCATATTCCCGCGCTATCTCGCGGCGGCGTCGCCACCATGACGGACTGGGACTGGCGCACGGCCGGCAAGCTAAAGGATGGATTCGGCTACTTTGAGCACAACTATGTCCAGGGCAATGGTGAGCACCGCAAGACCTATAAGTCGATCAAGGGCGATTTCAAATGGGGGGAGAACCTCATTCCCCACTACGACTGGTTCGATGGCCAGATGCTCTACACGACCATCGATACCAAGCTGGATCCGTCGCAACAGCCCATCGCCATTAATGCCTACCAAGGCTCGCCCGAGGACCCGAGCTCCCGCATCTGGCCCTTCAAGCATCTATCGGCAAAGCGCTCAGCGGGAGGGAAGAGCTCGCGCCGCTATGGTTCTCAACGATGCTGCACTACTCGCTTGTGGATACCTTGTGCAACAACTACCACTGCTTTGGAGAAATCGGCACCGCTGCCCTACAAATGGTCGCGGAATCGCAAGGCATCGAGCTCGAGTACCGAGACGCCAAGGACGCAGTTATCACACCGCTTCTTTCGCTGCCGCCACATCATGATGTTGTAGCCGGGCTGAAGATGCTCTCCGAAGACGGCCTTCGAACAGTCAGTTTGACTAACTCAGACACTGAGGCCGCAGAGGCCCAGTTGCGAAATGCAGGTTTGACTGACCTGTTTGAAAAGCGCTACAGCGTTGAAAGCGTCAAGATGTACAAGCCGCACATGGATACCTATCGCATGGTGATCCATGGTCTCTGCGACCTCGAGAATTCGACGATGCCAGATAAGGAAACGAATGGATTTCTACGCGATGGGGTAGGAGAAGACCGCTTGAAAATATCCCTGGTGGATCACTTCTTCCAGTTAGGGAAAGCAGGTGAAGCTCATGCCGATGAAAGCTGGACCTTAGTTGGGTTACGGTCGTGAGGCCGGTTGAACTGCCGGATCTAGGTTGATGCGTTTTGGGACGTCCAAGTCGCCAAAACGCACTCGATCTTTGACAGCCTATTAGTGCCCCGGCCGCCCTGCGTCCGTGCCGCTCCGCCACACCATCGTTGCACTCGGCACTGGCTACGCAGCACTCCCACAAATAATAGAATGGTCCGCCCCGCTTCCTGAGCCGGCGTCAATGCGCCAGACTGGCGATTCCAGTCAACCAGATGAAACGAGGCGAACCATGAAGCAGCATAGCGAAACTCGCGAAGTGAAGGTAATGGGGATCGATTTGGCCAAGAACAGCCTGCACGTATACGGTGTTGATGGCAACGGCCGTAAGGCAGTAGGAAAGAAGTTTAGCCACCAACAGTTCAAGGAGTATGTTGCCAATTTGCCCGTGTGCACCATTGCGATGGAGGCGTGTGCCAGTGCTCACTACTGGGCACGGGTACTGAAGTCGTACGGGCATGAGGTGAAGCTGATCGCACCCCCGTTCGTCAAGCCGTACGTGAAGTCCAACAAGAATGACGCGGCCGATGCAGAGGCGATCTGTGAGGCGGCGCAACGTCCGAACATGCGCTTTGTACCGATCAAAACGATCGAGCAGACAAGATATTCAGTCGGTCCATCGCATGCGTAGCTTGACCGTCGAACGACTACGCGCCTTCGCTTCGCTCTCCCTGGCGCGCAGCGGCAGCGATGGATCAGGCTCAAGGTGCCGTGGCCTTCGTCCGCTCCATTTGTGCAAAGATTCCTGAC
>CAWDLA010000028.1:0-55685 GCA_963802975.1 uncultured Gammaproteobacteria bacterium
GTAGATTGATGTCCGGATGAAGCACAACCTTCAACAACGCATGCGTAGGATCGCGGCGCATACCGTAGCGCGTTGCATTTTTGACGTCTTGGTTGTTCTCCATCACCTCCCAATCATCTTCAACGTACAAATACATAAGTTTCACTCGGTAACGGACATTCGGATTCGCTCAACCGGACTGTCACGTTCTGCACTCTAAGGTCCGGATTTGGCCGACTGCTGCCGGTCGTCTGCCGGAGTCTGAAGGGCAGCTTACGTGGCAAAGCTGCCGTTCAGAGCGCCCTCTGCGACCGACAGCTCTGGGTCGAGACCTGCCGTTCGTGCCTGGCTTGCCTCGGGGTGGTGTAAGGAATTCTGACACCATTCATAAGCAATCGGTTAAGGACCGTTGTGGGTCGTCTTCTGCCTGGGGCAGATATCGCGCTTGCGCGTCCGCATTCGATAATATTTGGCGGTGTCTGTCAGGTCAGATGCCGACTACTACAGCTAAGGGTGGCTAGGTAAGATTGGTTTCCCAATTCGCCGTTTCAGTAAATCAGAATACCGCTGACCACTGCCCACTATTTTTGACATGACACTATCGCAAGGCGTTCTCCTGGACCTGGCCACGATCGACCGGGGCGACATCGATCTATCCCCGCTGCGCTCGGTCTGCGAGCGCTGGGAGATCCACGAACGCACCGCTCGGGGGCAGACCAAGGGGCGCATCAGGGACGCGGAGCTCGTGGTCAGCAACAAGGTGTTGCTGGACCGGGAGCTGCTGGAATCGGCACGGGAATTAAAGCTGGTCTGCGTTGCCGCCACCGGAACCAATAATGTGGATCTGGACGCCGCGCGGGAGGTGGGAATCTCCGTGACCAACGTCACCGGCTATGCGACACCCGCCGTGGTCCAGCATGTTTTCGCCGTGATGCTGGCCCACGCGACGCGGCTGCTCGACTATCGTCGGGCGGTGTTGGATGGGGCATGGGCACGAAGCGATCAGTTTTGCTTGCTCGACTATCCCATCCGGGAGCTTGCGGGAAGGACCATCGGCATCGTCGGCTTCGGTGAGCTGGGAGGGGAAGTAGCCAGGGTCGCCGATACCTTCGGCATGAAGGTCCTGGTCGCGCAGCGCCCCGGCATTCCGGCGCAGACCGGCCGGGTGCCGCTCGTGGAGCTGCTGCCGCAGGTCGACGTGCTGACCCTGCACTGCCCCTTGGCCGACAACACCCGCAATCTCATCGCCGAGAAGGAGCTGACCCTGATGAAGCCCGATGCCCTGCTGATCAACACGGCCCGCGGCGGCATCGTTGACGAGCAGGCACTGGCCGAAGCGCTGCGCGGCGGGGAGATCGGCGCTGCGGCCGTGGATGTGCTGAGCCGTGGAGCCGCCGCGGGACGGCAATCCCCTGCTCGATCCGACCCTGCCCAACCTGATCGTCACCCCCCACACCGCCTGGGCCAGCCGGGAGTGCCGGCAGCGGCTGGTGGATGAGGTCGCGCAGAATATTCTCGCGTTTGCGAAAGGCTTGGAACGCAATCGGGTCGCCTGAACGGGTCGCCTCGGTTACAGCGCGACTCGATAGGTTCCTTGCGGTTCAAGCCGCCAGCTTGTCGCCGTCTTCGAGCTTGCGGATGAGCGGGTAGAGGTGCTCGGTCTCGCGCTGAATGCGGTCCAGGACCAGGTCGAACATTTCCTCGGACTCTTTGACGAACTCACCGTGGTCGCGGATGGTGAGCGTCTTGTCCTTTTCCGAGCACCATTCCTTGATGTAGTCGCTGAAGATCTTCTTGATCTCCGTCGATCCGGACAGGAAACGGTCCGCGGTGTTCTTGACCTTTTGGTCGGGATAGGAGATGAGCTTGCCGCACAGCTTCTGATCTACCAGCTCGATGTGCTCCTTGACGCGTTGCTTGTACTCGAAGAAGAGATCGCGCGCGCAAGCAGTGTCGCACATGGCGCGGTCCTGGATGAGGTAGAGAAATACGTTGGACAGCTCGGTGATCTTGTGGATCTGTCCGTGTAGCTCTGCAAAGGTAATCATGGGCGAGTGTCCTCCGAGAACAGCTGAGCAGGCAACCCGACCGGTCGCAACTATCAAGGAAAGTGGCCGGCTTCAAGTGAGCGCGATTCAGATCGCCTTCGGAAACTAGAACGATCCAGCCGCCATTGCAAGCCGCTGTCCTGGCAAGGGATTTTATGCAGGGATAAGGAATAACGTAATGAGGACGTGAACTTCACCACGAAGAGCACGAAGAAACACCAAGAAAACCAAAGAAGTAGGAGCAGTGCCCCGGAGGAGTTACTACCTCGCGAAAGCCACGGGTTCGCGGCGATGGCGCTGCTCCAACAAGGCTATTTCCCCGCGATGGTCATCTCTTCGATGAGCCAGGACCCGGTGCGGGTGCTGCCCGGGTAGTCGCAGTCATTGCCCACGGCCACCAGGCCCAGGAACATCTGCTTGAGATTGCCGGCGATGGTGATCTCTTCCACCGGGTATTGGATCTCGCCCCGCTCCACCCAGAATCCGGTGGCGCCGCGGGAGTAGTCGCCGGTGACCGGGTTGATGCCGTGGCCCATGAGCTCGGTAACGAACAGGCCGGTGTCCATCCGCCGGATCAGGGCATCCCGGTCCAGGTCGCCCATGTCGATTTTCAGGTTGCGCACGCCTCCGGCGTTGCCGGTGGTCTCCATGCCCAGGCGGCAGGCGGAGTAGGCGTCGAGCAGGTAGGTACGCAGCACGCCGCCGGATATCAGGTCCTTCGGCGCGGTGGCTACGCCGTCGCCGTCGAACGGGGCGCTGCCCAACCCGCGCGGAAGCAGCGGCTCCTCGTGGATACGTACGAAGTCCGGGAAGATCTGCCGGTCCAGGTGGTCGAGCAGGAAGCTCGCCTGGCGGTAGAGACTCGAGCCGGTGATGGCGCTCACAAGGTGACGCATAAGCCCGGATGCGACCTGAGCGCTGAACAGCACCGGAGCCTGGCGGGTGGAGATCCGCTGCGATCCGAGGCGGGCCACCGTGCGCTCGCCGGCTCGCCGCCCCACGCTCGCAGCGGACTCCAGATCCTCCGCGGCGAGCGCCGAGCTCCACCAGTAGTCGCGTTGCATGCCTTCGTTGTCCTGCCCGATTACGGCGCAGCTCAGGCTATGGCGGGAGGTGGGGTAGCCGCCGACGAAGCCGTGGCTGTTGCCGTATACATGGACTCCGGTGTGGGTGCTCACGGATGCCCCCTCGGAGTTGACGATGCGCGGGTCCGTGACGCGAGCGGCGTCCTCGCACTCGACCGCCAGGCCGATGGCGTCCTCCACCTGGAGCCCCCACGGGTGGTAGAGATCCAGGTCCGGAATCTCACTGGCAATGCGCCCGGGATCCGCGAGCCCGGCGCACCTGTCTTCCTGGGTATGAGCAGCGATTGCGCACGCGGCGCCGACCGCGTCACGTACTGCCGTCGAGCTCAGGTCCGAGGTGCTGGCGGAACCCTTGCGGTGCCCCATGTAGACGGTGATGCTGAGGCCGTTGCCCCGGGTGTGCTCCACGGTCTCCACTTCGCCGAGGCGGACCGTGGTCTCCAGTCCTGCGCCGCTGCTGGCGACTGCCTCGGCGGCACTGGCTCCCTGGCGCTTGGCCTCCGCGAGCAGATCCTCGACGACGTGCTCAAGACGGGCCTGGCGCTCGTGGGTGTCGTTGGTTGCGATTTCTGTCACTTTTGTCCTGCGTGAGTGGCTTGAATTGAACCGCTTTGCGGCAACAACAAATGGTACTTCAGGCGCTGGTCCCGCCGACGGTCAGTCCGTCCACGCGCAGGGTTGGTTGTCCCACTCCCACCGGTACGCTCTGACCCTCTTTGCCGCAGGTGCCGACGCCCTTGTCGAGCTTCAGGTCGTTGCCCACCATGCTCACTCGGGTCATTACGTCGGGGCCGTTCCCGATCAGCGTGGCATCCTTTACCGGGGCACCGATCTTACCGTTCTCGATCAGGTAGGCTTCGTTGGCGGAAAAAACGAACTTGCCGGAAGTGATGTCCACCTGGCCGCCGCCGAAGTTCGCGGCATAGAGACCCTTGTCTACCGAGGCGACGATCTCTTGCGGGTCTTTGTCTCCGGCGAGCATATAGGTATTGGTCATGCGCGGCATAGGCAGGTGGGCGTAGGACTCGCGGCGGCCGTTACCGGTAGGCGCCATGCCCATGAGCCTGGCGTTCAGCTTGTCCTGCATGTAGCCGCGCAGTACACCGTTCTCGATGAGGACGGTGCACTCGGTCCGCGTTCCCTCGTCGTCTATATTGAGGGAGCCGCGGCGCCCGGGAAGCGTTCCGTCATCCACGACTGTGACGCCGGGCGCGGCCACCCGCTCACCCAGACGCCCTGAAAAGGCCGAGGTGCCCTTGCGGTTGAAGTCGCCTTCCAGGCCGTGGCCCACGGCCTCGTGCAGCAGAATGCCGGGCCAACCGGGGCCCAGGACCACGGTCATGGTGCCGGCCGGGGCGTTGGTGGCGTCCAGGCTGGTCAGGGCGAGACGGGCCGCCTCGCGGGCGTACTCCTTGCAACGATCCGCCTCCAGAAAATAGCCGAGCCCCTGCCGCGCCCCTCCGCCGCTGGTGCCCTGCCCGCGCTTGCCCCCGTTCTCGGCGATGACGAATACGCCCAAGCGAACGAGGGGCCTTACGTCCGCGCTCAGCGTGCCGTCGTCGGTGACCACCAGAACCACGTCGTGCGCCGCCACCAGGCTGGTGATGACCTGCTTGATCCGCGGGTCCTGACGCCGAACCTCCTCGTCTACCCGATGCAGCAGCGAAACCTTCTCGTCGTCCGGGAGACTCTGCAACGGGTTCAGCGGCTCGTACAACCGGCGGGCGGCCGGCGTCCCGGTCACCCGAACCTGTCCCTCGGCGCCTCCTCGCGCAATGGCCCGGGCCGCCTGAGCAGCCTGCAGTAAGGCGGGCAACTCCAGCTCGTCTGAGTATGCGAAACCCGTTTTCTCGCCGCTGATGGCCCGCACACCGGCACCCTGCTCGATGCTGAAGCTCCCCTCCTTGATGATCCCGTCTTCCAGGACCCAGGACTGCATCCGGCTGGATTGAAAATAGATGTCAGCGGCATCGATGCTCGGGCTGCTGAGCTGACCTAGCAGCCGGTCGATGTCTCTATTCTCCAACCCGACGGGTGCCAGGATGTTGTCACGCGCAATATGTATAGGATCATGCATGGATGGGTATTCTGGACTCCAGAAGTCTTGGGCGAGGCGTTTCGAAACCGACGAGCGCGCTTGGCCGGCATTATCCTAAAAACAACAACTCACCGCTCCTTCGTGGTCGAGATGCCGAAGACAGGACCATGGACGTTATCAAGCAGATCTGCGGCCGCATCAGCCGCATTTCAAACGCCGGTGCCCGATGGCCGGGAAGCTTCGCCGCACCGAGGCCTGGAAATCCTTGTCCAGTGCGTGACAGATACAGCCGTTGCCGCGCGGAACTTGGGCGAGCACCGCGCCCCACGGGTCCACGATGATGCTGTGCCCGTGTGTCTCGCGGCCGTTGGCGTGGTAGCCCCCCTGTCCGGCGGCGACCACATAGGCAAGATTTTCGATGGCGCGTGCCCGCACCAAGGTTTCCCAGTGGGCCTTGCCGGTGGTGGCCGTGAATGCCGCCGGTATCGCCAGCAGCTCCACACCGCTGTCGAGCATTTGCCGAAACATCTCCGGAAAACGCAGGTCGTAGCAGACCGCCACGCCGAGCCGTCCGAAGGGGCTGTCGAGGACGACGGTTTCGTTTCCGGGCTCGATGGTGGCGGACTCGACGTAGCGCTCGTTGGCACCGGGGACGTCCACATCGAACAGATGAATCTTGTCGTAGCGGGCGACCCGTTCTCCACGCTCGTTGTAGACCAGCGAGGCGGAGCGGACGCGGTCCGCGTCGCCGGCGGACAGGGGAATGGTGCCTCCGACCAGCCAGATTCCGTATCGGGCGGCGACGTCGGAGAGGAAGGTCTGCAGGGGCCCCTCGCCGTCAGGCTCACGCCGGGTGAGCAGGTCTGCATCCCGCTTCCCCATGAAGGAGAAATTCTCGGGGAGCACCACCAGTCCCGCGCCGTCATCGGCCGCCTTGCGAATGAGCCGCTCCGCCTCCAGCAGGTTGGCGCTAACGTTTGGACCGGTTGCCATCTGGACGGCGGCAACCCTTGGTTTCGAGCTCGACATGGACAATTGGATATCCTGCTTCAGAGAGACAGCGGTCCAGTCTTCATCTGATGTTCTTCATTGGCGAACCCAGCCGGCAAGATACCACCGGCGGCATAGAGAGAAAATCAATGTCCCTGAAGAAACAGATTCTCGACCTCATTGTCCCTGGTCAGGCCAGGTAGAGGTATCGCCACCCCCTTCTGGCGTTCGGTGGCTGCCTTGGCCTTTGCTGGATGTGGCTCCGCGGGCTTCGGCTCTCGTGACCCCCCCGTACCGGCACGGCCGCCACCCCCCAGGAAATGCCCCCCTCGGGCGTCCTGGTCCCCGTCGCCGCCCAGCTTGCCCCGCCGGATCTCGGGCTTGTCCCAGGGTCCCTTCAGCTCGTACTGGTGACTCCCGAGCTTGTCCACGATTCCACCGGAGACCTGATCGGCAAGAAAGACAGCCGCACCGACCAGGGGGCCGCCCGCCACCGCGGTGGCCAGGGCTACGCCGGTGCCGATGCGCGGCGTTACGGTCACGATCTGATGGAACTCCTGTTTCACCAGGTTTGTGTAGCCTTCGACGCTCACGTCGGCAGAGGGCCCTTCGATGAGCAGCTCCTCGATCTCGGCCCTTCCCCCCCCCACTTTCAGCTTCCCCGAGATCTTCTCGAACGCATAACCGCGCTCGAAAAGGTCGCTGAAGTCCAGGCTCAGGCGCCGTTGAAGGGCCTGTAGATTTAGGATGCCAAGCATCCGCCCTACCCCGGGCTCGACCTCCAGCAGGCGGCCGGCACCGACCTCGATACCGATGTCCCCTTTCAGCTCCGCCGCCGAGAACTGAGCCGGTCCGCCGGGCCAACCGAGGGTGAGATCCACCTGGGCCGGCGCCTTGTAGAACAGGCTCTTGAACTCGAGACTGCGCAGGAACTCGCCCAAGTCGGAGCCCTTTGCATTGATTGAGACGCTGGTGCGTTGCCCCTGGCCTTGGTGCGTCCAGCTCCCTGCGCCCTGGATCGACATGAAGGGGCCTGTCAGGTCGATGTCCGCGAAGCGCAAGCCGTCGGGCACCGCTTGTGTGCGCAGCGTCACGCGCCCCAACGGATTGTCTCCCCAAACCAAACGCTCGACACTCAAATTCAGGGTATGGGCCCGGCGCGAATCGGACCGCCGCTTTGCCTCTGCCAAGGCCTGGCCTTCCTCGCCCTCGTATCCGAGCAATGCCTTCAAATCCAGTCGATCCAGCGCGATCCGGATTGGCTCCCGCCGAGGCCGGTGGGGGATGGAGACCCTGCCGTCCAGCTCGCGCGAGCTGAGCTTCGCGTCCCATCGGCCTGCGCTCTGATCCAGGTCGAGACGAACGTCGTTCAGGGCCATGTCGGTCAACAGCAGGCGCCGCACCCGCACGTCTGCCGATCTCAGCCTGGAGGTGCCGCCTGCCGCGTCGCCGGCTGTAGCCGGTTTCCTGCTCGACCACCAGTTGAGCCAGGCAGACAGGTCAAGGGTAGGGACGGAGCCGCTGAGATAGAAGCCCTCGCCGCTGGGCAAAGGAACGGTTGCGCCGCCCAGGTTGAAGGTACCGCGTGCGAGCCGCAGCTTGCCATCTTCGTTGCGCTCCAGTCCCAAGCCGATACCCAGGTCTCCGAAGCCGCCTCGGACCTGCAACTCCTGCGCACGGGCCAATCGCCCCGAGAAATGCAGTCGGCGCGTCCCGGTTGCAGGCTTGCCCAGGGGCGCGGGAAGATCGACCGCCACTCCGTCGAGATCGGTATGGAGGTCGAAGTCCATCGGCGGCAAGCCGCCGTCGTCCGAGGACTTACCGGTGTCGACGCGCAGCTCCCAGCGTAAGCGGCCCTTCGCGAAGTCCCATATCGGGTACGGGATGCGCTGGGACAGTACACCGGTCGGGAGACTTCCATCCGCGCGGATGCGGGCGGACGTCTTTCCGGCTTCATCTGGCTCGCTCGATTCTATATGTAGGTCGACAGGCTCACCCCAGAGCGTAGCCCCGATGGACTCCGCCCAAATGCTGCGGGCGTCGAAGTGCAGGCTGCCTTTCAGGTCGGTGAGCTGAATGTCCTGGCCCGCAATGCCGACGCTAGCCGGACCGGGCCACGAAAGCTCCCCGGAGAGCCGTAAAGGAACCTTGCCCTCCTTCCGGGGCAGGGGAATCGCCATGTCCAGGTCGATACGCGAGCTGCCCTCGGCCTCGAAGGTATCGGCGATCGCGCCCAGCTTTTTGCGCAGGGGGGTCTCGCCGAGCACCCGAAGTCCGCCGGCAAAGGGACCCTCCGCCCGGCCCACGACCTCCAGGGCGACGGCCTCTTTCAGATCGGGAATGCTGGCGTAGGTGCTCCGCAGGTCGCTGTCCATGAAACGGGCGCTGGAGACGAAAACCCCCATCCCCCGATTGAGGAAGTGCACCATGGCCTGGAGGTCTTCGAGCGGCGGCCAAGCCTTGTTGAACACCAGGATCCCGTCCTCCACCCCGAGCAGGACCTGAAAACGGCCCTGCTGCTCAGCGAAGGGATAATCGGCCACGATGCCCCGGAACAGCAAGGTTCCGAAGGGGATGCGGCCGCCTTCGAAAGCACCCTCGAGCCAGGTCACCAGCTTCTTTTTCTTGAGTCGCCGCTTTGGAATGTAATTGCTTATGGATGTGAGCTCCACGTCTTGGAAGCTCGTTTGCAGGTCCAGGAAGGGGCTGCCGCCGCCGGACGGCAGGGAAAGGGCAAAACGCGAGCGGGTCGCGATGTCCGCGTTGCCCGCGGTGATTTCATCCGCGGAGACCTTCAGGGCACCGTCGGCGGTGCGGTCCCATCGGACCTCGCCGTTCAGCTCGTCGAGCCCGATGGGGTCCGGGAACAGGTTGGGCAGATCCAGGGTCAGCGGGCCGGAGGCGAGGACCAGTCTACCGCGATGCTCGTCCGCGAAGAATTCGGTGTCCAGGCCCGCGATGCCAGGGATGCGCCCATGGGCCGCGACACCAAGCCCTTCGGCACGCCCCGACAGGGCCCATTCCGGGGGGAGGTCGGGGTGCTTTGCAAACCGGAAGCGCAGATCCTTCAGCTTGCCTGCGGGGTGCATGTCCACCAGCGGGCCGAGCTTTTCGGCCATGGCCTCGGGCAGTTGTGCGAGCAGGTCGCGGACGTCTTTCAGGTCGAGGAGCTGGCTGCCTCCCTGCAGGCTCCAGCCTCCGTCGCCGCCGGCGCGAAAGCGCAATCCCAGATCCGATTCCGGTTGCTTGGCACCGTCGCGGGTCAGGGCCAGGTCCTTGACGTCCAGATTCCAGCCGTTCGAGACCCTGCTCCAGCGCAGGCACGCCTCGAGCCGGTCCAGGCGCATGGGCGCAGCAGCGTCACCTCCCGGATCTGCGCCCGGTCGTCAACCCGCCTACAGCCATCCGGGTCAATGATTGCGTCAGGACTCCGCCCTCCAGGTCGTTCCAGATCTCGACTTCAAACTCCGCGCTACCGATGCTCAGCCCGGCGGGAAGCCTCCCCTGGAGGACTTGCTCCAGATTGGCCTCGCGCCAGTGCAGAAAGATCTCGCCGCTCCAATCTGCCGGGTCGCGGGGCTTGCCACGAAGATCTCCCGCCAGCCGCAGGTGCGTTTTGCGGTCACCGAATGGCCGCGCGAGGATGCCGAATCGATGCTGCTCGCCCGCATTCTCGAAGCGGATCTGAACGTCGGAAAGGTGCAGCGGGGAGGCATCCGGGGCCTCCTTCTCGTCGATCCAGCGCAGGTCGCTGTCCACGAGCAGGAAGCGGCCATTGCCGAGGAAAAAGGTCATGGCCGCCGGATCACCACCCTCGACACCTTCCAGCCCCTGTAGCGCAACCGTGCCGTCCGCGAGACGCTTGATGACCAGATGCGCCCCCACCAGGGTAACGGACTCTATATGGGGCGCCAGCTCGCGCAGGCTGGCGAACAAGCTTAGCTCGATCCGCAGCTGCTCCAGACTGAGCTGTGTGCGTCCGGTGTCGGGGTCCACGAGCTCGGCATCGATGAGCGTGATCTGCGGGACCTGGCCTGCAAGGCGCAGCCCCAGCCGTCCTACGCGCACCTGAAGACCGAGGGTCTCGGACAGCATGCCCTCCAGCTCCGAGCGGAACAGATCGGCGAAGGGTAGGGCCAAGCGCACCGCGCCAATCAGGAGCCCGACAACAACCACACCGATCAGGCTGTATGTTACGGCCCTGGAGACGGCTGACTTGAACAGGTGGATCATTAGCGAAAAGGGGCAGTGGGCGGTGGGCAGCCGCAGGATTGATCGGGTTAGGGCGCGTGCGAAACGCGTTCCCGGTGTTTTGCGTCCTCAGCCTCGCGCCCGACTTGACCTAAAGCTAGATCAGCACCACGTCGTACTGCTCCTGGGTGTAGAGCGCCTCGGCCTGCAGCCTGATCGGCTTGCCGATGAATTCCTCCAGCTCGGCCAGGTGGGCGGACTCCTCGTCCAGCAGGCGGTCGATCACCTCCTGGGAGGCCAGCACCAGCAGCGTCTCCACATCGAACTGGCGCGCCTCGCGCAGGATCTCGCGGAAGATCTCGTAGCAGGTGGTCTCGGCGGTCTTCAGGGAGCCGCGGCCGCCGCAGCAGGTGCAGGGCTCGCACAGCACGTGCTCCAGGGACTCGCGGGTGCGCTTGCGGGTCATCTCCACCAGGCCCAGGGACGAGACCTCGGTGATGTGGGTCTTGGCGTGATCCTTGGCCAGGCACTTCTCCAGCGCCCGCAGCACCTGGCGCTTGTGCTCCTCCTCGCTCATGTCGATGAAATCGATGATGATGATGCCGCCCAGGTTGCGCAGGCGCAGCTGGCGGCAGATGGCCTGGGCCGCCTCCAGGTTGGTCTTGAAGATGGTCTCTTCCAGATTGCGGTGACCGACGAAGGCGCCGGTGTTGACGTCGATGGTGGTCATGGCCTCGGTCTGGTCGATGACCAGGTGGCCGCCGGACTTGAGCTGCACCTTGCGCTGCAGCGCCTTCTGGATCTCGTCCTCCACCCCGTACAGGTCGAACAGCGGACGCTCGCCCGGGTAGTACTCGATCCGCTCCTCGATCTCGGGGATGTACTTGGCCGCGAACGTGCAGGCGCGCTCCATGGTGGAGCGCGAGTCGATGCGCACACGCTCCACCTCCGGGCCCACCAGGTCGCGCAGGGCGCGCAGGGCCAGGGGCAGGTCGTCGTGGATCATGCCGATGTCGTCGGCTGAGCGGCACCTGTCCTTGATGCCGAGCCACAGCTTGCTGAGAAAATCCATGTCCTTGACCAACGCATCCTCGGCGACACCCTCGGCTGCGGTGCGGGCGATGAACCCCCCTTCGCCTTGCTCCGAATCCACGAACCGCTGCAGTATGTCCCGCAGCCGCTTGCGCTCTTCCTCGTCCTCGATCTTCTGGGATACACCGGTGGTGGTCAGGGCAGGCATGAACACCAGGTAGCGGGACGGGATGGAGATATTGGTGGTGAGCCGCGCGCCCTTTGTGCCCAACGGGTCCTTGACCACCTGCACCATGATTCCGTCGCCCTCGCTGACCAGCTCGTAGATGTGCTCGCTACGGGGCTCTCCCTCGGTACCGACGATGTCCGAGGCGTGCAGGAAGGCGGCTCGCTCGAGCCCGATGTCCACGAACGCCGCCTGCATACCGGGCAGGACCCGGCAGATCCGGCCCTTGTAGACGTTGCCCACCAGCCCGCAGCGGTCGGCGCGCTCGATGATGATTTCCTGCACGACGCCGTTCTCGACCACGGCGACCCGGGTCTCCGGCGGGGTTACGTTGACCAGGATTTCTTCACTCAAGCTCTTGATTCCTTAAGTTGCCGCAATCGTCCGGGCTTGGACGAACGCGCCGATCTCCGCCTGGGCAAGCAGGCGGGCGGTCTCGAATAGGGGCAGCCCCATCACCCCCGAGTAGCTGCCCTTGAGGTCCGCCACGAACAAGGCGCCGATACCCTGGATGGCGTATCCGCCGGCCTTGTCGCAAGGCTCTCCGGTCTCCCAGTAGGCGACGGCCTCCTCCTCGCTCACCGCACGGAATCGGACCTCGCTGATGCTGATGTCTTGCCGCTCCTGCGTGCCTACAAGCGCGATCCCGCTCAGCACCCGGTGGGTGCGCCCGGAGAGCAGCCGCATCATGGCGGCTGCCTCACCGCCGTCGCTGGGCTTGCCCAGGACGCGCTCCCCGACGACCACCGCCGTATCCGCTGCGAGCACCGGAAGGGCGCTGCGCCGCTGGACCAAAGCATGACCGGCACGGGCCTTGTCCAGGGCAAGACGCTGTACGTAGGTCTCCGGTGTCTCGCCCGGGAGCCGCGCCTCATCCAGGTCAACGTCGAGCACGGCGAAGCGGATGCCGATCTGCTCCAGAAGGTCGCGCCTTCTGGGGGATTTTGACGCCAGAAAGAGCGAAGGGTTCTCCAAGCTTAGCTCCTAATACCAAAGCCCTACCCATACCGAGCGCCATCGCGCGAAAACTCGGGCTGAATCTTCAACCCCGGTGGTAGGGGTGGCCCTTGAGGATACTCCATGCCCGGTAGAGCTGTTCGGCCAGGATGACCCGCACCAGTGGGTGGGGGAAGGTCAGGGGCGAGAGCGACCACAGGCGCTCCGCTCGCTCGACACACGGCTTGGCCAGTCCGTCGGGCCCGCCCACCAGCAGGGCGAGGTCGCGCCCGTCGGCCATCCAGTCCGCGAGCTGCGCGGCGAGCTTCTCGGTGCTCCAAGCGCGACCGGCCAGGTCCAGGGCGATCACCTGCGCGCCCTTCGGAAGCGCAGCGAGCATGCGTGCGCCCTCGGTGCGGCGCGCCACGTCCGCGCTTGAGCCCTTGCGGCGGTGTCCCGGCTCGATCTCGACCAGGTGCAGGGTACATTCGGCGGGCAGGCGCTTCGCGTATTCCCGGAAGCCGGTTTCGACCCACCCCGGCATTCGGCGGCCGACGCTCAGCAGGTGTATCCGCACTGGACCGCACGCGGGGACTGCGTCAGTCCAGGGGCGGACCCAGTACGAATTCCAGGCTCTCGAAACCGTGGTCCTCCAGCAGGTCAAGGACTTCGTCCACCCACTGGTCCTCACCCGTGCGCTCGATCTCGGACACGAGCCCGGTGACATACCGGTAGGCCTCGTGGGGCGACATGTCCTCCGGCACCGTCACCAGGCGAATTCTGCCTACGTCTTTGCTCGGCAGCACCATGAGACGCTCTGCCATGTCGCAACCTCCTCAACAATCCTGGTTTTGATTATTGAATCATAATACGGGAACGGCGACTGCGTCCCGGCCCGTGGTTACAAAACCGTTGCCAAGGGTTGGAATGCCAATCGTTCGCAGCTCGCGCACCTGAGCAAGCGCTTCATCGCGATGCGCAGCCCCGCTCCCGCAACGGTTTTTGAACGCAAGGGCGCGACTAGGCGGCCGACTCGTACGCACGCGGAGTTATAATTATTTTTTTGGTTTGCGGCGGCCTCGTGCCGCTTCAGCTCCCAACTCGTTACCCAAGGATCCAGACATGCCCGATATCCACGCCACTCTCCAGAACCTGCTGCAGGAGCGCATCCTGATCCTGGACGGTGCCATGGGCACCATGATCCAGCGCCACAAGCTCGAGGAGGCGGACTATCGCGGCGAGCGTTTCGCCGACTGGCCGAGCGACCTTAACGGGAACAACGACCTGCTCTGCCTCACCCAGCCGCAGATCATCCGCGGCATCCACGAGCAGTACCTGGAGGCCGGCGCGGACATCGTGGAGACCAACAGCTTCAACGCCAGCACCGTCTCCATGGCCGATTACGGCATGGAGGAGTGGTCACCGAGCTCAACATCGCCGCGGCGCGGGTGGCTCGGGAGGCCGCGGACAGCTTCTCGACGGACCAAAAGCCCCGCTTCGTCGCCGGCGTGCTGGGCCCGACCAGCCGCACCTGCTCCATCTCACCGGACGTCAACGACCCGGGCTTCCGCAACGTAAGCTTCGACGAGCTGGTGAGCGCCTACATGCAGGCGGCCCGCGGCCTGATCGAGGGCGGCGCCGATCTTCTGCTGATCGAGACCGTCTTCGACACCCTGAACGCCAAGGCGGCGGTCTTCGCCTGCGAGCGGGTATTCGACGAGGACGGCCTGTCGCTGCCGGTGATGATTTCCGGCACCATCACCGACCAATCCGGCCGCACCCTGTCCGGTCAGACCACCGAGGCCTTCTACAACAGCCTGCGCCACGCCAGGCCGATTTCCATCGGACTGAACTGCGCCCTGGGGCCTGATCTGCTGCGCCAGTATGTCGAGGAGATGTCGCGGGTAGCCGAATGCTTCGTCAACGTGCACCCGAACGCGGGTCTGCCCAATGAGTTCGGCGAGTACGACCTGGGTCCCGAGGACATGGCCGTGCAGGTGGCCGAGTGGGCCGATTCCGGGTTTCTGAACATCGTGGGCGGCTGCTGCGGGACCACGCCGCCCCACATCGCGGCCATCGCCGGGGCCGTCGCGGGCAAGCCGCCGCGGGTGCCGCCAACGCCTGCGCCCGTCTGCCGCCTGTCGGGCCTGGAGCCGCTGAACATCGAACGAACCCTGAATTTCGTGAACGTGGGCGAGCGGGCCAACGTCACCGGCTCGGCCAAGTTCAAGCGCCTGATTCTGAACGAAGAGTACGAGGAGGCCCTGGACATCTGCCGTGCCCAGGTGGAGAACGGCGCCCAGGTCGTCGACGTCAACATGGACGAGGGCATGCTGGACGGGGTGGCGGCCATGCAGCGGTTTCTGAATCTCATGGCCTCGGAGCCGGACATCGCGCGGGTCCCGTTCATGATCGACTCCTCCAAGTGGGAGATCATCGAGGCGGGGCTCAAGTGCGTCCAGGGCAAGCCTATCGTCAACTCCATCTCCCTCAAGGAGGGCGAGGAGAAGTTCGTCCAATCCGCCAGGCTCTGCCGGCGCTACGGCGCGGCGGTCATCGTCATGGCCTTCGACGAGCAGGGCCAGGCGGACAACCTGCAGCGGCGCATCGAGATCTGCGGCCGCGCCTACCGCATCCTCACCGAGCAGGTGGGCTTCCCGCCCGAGGACATCATCTTCGACCCCAACATCCTCACCGTGGCCACCGGCATCGAGGAGCACAACAACTACGGGGTGGACTTCATCGAGGCGGTGCGCTGGATCAAGGGCACCTGCCCCACGCCCTGGTCTCCGGCGGCGTGTCCAACGTCTCCTTCTCCTTCCGCGGCAACAACCCGGTGCGCGAGGCCATCCACGCGGTGTTCCTGTACCACGCCATCTCAGCGGGCCTGGACATGGGCATCGTCAACGCCGGACAGCTGGCGGTCTACGACGATATCCCGGCAGAGCTTCGCGACGCGGTGGAGGACGTGATCCTCAACCGCCGGCCGGACGCCACCGAGCGGCTGGTGGACCTTGCACCCAGGTACATGGGCGACGGTGCGGCGGCCGAATCCAAGGACGACCTTCAGTGGCGGACCTGGCCGGTGGAGAAGCGCCTGGAGCACGCCCTGGTCAAGGGCATCACCGAGTACATCGACGAGGACACCGAGGAGGCCAGGGCCAACGCCGCAGCGTCCGCTGCACGTGATCGAGGGCCCGCTGATGGACGGCATGAACGTGGTCGGCGACCTGTTCGGCGCCGGCAAGATGTTCCTGCCCCAGGTGGTCAAGTCCGCCCGGGTCATGAAGAAGGCGGTGGCCTACCTGGAGCCCTACCTGGAGGCGGAGAAGGCCGCCCTTGCCGAGACCGGCGTGCTGCGGACCCAGGGCAAGATCCTGATGGCCACCGTCAAGGGCGACGTGCACGACATCGGCAAGAACATCGTCGGCGTGGTGCTCCAGTGCAACAACTACGAGGTCATCGATCTGGGGGTCATGGTCCCGGCGGACGACATCCTAAAGGCCGCCAGAGAGAACCAGGTGGACATCATCGGCCTGTCCGGACTCATCACGCCCTCCCTGGACGAGATGGTGCACGTGGCCAAGGAGATGCAGCGCCTGGATTTCCAGGTACCCCTGCTGATCGGTGGCGCCACCACCTCGAAGGCCCATACGGCGGTCAAGATCGAGCCCCAGTACGAGCATCCGGTGGTCTATGTACCGGACGCCTCACGGGCCGTCGGCGTGGCCACCAGCCTGCTCTCCGAGGACATGCGCGCGGGCTTCGTCCAGTCCGTGCGTGCCGAGTACGCCGAGGTGCGAAGCCGCAGGGCCGCCAAGGACGAGGCCAAGAACCTGGTCCGCATCGAGCAGGCGCGCGCCAACCCGACGCGCGTCGATTGGAGCAGCTTCGCGCCGCCGGTGCCCGTCCACCCCGGCGTGCAGGTCTTCGAGGACATCCCGATCCAGAGACATCGCCCATTTCATCGACTGGACCTTCTTCTTCCACGCCTGGCAGCTCAAGGGCCGCTACCCGCAGATCCTGGACGACCCGGAGAAGGGCGAGGAGGCGCGCAAGCTGTTCGACGACGCCCAGCGCCATGCTGCAGCAGGTCATCGCGGAGAAATGGCTGCGTGCCGCCGCAGTCATCGGACTGTTCCCGGCCAATGCGGTGGGGGATGACATCGACGTCTACGCCGACGAGGAACGAATCGAGCCGGTCACTGAGCTTCCACTTCCTGCGCAAGCAGGGCCGCCAACCCGAGGGCAAGTACAACGAGTGCCTGGCGGACTTCGTCGCCCCGGCGGACACGGGCCTGCACGACTATCTCGGCGGCTTCGCCTGCACCGCCGGGATCGGGATCGACGAAAAGGTCAAGGGCTTCGAGGCCGACCACGACGACTACTCGGCCATCATGCTCAAGGCCCTGGCCGATCGCCTGGCCGAGGCCCTGGCGGAGATGCTGCACGAGCGCGTGCGCAAGCGCCATTGGGGCTATGCCGGGGACGAGAACCTGCGCAACCAGGACCTGATCGAGGAACGCTACCGGGGCATCCGTCCCGCCATGGGCTATCCGGCCAGTCCGGACCACACGGAAAAGGACGACTCTGTGGCAGCTGCTCGACGTGGAGGCGCGCACCGGCATCTGGCTGACCGAGTCCAAGGCCATGGTCCCCACCGCCGCGGTCAGCGGGCTCTACTTCTCCCACCCGGACGCCCGTTACTTCGCCGTCGGCAAGCTCGGCAAGGACCAGGTCGAGGACTATGCGCGAACGCAAGGGCATGACCGTGAGCGAGATCGAGCGCTGGCTGGCACCGAATCTGGCCTATGAGCCGGACTCGTAGGTCGGGGGACTTTCCTCGGCGGCTGATGCCGATACCGCAACCGAGCAACCTTCCCGCCCGGATAGGGCGTTACGCTGAATAGAGCAGTTAGGACTTATCTGTTAGCTGTTGTTTTTCAGATGAAAAATCGTTCTCGATTGCTCACCATCAAGGCGAGCTGCAAGAGCGCTGAACTCTAGAGCACCCACTTGTTTCGATTCAGCAAATCGCCAGGATCATATCCCCCCGAGTCGTGCCAACGGTTCCTGACCAGCCCCCCGCGAAGGCACAACGCGCCGAGTCCTCGCTGAGACGGCCGACAGGGGCGAGACGCTGGAACCACGCGTCGAACGGAGATCGGCAGCACTCTGAAGCCCCAAAGGCCGCGGGTAAGGCCAAAAAAGACAGATTCACCAGTAGAGTAGAGGCCAGGGTCGCCCCTGGCCCCGCTCGTCAAACGCAGCATGCGGTTCTCCCGCGTTGCGCTTTGCTGCTGCCTTCAGGTCGCAGCTATCGCAGAGGAGCGTCGCCGTCGTAGCTGCACCAAGCCAAGTTGCTTGCATCGCAGTCGTCTTCTAACTTACGGGTTATTCTTAGGTTACTCTGTTTCATTAAAGTGGAGTTTTCCACGTTCAAGGTAAAAAAATGAGCTTCGTACGAATAGCTGCGCTCACCCTCGGCATCCTCTTCGGCCTCTTTATCCTGGGCGGCTTGGTGCTCCCCGGCGAGATCCGGGTCGAGCGCAGCATCGAGATCGGCGCTCCGCCGGAGCAGGTCTTTCCCCTGGTCAACGATATGGAGGCTTTCAACCGTTGGTCCCCTTGGGCGGACCTGGACACCGCGACCAAGTACGAGCTCACTGGGTCCGGAATCCGGGGTGGGCGCCCGCATGAGCTGGTCCAGCGAAAATCCGGAGGTCGGCTCCGGCAGCCAGGAGATCATCCGCAGCCTACCCCCGGAGCAGGTGGTGCTGCGCCTGGACTTCGGCCCCCAGGGGAGCGCGGAGGCCAGCTTCGACTTACGAGCGCTCGAAACCGGTACCGAGGTTACCTGGAGCTTCGGCTACGAGATCGGGTACGACCTGATCGGGCGTTACATGGGCCTGCTCATGGAGGGGCTGGTGGGGAAGAAGTACGAGAAGGGTCTGGAACGGCTCAAACGATTGGTCGAAACGGGGCAGGTTTAAGCCCCCTCGGCAACGACTCTCGAAAAATCCTTGAACCATCCTCAACCGATCTTCACGACCGCGGAAATTCCCGTGCCCTTCCAACCCGCCGGCGTGGTACTGACTCGCCGACGTGACAAGGTTAGGTTAATATGCCCTTAAAGCAGGGTTATTGCGACGTCCGTGCACCCACTGGCGGGTCGCGAATAAAAACATAGAATCCGGTCGCCAACTTCCTGTGCAGACTCCTCGTTCCATGCATTTTCTCCTATGGCATCAGAACGCAAGATCCGCCGCTATTCAGCCTATTTCCAAGGTTGGGCAACGGCCTTCGGCAATCACGAAAAGCACTTCGACGAGAAGCGGGACCTGCTGTGGCTGTTGGGACAGGATCAAATCGGGATCATCATTACGCCAACCGTCAAGCCGTTTCTCAAGCCACTGCTCCGCACAGAAGCCGACAAGCAGCCTCCACAGATCGCGCTCGGCCAAGGCGTTCTGCATATCGCCGACTCGGAGGTAAGCTTCGGCGACGAGGACCAGGCCGAGCTGGACGCCTGTATGGACCTGCTCACGGGCACGGGCGACCTTCATCTCTTGCAGACGTATCATCTGGTCTACCCGTCGGGAACCCGTATCTTGACCCTGACCCGCCAGGCACCCCTCCCGCTCATCTACCGCGAGACCGAGCCACTGACGCTGCACCTGACCTGAGGCCGAGCGCGCGGGGCTGGACGCGCCCGGGATGATTGACCGCTCGCCGGGAGAGATCGCGCGTTGGAAGCACTTCGCACGTAGCTTTGTTCCCGGATTCTGGAGTTGTAACCGCCAAGGCGCCAAGAGCGCCTTCGGTTCGGCATTTCATGGTACGGTTCGGGCTTCCGACGCGACATGCATTACCCCGGCCCACATCCAATGGACAAGCAACCTCCCTTCATCCTCGTCGACGGCTCGTCGTACCTGTTTCGCGCCTACCACGCCCTGCCCAAGCTGACCAACTCGAAAGGCGAGGCGACCGGCGCGCTGTTGGGGGTGCTCAACATGTTGCGCAAGCTGATGGACGACTACGGACCCACGTACATGGCGGTGGTGTTCGACGCCCCGGGCAAGACCTTCCGCGACGACATCTATCCGGAGTACAAGGCCAACCGGCCGCCCATGCCGGATGACCTGCGCGAGCAGATCGAGCCCCTGCACGAGGTCATTCGGGCCATGGGCCTGCCGCTGCTGGTGATCCCCGACGTGGAGGCGGACGACGTCATCGGCACCCTGGCCGGGCAGGCCGCCGCCGAGGGCACGGACACCCTCATCTCCACCGGCGACAAGGACATGGCCCAGCTGGTCGACGAGCAGGTCACCCTGGTCAACACCATGAGCGACACGCCTGCTCGACCGCGAGGGCGTGATCGGCGAAGTTCGGGGTGCCGCCGGAGCGCATCGTCGACTACCTGAGCTCTGGTCGGCGACAGCGTCGACAACGTCCCCGGCGTGCCCAAGTGCGGGCCCAAGACCGCGGCCAAGTGGCTCGGCGAGTATCGGCACTCTGGACGAGGTCATCGCGAACGCGGACGAGATCAAGGGCAAGGTGGGCGAGAACCTGCGCGCCAGCCTGGAGCAGCTGCCCCTGTCTCGCGAGCTCACGACCATCAAGCTGGACGTGCCCCTGGATGCCGCGTCCAGGGACCTGACGCCTTCGGCGCCGGACCTGGAGACCCTGCGGGGCTGGTACGAGCGCTTCGAGTCCAAGCGCCTGCTCGCGACCCTCGGACGGCGACGGCGGCTCGCCGAGAGCCGGATTCGGGTCCTGCGGACAGCCGCCGGGCTGGACTACGAGACGGTGCTCGACGCGGAGGCCTTCGAAGCTTGGCTGGAGCGACTGGAGGCGGCGGAGCTGTTCGCCTTCGATACCGAGACCACCAGCCTGGACTACATGCAGGCGCGAGATCGTGGGCGTGTCCTTCGCCGTCGAGCCCGCACCAGGCGGCCTATGTGCCGGTGGCCCACGACTATCCGGGCGCACCGGATCAGCTCGACCGGGACTGGGTGCTGCGACGCATGAAGCCCCTGCTGGAGGACCCGGACCGGCCCAAGGTCGGCCAGAACCTCAAGTACGACATGAGCGTGCTGGCCAACCACGGCATCGCGCTGGCGGGCGATCGCCCACGACACCATGCTGGAGTCCTATGTGCTGGACAGCACCGCCACCCGCCACGACATGGATTCCCTGGCGCGGAAGTACCTGGAGCAGGAGACCATCCACTTCGAGGACGTCGCCGGCAAGGGCGCCAAGCAGCTCACCTTCGACCAGATCCCCCTGGAGCAGGCCGGCCCCTATGCCGCCGAGGATGCGGACGTGACCCTGCGCCTGCACCAGGCGCTGTGGCCGCGGCTGGAGGCGGAGCCCTCCCTGCTGGATCTCTACCGGAAGATCGAGATGCCCCTGGTCCCGGTGCTCTCGCGCATGGAGCGCAACGGGGTGCGCGTCGACGCCGCGCTGCTCGCCGCCAGAGCGCGGACCTGGCCGCGCGCATGCATCGAGCTGGAGCAGGCGGCCTACGACGAGGCCGGGCGCAGGTTCAACCTGGGCTCGCCCAAGCAGATCGGCGAGATCTTCTTCGAGGAGCAGGGCCTGCCGGTGATCGCCAAGACGCCCAAGGGCGCGCCTTCGACCTCCGAGTCGGTGCTGCAGGAGCTGGCCGAGCAGGGTCACGAGCTGCCGCGGCTCATCCTGGAGCACCGGGGACTGGCCAAGCTCAAGTCCACCTACACCGACAAGCTGCCCCGGATGGTCGACCCGGGCACCGGGCGGGTGCACACCAGCTATCACCAGGCGGTGGCCGCCACCGGCCGCCTGTCCTCATCCGATCCGAACCTGCAGAACATCCCGATCCGCAGCGAGGAGGGCGGCGCATCCGCCAGGCCTTCGTGCCGGAGCCCGGCCACCGCATGCTGGCGGCGGACTACTCGCAGATCGAGCTGCGGATCATGGCCCACCTCTCCGGCGACGAGCGCTTGCTGGCCGCCTTCGCCGCGGGCCAGGACATCCACCGGGCCACCGCCGCGGAGGTCTGCGGCCTGCAGCCGGAGCAGGTCACCGCCGACCAGCGCCGCTCCGCCAAGGCCATCAACTTCGGGCTCATCTACGGCATGTCCGCCTTCGGCCTGGCGCGGCAGCTCGGCATCGAGCGCAGGGCGGCCCAGGAGTACGTGGATCTTTACTTTCGGCGCTATCCGGGCGTCAAGGAGTTCATGGACCGCACCCGCGAGCAGGCGCGCAGAGACAGGTATGTCGAGACCCTGTTCGGCCGCCGGCTGTATCTGCCCGAGATCGACCACAGCAACCAGGGCCGGCGGGCCGGCGCCGAGCGCACCGCCATCAACGCGCCCATGCAGGGCACCGCGGCGGACATCATCAAGCGGGCCATGATCGCGGTGGACCGCTGGATCGAGCGTGAGCGGCCCCCCGTGCGCATGATCATGCAGGTCCACGACGAGCTGGTGTTCGAGGTCGCAGGGGAAGCCCTGGAGACGGCGCACGAACGCATCCGGCGCGAGATGGAGTCGGCGGCGCAGCTCAAGGTCCCGTTGGTGGTCGATCTGGGGGTGGGCGAGAACTGGGAGGAGGCCCACTGATGCACGAGCCAGTCCAACTCGCGACGGTTCCAATGCATAATCCCGGATACCGGATAGACTTCTGGTTTTTCGACGCGCTCGGCTACGCAGGAAACCTGCCTGATGGGTGACTGTCCTATTGTGAGAGGCGGTTGCCGACCTTGTATTTGCCGTATTTTCGAAGTTGGGATCTGCGCTCGCCTCAATCGCGCGATAAAGTTGCCTCGGCTCCGTAGTTCCTTGCCACAAGTGCCCGAGCCGGCCAGACTCCTGGATCAATTCTGAAGATGAGACGTCCTGCTGCGATGATGAGGTCAATGGGTCTTACAAGACTGCTGACGGCGGTATTCAGCACCCTGATCAACGGCGCTGTTCTCGCGGATATTATCGATCCCCACCCGGATGCCGCGGCCAAGGAGGTGGAGAAGGCCATGACGCTGACGCCGGACCCGGAGCGTGGGCGGGAAGTCTATCTGCTGTGCGCGGTCTGTCATCAGCCGGAGGGCTGGGGGACGGCCGACGGTGACTATCCCCAAGTCGCGGGACAGCTCTACGGTGTAATCATCAAGCAGATGGCCGACATCCGCGCGCGCAACCGGGACACGCCGACCATGCTTCCCTTCACCATGCTGGAATTCATGAACGTGCAGCAGATCGCGGACGTGGCGGCCTACATCAGCAGGCTGCGCATGAATCCAGAGAACGCCGTCGGGCCCGGTACGGACCTGGAAAGGGGGGAGCAGCTTTACCGCGTTTACTGTGTGGAGTGTCACGGCGAGCAGGGCGAGGGGATCGCCGCGGAGAACATGCCCCTGATCCAGGGCCAGCACTACCCCTATCTGGTCCGCCAGTTCGAGTGGATCGCCAATGGCAAACGGCGCAATGCCGATCCGGAGATGGTCGAGCAGATCAAGGGCTTCAGCGAGCGGGATATCTCGGCCATCATGGACTACACGTCCCGCCTGTCACCCCCGACCGGAAGGCTGGCGGAGCCGGGGTGGACGAACCCGGATTTTTTGGAGTTCGTGCGCTCGCAGGGCAAGCACACCGCAAAGGAGAAGGCGAAACAAGAGCAGGCACAGCGGGAAAAGAATTAGATCGCGGCCCTGTGAACTTTTCTGCAACGCCGGGTTCTTACATGGGGAGTGTTACGTGACGCGGGGCCGCAAAGTTCCCCCTTCAGCGGTCCCGATTTCCCGGCAGCCCCAGCCGGGGAAGCGATTGCCCCGGCACCCCGACCCCTGGGTGCCGGGGTTTCTTTTCTATCGCAAGGTGTTTTCTGTAGGATGGGTTGAGCTCGGCGAAGCCCATCGACTCGATTCGACCCTCGACCTCCGCCCCCCGCCTCTTCTCCTACCCGAAGCACTGGGCCCACAAGCTCGGCACGGCGCCGGAGCTCGCCATGTCCGGCGAAGAGATGGACCTGCTGACCTGGGAGATGATCCGGCTCTCCGTCAACATCATGCGCGGCTGCTTCGGCGGGTGCACCTTCTGCTCCATAACCGAGCACGAAGGGCGCATCATACAGAGCCGCTCGGAGGACTCCATCCTGCGCGACGCCGCCCATCCGGGGACCAGCGACGACGGTAACGGGCAACGGCATCCGGTACCGGCTTGGCAGCCGAAGGTCACCGGTGCCAAGCCCGCCGGCGGGCGTGGTCGAGGCGCGGCCGCGGCGCTCGGGTGTTCGCGCGCGTGCATCATCGCAGCGAGGTCGGCGGAAGGGGCGTTAACCTCAGCCCGTCAGGGCCGCAAACACCGCCGGCAGCCGCTCGGGCAGCCGCTCGACGTGGTCGACGATGGAGTAGTTGTTCTCGCCGAAGATGCGTGCCACGTAGCGGTCCGCATTCGGATCCAGGGTCAGGCAGTAGGTGTAGACACCCTGCATGGCCAGGTCCTCCACCGCCTTCTTGGTGTCGTGGCGCAGGTACTGGGGATCGCGCTCGTCGATGTCGGCCGGCTCACCGTCGGTGATCAGCAGCACCAGGCGCTTCTGTGCGGTCTGCTGGGTCAGGTGCCAGCCGGCGTGGCGCAGGGCCGCGCCCATGCGGGTGGACAGCCCGCCCTTCATGCCGGCCATGCGTGCCTTGGCCTCGTCGTCGTAGGGCTGTTCGAAGTCCTTGAAGCGGTAGTACTGCACGTCGTGGCGGCCGTCGGAGGCGAAGCCGTGCACCGCGAAGTTGTCGCCGATGGAGTCGATGGCCCAGGCCAGCAGACCGGTGGACTCGCGGGTGAGGTCCAGGATGATGGGCGGCTCCTCGTAGCCCGGCTCGCCCTCGGATACGCCGATCTTCTCGTTGGTCGACTCGGACAGGTCCATGAGCACCACGATGGACAGGTCGCGAATGTGGCGGGTGATGCGGATGTTGATGCGCGGGTCCGGCATGATGCCGCGGCGGATGTCGATCATGGCCCGCACGGCGGCGTTCAGGTCCAGCTCCTCGCCTTCTTCGTAACCGCGGCGGCGCACGATGCCCTGGGGCTGCATGGCGTCGATCAGGTGGCGGATGCGGCAGGCGATGGGTTTGTGCTTGGTGCAGGATCTCGTCCATGATCTCCGGATCGCCCACGCCCTGCTTGCGCTCGATTACGGTGGCCCAGTCCGGGCGAGCCAGCTGCACGTGGTAGTCCCACTCGTTGTAGTGGTAGGGGTCGGAGACCGGTTCCACGCCCTCCATCTCGTTGTAGCTGATGCCGCAGTCGTCCTCGTAGGGGAACAGCTCGGTGTCCAGGACCCAGACTTCCTGCGGGTTGTCGTCCTTCATTTCGGAGTCGATCTCGTTGACCATCTCCATGACGCTGACGTACTTGCGCACCGTTTTCTGGGCTCGGGCAGGTAGTCGATGCCCTGGGACTCGAACATGTTCTCCGAGAACTCCCAGAAGTAGCGGTTGTCGTCACGGTAGGGAATCGGCCACTCGGACAGGATTCGCACGCTGGGGATCTTGGCGATCTCGACGATCCTGTTGTAGAAGTCGACACCGGCCATCCACGACAGCCGCGAGGCTCGTACGGGTCCTTCTCCAGCGCCGGCACGAAATCGTCCGCGACCTCGTTGATCAATCGCTTCCTCGTCCGGTAGTCGGGATCCATGATGGCGCGGGTGGTGCGCATCATCAGGTCCATGGTCTCGTGCGGCTCTCCGTACTCGTCATCCGCTTCCGGCTCGGCGGTGAAGAACGATTTCTGATGCAATAGATAAGTTGGGGCTTATGTGGTTTATGGGCTGGATGGTAGCGGATCGGCGTCCAAGACGAGGGTGAAGGGGGCGTTTTCGATTTCTCTCCTGAATGTTTACTACTTGTGCACGAATGGCTTGGCCATAGACTTGAACGCCCGCCCGTGGGCTGGATCCCGCGAGCAAGTCCGGCGAGCTGGCCCTGCTGCTCATCCGGTGCTATCGCAGTCTCTATGTTCTGGTAGGCGGAGAGCCGCAAGCCATGCGTCATTGGATGCACACGGAGAATAGGGCGTCGTCGTACGGTCAGGGACGCGCCCGCGTGCGATATGAGACCGAGTTGGCATTCCGCTACCGCGTCCGTCAACCGCCGGTCAGGAACCTCGCTCGTTTTTTCTCTCGACGTAGCGCCCGGTTGAGTTGCTCATGGTCAGATGTGTGTTACCACAATTGTGGTTAATAAGTATCAGGCATAGGCCGTCAAGGCGATTTCTGTCAAATCACGTATAAGGAATCTAAGAGCTCGGGAGGGTGCCGCCCAGAACAATAAGAAATTTAGAGGGAATTTCTCTCCATCATAAGTGAAAACTTATGATGACCGGCAACACTCTGATTACCTTTATCATTTTCTACCCCGATCGCCACCGAGCCACTCCCCCAACATGCACGTCACACTACGGCAGCTCAGCGTCTTCGAGTCGGTTGCCAGGAACCTGAGCTACACCAAGGCGAGCCAGGAACTGCACCTCAGCCAGCCGGCGGTCTCCATGCAGGTGCGCCAACTCGAGGACGAGGTGGGGCTGCCCCTGTTCGAAAAGCTCGGCAAGCAGAGCATCGCACATTTTCGATCGGCTTCAGCTAGAATGCGCGGTTCCCGTCGATCAATATCGGTTCCCTGCATGCCCGACCGCAAGCCCCGCGATACCCGCACCGGCAACAAACGCTACCCGCTCCTGTCCGCTGTCGAGCTTCCCGCCGACCTTCGCCGGCTGCCCCAAGACCGGCTTCCCGAACTGGCGCAAGAGCTGCGCAGCTTCCTCATCGATAGCGTCTCCCGTACCGGCGGTCACCTGGCGGCGGGGCTGGGAGTGGTGGACCTTACCATCGCCCTGCACTATGTCTTCGACACCCCGGAGGACCGGCTGGTCTGGGACGTGGGCCACCAGGCCTATCCGCACAAGATACTCACCGGCCGGCGTGACCGCATGGGCGGCATGCGCCAGAAGGGCGGTCTGTCGGGATTCCCCAAGCGCAGCGAGAGCGACTACGACACCTTCGGCGTCGGCCACTCCAGCACCTCCATCAGCGCAGCATTGGGCATGGCCATGGCCGCCAAGACCAAGGGCGAGTCGCGACACGTGATCGCGGTGATCGGCGACGGGGCCCTGAGCGCGGGCATGGCCTTCGAGGCCCTGAACCACGCCGGTCCCCTGGACCCGGATCTGATGGTGATCCTCAACGACAACGACATGTCCATCTCGCCGCCGGTGGGGGCCATCAGCAGTCACCTGGCGCGGCTGCTCTCCGGCAAGCTCTATACCAGCGTGCGCGAGGGCAGCAAGTCCGCCCTGCGCGGCCTACCCCAGTTGAAGGAGCTGATGGGGCGCTGGGAGGAGCACATGAAGGGCATGGTGATGCCCAGCACCCTGTTCGAGGAGCTGGGCTTCAACTACATCGGCCCCATCGACGGTCACGACATCGAATACCTGGTCAGCCACCCTGCACAACATGAAGACCATGCCGGGGCCGCGCCTGCTGCATGTGGTGACCCAGAAAGGGCAAGGGCTACGAGCCGGCGGAGGGCCAGCCCGTCACCTATCACGGCGTGACGCCCTTCGACCGCACGACCGGGGAGATGCACAAGAAAGCGGGTGCCGTCACCTACACCAAGGTCTTCGGCGACTGGCTGTGCGACGCGGCGAGCAAGGACATGCGTCTCATGGGCATCACGCCGGCCATGTGCGAAGGCTCGGGCCTGGTGCAGATTCGCCGAGCGGTTCCCGGATCGCTACTTCGACGTCGGCATCGCCGAGCAGCACGCCCTGACGCTGGCCGCCGGCATGGCCTGCGAGGGACTCAAGCCGGTGGTGGCCATCTATTCCACCTTCCTGCAGCGGGCCTACGATCAACTGATCCACGACATCTGCCTGCAGGACCTGGACGTGACCCTGGCGGTGGACCGGGCCGGTCCGGTGGGCGCCGACGGAGCCACCCACGCCGGCAGCTTCGATCTCAGCTACTGCCGCTGCCTGCCGAACATGCTGATCATGGCCCCGGCGGACGAGAACGAGTGCCGGCGCATGCTGCAGACCGCCTACGAATACCCGGGCCCGGCCATGGTGCGCTACCCACGCGGCACCGGACCCGGCGTGTCCGGTCGAGACCGAGATCGAGGTCCTGCCCATGGGGAAGGCCGACCTGCGCAGGCAGGGCCGGGACATGGCGCTGCTGGCCTTCGGCACCCTGCTGGCCCCGGCGCTGGAGGCTGGCGAAGACCCTGGATGCCAGCGTCGTCAACATGCGCTTCGTCAAGCCGCTTGGATGATGAGCTGATCCTGGAGATGGCCCGAACCCACCGGCTGTTGGTGACCCTGGAGGAGAACGCGGTGGCCGGCGGTGCCGGTTCCGCAGTTGCGGAGCTGCTGGCCCGCGAGGGAGTCGAGGTGCGATGTCTGCACCTGGGGCTGCCCGATCGGTTCCTGGATCAGGCGTCCCAGCAGGAGCAGCTCGCCGAATGCGGCCTGGATGTGCCGGGCATCACGGCGGCGGTGCGCGACGCCCTGCGCGGCTCCGCCCCGGGTATTCCCTTCCCCAAGGGCAACGCCTCCCGATGAAAAAGGCCCTCGCCGTTGCCGCCGCGTTGTTGGCGGCGACGGTCCTCGCCTTGCCATGGGTGCTCGGTGCCCAAGCCCGGACCGCCCACGAGGACCTTCTTACCCAACTGCAGTCGCAGGGTGCCCGGGTGATCGATTCGGACTATCGAAGCGGGTGGCTCAGCTCAGAGGCTTCGGTGAGAATCGAGCTGCCCTCCGGCCCCCCGCAGTCCGCCGCCGCAGCTGCCGCTCCGCTCAGCCTGGAAAGCCAAATCTTCCATGGGCCCTGGACCCTCGATTCGCCGCGTCTGCTGCCGTCCGCGGCCCTGATCAGGAGCCGGGCGGTGCTATCGCTCCCCGGCTTGCAGCCGCCACCGCTGCTGCTGACCACGAGGGTGGAGCTCGACGGCAGCGGCGCGACCGAGATCCGCCTCGCGGCACTCCCCTCGACGACCGCGGGCTCCGGCCTGCATACGGCGCAGGGAGGCGGAGAGCTGAAGTTCGCCCCCGGTTTTTCGCAGGTTAGGGGTCGGCTGGCGCTGCCCTCCCTCTCCCTGTCCGCCGCGGCGGGCTTCCGGCTGGAGCTGCGCGGCCTGAAGCTCGAAGGATCGGGTTCGCGCGGGATTGCGGGTCTGGCGACCGGCGAGGCCACTGTGAAACTCGAGCGGGCCGAGCTGCACGCCCCCCGAGTACACTTGCAGGCCGCTGGACTCTCGGCCACCGGTAAGACGATCCCCGAGGGCGCGCTCGTGAGCTTGGAGCTGAAGTACCGGGCCGAAGAGCTGAGTATGAACGGCGCGCCCTACGGGCCGTCGCAGCTCTCTTTCTCGCTGCAAAGACTGCCCGGTGATGGATTGGCGTCCATTCGGGATTCGATGCGCGCGCTCTCCGACAATCCGATGGACCAGTCCCTGATCGCCGTTGCCATGGCGACAATCATGGCGGAGCATCTGCCCCTGTTATTGGCCGCGGATCCCGAGCTGGCCATCGGCCCCGTCGAGATCACCACCCCGGAAGGCCCGGTTCGCGGTCATCTCTCCCTTGCCTGCCATGATCTCAAGCGCGAGATTCTGGAGCAGCGCGGCGCCTGGGTCGAGCACTTGGCCGGGGAGGGGAAGCTGAGTCTGCCCCACCCATTGGCGCTGCGGTTGCTGGAGGAATGGGAGCGCAGCCAGACCCCGGGGCAGCTGCACCGCCGGGGACAAAAGGCTCCGACCCGTTCCAATGCCTTCGAGGCCGAGATCGCGGCAAAGGCCCGCGAACGGCTCGCCGTCCTGGTGCGCCAGAGATGGCTGGTAGAGTCGGCGGGTGTCTTACGGGTTCAGGCAAAACTGGCCGATGCGCTGCTCACCCTCAACGGCAAGACCATACCGGTCGGTGTAGCGTCCGCGCCCTGAGAAGGAGATGCGAACCATGTTGGATATCAGCCCCATACCCGCATTCGACGATAACTACATCTGGTTGCTGCGGGACCAAGGCGGCTCGCGTGCCGCTGTCGTGGACCCCGGGGACGAAGAGCCGGTTATCGCCGCCCTCGAAGCCCAAAGACTGGAGCTGAGCGCCATCCTCATCACCCATCATCACTACGACCACATCGGCGGAGTCAGGGAGCTGCGGACCGCGTTTGGGCGGGTCCGGGTGTTCGGCCCTGAAGACAGGCGCATCCGGGGCTTGACCGACGTTGTCGGCGAGGGCGACGAGCTCGAGGTCCCGGGTTTGACAGAGCCTTTCCGGGTACTGGAGGTACCGGGCCACACCTCGAGCCATATCGCCTACCTCGGGGCGGGCGCCCTGTTCTGCGGTGACACGCTCTTCGCGGCGGGCTGCGGGCGGGTGTTCGACGGGACCTTCGAGCAGCTCGCCGCCTCCCTGGAGCGCATAGCCGGCCTTGCGCCGGATACCCTCTGTTACTGCGCCCATGAGTACACCCTTGCCAACCTGGGCTTCGCCAAGTGGGTGGAGCCCGAGAGCGAGGCCGTCAGGGCGCGCGAGCAGGCGGCGCTCGCGACGCGTGATGCGGGAAGGCCGACGGTTCCCTTCCGGCTGGCCGAAGAGCTCGCGACCAATCCCTTTCTTCGGACGGGCGCACCGAACGTTCGCGAGGCCGCCAGGGCCGAAGCGGGCTGTCCCCTCGAAACAGGAGCGGAGGTGTTCACGGCCCTGCGTCGTTGGAAAGACGAGAAGTATGATTAGCTGCACCAAAACGTCTCGCACGACAAAAGCGCAAACGCGGGATCTCTCGTCTCCGGCACCCCTGAGTTAGAATTGTGCGCCGCAACAGCGCCGTACCCACCGCCTCATGACCGTTCCGGACACCACCCCCCGGCATCAACGCATCCGCGAGATCCCCTACAACTACACCTCCTTCTCGGACCGGGAGATCGTGATCCGCTTCCTCGGGGCCCCTATGTGGGCGCTGATCGAGGAGCTGCGGGGCACACGCCGCACCGGTCGCTCGGCGCGGATGCTGTTCGAGGTGCTCGGCGACATGTGGGTGGTCACCCGCAACCCCTACCTGCAAGACGACCTGCTGGAGAACAGCAAGCGCCGGGACCTGCTGATTCAGGCCCTGTGTCACCGCCTGGACCAGTTCGAGCTGAGGCTGAACGACAATGCGAAGGCCGCGCGCCTGCTGGCGGCAGCCCGAAAGGCCGTCGGCGAGCTCAGCGCCTGGTTCGTCACCCAGAACAAGCTGCGCGAGCAGGTCCGCAGGGCCTTGTGCGGCATCACCCGCAACGACAATGTCGACTTCAGCGGCCTGGCGCGTGTATCCCATGCCACCGACGCCACCGACTGGCGCGTGGAGCTACCCTTTGTCGTTATTTCTCCGGACACGGAACAAGAGGTCGCGCGGGTGGTGAAGGCCTGCATCGACTGTGACCTGACCATCATCCCCCGGGGCGGCGGGACCGGCTACACCGGCTCGGCCGTACCCCTGGACGATCTGTGCGCCGTCATCAACACCGAGAAGCTGGACAGCCTCTCGGACGTGGACCGCATAGAGCTGCCCGACGTCGAGGGCGAGGTCCCCACGGTGCATTGCGGCGCCGGCGTGGTCACCCGCCGGGTCTCGGAGCTGGCCGAAAGGCACGGGCTCGCCTTCGCCGTGGACCCCACTTCCCAGGACGCCTCCACCATCGGCGGTAATGTCGCCATGAATGCGGGTGGAAAGAAGGCCGTGCTCTGGGGCACCACCCTGGACAACCTGGCCTCCTGGCGCCTGGTGACCCCGGATGCGGACTGGCTCGAGGTTACGCGCCTGGCCCACAACCTGGGCAAGATCCACGACCAGGCCTGGACACGCTTCAAGATCTCCCGCTTCGAGCCCGACGGCGAGACACCCAAGGGTCAGCCGCAAATACTGGAGGTGCCCGGCCACGCCTTCCGCAAGCTCGGCTTGGGCAAGGACGTGACCGACAAGCTCCTGTCCGGCCTACCCGGCGTGCAAAAGGAGGGTTGCGACGGACTGATCACCTCCGCCCGCTTCGTGCTCCACCGCATGCCCGAGCACACGCGCACGATATGTCTGGAATTCTTCGGTACGGACCTGTCGCTGTCCGTGCCGGCGATCGTGGAGATCAAGGACTACCTGGAGTCGCTTCCGGACGTTCAGATGGCCGGCCTGGAGCACTTGGACGAACGTTACGTGCGCGCAGTCAACTACTCCACCAAGGCCACCCGGCGGGAGCTGCCGAAGATGGTCCTGCTCGCCGACCTGGTCGCAGACGACGAAGGCGTGCTCGCCGCCGCGGCCGACCAAGTCGTTGGGCTGGTTAGGGCCCGCGATGGCGAGGGGTTCATCGCCGTCAGCCCCGAGGCGCGGCGGCGCTTCTGGCTCGACCGGGCCCGCACCGCGGCCATCTCGGCGCACACCAACGCATTCAAGATCAACGAGGACGTGGTCATCCCGCTGGACCGGCTTGCGGACTACTCGCGGGAAATCGAGCGCATCAACATCGAGCAGTCCATCCGCAACAAGCTGCGGATCATGGACGCGGTGTCCGAGTATTTGGACGGCGACATGCCGGAGGCCCGCGCTTGGGCCGACTACGAGGAATCCGATGAGGCCGGCGCAATCATTCAAACCAAGCAGGCGGCGGCGCACGAGGCGGTCATCCGGGCTCGAACGCGCTGGCAGCAGGTACTGGACCGGCTCGACGAACCTGCAGCGAATCACTCCGGCCTATTGCGTGAGACAGAGCTCGCACGAGCCCGAGCAGGCGACAGCCTCCTGGACCTGATGCTGCGACGGGACCTGCGCCAGTCCTTCCGCCGAGAGGTCGCCGAGCGACTCGAGGAGATTTTCGCCGGGCAAGACATGACCAAGGTGCGAGAGCGCCTGGAATCCATCCATGGCGAGATCCGCGATTCCCGGCTGTTCGTCGCCCTGCACATGCACGCCGGGGACGGCAACGTGCACACCAACATTCCGGTCCACTCCGATGAGATGGTCTCCTCCCTCTTCCTGAATCGGCGTCGAATGCGCCAAGATGGAAGTGTTTATCAACCATCGAGGAGAAAGAGGGGGAGACCATGGGCGAGATTACGACGATAGGGCTGGATCTGGCAAAGAACGCGTTCCATGTCATCGGCTGCAACGTGCACGGCAAAGAGGTCAAGCGCAAGATGCTCAGGCGCTCACAGGTGATGGCGTACTTTGCCAACCTACCGCCCTGCCTGATCGGCATGGAGGCGTGCTCCGGAGCCCACTTCTGGGCGCGCCGGTTCGAGGACTTCGGTCACGAGGTTCGGTTGATTGCCCCGCAGCACGTCAAGGCCTATGTGCGGGGCAACAAGAACGACTACAACGATGCGCGGGCCATCGCCGAGGCGGTGTGCCGGCCCGACATGCGCTTTGTGGCGGTCAAGACGGTGCAGGAGCAGGACGTGCAGGCGCTGCATCGCCTGCGCGAGGCGCAGGTGGGGGAGCGAACGGCGCTGTGCAACCGGATTCGCGGCCTGCTGGCGGAGTATGGGATCGTGCTGCCGAAGGGCGTCGGTGTCGTACGTAAGCGGTTGCCGGAGCTGCTCGAAGAGGGCGAGAACGGCCTGAGCGATTTCTTCCGCCCGCTGCTGGCCAATTGTTATGAGCAGCTCCAGCAGATCGATGCGCATATCGAGTTCTACACCAAAGAGCTCAAGCGGCACGCTCAGCACAATGAAGCCGTCCGACGTCTACAAACAGTGCCCGGGTTCGGCCCTATCGTGGGTAGCGTTTTCCACGCCTTCGTGGGCAATGGACAGGCCTTTCGCAAAGGGCGTGACGTCTCCGCCGCCCTGGGTCTGGTACCGAGGCAACACAGCAGCGGGGGAAAGACGGTGCTGCTGGGGATCAGCAAGCGCGGCGATCGCTACCTGCGCAGCCTGCTGGTGCACGGTGCCCGCTCCGTGGTCAGGCTGGCGGTAGGAAAAGAAGACAGGCTCAGCCGTTGGATCAACAAGCTCAGATCCACGCGGGGCTACAACAAGGCGGCCGTGGCGCTGGCCAACAAAATGGCCCGCATCGGCTGGGCGATCCTGAGCCAGAACAGCGTGTATCGGGCGGCTTGAGTTGCTGAGGCACTCTGTGATTTCCGCCTTAACGATGTCAACGAAGAGGTAACCTGCCAACGATTGCGAAGGCTTTGTGACGAGCGATGACACCACAGGTCAGACCGGCGTATTGAAAACCTGTTAGTCCGCGCGGTTTGAAAAACCCGCCCTTCCGTAAAGGACAATACGCGCGTATTTCATCGAGGCCAGAAGAGCGATGCTCTTCGTAAACAGGCCGGATATACGGAAGCAATCCTGTCCCTGTCACGCCAACCACCGGGCCTTGCAAAACGGGAGGAGACCATATACGCGGACTACGAGATGCTCCACGAGGCGGACCGGATGGTGGACCGGATCATGGCGCTGGCGTCCGCGCTCGGCGGGGTCATTTCCGGGGAGCACGGAATCGGGCTGACCAAGATAGGCTACCTGGAGCACGAGAAGCTGGAGGCCTTTCTCAACTACAAGCTCCAAGTGGACCCCAAGGAGCGCTTCAACCGCGGCAAGCTGATGCCCGGCTCAGGGCTCGACGGGGCCTACACGCCCTCCCTTCGACTGGTGCAGCAGGAGGCCATCATCCTGGAGGAGACCGAGCTCGGGGCGCTGAACGACGACGTCAAGCACTGCCTGCGCTGCGGCAAGTGCAAGCCGGTGTGCATGACCCATGTCCCGCGGGCCAACCTGCTCTACTCCCCGCGGAACAAGATCCTGGGGACCGGACTGGTGGTCGAGGCGTTTCTCTATGAAGAGCAGACCCGCCGCGGGCTGTCCCTGCGCCACTTCGAGGAGATGAACGACGTGGCGGATCACTGCACCATCTGCCACAAATGCGAGAACCCCTGCCCGGTAAACATCGACTTCGGGGACGTGACCATGCGCATGCGCCGCATCCTGGTGGACCGGGGCAAGAAGCGCTTCAGCCCGGGCGCTTGGGCCGCCATGCGCTTCCTCAACGCCACCGATCCGCGCACCATCCGCTTCCTGCGCAAAGGCCTGGCCGAGTGGGGCTTCAAGGGCTTAAACCTGGCCCACGCCACGTTCAAACGAGTCGGCGCCTTTCGAAGAGCGGAGGAACCACCGGCGGCCACCACGGGCAAGCCCCGGGCCATCACCCGGGTAACCGAGCTGGTGCGAAGGCCCGTGCGCGTCAAGCTCCCCAGCCGCACCTTCCGCCAGGAGCTGGGCCTGGAGGATGCCACGCGCATACCCATCCTGCACGATCCGGCCAAGACGGCAGAGGACACGGACGCCGTCTTCTACTTCCCGGGCTGCGGCTCCGAGCGCCTGTTCTCCGACGTCGGCCTGGCGACCCTGGCCATGCTGTTCGAGCAGGGTGCGCAGACCGTTCTGCCCCCGGGCTACCTGTGCTGCGGCTACCCGCAAAGCGCGGCCGGCTTGGAGAGAAACGGCCGCCGCATCACCATGGACAACCGGGTACTCTTCCACCGGGTCGCCAACACCCTGAATTACTTGGACATCCGTACAGTCCTCGTCTCCTGCGGGACCTGCATGGACCAGCTTCTCAAGTACGAGCTCAAAGATATATTTCCAGGTTGTCGCCTTCTGGATATCCACGAGTACCTGATGGAGAGGGGCGTAAGCCGGGAAGGCGTCGAAGGGGTCAAATACCTCTATCACGATCCCTGCCACACGCCCATGAAGTCATACACTCCCGTCAGGGTTGCATCCAGCTTGATCGGACAGGAGGTATTGCTCTCAGACCGCTGCTGCGGCGAGGCGGGAACCCTGGGTACGGCCCGTCCGGACATCGCCAACCAGCTGCGTTTCCGAAAGCAGGAAGAGTTGACCAGAGGAATTCGCGACCTCACCGGGAAGGACCGTACGGACGGCAACGTCAAACTCCTGACCTCCTGCCCCGCCTGCCAGCAGGGTCTGGCCAAGTTCGCGGACGAAACCGGGCTCAGAACCGACTACATCGTGGTCGAGCTTGCCGAGCGGCTGCTCGGAGACGGGTGGCAGCAGCGGTTCCTGGACAAAGCCCGCGACGGAGGAATCGAGCGGGTGTTGTTGTAGTCCCGCAGCCCGGATGCTGCGAAGCGGACCGGGAACGCAAGCATTGCGCGACCCCCGGATTGCGCCGGGCGGAACAATGCCAAACTCCTTCCCTGAGCCAGCGTAGCGTAATCCGGGAGTGATACTCGCCCGGATCCATCCGGGTTACGCGACCTGAGCCACGCCAGCCCGCCTGCCTCGGGGCAAAAAAACACGATCATTGCGACCATACTCATCTAAAGTTACGGAAATAGGTCCGGCGAAATGCGACGGGACCCTTTCGAAAACAAAAATGCTTGGCAACCACTGGGGAGACGCGGAATGAGCGACCTGATCCAACAACGAACCCGACTGCAACTGGTTGGCTTGTTCCTGGGCCCCCTGTTGTTTTTCGTCATCATGTCCCTGGATCTGGTTCCGGGGAAACCCATTGTCACGAGCATGGCGGCGGTGGCCGTCCTCATGGCTACCTGGTGGATGACCGAGGCCATCCCGTTGGCGGCCACGGCCATTCTGCCCATGCTGCTGTTTCCCATCATGGACATCATGACCGGGAAAGCGGCTGCCCCCTTGTATATCAACAGCACCATCTTCTTGTTCATGGGCGGCTTCATGATCGCCCTGGCCATGGAGCGGTGGCAACTCCACCGGCGCATCGCCTTGCTGGTCATCAAGACGATCGGCGGCGGCCCGTCCCGGATCGTGCTTGGATTCATGGGGGCCTCGGCGTTCCTGTCCATGTGGATATCCAATACCGCCACGGCGGTCATGATGCTCCCCATCGGCCTGTCGATCATCCTGCAGATGGAGAAGGAGTTTGTCAGAGAAGGAGACGCGCAACTTCTCGGTCGCCCTGATGCTGGGCATTGCCTATGCCGCTTCCATGGGAGGTGCCGCAACCCTGGTGGGAACCCCCCCGAATCTGGCGCTTCAGCGGGTTTTCGAGCTCAGCTTTCCCGACCGGACCCGGAATTTCCTTCGGACTGTGGTTCGTCATGGCGTTGCCCCTGACTCTGATCATGGTGGGGATCATCTGGGTCATCCTGACCAAGGTCTTTTTCCGCTCCGCCGCTCACCTGAAGGTGGATCAGACCATCGTGGACAAAGAGTACAAAGCGTTGGGGTCCATGAGCTTCGAGGAGAGAATCGTGCTCATGGTGTTTGCCTGCACGGCGTTTCTGTGGATCTTTCGCAAGGATCTCGAGCTGGGTTTCGTCCACATACCCGGTTGGTCTGGCCTTCTGCCCGATCCCAAGGCCATCGACGACGGCACCGTGGCAATCTTCATGGCGATGCTGCTGTTCTTCGTACCGACCCGAAGCCAGCAGGCCCGGACGGAGGGCGCAACCCTCCTGGACGCCAGCGTGTTTCAGAAGCTGCCCTGGGGTATCATCCTGCTGTTCGGCGGCGGCTTCGCCCTCGCCAAGGGATTTCAGGTGACCGGGCCTTGCCGAGTTCCTGGGCAGCCAACTGCAGTTGCTGGCAGGATTTCCCGACCCCTGCTCATGATCGGGATGATCTGCGCGTCTCTCACCTTCCTCACCGAGGTCACCTCCAACACGGCCACCACCCAGATGATTCTGCCGATTCTGGCGTCACTCGGCGTGGCCATGGGCGAGAATCCGCTGCTGCTCATGATTCCCGCCACACTCTCGGCCTCCTGCGCCTTCATGATGCCGGTAGCAACGCCCCCGAACGCCATCGTCTTCGGCAGCGGTCGGGTCAAAATCGGCGACATGGTGAAGACGGGATTCTTCATCAACATCATCGGGAGTGATCGTTATCAGTCTGCTGTTCTATTTCCTGGGCACCGCCGTATTCGCTATCGATCCCGGCGTGCAGCCGGATTGGGCCAAATTGACGACCTCCCCGTCCCCGTGAGCACAGTCCACCCAGGAATAGGGGTAACGACGATGATGAAGCTACTGCAACGAACGCTGCTTTCGGCGTTGACAATCGCGCTCGCATCAGAGATCGCACCCGCCGGAGCCGCTACCGAGAAAACTGCGAGCCCTCCGGAGAACGCGGTGGTCATCGGTGCGCCCCTTCCGTTGACGGGCAAGCTCGAGGATTTCGGGCTGATGATGCAGCACTCCCTCGACATGGCCAAAGAGGCGATCAACGCCGCCGGCGGTATCAACGGTCGGCCCTTGCACTTGGTCTACAGCGATGACCAAGGCGATGTGCAACGAGCGCAAGCCGTCATCTACGCAGCTGATCGAACCGGCCGATTCGGTCATGTTGGTGGGCGGCTATCAAAGCGACGTAACCTACGCCCTGGCGCGATTCGCCAACCAGAGCGACGTACCCTTTCTCGTCTCCACCGCCGCGACGGACAGGATCACTGAACAGACGATGGCGCAACATCTACCGAATCAATCCGCCGGTAAGCGAATACACCACGAGTCTGGAGGATTATCTGCTCAAAGAGCTGCACCCCAAATCCATGGCCATCGTATACGAGGACAGCATGTTCGGCACCGACGCCGCCGCCAACATGATGAGCTTTCTGCAGGACAACGGCATCGAGATACGCAATCTCATTGGTTACTCCGCGGAGCGAGCGGGTCCGGCGTATTTTCGCTCCCGGTTGGCACCCCTGACCGGGGAGCCGCCGGACCTCATCCACATGATCTCCTACCTTGCCGACGGTATCGCCCTGGTCAAGTCTATTCGGGAGTTGGGAATTCCCTCGCAACTGACGGGGGCCGCCGCCGGATTCACGCATCCGAAGTTTCTTGGAACAAGCCGGCGCGGCCGCCAACGGCTTGCTGGTGGCCACGCTCTGGTCCGGCGAGCTGCCCTATCCTGGAGCGAAGGCGTATTACGATGCCTATCTGGCCGCCTACGGCACGGCCCCGGCTTACCAGGGGGCAGAGGCCTATTCGGCTCTACTGGTGGCGGCGGATGCCCTGAAACGCGCACCGACCCTGGAGCCCGATGCGATCAGAAAGGCCCTTGACCAGACCTATATGATGACCCCTTTCGGCCCGGTCAAATTCTATTCATACGACGACTTCGAGCGCCAAAACAGCGTTCGAACTCAAGTGCTGCGGGTTAAAGATGGGCAGTTCCAGGTGGTATGGCCCGCGGACCTTGCGACCACATCCGCAACTCCTTAGGTTTCAACCTTGAGAAGTCTGAAATCCTTTCCTCGAACTGCACACTTGGAGCAAAGCCATGCTTCCCGAAATCCAAGAAGATCCTCTACACAACCAATTTGGGCGAAAGCACCCGCCCGGTGCTGCGGTTCGCCGTCAGCCTCGCCAAGAAGCATGGTGCCAAGTTGTACTTACTTCATGTCGTGAAACCATTGAGCGATTCCGACAGTTTTTTGATCGAGGCCTATCTGTCCGAGGAAATGGCGCACGAGGCGAAGGAACTGGCTGCAAAGATGCGCGAGGAAGCGTCGCAGCACGTGCTCGATAAGATAAAGGGTCGCGTCGAGCGCTTCTGCGCTGAGGACCTCGACACCACACCAGAGCCGCAATCGCAGCTCTTCGCCGATATCAGCGTGGTGAGCGGCTCGCCCGCAGAGACGATCGTGCGGGAAGCGGAAGACCGGGATGTAGATCTCATCGTCGTCGGCGGCCATACCGGATTCAGCGTTAAAAGCGCGATCTTGGGCTCCACCGCCCGCAAGGTGACACACCTATCCCGAAAGCCCGTGCTCTTGGTTCCCCTGCCCGAATCCAAAACCTGGAGTACCTGAGCGCTCGGGTTGCTTGCACGGACCTGAAGAGGCCCGTGCGCGACTCATGCTTGAACCTCCCCTCGATAGCGCACGATGTCCGCGGAGGCAAGGGCGGTCATGTTGAAGATACCGCGGGCGGTAACGGACGGAATCAGGATATGGATGGGTTTCGCCAGCCCCGACAGGAAGGGCCCTACCAACAGCCCGTTCCGCACGCGAGAGCAGCAGCCCCAGCGCGATGGCAGCGGAGTCCAGATCTGGAAAAATCAGCAAGGTTGGCCTTCGCCGCGCAGATTCGCGTACGGGTAGGCCGCGTTCCGATAGGTCTCGTGCATCGCACTCATCGAGTGCATCTCCCCGTCGATGTCGACATCGGGCAGGGCCTCGCGTAAGCAGCCGGGCAGCATCGCGCATCTTGGCGGCGGACGGTGCGTCCGAGCTCCCGAAGTTCGAGTGGGACAGCAGCGCTACCCGAGGCGTTAATTCCGAAGCGCTTGACCATCTCGATGCTGGTCTTGGTCTTTTCGACGATCTGGTCCACCGTCGGATTCACATTGATAAAAGAATCCGACAGAAACATCGGATCACCCTCGGTGAGGACCGTTGACAGGGTGGATAGGTAGCGCGCTTTTGGGTGTAACCCGATGACCTCCTTTACGTGGTAGAGCTGACTGCTGAATCGGCCGACCTTCCCGCAGATCATGCCGTCGCCCTCGCCCTTCACCAACAGCATGGCGCCCGAGCGAGGTGGTGTTCGACCGCAGCCGCTTTTCGGTCTCCTCCCGCGTCACCCCTTTGCGACCGGCGATGCGATGGAATGCCTCCAACAGGTCCTCGCGCTGCCCCGCCTGCTCGGGATCGATCAGCTCGAAATCCGAATCCGGGCGAATTCTCAAGCCGAGCGCATCGATGGATTCCTGAATGACCTCGGACGACCCAGCAAGATGGGCCGCACGATCTTCTCGTCCACGGCGGCTTGAACCGCGTGCAGGACGTCCGTGTTCTCCCCTTCGGCGAAGATCATCCTCTCCTGACCGATCCTGGCCATTTCGACGACCGGCTGCATGAAGACGCGGCTCGGGATCACCTGCTCGTTGAGCTTGCGCTTATAGGCTTCCAGGTCCTCGATCGGGCGATTCGCAACGCCGGTTTCCATCGCGGCCTTGACAACCGCGATCGGGAACCTCGGCGATCAGGCGGGATCGAACGGCTTGGGTATCAGGTATTCCGGACCGAACTTCAGCTTCTCCCCCGCGTAGACCTTCGCGACCTCCGCCGTCGATTCGTGGGTCGCCAGGTCCGCAATCGCCTTAACACAGGCGATCTTCATCGCTTCGTTGATCTCGGTGGCACCGCAGTCCAGCGCCCCGCGGAAGATAAACGGAAAGCACAGGACGTTGTTGACCTGGTTCGGATAGTCCGATCGCCCCGTCGCTATGATGGCATCCGGCCGCGCCGCCCGGCCTCCTCGGGCATGATCTCGGGCGTGGGATTCGCCATGGCGAGGATGATGGGCCGCGTCGGCCATCTTCTTGACGTGCTCCTTGGACAAGAGCCCCGGTCCCGATAACCCGAAGAAGATGTCGGCACCTTCGATGGCATCGTCGAGGGTCCTCTTTTCCGTCTGAACCGCAAACCTCTCCTTGTACTCGTTCATGCCGTCGGTGCGGCCCTTGTAGATCACGCCCTTGCGGTCGCAGACATAGACGTTCTCCCTGCGCAAGCCCATGCTCACGACCAGGTCGATACAGGCCAGGCTGGCCGCTCCGGCACCGGACACGGTCAACACCACGTCCTCGATCTTCTTGTCTACGATGCGCAGCGCGTTGTAGACGGCGGCGGCGGCCACGATGGCCGTACCGTGCTGGTCGTCGTGAAATACAGGGATCTTCATTCGCTCACGCAAGGCTTTCTCTATGAAAAAGCACTCGGGGGCCTTGATGTCCTCGAGATTGATTCCCCCGAACGTGGGCTCGAGCGCGGCGACGATTTCGATGAGCTTGTCAGGATCGCTCTCGTTGATCTCGATATCGAATACGTCCACGCCGGCGAACTTCTTGAACAACACGGCCTTGCCTTCCATGACCGGCTTTGCGGCCAGAGGCGCCGATATTGCCCAGCCCCAGGACCGCGGTACCGTTCGTGACGACCGCCACCAGATTGCCGCGCGCCGTCAATCTGGCCGCCTGCCGCTCGTCCGCGGCGATCTCCTCGCAGGCGAAGGCGACACCCGGCGAATAGGCGAGCGCCAGGTCGCGCTGCGTCGCCATCGGCTTTGTTGCCTTGATCTCCAGCTTCCCGGGCACGGGCTCGACATGGTAACGCAAGGATTGGTCTTTAAGCTTTCTTCAGACATGCCGTTCTCCGCGGGCGGTAATCAGAACAACGGAAAAGCAAGAACACCGAATGAGCTAGGCGTTGATGGTAGACCCCGCCCGGGGTTCGTACAACGCGGGTGGAGTGGGATTATAGCCTTCGAGGTCCGAATCGGAGGGAGACTAGAATTGAAGTAGGGAATGCAGCGCGGATATGGAGGCACCCGATGAGCCGCAAGGGCCGCGCAATCCCGCTCCCACAGCACGGGAATCGGCACAGCCCGCCACGCTGGGACAATATCGGAATGATCCTTGGCACACTCGGCGCCTCGGTGGTTCTGATTCTCCGCAAGCGAAGACAATCCCATGCGCAATCTCTTCACCCTGCTCTTCCTCGCCCGGCTCCTCGCCCTCACCGGCAAGCTCTTGACCCACGCCCTGCTGCGGGCGGCGGGCCGGGGAGTGCGCGTGCGCCTGCTGCTGGACGACATGGCCACCAAGGGAAAGCTGGACCAAGACCTGCTGATTCTCAGCCCTTATTTCATTCCCGGCGACGAAGGCGTCAACCTGCTGACGGACCTGGAGAAGAAGGGCATTCAGGTCAGGGTGGTGACCAACTCTCCGGCGTCCACGGACGTGGGACTCGTGCACGCCGGATACGCCAATTACCGCGAGCCACTTTTGCGGGGCGGGGTGGAGATCTACGAGGTAAAGCCCGACGCAACTAGGCTGACAAACCTTTCTCGATAAGCGCAAGTCCCTGCCGCGGAATGGAAGTGGCCACCCCCTCTCGGTCCAGAGCCGCGAGCAACTCCCTGCCCTGCGCCGCGAGCAGGCCAAGCTGATCGGAGTCGAAGACCTCCAGCACCGCCTGCAGCTCCTGTTCTCCCGCGCTGAGCAGAGAAGGCACGAGCTCTTCGACGCCGATCGGAGATTCAGGATGCAGGATATCCGCCAGCAGGGGCTGCTCAAGCAGCCGAAAATGGATAGCGCGGGCCTGCTCCTCTTCTTCCAATTCCCGATGGGCCAGCGGGTCGTTGCCGGCGGACTGGCGGACCGCCTTCATGATGAGACCGATGAGCTTGCCCAAGGCCTGCTTTTCCTGCTCGTGCTCCTCCGGCAGCCCGCAGGCCTGCTCGTAGAGCTTCTCCAGCTCCTCCTTGAGACCGAGCAGGGCGTCGCTGCCCGCGTTCGGAGGCAGGTCCACGGCCTGCCGCACCAGCGCGCGGAAGGATCCGCGAAAGGCATCCATCTCCTCGTGATCGGCCTTCTGCGCGGCGAGCAGGTCCTCCGGCTCGACCTCGCCCGGCGGCCAGCCGAAGAGGGGATTCTCGTGCCGGCGCCGCAGGTGGCGCTCACGGCGTCCGGGCTTCGTGGTGAATGGCAGGTCCATGTCTTTAGTTGTCGCGAGTCTATCGGTTCGTCGTATATTTTTTGGGAATCTTACGGCGGCGCCATCGCCTCGTAGAGCGCCGAGTAATCCTGGTCTCCGTAGCCATCGCTCAACGCGCGTATGCAGGCCGCCTCGATCGTCGTGATCATGGCCGTATCCATGCCGGTCTGCTCCGCCACGCGGCGAAAGAGCCGCACGTCCTTGAGCAGGTGCTTGAGAGGGAAGTTTGCCCGTCCGTAGTCGTGGGACAGGTACTTGTCGAGTTTCTTGTCGAACGTAGGGGCGTAGAGCGCACTGCCGCGCAACGGCTCCATGAACTGCTCCACCTCGATGCCTTCGGCACGGACCAGCCCCAGGCTGAGCGAGAAGCTCGCGGTGAGTCCCGCGATGAGCTGGTTCATGGCTAGTTTGAGGGCCGCACCCTGGCCGACGTCGCCGATGAGGCGGGGGTCCGGGCCCAGCGCATTGAGAACCGAGAGGCAGCGCTCGAACAATGACCGCTTTCCGCCCGCCATCAGGATGAGGCGCCCGTTCCGAGCTTCGGGCAGGCTCCCCAGTACCGGGGCCTCCAAGTACTCGCCCCCGGCAGCCTCCACCCGCGTCGCTATGCTCCGGCTTTCTTCAGGTGCGATGGTGCCCGTTTGCAACAGGATGCGGTCGCGGATGCTGATGTCCGCGCCGGCTTCGAACAAGACCTCGGCAATGGCGTCAGAGTCGCTGAGCGCCAGGACCAAAAGATCCGATCGCTCGATGGCCTCCCGCACCGTGCCAGTCGTCTCCAGGCCTTGCCCGGCCAACCCGCCCGCCTTCGCCGGGGTGCGGTTCCAGCCAACGACGTCCAGCCCCTGCCCCTTGAGCCGCAGTGCAATGGCGGCCCCCATGAGGCCGAGTCCGAGAACGGCAATCTTCATTTCATCTCCGCAAGACCCTGTATCCCAAACAGAGCAGTTAGCTCTTTTTGGATAGTTCACTCACCCCGGAGCAGGGCAATCACCGGCGTTGTTTCGGGACGCACGCCGCGCCACAGGAAAAAAGACTCCGCAGCCTGCTCCACCAGCATGCCGAGACCGTCCAGGGAATGGACCGCGCCCCGGACCGTGCCCCATCGCCGGAAGGGAGTCGGCACATCACCGTAAAGCATGTCGTAGGTCCAGCCGCCTTCGGCGAGGCAATCGTCCGGGATCGCAGGAACGCCGCCATCCAGCCCGGCGGAAGTCCCGTTGACGATGAGATCGAAGCGCCGTCCGGATAGCCCGTCCAGCCCACAACCGGTGACGGGTCCGAGCACGGCACCCGCCGCCGCCAGCTCCCGGGCCTTGGAGGCCGTACGGTTGGCGATCACCAGCTCTGCCAATCCGGTCTCCACAAGGGGATGCAGCACCCCGCGCGAGGCCCCTCCGGCCCCCAGCAGAAGCACCCGCTTACCGCGGAATCGGAAGCCGTGGTTCTCGACCAGATCCCGAACCAATCCGACCCCATCGGTATTATCTCCAAACAGACCGCGGTCCGGGAGCAGGATCAGGGTGTTGACCGCCCCGGCGCTCTCGGCCCTCGGGCTACGCTCGTCTGCGATCTCCCAAGCCCGCTCCTTGAAAGGAACCGTCACGTTCATGCCCCGGCCATCCTCGGCAAAAAAGCGACGAACGTCCGTTTCGAAATCGGCAGGATCGCCGAGGATACGCCCGTACTCCATGTCCTGCCCGTCCTGGCGGGCAAACTCGGCATGGATCAGCGGCGATTTGCTGTGCTCGATGGGATTGCCGATGACGGCGTACTTATCTGTCATCTGCGGACGCTCTTATCAACCCTGCAGCCAACGGGCGGCTTCTTTCGCATAATAGGTCAGGATCCCGTCCGCACCGGCACGCTTGATGCAGACCAGGGCTTCCAGCACCACGGCCCGCTCGTCCAGCCAGCCGTTTTCGACGGCGGCCTTGAGCATGGCGTATTCGCCGCTCACCTGGTAGACGAAGGTCGGGGACGCCGAAACGTCGTCCTTGACCCGCCGCACCACGTCCAGGTAGGGCATGCCGGGCTTGATCATGACCATGTCGGCGCCTTCCTGCAGATCCAGGACGCACCTCGTGCAGGGCCTCGTCGCTGTTGGCCGGGTCCATCTGGTAGCTGTACTTGTTGCCGCCGCCCAGATTGGCGGCGGAGCCGACCGCGTCGCGGAAAGGGCCGTAGAAGCTGGAGGCGTACTTGGCGGAGTAGGCGAGGATGCGGGTATGGATGTGCCCGGCCTCCTCCAGCGCCCTGCGGATGGCGCCGATGCGCCCGTCCATCATGTCCGAGGGCGCCACCACGTCGGCACCGGCCTCGGCGTGGGACAGGGCCTGGCGGACCAGCACCTCCACGGTTTCGTCGTTCATGACGTAGCCGGTGTCGTCGATCAGACCGTCCTGGCCGTGGGTGGTAAAGGGGTCCAGGGCCACGTCGGTGATCACGCCGAGGTCCGGTACCGCGCCCTTCAGTGCGCGCACGGCGCGCTGGGCCAGACCGTCCGGGATTGTAGGCCTCGCGTGCGTCCTCGGACTTGGCTGACGTCGGCGTGACCGGAAACAGCGCCAGGGCGGGAACGCCCAAGTGATGGATCGCCCGGCCTCTTCCACCAGCAGGTCGATGCTCATGCGCTCGACCCCGGGCATGGAGGCCACGGTCTCGCGCTGACCCGAGCCCTCCAGCACGAAGACCGGGTAGATCAGGTCGTCCGGTGTCAGCCGGGTCTCCCGCATCAGGCGGCGGGAGAAGTCGTCGCGGCGCATTCGGCGCATGCGGGTCAGGGGATATCCGGTGCGGGAATGGCTCTTGGAGGTCATGGGATCACCTGATTCGACTGCTGTTCATTCGGACTGCGCAGCTAGGAGTCTGTCTGGCTTGCGCGTTCGTAGCAAGGGAGCGCGGGGCCGAGGTGGATTTTTCGCCCGATAACATAACGCAGGCGGACGGCCGCCTCCAGAAAAAGCCCTTGCTCGCGACTATTTTCCAGTTCTTCAGCATGACCGAGTACTGATAGAATCCGCTCATTGTCGAGGCTCGCTTATATTTACATGTTTCGAATCGGCCATCCCAACCCCCATATCTTCGACGTAGGCCAAGAGGGCTTCCATGCTCAGGTGGTCGAGGCATCGAAAGAAAAGCCGATCCTGGTGGACTTTTGGGCGGACTGGTGCTCCCCCTGCCACGCCCTCTCGCCCCACCTGGAACGGGTGATAAACGAATACGACGGCGAAATCCGACTGGCCAAGGTGGAGGTGGACGACGGGGAGAACATGAAGCTCGCCGGCCATTATCGTCTGCGCGGATTCCCCACAGTAATCCTTTTCAAGCACGGGCGGGAGCAAGGACGCTTCAGCGGGTCTCGTTCGTCCCACCAAGTGAGGGAATGGATACATGCACACCTGGATACGGAGGCGATGGCAGCCAATGCTTGAGCCAGTACTTGCGCCAATACTTGCGAGAGGAAGACCCCGGGACCGAACCGAGCGAGAGGGCGTCCCGGCACCTGGGAGAAGGCATTTCATTAACCGGCTCGTGCTCGCGCTGACCTGCCTGGCGATCATTTCCCCCGCGTTTGCTGAGCCCTTGAGCGAGCCCCAGAGGGTGGTTCAGCAGGTCTCTGACGGGCTGCGCCGGGTCCTGCGGGAAGACCGTCGGTTGCTGGAGACCGACCCGGCCTATGTCCACAGCCTCGTCGATCAACTCTTCCTGCCCAACGTCGATTATCCGCGTGTATGCGCACTGGTGCTCGGCCCCCTTTGGAAGAGGGCCACGCCCGCCCAACGCGACGCCTTCGGCGACGAGTTCAAGGCACTGCTCATCAACACGTACGCGACGGCGGTCAACGAGCTCAGCGAGTGGGAGATCCGGTATCTTCCGCTGAGGTTGCAGCCGGGAGGCAAGGACGCAGTGGTCCGGACCCAGGTGATGTACCCGGGGGGGAAACCCGTAGAAGTGGACTATCGCATGCGTAAGAAAGGCTCCCGGTGGCTGGCCTACGACGTCAAGGTCTCCGGGGTCAGCCTGCTCGCCAATTACCGCTCCACCTTTGTGCGAATGGCGCGGAAAAAGGGCATCGACGGACTGATCGACGACTTGGCGGCGCGCAACGCGATGCGCGGTACGGACTCATCGTCCGGGCTGAGGCAGAGCGCACCGGCAAGCATTCCAGCTCGGCCCGCGTCCTAGAAACCCGACCAGGATACGCGTCGAATGCTGCAGAGCTACGCGCCTTGAACCCCACCCGGCACGATCAGATTGACGCACTTTCCGAGCATTTTCAGGGCGCCCTGGTCGCCCTCGTCCTCGACGGCGTCAGTATTAGGCACTTCTTGCGTTCACCCGGGAACAGGGCATATCCCTCCTTTCCTTCCAGGTAACTTAGCAGGTCGACGAGCTGATTCTGAGCCTCCGCAAGGACGTACAAAGCCGATATCCGCGCCCGGTCCTTGTTGTGCTCCCGCTCGCGATCGGCCGCCCAAGTCCAAACGCCCCAAACCGCCGTCGCTACGGGAATCAGCCACTGCAGATTGAAATCGATCTTCGGCACTTGGGGTAAAAATACTATTTACCCGTTCTTCAACCAGTCGCGCGGCCGCAAAAACCGCTCATAGAGCTCCGCTTCTCGGCTTCCGTGCTCCGGATGCCAATCGTAGCGCCAACTTACCTCCGGGGGCAGTGACATGAGAATTGACTCGGTACGCCCACCAGACTGAAGTCCGAACAGGGTCCCGCGATCATAGACCAGATTGAACTCGACGTAGCGCCCGCGCCTGTACTTCTGAAAGGCGCGCTCCCGCTCACCATACCCCGTTTCTTTGCGCCGCTGTACGATGGGCAGGTAGGCAGACAGATAATGGTCCCCGACGCTGCGCATGAAGGCGAAGCTGCGCTCGAAACCCCATTCGTTGAGATCGTCGAAGAAGAGGCCGCCCACCCCGCGAGGCTCGTTGCGGTGCTTGAGGAAGAAGTAGTCGTCGCACCACCGCTTGAGGCCGATATAGACGTCGTCGCCGAAGAGTGCGCAGGCGTCGCGCGCGGTATTGTGCCAATGGACCACATCCTCCTCGAAGCCGTAGTAAGGCGTGAGGTCGAAGCCCCCGCCGAACCACCAGACCGGGTCCGCGCCAGGCTTTTCGGCGATGAAGAATCGCACGTTGGCGTGCGACGTCGGAACGTAAGGATTGCGCGGGTGCATCACGAGGGATACACCCATGGCCTGGAAACCGCGGCCGGCGAGCTCAGGACGGCTTGTGGTCGCCGCCGGCGGCAGCTTCTCGCCGAACACGTGGGAGTAGTTGATACCGCCCTGCTCGAACACCGCTCCCTCGCGCATCACCCGCGTGCGGCCTCCGCCTCCGCCGGGCCGTTCCCAAGCGTCCTCACGAAAGCCTGCTGCTGCGTCTTCCACCTCGAATTCCCCGCAAATGCGGTCTTGGAGGTCGAGCAAGTACTGCTTGACGGCCTCGGCGTCGGGGCGGTCGGTCATGACGCGTCCTCTGGATAGATGTGCACCGCCAGCCACAGGCAGCGAGGATCGGGATGGGTCGCAATGACACGGTGCGGCGTACGCGCCGGGATGAAGGCATGATCGCCCGGAACGAGATCCAGCTTCTCACCGGCAACCTCGAGGGTCGCGCGCCCCTCGAGCAGGACTACCCACTCGTCCTGCTCCTGGTTGTAGAGGACCGGATCCGGGGTGTCACTGCTGGAGATACGCTCGACACTGACGTTTCGGCAGCGGAGCAGCTCAGTGAGGGATTCGCCGCTATCCGGGCAAGCCGGATCGGCGAAGATGTTTCCTGTCGCACGAAGGGGAGGGAAGCTCAATCTTCAACCACCCACGCCTGCTCTTGCCTTCGGACGAGGGGTACAACGAGCACCTTTGACGGGGGCTTTCAGAACAGCCGGCAAAGAAAAACCGGCGCGAAGGCCGGTTTTTCCATCAGGCCATTGCCTTGATGTGGGCGTTGAGCCGGCTCTTGTGCCGGGCCGCCTTGTTCTGATGCATGAGCCCCTTACCAGCCGCCGAATCGATGGCGGGCACGGCCTCCTTGTAGGCGGCGGCCGCAGCCTCCTTGTCGCCCGTTTTGATGAGCTTGACCACCTTTTTCATGGACGTGCGCATCGTGCTGCGAAAGGACGCGTTTTGCTGGCGGCGCTTCTCCGCCTGGCGGGCGCGCTTTCGGGCTTGGGTTGAGTTGGCCAAGGTAACTCTCCTGCAATCCTGGTTTCTTAAACGGATGAAAGACCGCGCACTATGCGCAAACCGGCCAAGCTTGTCAACAGTGCATTCCGGGGACCGAATCCGGAAGCGTCCCGAGTCCCCTGTGTAGCAAAACGTCGGAATCGGCCATAACTTTAAGCGTTAGAATCTTGTTGCGCCCGAGTGCCCGCGCGACGCTATCGCTAGGTTTGTCCAAGCAGAAGGAGCGGTATCATGAGCCCTCTGATCGGAAATACTCTTGTAGCCTTGGCCGTCCTGCACGCCGGGACCCGACCCTTGGCGGCAGCCGACCCGTTGGCCGAGCTCGGACGGCTCATTTTCTTCGATGCGACCCTCTCCGAGCCGGCCGGTCAATCCTGCGCGAGCTGTCACAGCCCGGATCGCCGGGTGGTCGGGGCCGGACAGCCAAGTCAATGCGCGAGGCGCTGTCTACGAGGGCGCGGTCCACGGGCGCTTCGGCAATCGAAGACCTCCGTCCGCCGCCTACGCGACCTCCAGCCCGCCGCTGCACCTGGACCCGGAAGAGGACCACTTCGTCGGCGGCAACTTCTGGGACGGCCGCGCCACCGGCTGGCTGCTCGGCAGTCCTTCGGCGGAGCAGGCCCAGGGCCCCTTCCTCAACCCGGTGGAGCAAAACCTGCCCACCGCCGAGAAAGTCGTGGCCAGCGTCTGCGATGGTGCCTACGGTGACCGCTTCCGCTCCCATTTCGGGGACGGCGTGTGCGCTAACAAGGTCAGCGGCTACAATGCCATCGCCCGCGCCGTGGCGGCGTTCGAGGCATCGGCGCAGGTGAACGCCTTCAGCTCCAAATACGACCACTATCTGAATGATCCCAAGCGCTACCCGCTGACAGATCAGGAGCGGCTGGGGCTTGAGCTCTTCGAACGCGAAGACAAGGGTAATTGCGCGGCCTGTCACCCCAGCCAACCCGGCCCAAATCAAGAGGCGCCACTGTTTACGGACTTCACCTACGACAACCTGGGGGTGCCCAGGAATCCGCTCAACCCCTGGTACAACGCCCCCGAGCGTAATCCCGAGGGATCGAATTGGATGGACGAGGGACTGGGCGGATTCCTAAAGACCGTCCCGCGCTTCGCGGCTCGCGCCGAGGAGAACCTGGGTAAGCAGAAAGTACCCACGGTACGCAACGCGGACTTGCGACCGTCGCCAGACTTCGTCAAGGCCTACATGCACAACGGCGCGCTCAAGACCCTCGCCGAGGTCGTGCATTTCTACAACACCCGCGACACCAAGCCGGCGTGCGAGGCGACGACGGCCCCCGCACCGGGCGAGAACTGCTGGCCCGCCGCTGAAACAGCCGCAAACGTCAACACCGATGAGTTGGGCGATCTGGGACTGACGGAGGAGGAAGAGGCGGCCATCGTGGCCTTCATGAAGACCCTGAGCGACGGCTGGACGCCGCCCGAGAAGTGAAGCCGGCACGGTGACGGCCGAGGAGCAGGACACCCGGCGCCTGCGCCGCGCTTTCTTCTTGGCGGCGGCCTTCGCCGGCTTGATGTGGTTGATCAAGCTGGCGGAGCTCGCCTTCGGCCTCGACTTTTCGAACCTGAGCATCTTCCCGGGCCGTCCGGAAACCCTGACGGGCATCGCGTTGGCGCCCCTGCTCCACGGCTCCGTGTACCATCTGTTCGCCAATACCGCCCCCATCCTGATTCTCGGTACACTCCTGATTTACGGCTACCCGAATGGCGCGCGGATCGTCCTGCCGTCCGTTTACCTGGGCGCCGGTGTCGGGGTCTGGTTGTTCGCCCGCCCGGCGTGGCACCTCGGGGCGAGCGGTCTGACCTTCGGGATGATGTTCTTTGTCTTCACCATCGGAGTCCTGCGTTGGGACCGCCGCGCAATCGCCCTGTCCCTTGTGGTCTTCCTGCTCTACGGCAGCATGATCTGGGGCATCTTCCCCACCGAGCCCGATATCTCCTTCGAGTACCATCTGTTCGGGGCCGGAATCGGCGTCCTGCTCGCCTTTGCACTCAAGGGGCTCGATCCGCCACCTCCCGAGAAAAAATACAGTTGGGAGCTGGAGGAAGAAGATGACGACTATGAAAACGCCGACACCCAAGGCGGAGTCAACGCCGCGGGGGGGCACGGGCTGACTTCCCGGTAGGCCTCGAAACAGTAATTCAACAGGAAGAGCACGAAATTAACATACAGATTTAGCCGGGAATCACGGGGGTTGGACGTCAGGTGCAGATAAAGCCTCCAGGTCCCGGTCGCGCATTCCCAGCAAGGAGAGGATACCGTCTAGCCCAACGGTGGCGATGGAATGGCGGGCCTTCTCCTTGACCAGCGGCTTTGCGTGGAAGGCGATCCCGAGTCCCGCGATACTCAGCATCGGCAGGTCATTGGCACCGTCACCGACTGCGATCGCCTGCTCGAGACGGATTCCTTCCTTGGCGGCAATCTCGCGCAACAGCTCCGCCTTGCGCCGTCCGTCGACGATCTCGCCCTCGAAGCCGCCGGTCAGGCGCCCGCCGCGCAGCTCCAAACGGTTCGCGTGCACATAGTCGATCCCGAAGCGGCGCTGCAGGTGCTCGGCGAAATAGGTGAAGCCACCGGAGAGTATGGCGACCTTGTAACCCAGCCGCTTGAGGTTCGCGATCAGGCGCTCGGCACCCTCGGTGATGGGCAGGCGCGTGGCAACGTCCGCAAGCACCCTTTCCTCCAGGCCTTCGAGCAGGGCCATACGGCGGCGGAAGCTCTCCTTGAAATCCAGCGCGCCGCGCATGGCGCGCTCGGTGATCTCCGCCACCTGCTCCCCCACGCCGGCCAGCTTGGCAAGCTCGTCGATCACCTCCGCCTGGATCAGCGTGGAGTCCATATCGAAGCAGACCAGACGGCGGTTGCGGCGAAAGATGTCGTCCTCCTGAATGGCGATGTCCAGCGCCATCTCCCCGGCCAGGCGCAGGAAGTCGCCGTGCAGGGCGGAGATGTCCGCAGCGGGACCCTTGAGCCCCAGCTCGACGCAGGCGTGCTGACCCGATCCCGCGTCGCGGCGGGAAATACGCCCGGACAGGCGGCTGATCTGGTCGATGTTGAGCCCGTTGGCGGACACTACGGCGGCAACCCGGGCGATGTGGCGTGCGCTGATCTCGCGCCCGAGCAGGGTGACGATGTGCCCGGGCGCCCCCTGCTCACGAACCCATTTCTCGTAGTCGTCGGCCGAGATGGGAGTAAAACGAAGATCGAGCCCGATCTCGTGGGCGCTGAACAGCAGGTCCCTGAACACGGCGCAGGAGGCGTCGGACCCGCGCAGCTCCACCAGCAGCCCCAGGGCCAGGGCGTCGTGAATCACCGACTGGCCGATATCCAACACCGCAATATCGTACTTGGCCAGTATGCCCGTGAGCTTCGCGGTGATACCCGGCCGGTCGCGGCCGGAGACGTTGATAAGGACAACTTCGCTCATGCTGTTACCCCACACGCGTATGGCTGAAGCCGGACCGCGTCGCGAGGCGGCTCAGCGCAACAACCGACTTATGATCAGCCCGGCCTCGACCTCGCCGCTATAGCGGTACGGGACCGCCGGGATATAGCCCACTGCGAGGTCAAGTACACCGGAAACCTCGTAGCTCCATTTTTCGCCACTGAATTTCGAGGGAGGTAGGCTCGCAATCAGGCCCGCTAAGTTCGTGTTGACCGATACGTCGACTACGCCTTCGTCGAAAGCTGGTATCTGCTTGTCGAGACTGCTTGCACCGCTGCCGACCTCAATTCCTTCGACCTCCAATTTGTAGGTCGCTCCCCTGATCGGCAAGGCGCGGTCGTTGGGATTATTGACATTCAGGCTGACGATAACGGTTTGCTGATCGACGCTCATCTGCACGGGTCTTATACTAATCAAGGTTACCCCCGGAGTGACCCAGGATTTCGTCAAGTGGGAGCAGCCCACCAGTAGCGCCACAGCTGCAGCGGAAAGGATCAGGCTAAACCGGGGTTGATAGGGCATGAATAGGAGGCAGGCGCCGAAGTTTGGAAGTAGGCCAAGGTTAGCGCGTTTTATTGCGCCGGACGACGCACCTCGACGCTGCCGTGCCAAACCGAATGCTCCCTGACTCCGGCCCGTGCATGCTTGGCGAATCGACGTCTCACCAGAATCCATAATTGGAAGTAGCGACCGTTGTTGAACGAGGAGGCGAAAAGCCATGGCAGACCCTATCGCGATTGAGTACGACAACGTGCGCAAAGCCGAGCCAGTGGCTTGCAGGGTGCCGGACTCGAGGCTGGTCGGTCCGTCCAAGCCTCTCTGCCCGAAATATTTCGTCGGCAAGAACGTACCGCGGGAAGGCCATCCGGTCGGGATCAAGCGATCGTTGGCCTTTCTCGCGCTAGTCGTCGCGCTTCTAGCTCTGGCAGCGGCGTGGCGTTGGACCCCGCTGCACGATTGGTTGGCGCCCGAGCGTCTGGGCACCTTGCTATCGGATGTGTCGCATCCCGGAATGCGTGCGTTTGTCGCCGTCTCTGCCGTCGCGCTCGCGAGTCTTGCGATGGTGCCGCTAACGCTGCTAGCCGTTGTCGCCGGCATCGTCTTCGAGGGATGGGAGGCTTTCTGTTACGTTCTGACCGGGGCCGTATCGAGCTCGGCGCTCGGTTTTCTCGGCGGCAAGCTCCTGAGCCGTGGTGCGATCGAGCGACTTGCAGGCTCGCGTCTCGGCCGGCTGAGCGAACGCCTGGCCAGTCGCGGTATCATGGCCGTTGCCGTGCTACGCCTGGTGCCGATTGCGCCCTTCGGGGTCTTCAACCTGGTCGCCGGCGCGTCGCACCTGAGTTTATGGCACTTTTTGCTAGGCACCCTGCTCGGGCTGGCCCCGGGGATAGGCGCAATCGCATTCTTCTCCAGCACCTTTTTGGGGGCGTGACTTCGCCGACCTAGGGGAACGATGGCGTGTCCGCGCTGGCCGCTGCCCGTTCCCATCGATTTTGCCTGGCTGGCCACGCATGGGCTGAGGTCGCGCCGAAAACGGCGGTTCTCAATGTGTGCGGCGGCCTCGTTGTGATTGTCGCGCTTATCGCGAATCCAATAGTCGAACGATTATCGGTCACGTGCTGTCGTGGCCGGTAGCAGCCCGATCCCGAGAACAGCCTCTTAGGAAGAGCGGCTATAATCCCGAGTCTGAGAAAACAGGAGAGCAGGTTTGGCGAGCGAACAGAGGGTGTGGGCGGATATCGACAGGACGTGGCTTCAGGACTACTTAAAGAAGCACGACTTGGCGAGCGAGTTTGACCTTGACGATGTGCTGATCGGATCTCAGGTGTCCTGGATCCTCGGTGAAAATGAATGGGCGAAGCTCCGTGATGCCTGGCAGGAAGAGCAGCAGGGTACCGGTATCGTAAGCGACAGGGTACAAGCATCGACGGCTGAAGAGCTGCCGGCGACGACGGAAACGCTGTTGGAATCGGCTGATGCGGGACTGATCGAAGAGGACGAACAGGCGGCGAAGGCCGGGAGCGAAGCGCCGGAGAAAACCACGGAATCGGCCGCCGAGTTGGGCGTCGCGGCGACGGAGACTGACAATCGGCCAGAGGAATCCCAGCGAATGCAGGAGCTGGCGCAGAAGGCGCTGAGCGATTGGGGTGCGTTTAAAGAACTGTTTCTAAGCTGCCCGGAGGTTCAAGGCGCAGTAGGCGCGTGGGAGTCTATTTCGGACAGCCCTTTCGACATGCTGACGCAGGCGCAGGAGCTGATTCGGAGGCAGGAGGCCGAAGCGAAAGGGCACAAAGATCAATTGGAGCGAGAGGGCGAGGGCGAGGTAAACAGAGCGCGGAACATCATCGCCGGTTACCACAGCTACTGCGGAAAGCATCGGCTCGTGCCGTCGATGGAGCATTTGCTCGTCTTCATACCCGTGTTGCGTTCTGAATTCTCGCCAGACGCGGTGAAGGAAGCCTGGAGACAGGAGGCGGAGCGCCAGGAACAATAACAAGGGTTGAAGGATAACCCGGGGCCCAAGGCGGCAGTGAGGTGACAGATTCTTGGAAGCTCCCGACGAGCTCCTGTTGGGAACGACGTCGAAGGTACAAGCTCGGCGCGTAGGCAGCGACGGCCTCGGTAGCCCATCCAACCGTTCCTGTCGATAATCCCGTCATGGACGACCGCCTTGAAGAGCTCTTAGACCGCTGCCTGCTGCTGGACCTGGAGACGGGGTGGGACGGGGCCATCCACAAGATCGGGGCCATCCGGTGCGGCTCCAACTTTTCGCGGCAGGGACGGTTTGAGCAGCAAGCCGCCCTCGCCGAGCTGGACGCCTTCGCCGCCGACGCGGATTTCCTGCTCGGACACAACCTGCTGGGTCACGATCTGCCCTGCCTGCGAACGCTCTCGCCCGGGTTGGATTTGCTGCGCCTGCCGGTAATCGACAGCCTGTACCTTTCGCCTCTTGCCTTCCCGGC
>CAWDLA010000029.1:0-28785 GCA_963802975.1 uncultured Gammaproteobacteria bacterium
GGATACAGGCTTCCAATTCGCTCCGATTGCTGTATATTTGCGCGTTTACCCGCGCTGCGTGTGCATTACTTCAGGATCTGGGTTGAAAATGGTATCGATTCGCTTGTCCCGTGGCGGCGCGAAGAAGCGCCCCTTCTATCAAATCGTCGTCGCCGACGAGCGCGTGAAGCGCGATGGTCGCTATATCGAGCGTATCGGCTTCTTCAATCCGGTTGCCACCGGTGGCGAGGTGCGGCTGCGTCTGGACCGGGCGCGGGCCGAGCATTGGATCGCGCGCGGTGCAAAGCCCTCCGAGCGTGTCGCCAAGCTGCTGAAGGATCCGGCCGTGGAGCCCGAGGTCGCCGAGGCACCAGTGCAGCCCGCCGAAGAGGCCGCCGCGGCAGAGGCCCCCGCCGCTTCCTGATTCCGGCTAGTCGGTCGTGGCTGGCGCCGGGATCGAAGAGCAGGCCCGGCCGCGGATGCTGGTGCTGGGTCGAATCACTGGCGTCTATGGCGTTCGGGGCTGGGTAAAGGTCTTCTCCGACACCGACCCGCGGGACAATATTCTGAGATTTAGACCCTGGTACCTGGGCGCGTCGCAGCATCCCTGCAATGTTGCAGAGGGGAGGCGTCAGGGTAAGGGCTTGGTGGCCCGAATCGAGGGCTGCGAGGACCGAGATCAGGCTGCTGCCCTGGTGGGCCTGGAGATCGCAGTGCGCCGTGATCAGCTGCCGCCGCCTCGCGCCGATGAATTTTACTGGGCAGACTTGGAAGGGCTGACCGTCGAGACCCTGGACGGTACCGAGCTCGGACGGGTTGACCATTTGTTCGCCACCGCCGCCAACGACGTGCTTGTCGTCAAGGGGGACCGAGAGAGGCTGCTGCCCTTTCTCTGGGATCGGGTGGTCAAGGAGGTGGACTTCGACCTCAGGCGGATGCGGGTCGACTGGGACCCGGAGTTTTAGTGCGCTTCGACGTCATCAGTCTGTTTCCGGACCTGTTTCGGATCCTCACCGGGCAAGGTGTCACCGGCCGGGCGCTGGAGCGGGGTATCGCCGAGTTGCACCTGTGGAACCCGCGGGATTACACCCAGGATGTGCACCGCACGGTGGACGACCGGCCTTACGGCGGCGGACCGGGCATGGTGATGAAGGTGGAGCCCCTGCGGGCCGCCATCGAGGACGCAAAGCGTGCGGCCCCGGACAGCCGGGTGGCCTATCTCACGCCCCAGGGACGCACCCTGGACCAGGCGGGCGATGGCTCGGATCGCGGCCAGCCCGGGATGGATTCTGATCGCCGGGCGTTACGAGGGCATCGACGAGCGGCTGGTGGAGCGCTACGTGGACGAGGAGTGGTCCATCGGCGACTATGTGCTGAGCGGCGGGGAGCTGCCTGCCATGGTGATGATGGACGCAGTGATCCGGCTCCTGCCGGGGGCGCTCGGGCACGCGGATTCGGCGCAGGAGGACTCCTACGTGGACGGCCTGCTGGATTGTCCGCATTACACGCGGCCGGAGGAGATCGCCGGTGGGCGGGTGCCCGGCGTGCTGCTGAGCGGCGACCACGCAGCGATCGCACGTTGGCGGCTGCAACAGGCCCTGGGACGGACCTGGTTGCGGCGTCCGGACTTGTTGGAGGGCCGCGGGTTGAGTGCCGAAGAGCAGGCGCTGTTGAATGAATTTATCCGGGTGCATCAAGACGCCGGGTGAGAACAGGAGCTAGAGCATCATGAACATCATTGAAGAGCTCGAGAAAGAGCAGATGACCCGTGAGGTCCCGGACTTTGCGCCCGGCGACACCGTCGTGGTGCAGGTGAAGGTGAAGGAAGGCAATCGCGAGCGCCTGCAGGCCTTCGAGGGCGTATGCATCGCCAAGCGCAACCGCGGCCTGAATTCGTCCTTCACGGTGCGCAAGATTTCCCACGGCGAGGGTGTGGAGCGTGTGTTCCAGACCCACAGCCCGTCGGTTGCCGACATCCAGGTCAAGCGCCGGGGCGACGTGCGCCGCGCCAAGCTGTATTACCTGCGAGGGCGGACCGGTAAGGCGGCCCGTATCAAAGAGAAAGTCTGAGCTCGCAAAAACCCGCCCCGAATTACGGGGCGGGATTTTTCCGAGTTTGCTCTCGCTCTTGAGCAAAACCTTCTACTGGCACGACTACGAGACCTGGGGCGCCGACCCGCGCCGGGATCGGCCCGTCCCAGTTCGCCGGCCTGCGCACCGACGAGGAGCTCAATCACGTCGGTGAGCCGCTGGTGCTCTACTGCCGCCCGGCGGACGACCTGCTGCCCCAGCCGGATGCCTGCCTGGTCACCGGGATCACGCCCCAGCGGGCCGGGCGCGAGGGCCGTGTCCGAGGCGGACTTCGCCGACGCAATCCACCGGAGCTGTCGCGGCCCGGCACCTGCGGCGTCGGCTACAACAGCATCCGCTTCGACGACGAAGTCACCCGCAACCTCCTGTACCGCAACTTCTTCGATCCCTACGCCCGCGAGTGGCAGAACGGCAACTCCCGCTGGGACCTGATCGACATGGTGCGTCTGGCCCACGCCCTGCGGCCGGAGGGCATCGAGTGGCCCCGGCGTGAGGACGGGACCACCTCCTTCCGTCTCGAGCAGCTGACCGCCGCCAACGGTATCGAGCACGCCGGCGCCCATGACGCCTTGGCGGACGTGCGCGCCACCATCGCGCTGGCACGGCTGGTCAAGGCGCGGCAGCCGCGCCTGTTCGACTATGCGCTGACGCTGCGCGCCAAGCGCCGGGTCGCGGAGCTGCTCGATCAGGGCGATCCGCTGCTGCACGTCTCCGCACGCTATCCGGCGGAGCTGGGGTGCATCGCCCCCGTGCTGCCGGTGGCGCGTCATCCGGTCAACAGCAACGGCATCATCTGCTTCGACCTGCGCCAAGATCCGGAGCCCCTGCTGAAGCTCGGCGCGGAGGAGATCCACCAGCGCCTGTTCAGCCGCGTGGAAGATCTGCCCGAGGGCGTGGAGCGCATTCCGCTCAAGACGGTTCATATCAACCGCTGCCCCATCCTGGCCCCGATGAAGACGCTGAGCGCCGACGCCGCCGGAGCGCTGGCAGATCGACGACGCCGTTGTCGCCCGCCATGCGCGGAGTCTCAGGGACGCCCGGGGCTTGGCGGAGAAGGTGCAGCGGGTCCACAGCATGGCCGAGTTTCCACCCGAGACCGATCCGGACTTGATGCTCTACTGCGGCGGGTTTTTCCCGGATTCGGACCGGCGGGAGATGGCGCGCCTGCGCACTCTTGCGCCGGAGGATCTGGCGGCGGAGGGCTGCACCTTCGAGGACCAGCGCTTGCCGAAGATGCTGTTCCGCTACCGCGCCCGCAACTGGCCCCAGACCTTGACAGAGGCGCAGCGGGAGGACTGGGATGCCTATCGCTTCCGGCGTCTCACCGAGCCGGAAGCTGGTGGCAGCATAACGGTGGATGCGTATCAACAACGCCTGGACGAACTGCGCGCCGAGGCGGAGGGCGACCCGCGGCGGCTTGCGCTTCTCGATGCGCTCGACCAGTGGGCGGAGCGGGTGATGGACGTCTCCGGTTAGCGCAACGGCGCATTGCTCGAGAAATCAGAGACCGTGCGGCAGCCCCCCCGCCCCCAGCTTTTGAAGGCTCATGCCTGGTCGCACGATAAACACTGATGACTGTTTTGATCCAAAAGGAGGGTCGATGAAGAAGATACTCATAGCCTTTTCCGCGTCGCTTTCGCTTTTAGGCTGCGCGACCTCAGGCGGCTCGACGCCAGCGGACGCGTGCAGCAACTCGGACGGTGCGTTCGACCAGGCTGCATTCGTCATCGCGACGCAGCCGCCAGCGGGGGCTCGCGTTTCCAGCGGTTTTCCGGTACGTGGCTGCTCACGCACATTCGAGAGCAACGTCCAGTGGCGTCTGCTGGCTCGGGATGGATCAGTTCTGCAGCAGGGTTTCACCTCCGGCGGTGGCGTGGATGGCGTTGGCCCGTTCTCGTTCACCGTGAGTTTCAGCGTGCCCGAGCGCCAGATCGGCCACCTGGAGGTGTACGAGGAGGATGTTTCCAACGGCGAGGGTTTTCCACCGGGTCGGACGCTGCTGCCGCTCGTGCTGCAACCGTAGACCTTTCCAAAAGTACGCCGTTTCCCTTGTCGTTTGGCGGACTCAGGCGTTGGCCTTCTCCGCAGCCTTGTTCGCGCGCCGCGTCAACCAGACCCCCAACCCCTGGGCGTTGAGCTCCATGTCTACCGCCAGGACCTCGCGAATGCGCGCCTCGTCCAGATCGCAGCCGTGGTCCCGGACCCGGGCGATCAGGTAATCGGCGACGCCCTCCTTGAGCCTCTCCTCCCTCCCTTGCGGATTTTTGGCCTCGTCCGCCAACGCAAGGTCGGCCAGGTCACGGATGCTCCCGCGCAGATCCTGCTCCAGCGCCTGCGGGTTGTCGATCCGTCCGTAGTGGGTGAGATACACGGCCTTGGGATTGAAACCCAGGATCTTGTCCAGGCTCTGCTGCCAGGCGTCTGGATCGAAGGCGACCGGCGTGGTGGGTGCGAACAGGAAGGGGCCGTTGGGGGTGTCGAGCTCGCGGTAGGAGATGCCAAAGGTGTCGCCGGTGAAAAAGCCACCGGTTCTCTCGTCGAAAATGCAGCCGTGGTGGTTGGCGTGACCCGGGGTATCGATGAAGGTCAGGCGGCGGCCGTTGAGGTCGATCACCATGCCGTCGTCGGCGATGATCACGCGCTCCTCCGGTATGGGGACGAGCTCGCCGAAATAGCGGGAGAAGTCCTCTTCCCCGTAAACGGCGGTGGCCCCTGCGGCCAGCCGCGACGGGTCGATCAGGTGGGTGGCGCCATTGGGGTGGATCACCAGCCGCGCATTGGGGCAGCGGGCCATGAGCTCACCCGATCCGCCCGCGTGGTCCAGATGCACGTGGGTGGGAATCACATAGTCGACGTTCTCGGGCCCGAGACCAAGGGTTGCGATCAGCTCCAGCATTCCTGGCACCGAGTTGGTTGTCCCCGTGTCCACGAACGCTAGGTGGTCGTCGGCGCGCACCAGATAGCAGGCGGCCAATCCGTGGCGGTAAAGGCCGGTCTCGATGCAATAGACGCCTTCTGCGACTTCTTTGTAGTGGGGTAGGGTCATTGGATGTCTCCGCTGGTTAATGCTCGGCTTTGGCCAAATCTGTTTGCGAGAAGTCACTGCCTTTGAACAGCAGCGAATCTCCCAGAAATTTTGCCAGCGCATAAGAGAAACAATCGCCGTAGTTGAGACCCGCAGGATGCCGTCCCTTGCCGTACTGGCGAAATGCCTGACGGGCGATGTATGCCTGGTCTGGGTCTACGGGTACAAGCTCGATTTCCGCCCTGCTCAGGAAGAGGTCGAGGTCCCGAACGCCCTCGGGCCCGAAGCGGGACTCGATGATCATGCAAAGCTCGAGGAAGCTTGTTGTAGAAAGAGAACGCGTAGCAGCGGACTCGATGGCCTGGTTGAACGCGGCGCGTTCCGGCTCGTCTTGGAGGATGGCAAGCAGGGCGGAGGTGTCGATCACCATCAGCGTGGAACGCCCGATTCGTCGAATCCCAGAATCTCCTCCGGTGACCTGTCGTCGAGCATGGGCAGGGAGGCGCAATGCAATGCGATCTCGTCCAATTCGTTCGCCAACCGGCGGCCGGAACGCCTGCGCCGCTCTTTGTCCAAGCGTTCGCGGAGCGCCAGGGTGACCGCACGGGTTTTGGTCTCTCCCGTGAGCTTGGCCAGGGCGTCGGCAAGCTGCTCGGTTTCACGGTTCCTGATGTTTAAGGCCATCGGTTTTCATTGCGCGTAGAAATATTTCTACATTGTAGATTTTTCGATCCCCATGGTCTACGCATGCGGGCTTGGATCGAACCCGTAACCGAGGAGCTCTATATCCCGCGCGAAGTGTTGCGCCACCAGCTCAGCGGTCCCGTCGTTGTAGTAGCTCCGATAATCCTTCTTGCGGTCCGTCGCCTTGCGCTCGTGGGCCAGGGTCGGCTGAGGGATGCCGATGCGCCGGCAGGCCTCGGCGAAGTCCTCCTGCAGAGCCGCTCGTAGCGACCGATGAAGTCCACCACCAGCTCGCCGTGCAGATCGATGAGATAGTCGCTTTGCAGCTCGATGGAGGTGTCTACGTGGTACTGATAAGGACGTTCCGGGTCCAGCTTCCAACGCAGGAAACCCTCGAAGTCTTCGTGGCCGCCCAGATAGTGGGGACGCTCGCGGCGGATGTGGTGAAAGGAGCTCACCTGCAGGTCCCAGGGGTTACGCACGAAGGCGAACTTGAACAGCTCGTCGAAGAGCTCCTTGGGCAGGAGCTCCTTGGCGGCCACGATCTTGGCGTGCCGCGGCAGCTTGGTGGCGATGCGGTGGCCGCTCAGGTGGCTGAAGCGGCTGCAAAGGAACATGGGCCAGTACCAGGGGTCGCGCCAGCGCAGGCCCTGCAGACTGGTGCGCACGCTGGTACCACCGGTCTTGGCGATGTGGACGAACAGGAAGCGGTGCTTGAGGGACAGTAGCATGGCCGGATTCTAGCGCCTAAATGCCCGAAAGAGCACTCGAGCCGCGAACAAGAAACGAGGACGGCCCTGGGAGCTTGTCCGACTTGCGACTGTTCTACTTCGGAACCGCCGATGCTGGTTGATTTTCCGCCCGCTCAGCCTCCGCCGGACGGTGGCTGTACCGGGTCTCACGCGAGCGCAGATTTTGTCAATTGAAATCAATATTGTCGACATTGCGTATTGACAGATCGGCTAAGTTAGGTATTTTTACGCATATGTTCGAAAGATTGTCGACAATTCCTTTCGGCATACGCGGTTTTTCGCGGAATTCATAAAGACGTAAAGAACAAGATATATCCCACCAAAGAACTTAGGAGGAGATCGCCGTGTCCTACGATGAAGTCTATTCACGTTCCCTTTCCGATCCGGAGGGTTTCTGGGGCGAGGCGGCGCAGGCGATTCACTGGGAGAAGCCCTGGGATCGCGTGCTCGACGACAGCAACCCGCCCTTCTACCGCTGGTTCACCGGCGGCGAGCTCAACACCTGCTACAACGCACTGGATCGCCACGTGGAGGCGGGCCGCGGCGACCAGGCGGCGCTGATCTACGACAGCCCGGTCACCGACACCAAGCGCACCTATCACCTACTCGGAGCTGACCGACGAGGTCGCCCGCTTCGCCGGCGTCCTCGCGGGGCTCGGCGTGACCAAGGGCGACCGGGTCATCGTCTACATGCCCATGGTGCCCGAGGCGGTCATCGCCATGCTGGCCTGCGCCCGCATCGGCGCGATTCACTCGGTGGTCTTCGGCGGCTTCGCCGCCAAGGAGCTGGCCACCCGCATCGACGATGCCAAGCCCAAGGTCATCGTCGCCGGCCTCCTGCGGCATCGAGCCGAACCGGGTCGTGAGCTACAAGCCGCTGCTGGACGAGGCCATCGAGCTGTCCGCGCACAAGCCCGAGCGCTGCGTCGCTGCTGCAGCGCGCGCAGGAGCCCGGGCACCCTGGTCGAGGGCCGCGACCTGGACTGGGCCGAGGCCATGGCCAGCGCCGAGCCCGCACGCCTGCGTCCCGGTGGCCGCGACCGATCCGCTCTACATCCTCTACACCTCCGGCACCACCGGCATGCCCAAGGGCGTGGTGCGCGACAACGGCGGTCACGCGGTGGCCATGAACTGGAGCATGAAGAACGTCTACGACATCGAGCCGGGCGAGGTCTTCTGGGCGGCGTCCGACGTCGGCTGGGTCGTCGGCCATTCCTACATCGTCTACGCGCCCCTGCTCTACGGCTGCACCACGGTGCTCTACGAGGGCAAGCCGGTGGGCACGCCGGACGCCGGGGCCTTCTGGCGGGTGATCAGCGAGCACAATGTCTCGGTCATGTTCACCGCGCCGACCGCCTTCCGCGCCATCAAGCGGGAGGACCCGAACGGCGAGTTCCTCAAGAAGTACGACCTGAGCCACTTCCGCGCCCTGTTCCTGGCCGGCGAGCGCTGCGATCCGGACACCCTCCACTGGGCCCAGGACATGCTCAAGGTGCCGGTGATCGACCACTGGTGGCAGACCGAGACCGGCTGGGCCATCGCCGCCAACTGCCTGGGCATCGAAGCAGCTGCCGGTCAAGCCCGGCTCGCCGACCAAGGCCGTGCCCGGCTACGACGTGCAGGTCCTGGACGACGAGGGCAACGAGCAGGCGCCCGGCGAGATCGGCCGCATCATGATCAAGCTGCCGCTGCCCCCCGGCTGCCTGCCGACCCTGTGGCAGAACGACGACCGCTATGTCGACTCCTACCTGAGCGCACTAGCCCGGCTACTACCTGACCGGCGACGCCGGCTATCAAGGACGAGGACGGCTACCTGTTCATCATGAGCCGCATCGACGACATCATCAACGTGGCCGGCCATCGCCTGTCCACCGGCGGCATGGAGGAGGTGCTGGCCTCCCATCCGGACGTGGCCGAGTGCGCCGTCATCGGCGCGGCGGACGAGCTCAAGGGCGAGCTGCCCGCTGGGCTTGGTGGTGCTCAAGGCCGGCGTCGACCGCGAGATCCGGAGATCCTCGAGCGAGCTGGTCGAAGCTGGTGCGCGAGAAGATCGGCCCGGTGGCCGCCTTCAAGAAGGTGACCGTCGTGGAGCGCCTGCCCAAGACCCGCTCGGGCAAGATCCTGCGCGGCACCATGAAGAGCATCGCCGACGGCAAGGAGTACAAGATGCCGGCGACCATCGATGACCCGGCGATCCTGGACGAGATCGAGGAAGCGCTTCAGGGCATTGGATACGCCAAGGGCGAGTGAACGGCGTGCGGGGCGGTTTCCGCCCCGCATTTCTCGAATGCCTGCAAATTGTCGACAAATTGTTTGTATTGAAGTGAAAATGTGCTCTTTTTGTTTGAAATTGGCTAAAATTGTCGACAGATGAGATCCGGAGCCAGTGGTTGAGACAGTAACGACGATTGCTGATCAGGTCTTCGCGAAGATCCGTAAGGCCATCGTCGAGGGCGAGATCCCACAGGGCAGCAAGATCAGCGAGCCGGAGCTCGCGCGGCGCTTCGGGATCAGCCGCGGACCACTGCGCGAGGCCCTGCGTCGGTTGGAGTCCTCCAACCTGGTCGATCGACGTCCGAACGTGGGGGCAAGGGTGATCACCCTGTCCAACGAGCAGCTGCTGGAGATCTTTCACGTTCGTGAAGCCTTGGAGGGCATGGCTGCTCGCCTGTCCGCCAGGCACATGACCGACGAGGAGATCGCCGATTTACGTGCGCTGCTGATGGAGCACCAGAGGCAAGTCGAACGCGACGACGGTCGAGCTTACATGAAGCGCGAGGGCGACCTGGACTTCCACTACCGGATCGTCGAGGGCAGCCACAACAGCCGCTTAAGGGGACTGTTGTGCAACGACCTCTATCATCTGGTGCGCATGTACAGGTGCCAATTCGGGATGGAGAGACGGCGTGCCCGCCGGGCACTGGGAGAGCACAACCATATCGTGGAGGCGATTGAGGGCGGAGATGGCGAGCTGGCGGAGATCCTGATGCGCCGACACATCCGCGCCTCACGCAAGAATCTGGAGCGGCGCTTGGCGGAAGGTCGCTCCATTGGCACGGACCGCGCTGACGCCAGCAGCAAGCTGGCGTTGGTCTGAAACTGGTCGCTACCTGCATAGGGGCTGACGTGACCGGGTAAGCACCCGGGCACGGCTCCGACGATGTCCTCCTCGTCTCTCTCAAGGAGACGCTTTGCCCGGCTTCTTGCCGGGCATTTTTTCAGGAATTGGGCGGATGAGGCGCGCGGACTCCGCGCCCGCGGGCTCGCGGGTCACCGGAACCAATCCGTGGGTCTGCTCTGAATGCCCGCACCGGTAAGGGGTTGCCGTGATTCCGCTTTGCGTTAGGATTGGGCGCACAGCACCTTCTCCAATCACAGAACAGCTCCAGGAGCCAAACGATGAAACTGCGTCTGAACAATACGCCCGGAATTCTCCCTGTCTTGTTGATCGCTTCCGCTCTAGTCGGTCTGCCGGCATTCGCCGAGGAGACCCTCGCGGCCCCCGGTTCCGGAATGGCTGCCGGTATGGGTGGTGGCATGGTCCGGGGCGGCATGCAGGGGAAGGGAAAGCAAGGCAACTGCAAGCATAGCGGCGGACACAGAAGGCACTGTATGCACGAGAAAAAGCACGGACACAAAGCGTGCGGCAAGCACCGGGACGACAGCGCATGGAGGGATTCACTCAGCCCTGAGCAAGAGCTGCAGATCGACCAGGTGCATGTCAATTTCGCTAAGACCAAGGCACCGCTGAAGGCAAGGATCAAGGCCCTGAAAGTGGATCTGGCGGTTCTGGCCACGGCGCCACAGCCCAACAAGGCCGTCATCGATGCCAAGATCAAGGAGTTGCTCGAGCTCAAAGGCCAGTTGCTGGGGGCCAAGTACGGCTATATTGCTGCCCAACGCCAAGTCCTCAGTCCGCAGCAACAGGTGTCATTCGACATGGACGTCGTCCGCAAGGCCATGCATGGTAAAAAAGACCAAGGGAGTCAGTGCGGCAGGCACTGAGCCGCAGTCTAATCCGGGGCATTAGATCAATGATTATCGCTGGATGATCCCGAATAGAATCGGGACGGCTTCGGGTTGTGTCGGGCGCACCGCTGGCGATATGGCGCCTGCCGGACGTGAATGCCGCCTTCGTCGTTTACCGCGGTGCGCAGCCGCCCCAATTCCTTTCTGATCAGACGTTGGGCCTCGGTGTTGCCCACCGCACCGTAAAGGGGGGTGCTGCCGGAAATGTCGGCAAGCAAAATGGCACAACGGTGGCCCTTGGTCGACGTTTGGCTCCTATCAACGGATCTCTCGGCAGCACTCACTTCTCAAGACCGATGTTCTGTGGATTTCAAGGTCCGGGTGCGAAAGATAGCACGGTGGGCGGTCAGCGGGGCGTCCGTCTCTCGTCTCGCATGCCCGACGGCTTTTTCGCCAGGCGTCAGTCTGAGTGAGCAGCCCCGCGGAGATCGGCGCGATCGAATTCCGCGTCCGCCGGGGCCTTGGCGTTGATGCGCACGCCGAGCGCGTTCAGGTATTTTCTTGCGCTCTCCTGCTGGTTGTAGGCCACCACGGCTGCCTTCAGGGCTTCCGCCGACAGGTGCCGGTCCATGGTCTCGCTCATGGCCCCCGCCAGCGCGGCCGCGTCCCCCACCGGGACCAAAGGCCCGTACCTCCCTCCGTCCAGCAGTTCGCGAGGGCCGCTGGGGCAGTCCGTGGAGACAACCGGGGTGCCCAGGGCCATGGCCTCGGTGAGCACGTTGGGAGACCCCTCCCAGGCGGAGGAAAGCACGAACAGGTCTGCGCGGGCCAAAAAGGGATAGGGGTTGGGTTGAAAGCCGGGCAGGTCCACGTCTTCTGCCAATTCCAGCTCCGCGACCAGGGCTTCGAGCTTCGCCAAGCCACCGCCATCTCCCAGGATGACCAGTCGGCAGGGACGGTGCGCGCGGACTCGTGCGAAGGCACGGATCAGGGTCGGGAAGTCCTTCTGGCGCTGGAAGCGGCCTGCACCGACGATGACCGGCGGCTGCCCGGGCTGGAACCAGGGGTGACCGCAGTGCTGCGCCGCGCGCTCGGGGAGCTCCGGCGTGATCACCGGATTGCGGATGACCTGGATTTGCTCCGGCGGCATGCGGGCGATGTCGGCCGTGTCCGCCGCCACGCCTTGTGAGACGGCGACAATACTGTCGACTTGGGGGTAGAGCCAACGGATGGGCCGGTAGCGAAGCCAGCGAGCGAATGCGGACCTGTCCGCCATGGCGGTGGAGAGATTGGTGCCCAGGCGCAGGACGATACGGGTGTCGGTCCGGGCCAGCCGGCGGGCCAGGACCGCCGTGCGTCCTGCCCGGTCCTTGGCGGCCAGCAGGGCGGCGGGTCGCCGCTCACGAAGGTAGCGGGCCAGTGCGGTCATCGCCATGAAGGTGTGCTTCGTTCCCAGGCGCACCAGATTCACCTCTGCTGGCAAGCGCAGGAGATGAGGGCTCTGGTCGCGCACCAAGACCAGGTCTACGCTTTGTCCCAGCTCCAGAAAGCCGCGGATCAGGTTTACGATCATGCGCTCCACCCCTCCGGTGCCGGAGAAGGAGACGAAGACGGCGATGGGGTTCGAGGGTTCAGGCACTGCTGTTTTCCCGCCCCGTGAATTCGCCCAAATCCCCCCTGCCGTCCGCTGAAAAAGTGGGGCAGGGGGGATTTCGCGTGACATCGAGTGTGTGCAAAGCGCTACGCGGGGCTGGCAGGTGGGTGATCCATCCGGGGAGTCGGCTGGGGATCCGTATCCGCATTCTAGCGAGATGACGGAAATCGCGCGCGGGCTTGCGTCGGTACCCCACAGCGGGTTGATCGCGTCACCCTGGCGAACACCCGAAGGAGCTGACCGCCACGGCCCGCCGCAACCTGCGCGAGAAGTTCCGCCGGACGACGGTGGGCTGCCGGTGTCAAGTTCGCGTTCGCCGAGACCGGCTCCCTGGTCCTGTGGCCGACACCCGAGGAGCCGCGGCTCATGCCCTTGGTACCGCTGATTCATGCCCTGCTGTTGGACGCGGACCGGATCGCCTCCATATTTCACGAACCGATGGTCGAGCAATCCCGGGCGCGGGGCTCCGTTTCTTCCAAGTCCGTGGACATCGAGCAGACCCTGTCCTACGGTGTGCACGGGCCGAACGAGTTGATCGTGCTGGTCCGTAACGGCCGTGCATAATAGGATAACCACATGAGCAATTCCGATCACCTCTCCGCCCCCTCGCGCGCGACTCCCGAGACTCACCAGCGGGGCATCGACAAGGTCTCGCGCATCCCGGTCAAGGTCGAATCCACGAATGCGCCCTTGCGCAAGCCGTCCTGGATCCGGGCCAAGGCGCCCATCGGCCCGGGCGTCGCGCGCATCAAGCGTCTACTGCGTGAGACCAAGCTCTCCACCGTGTGCGAGGAGGCCCAGTGTCCGAACCTGGGGGAGTGCTTCGAGCACGGCACCGCCACCTTCATGATTCTCGGGGACCTGTGCACCCGCCGTTGTCCCTTCTGCGACGTGGCCCACGGCAAGCCGCGGCCGCCGGACCCGGCCGAGCCCGATCACCTGGCCCGATCCATCGCGGTCATGGGGCTCAAGTATGTGGTCATCACCTCGGTGGACCGGGACGACCTTCGCGACGGCGGTGCCGCGCATTTCGCGGACTGCCTGCGTGCCGCCCGTGCCGCGAATCCGAACACCAAGCTGGAGGTGCTGGTGCCCGATTTCCGCGGCCGGGAAGCGGTGGCGCTGGACGCCTTCGCGGGGGATGCGATGCCCGATGTCTTCAATCACAATCTGGAGACCGTGCCCAGGCTCTATCGCAAGGCCCGGCCGGGTGCGGACTACGATGGATCACTGCGGCTGCTGCGGGACTTCAAGGCGCGCCATCCGAAGGTGCCGACCAAATCCGGCCTGATGCTGGGGCTCGGGGAGGAGCGCGAAGAGGTCCTTGCGGTCATGGCGGACTTGCGCGTCCGCGGCTGCGACATGCTGACCCTGGGTCAGTACCTGCAGCCGAGCCGGGATCACCTGCCTGTGCTGCGTTACTGGACGCCGGATGAGTTCGAGGCCCTGCGCATAGCCGGAGAGGCCATGGGTTTCTCCAACGTGGCCAGCGGGGCCATGGTGCGTTCGTCCTATCACGCGGACCGCCAAGCCACCGAGGTTATCGATTGCTGAACGGATTGGTGTGATTCGCGTCATTCGCCGTTTGCCCGCTTTCCCCCGATGACTCGTCTCCGCTCGGAAGTAGAGAGCCCTGTGTGACCCTGCTCTGGATCCTCGGCGCCTTCCTCGTCTTCATGGCCGTCATCTGGTCTGCCCACGCGGTGGATGACTACGCGTCTGAAGGCTACGGATATGCGCCCTTTGCCATGCCCAACCTGCTCTTCATGCTGATCCCGAACGCACTGCTGCTCCTCGCCCTCCGCGACGCTGGTGCCGGTGCGCAGACGCAGGTGCTGGTCACCCTGGCCGGGATGGCCATGCTGGGGATGTTTTTGCTCGTCAAGGCCCGGACAAACGGCTGGATCGCGCTCTTTGCAGCCCCCATGATGCTCGCCTGCGCACCGGTACTGGCGTTCAGCGTGCTTTTTCGCAGTCTTGCGCGGGCAGATGGCAGCGGTGGAGCTTGAGCCAGGCTCGATTGGCTCGGGTTTGCGCCCGGAATCTCGATTCGACCAATTCGATTAATTCGTAGTTAGCGGCTCTCCATTCATGGACTCTACACTCTACACGGTCGTAAAGAACCTTATCATGCCCCCTGGCGGATTGATCCTTCTGCTCCTGCTCGGATTCTTTCTCGTGCGGGGGGTGCTCGGGCGGATCTTCCTGCTCGCTGGGATCTCGGTTTTCGCGCTCATGAGCCTCCCTGTCGTTGCGCAAAAGCTCATGGCCGGGCTGGAGCAGTCTCGGGCGTTGCCGCCCGATGCCCTGACGGAGACCGGTGCCGAAGGGATTTTGATCCTGGGAGCCGGACGCTATACCTGGGCACCGGAGTATGGCGGCGATACCGTAAGCTCCGCGAGCCTGGAGCGGTTGCGTTACGGGGCATTCCTTCACCGCAGGACGGGGCTTCCGGTCTTTATCACCGGTGGCAGTCCACCACAGGAACACCCGCCCGTGGGCCAGCTCATGGCCGGGGTACTGGAGCAGGAGTACGGGATCGCGCCCGCCGGCGTGGAGGACCGCAGCCGCACTACGGAGGAGAATGCGGCCTTTTCCGCCGAGATGCTCGCGGGTGACGGTATCGGCCATGTACTGCTGGTGACCAACGCCTGGCACATGCCGAGAGCCTTGGGGGCGTTCGGGCGCGTTGGTATCGAGACGACACCCGCCCCTACCTACTTTGTCCATCGGGAAGGGGGGCGCGCCCCGGATTATCGGGACTGGTTGCCGAGCGCCGAGGCCTTTTCAACCAGCTACGACGGACTCCACGAGTACCTGGGACAGGTCTGGTATCAGCTAAAGGCGAGCATGGGCATGGCGGCAACGAGCCGTATCAATCTCGGTGCGGGACATGATCGTTGTAGCGCTCCATGAGGTAGCACAGGCAGTCCTGGCGGATGACTGCCTCGTCGAGGGTGAGCATGGAGGGCATCACCGGGAGCTTCAGGCGCAGCTCACCGTCTTGGACCTGGAAGTAGCGGCCGGCGACGTCTTCGCCCTGCTCGTCGCGCACGTCGAGCAGGATCCCGTTCTTCGCCTCGACACGCCCCAGGGCGGTGCCGCGGGGCAGCTCGCGGAAGTTGAGGCGCTCCAGCTCCGGTGTCAGCAGGATGTCGGCCTCTCCCGGCGGGAATCCGAAGCTCACGTCCGCCGGCACCTTGACTTGGGCCACGGTGTGGAAGAGGTCGATGTCGCCGCTGGCCACCGGGATGGTCCGGCAGAGCGGACAGGTGCAGGCAGGCGTCCAGATACTCGCGTGCGTGGTCGACGCCGTGCTTCTCCCCGACCTTGCCGCACTCCAGGGTTACCGCCGGGCACAGCTGGGCCATGGCGATGGACTGCACGCCGCAGGGACGGATGAAGTAGACCACGGTGCGGCTGAACAGGGTGGCCAGGTGCAGGTAGCGGTTGTCCAGGACGTTGACGCAGCCGTAGTGGGGATTGCAGCCGGTGTTGTTGTGGATGTCCACGCTGGCGAAGATGTCCCGTCTGCGCATGATGTCGACGACCTGTGCATCAGGTCGTGCTCCGGGGTAGGGGGCGATTCGCAGCCGGGCCAGACCCGGTTGTAGTCCGGCTGTCCCGGTAGGTGCCGCACGCCCGCCGCGGCGGCCGAGACGTTGCCGATGAACAGGCTCAGAGCCCGTGGTAGGCGCAGGGCGCCGAAACGCTCCAGATAGCCGGCCAGCAGGGAGCGCACGCCCTCCCAGCCCACGGTCTCGTTGCCGTGCATGAGCACCGACACGAACAGGGGAGGCTCGCGGTCGCCGGGCAGGTGGATCAGGGTCGGGGCCGCTGAGCAGGCGATCCAGGTCGTCGGCTGCACGGTCCAGCAGATCGTCCGGGAGTGCGTGTAGTTCCTGCAGCATGTTCGGTGTTCTTTGACGAGTCTCCAAGTGCAGAAAAACACTTTAAACCCATATCACCGGGATCAGACCGTCCACTCGTGGACCGGCCGGCCCGTATGCTGGCGTTCCAGGTAGGCAGCAGTCAGGTCCTGCCATGTCTGCTCCGTAGCGCTTGACCCAGGCGCGTTGCCAGACCGAGCCGGTTTGGCCCGTGCGCAACCGCGCCTCGATCACTCCCAGCCACAGGTCCGCTCTCCGCGGCGTCGATCCCCAGCTCCAGCAGGCCCGCTGCGTGCGCGGGGCAGTATGTCCTGCGCCAGTATCCGCGCCAGCGTTCGTGACGGCCGTCGAGCCATTCGACCTCCGCGTGCAGGCCCTCGCGGGCGGCGGTGTAGAAGTTGGTTTTGGCGACGATGAAGGGCATGTGCACCCGGGCGGGCTCGATTTCCGCGGCAAGGGACTGCACGGCCCCGAAGTAGAGGGCGGCGTTGGCGATGGAATCCGACACCGTGGGGCCGGCAGGTACCACGCGGTGCTCGATGCGCAGGTGGGGCTGGCCGGAGTCGTCGAATCCGATCAGAGGCCGGTTCCAGCGCCAGATGGTGCCGTTGTGCAGGCGCAGATGGGCGAGCCGCTCGGGGGGTTCGTCCATGACCTGAGGCAGGAGCACGGGGAAGCGGTGCAGATTGGCGTGAAAACACTCGAGGATGGAGTCCTTGACATAGTGCAGGCCGAAGGTGACCCGCTCGGAAAAGAAGGACCCGCCGACGGATACCGCCTGCTCGAACAGGGGGATGCGGCTCTCGTCCCAGAGATCGCAACCGAACAGGTAGGGGGAGTTGGCGCTAATGGCCACCATGGGGGCCGCCAGGACCTTGGACCAGTCGTAGACCCGGGCTGCCTCTGGCGGAGTCACCTTTAGGTGGATCTGAAAGGAGGTGGCGGCCGATTCCATCATCACGTCCTGCGGCTCCAGAAACAGGTGGTCCTTGCCCTGGATTTCCAGCGTAAGGGGCCGGCCCCGGCGCAGATGGAGGATCTGCTCGTTCAAGGCTCGGTAGCGCTTGAGCGGCGTCATGTGTGCCAAGTCCAGGTGCTCCGGCCGCACGGTGGGCAGGATGCCGATCATGGCCAAGCGGGCGTCGAGCGCGGTCGCTGCACCTACGCAGCGCCCCAAAGTGGCTTCGAGCTCGGCGGCGAGACGGCTCAGGGCATCGCCTTGGAGGCTTTGGGGGGTGCCGTTGATCTCCGCATTGAACGTGGCCAGCTCCGGGACAACCAGGGGATCGTCCAGCTGCTCCAGGAAGGTCTCGACGACCGGCGCGGGGTGCATGTCGGCACCGACCAGACAGGCCTCGAGCTCGAACCCCCCAACCTTGTGGGTCTTGACGAAGGCGTCCTCCCGAAACCAGGTGTCCAGGATCTCAGTCTCCGCGCGCAGACGCTCATCGAACGCCTCGAAGTCTGCTTGGGTGAAGCGGGACGTCTCGATTTCCTGGCCCATGGTGGTGCTCGAACGCTCGTACCCTGCAATTCTATCAGGCAGCGCCGAAGGCGCTCCTCGTCCCCCTCGCCCCAACGCGGAGAGGGTCGGGGATGAGGGGTTATCCAACCATTAACATCCGGTCGAGTGCATGTAAACGCTCGGGCGTGCCGATGTCGAGCCAGTTTCCGTGGTGATGCTCGCCGCTCACCAGGCCCTGTCCCATGGCCGTGAGCAGCAAGGGTGCCAAGGGAAAGGCGCCGGGAGAGCAGTCCCGGAACAGGACCGGGTGATAAATGCCGATCCCGCTAAAGGTGAAACGCTGTGGGCCCTGCGACGACACAAGGGAATCGCTCAGGGCGAAGTCGCCGTGCGGATTGTGGGGTGGATTGTCCACCAATACCAGGTGTGCGAGCAGGCCTTGCTCCAACCGCAGGTGTGCAAAGTCGAGGTCGGTCCAGATATCGCCGTTCACCACCAGAAAGGGGCCTGAGCCGAGCAGGGGCAGCGCCTGGAAGATACCGCCGCCGGTCTCCAGGGCCTCGCCTTCGGGTGAATAGCGGATCTGCGCTCCCCAGCTTGAGCCGTCGCCCAGTGCATCCTCGATCAGGTGGCCGAGGTGGGCGTGATTGATAACGATTGAGCGGCAGCCAGCCGCGGTCAAGCGCTCGATGTGGTGGACGATGAGCGGCTTGCCGCCCACCTCCAGCAGGGGCTTGGGTCTGCTGTCCGTGAGCGGGCGCATGCGCTCACCGCGCCCGGCGGCCAGGATCATGGCGTGCATTGTGCTGTTCGAGTCTCGTATTTCCCGGCCCGGAAATGATGAACCGAAGGCGCGCTTCGGTCGCCTCGCCTTTCCGGGGAGATGGCTGGGGTGAGGGGTCAACCGTGAATTGTACCGCGCTTGGGTGACAGGAACGCGTCCGATACGCTTCTGTGCGACGGAGCCTAGATCTCCGCCTCCAGGTTACCGGCGATACCTCGACGCGCAACCTGAGATGGTGGCCGGCTCCAACAACACCAGCTTCGCGGCTCGGTGTGAGGACATGGCGCGGCAGCCGGCCTGGCGTCCAGGTGGATTCGTCAACTGTCCCAGCCTACAAGAAGCCCGGCGATGAGACGCTCCACCGGCGCATAGTCGTCGGTCAGGACCGGCAGCGCATCAGGCGGAATCCCGATCTCCATCAGCTTCTCGGTTACCCTATGCCAGGCGCGCTCGAAGCCCCGCCGGGCGGCTACTGTTTCGGGCAGGCGCGGTCCGTCGCTCGCGGTCAGCACGAAGGTCACACGCGGGTGCTCGGGCATGCCCTCCATCCACACGTCGACGAAGGCGAATTCCATGCGCAGGGTCTTGACCATGGCCTTGATCAGGCGGGGATCGGGAAAGCTGTCCACTAGGTTCATGGCGTAGATCCCGCCGGGGCGCAACTTCTCCTTTACCAGGGCCGCGAATTCGCGGGTCACCAGGTGAAAGGGGATGGCCAAGTCGTGGAAGACGTCCCCTACGACGACGTCGAACGGCACCGCTTCCTCGGCCAGTGCCAGGCGGGCGTCGCGGTGGGCGATGTGCATTCCCTCCGGACTTAGATACAGGTGCTCGGCGGCGGTCAGGGTGACCATTGGGTCCAGCTCCGCCACGGTGATCTTCGAGGCGGGGCTCAGCGCCTGTACAGCGCGTGGCTGGGAATAGGCACCGCCGCCGGCGAAGAAGTAAGAGAGGCCCTCCTCGTAGCCCTCACGGAAATGGGCATAGATCAGCTCGTCGATGGCATGAACGTAGGGTGCGACGAGCATTGGCGCGACCGTGGCATGGTTGATGCCGTGGAGGAGGTGGTCCAGCACCAGGCCGCGGGCCTCGCCGAAGGGGGCGTCCGCAGAGTGATCCACTACCCGGATGCAGAAGTAGCTGCTCTCACGGGTGCAGGGGCCGACGAGTCCCTGACGCTGCCAGAGCAGGGTGAGCGCGGCCACCGTGCCGGCCAGGAGGACGGCCGGCACCACGCGGCCGCTGCGGCGCAGGAACGGGGCCGAGAGCAGGAGCAGGGTTACTCCCGCCGCGAGCACAACCGACCGTGTCCCGAAGCTCTGAACCAGCCAGTAACCGGTGATGAAGGTGCCGGCGATGCTGCCGATGGCGGCCAGGGAGTGCATGCGCCCCACCACGTGGCCGGCACGCGGATCCAACCGCAGTGCCAGGGTTGTGAGCAGGGGCGTAACCACGCCGATCATTGCCGCCGGCACGAAGAAGAGGGCCGCCGCGAACAGAAAGCTCGCGCCCAAAAGGCCGACACCCGAGGACTGGATGATCCCACCCAGCCAGTCCAGCGAGGGCAGGCTGAGGATGCAGTAGACGCCGCCAAGCGCCAACACCAGGCCCACACTGCGCCCGTCTCCTCCACGGTCCGCCCAGACGCCCCCCAGCCAGTTGCCCAGGGACAGGCCGGCCAGGATCATCCCGATGATGGAGGTCCAGGTGTAGAGCGAGACTCCCACATAGGGCGCGATCAGCCTTCCCGCGACGATCTCCAGCACCAGCAGCAGTGCGGAGCTGAGGAATACGGTGAAGGCGTAGCCGGCGAGGGTCAGGCGGTGGGTTGCCGCGGCTGACTCTGGAGACGATGAAGCTCTCATCTTGACGGGATTGCCAATGACCGGCTAGTACATCGGAGTTGCGTCCTTCGCGCCCTCGCGGTTCAAATAAAGCACTTTATCCGCGAGGCCTGACTAACCGCCGCCCCGCATCGAATCGAAGAACTCGTCGTTGGTCTTGGTGGCCTTGAGCTTGTCGAGCAGGAATTCCATGGCGGCCAGCTCGTCCATGGGGTGCAGGATCTTGCGCAGGATCCACATCTTCTGCAGGTCGTCCGGCTTCATCAGCAGTTCCTCGCGGCGGGTGCCGGAGCGGTTGATGTTGATGGCCGGGAAGATGCGCTTTTCGGCGATGCGCCGGTCCAGGTGGATCTCCATGTTGCCGGTGCCCTTGAACTCCTCGTAGATGACGTCGTCCATGCGCGAGCCGGTGTCGACCAGGGCGGTGGCGATGATGGTCAGGCTGCCGCCTTCCTCGACGTTGCGCGCCGCGCCGAAGAAGCGCTTGGGCCGCTGCAGGGCGTTGGCGTCCACACCGCCGGTGAGCACCTTGCCGGAGGACGGCACCACGGTGTTGTAGGCGCGGGCCAGGCGGGTGATGGAGTCGAGCAGGATGACCACGTCCTTCTTGTGCTCCACCAGGCGCTTGGCCTTCTCGATGACCATCTCGGCCACCTGCACGTGGCGGGTGGCCGGCTCGTCGAAGGTGGAGGAGATGACCTCGCCGCGCACCGAGCGCGCCATCTCGGTCACCTCCTCCGGGCGCTCGTCGATGAGCAGCACGATGAGGTAGCACTCGGGATGATTGTGGGCGATGGAGTGGGCGATGTTCTGCAGCATCATGGTCTTGCCCGCCTTGGGCGGCGAGACGATGAGGCCGCGCTGGCCCTTGCCGATGGGCGCGCACCAGGTCGATGATGCGGGCGGTGATGTCCTCGGTGCTGCCGTTGCCGATCTCCAGATGCAGCCGCTTGTTGGCGAACAGCGGCGTGAGGTTCTCGAACAGGATCTTGTTCTTGGCGTTTTCCGGCCGGTCGAAGTTGATCTCCTCGACCTTGAGCAGCGCGAAGTAGCGCTCGCCGTCCTTGGGCGGGCGGATCTTGCCGGCGATGGTGTCGCCGGTGCGCAGGCTGAAGCGCCGGATCTGGCTCGGGGAGACGTAGATGTCGTCCGGGCCGGCCAGGTAGGAGCTGTCGGCGGAGCGCAGGAAGCCGAATCCGTCCTGCAGGATCTCCAGCACCCCGTCGCCGTAGATGTCCTCTCCCTTCTTCGCCTGTGCCTTGAGGATGGCGAAGATGAGGTCCTGCTTGCGGGATCGTGCCATGCCTTCGATATCCATGGTCTGAGCCAGCTCGACCAGCTCGGGGACCGGCATTTTCTTCAGTTCGGTCAGGTTCATGATGTTTTTTCGTTTCAGACGGGATTTACTATTGTCGGCCCCGCCCGGCGATGTCGCTCGGGCAGCGGGGCGCGGAGGGACGGTGTTAGTTTGTTTGGGGGAGGAGCGCCCGGGCGGGCGCCCCAGCGGATCACTGTATTCGGTTCAGGAGCGGCGGATTGGACCTCTCGCGCCGCACGGGTCAAAGGTTGCTGTCGATGAAGGCCGTGAGCTGGGATTTGGATACGGCGCCGACCTTGGTGGCCTCGACCTCGCCCTGCTTGAACAGCATCAGCGTCGGGATGCCGCGGATGCCGTAGCGCGGCGGCGTGTCCGGGTTCTCGTCGATGTTGAGCTTGGCGATCCGGACCTTGCCGTCGTACTCGTCGGCGATCTCGTCCAGCACCGGCGCGATCATCTTGCAGGGACCGCACCAGTCGGCCCAGTAATCCACGAGTACCGGATTGGATGATTGCAGGACTTCTTGCTCGAAAGAGTCATCCGTTACATGGACGATGCGTTCGCTCACTGACATAGTCTCCCGTTGGGTTGGTTTCGTTAGGAGTGAAGGTTTGCCGTCTGAGGCTTCACTGCTGGGACGGAGGAACGGGCGGGTGAATTGGCGTTGTAGGGTGCCCTTGGGTAAGATGCTATTTCAGCCAAGAATTCATAAATTTGCAACCCCTTCCGTCGATATGTTGGGGCACAAGAGCGCATTTCCCGCCTTTTTCATGACTCAGACACACCTTACCGACACCAGATTCGACTCCTTCGACCTCGACCCCCGCATCCTTCAGGGACTCAACGACGCCGGATTCATCCTTTGCACGCCTATCCAGGCGGAGACCCTCCCTTTCGCGCTCTCGGGGCGTGACGTTGCCGGTCAGGCCCAGACCGGTACGGGCAAGACCGCGGCATTTCTCGTCGCCGCCCTGCACCGGCTGCTCACCCGGGAGCCGCACCCGGATCGGCGCCCGAACCAGCCGCGGGTCTTGATCGTGGCCCCGACACGGGAGCTCGCGGTACAGATCCACAAGGATACGGTAACCCTCAACCGGCACACGGGATTTCGTCTCGGCTTGGTCTTCGGCGGCACCGGGTACCAGGAGCAGCGCGACGTCTTGATCGCCGGCGTGGACATCCTGATCGGTACCCCCGGCCGGCTGATCGACTACTTCAAGCAGCACGTCTTCGACCTGCGGGCGGTGGAAGTTGTGGTGATCGATGAGGCGGACCGCATGTTCGACCTCGGCTTCATCAAGGACATTCGCTATGTCCTGCGCCGCATGCCGCCGCCGACTGAGCGTCTGGGGATGCTCTTCTCGGCGACCCTGTCTTACCGGGTGACCGAGCTTGCTTACGAGCATATGAACCATCCACATCCGGTGGAGATCGAGCCCGACCAAGTGACCACGGATCGGGTGACCCAGCGCTGCTACATGGCGGCCAACGATGAAAAGATTCCCCTGCTTGTGGGGCTGCTGCGCAACATCGAGGACGCGCGAGTAATCGTGTTCGCCAACACCAAGCGGGCGACCGAGGGCATCTGGGGTTACCTGGAGGGCCACGGCCTGCGCGCAGCCGTGCTCTCGGGCGACGTCCCGCAGAAGAAGCGCTTGCACCTGCTCAAGCAATTCCAGGAGGGCGAGCTGCCGATCTTGGTGGCCACGGACGTCGCGGCCCGCGGTCTGCACATTCCGGATGTCACCCACGTCATCAACTTCGACCTGCCGGACGACGCCGAGGACTATGTCCACCGCATCGGCCGCACCGCGCGGGCCGGTGCCACCGGCGATGCCATCAGCTTCGTGTGCGAGACCTACGCCTTTTGCCTGCCCGATATCGAGGAGTTCATCGGAGCCAAGATCCCGGTGGAGCCTGTGGTTTCGGATCTACTCGCCGAGATCGATCCGCGGAAGTTCGTGCGCACGCCGCGGCGGCCCCATCCCGACGACAGGCGCAGCGGCCACGGGCGTCGGCACAGCGGTAGGCACAAGTCGCATCCGCAGCCCAGCGACGGTGACAAGCCTAAGGCCGAGGGCAAGGACGGGGGCGGCTCAGGGGTCAAGAAACGCCGCCGCCGTCGCAGGCGCAAGCCCGATGGTGCCGGTGGTGGTGGTGACTCAGCTGCGGCGCCGCAGGGCTGAATGCTTCGTACTCAGCGCGTCCGCAAATGTCGGGTTACGCTTCCCAAACCGGACCTGCGGTTTTCGGTTGCTCACGCCTTCAATTCCCACGTAGCCCCGGCAAAAGGTCCGAAAAGCGCCTGATGGCGGGAAATTCGCCAGCCTCCCTCTCAGGTGCCTTGGAGTCGGGTGCGAGCACCCCCAGCAGCCAGCGAAAACCGTAGTTCCTTGCCGCGCGCAGCACGCTCGGGCTGTCGTCAACGAACAGCGTACGCTCGCGGTCGAAAGACTCCAACGCCTGCACCCGAGGCCAGAAATCGGCCGATTCCTTGGGCGCCTGAAGGTCGTGGGAGCAAATGATGCGCTCGAAATGACCGGCCAGGCGTGTCTTCTCCATCTTCAGCGCGATCGATTTTTGATGGGCGTTGGTGACCAGTACCCGCCGCTTGCCGCGGGCGGCCAGGGCTTCGAGAAAGTCGGTCACGTGAGGGTGCACCGCGATCAGGTGGTCAATTTCCTCTTTGAGCAAAGCAATGTCCAGGCCCAGCTCGCGGCTCCAGTGGTCGATGCAATACCATTCCAAGGTGCCTTCCCTGCTCTGGTACAGTGCCAGAAGCTCGGCACTGGCTCGGTCTTGCGCGATACCTCGCGCTTGGGCGTAACGCAAAGGCACGTGCTCCAGCCAGAAGTAGTTGTCAAAGTGCAGGTCGAGCAGCGTGCCGTCCATGTCCAGGAAGACTGTGTCGACGGCGTTCCAATCGATCATGGTGTGGGTTAGCCTAAGTTCAGAGAGCAAAAAATTCAGGCAAGCATAACGGAGCCCCCGCCATGGCGGCAAAACCCAAGATTCTCGAGCGCAGGCTGGTCGCCCAGACCCGGATCTTCCGGGTAGAGCAGCTCGATCTGGAGTTCTCCAACGGCAACAGGCGTTGTTTCGAACGGCTCCTTGGCGGGCGGGGCTCGGTACTGGTAGTTCCCATGCTCGATGTGCGAACGGTCCTGCTGATCCGCGAGTATGCCGCGGGTACGGACAGCTACGAGCTGGGTCTGCCCAAGGGCATCGTCGAGCCGGGGGAGGACGTGCTGGACGCCGCCGGGCGCGAGATCCGGGAAGAGATCGGCTATGGCGCCCGGGACCTACAGCGGCTGCATAGGGTATCTTTGGCGCCTGGTTACATACAGCACCGCACGCACATCGTGTTGGCGCGGGATCTCTTTCCCGAGCGGGAGAAAGGGGACGAGCCGGAGCCCCTAGAGGTGGTCCCCTGGGCCCTGGACGATCTGCAGTCCTTACTGGAGAGAGAGGACTTTTCGGAGGCGCGTTCCATCGCTGCCCTGTTTCTGGTCCGAGCATTCTTGGCCCGTGAGTCGGGGAATGATTGAATAGGCCGTCCCGGGGGGAGATCCTCGGTATTCTCGATACAGCAGCTGGCTGCCGTCAACCTGGCAGGCTCTTGAAACACTTGAGGCAAGGCATGATTCGTTATTCCATGCTTCCGGCCGCGGTCCTGACCGCCTGCCTGGCACTGATCCACATGGCTTCGGTCGTCGCGGCAGATGATTATGACGTCTACGTATTCGACGACCAGCCGCTCGCGGAGCCCTTCGAGTACCCGAAGTGGTTCAAGAACAGCTTCCTCGATCTCTCCGACGATCTGAACGAAGCTGTCGATGCCGGCAAGCAAGGCATCATGGTCTATTTCGGCCAGATGCGCTGCGCCTATTGCCACAAGCTCATGGAGGTGAATTTCGGGCTGTCGGACATCGTCGAGTACACGCGGCGCCACTTCGACGTGATCCCCCTCCACGTATGGGGCGTGGAAGAGGTCACGACCGTCGGCGGCAAGGTGCTGACGGAGCGCGACTTGGCGCTGGAGAAAGACACCAATTTCACCCCGTCCATCCTTTTCTACGACGGCGAGGGCAAGGAGGCCCTGCGACTGCGTGGCTACTACCCGCCATATCAGTTTCGCGCCGCCCTGGAGTACGTGGCCGACGGTCACTACAAGAAAGAGACCTTCCGCGACTACCTGCAGAGGGGCGACGGCCGCATGGTATTCGAGCCGGAGGACCTCAACGAGGAGGACTTCTTCGCCGCGCCCCCGTTCAATCTCGACCGCAGCCGCCTTCCCGGCGAGCGTCCCTTGGCTGTGTTCTTCGAGCAGGGGAACTGCCACGCCTGCGACGTGCTTCACGGCGAAGCCCTGCACGTGCCGGCGATCTATGCGAATTTCGAGCAGCTCGACAGCGTCCAGCTCGACATGTGGTCGGATGCAAAGGTCGTCACCCCGTCGGGGGACCGGACCACTGCCCGGGAGTGGGCTGAAAAGCTGGGTCTCTTCTATGCGCCGTCCATCATCTTCTTCGACGAGAAGGGCGGCGAGATCCTGCGTGTGGACTCGGTGGTTGGCTTCTTTCGTTTGAGTAACGTGCTCAACTACATCACAAGCAAGGCCTACCTGACCGAGCCCAACTACCAGCGCTGGCGGGTGACCCGGACGTTTTGATGCGCGGGCGTCACTTGCAGAGCTGGCTGATGTAGTCTTCGTAGACGCGGCGTTTGCGCCGCAGCTTGTTGCCCTGACTCGCCTTGTAACCGCGCTTGAGCTTCCAGTTGACCTCTTCGAGCCTCTGCCCGTTTGAGCCCTCGTCACAGGGACGTTGACGGAACTCTATGGCGCCATCCGGGGTGGTGCACTGGTAAACGCTGGTCTCTGCACCGAGGTTGGCCGCAAACAGCAGAAGCAATGGCGCAACGCGGGCGGCATTCATGGGAGCCCTTCTCCCCCCATCCTGCGATACGCTTGATCTTTGTTCCATGCCGTCGTGCCCCTTCGATGCTGGACGTAAACGAATTGTGTACGTCGCGGGCGTATTTGTAAAGAATTGTAAGCAGTTGCACCGGTGAGCTGGGTCACTATGATGCGTTTCATCAAGGGAGCAATCACCATGAAAATTCTGGTTCTCAACTCCGGCAGCTCGTCAATCAAGTATCAGCTCTTTCGCAGCGACGATTGGGCTGCGGTGGCCTCGGGTGCGGTCTCCCGGATCGGTGAGGCGCAGAGCGATCTCGAAGGCCGCTGGATGACCGCTGACGGCGGAACTGATTCCTGCCGCGAGTCCCTGCCGATCAGTGACCACCGGGACGGTCTGGAGCGCATCATCGCCAGGCTGGGGGGCAGCGGCGTGCTGGCGGACGTTTCCGAGCTGTCCGCCGTCGGTCACCGGGTGGCCCACGGCGGTGAGGCGTTTCAGCTTCCGACCTTGGTGGACGATTCGGTGGTCGAGGCCATCGCTGACATGGTCCCGTTGGCGCCGCTGCATAATCCCGCCAATCTCGCCGGCATCGAGGTGGCGCGCGGGCTCTTCCCGGAGGTGCCCCAGGTTGCCGTGTTCGACACCGCCTTTCACCAGACCATGCCAGAGACCTCTTACCGGTATGCGATCCCGGAGTATCTCTATCGGGAGCACAGGGTGCGCCGATACGGATTTCACGGCACCTCTCACCACTATGTGGCGAAGCGGGCGGCGAACTTCCTTGGCAAGCCGCTCGGGGACTGTAATCTGATCACCCTGCACTTGGGCAACGGGGCCAGTGCCGCGGCCATCGGTCATGGAGAGAGCCTGGATACCTCCATGGGCCTGACGCCGCTCGAGGGCCTGGTGATGGGTACCAGGTGCGGCGATATCGACCCGGCCATCCATTTTTATCTCGGCAAGAAGCTGGGCCTGGATCCGGGTGCCCTGGATGACCTGCTCAACCGCAAGAGCGGTCTGCTCGGCCTGTGCGGGGTCAACGACATGCGCGAGATCCACCGCCGCGCACAGGTCGGAGACGAGCCAGCCCGGCTGGCGGCCGGGGTTTTCTGCCACCGCCTCAAGAAATACCTGGGTGCCTACTACGCCCTGCTGGGGCGGGTGGACGCCGTCGTCTTTACGGGCGGTATCGGGGAGAACGACGCGGATGTTCGTGCCCGCACCTGCGATGGGCTGGAGAACCTCGGTATCTACCTGGACGCAGAGGCGAACTTGGCTGCCGATCGAGGAGATCGGGCGGTCAGCGATGCGGGGAGCCCGGTCAAAATCCTGGTGATCCCCACCAACGAGGAGTTGGAGATCGCGTTACAGACCTTTGAGGCGGTCTCTGCCCGGAACGAACTCAGGACAGGGTCCTAGGAGCCTGTCTGGCTTCCGCGATTCCGATGTAGAACAGCCGTAAGTCAGACGGGCTCCAAATACAAAGAAGCCGCCCGAAAAGCGGAAGGGGCGGCTTACAAGGAGGAGTGGATGGTTCCGGTTCAGACGGTACCAGGGTGCTTGGTGGCGGTAACTGACAATTCGCAATTGCCCTAAGGATCGACTCGCTCCGCCCCGGGCAGACCGAGCTCTTTCCATAGCCGAAGCGTGGGTGCGGCTTGGTTCATGGTGTAGAAGTGGATGCCGGGCGCGCCGCCGTTCAGCAGCTGCCGGCACAGATCCAGTACCACCTCATGACCGAAGCCGCGGATGCTCTCCATGTCGTCGCCGTAGCCTTCAAGCCGCTTTCGGACCCAACGCGGGATCTCCGCACCACATGCCTCGGAGAAGCGTGCCAGCATGCTGTAGTTGGTGATGGGCATGATGCCCGGCACTACCGGTATCTCGATGCCCGATCTTCCGCAGCTGTCGAGGAACGCGAAGTAGGCATCCGCGTTGTAGAAGTATTGGGTGATGGCCGCGTTCGCCCCTGCGTCCACCTTGCGCTTGAAGTTCTCGAGGTCCGACTCGGCGCTCGGTGCCTGGGGGTGGACCTCGGGGTAGGCGGCTACCTCGATGTGAAAATGATCCAACGTCTCCTCACGTATGAAGGCCACCAACTCGTTGGCGTAACGCAGCTCACCGGAGGCCCCGGCGCCCATTCCCGAGGGCAAGTCTCCGCGCAGCGCTACGATGCGGTGGATGTCCTGCTCCTGGTAGTGACGCAGGATGTCCCGGATCTCCTGCCTGGTCGAGCCGATGCAGGACAGGTGCGGCGCGGTGTCTATGTCCTGAGCGCGTAGCATCGACACGGCCTCGAAGGTGCGGTCCTGCGTCGATCCTCCCGCGCCGTATGTAACCGAGAAGTACAGGGGGGCGACGGCGTTGAGCCGTCGCACGTTGGCCGTGAGCTTCTCCATACCCTCCGA
>CAWDLA010000030.1:0-181758 GCA_963802975.1 uncultured Gammaproteobacteria bacterium
GAAGTTGATCGTGCTGAAAGCGCAGGGAGGCGTAGAGAGACCAGAGAGGAACAACCCGTGAGAAAGGGGTCTGTTCAGGATACGTGTAAAAAGTAGTAATCTCAGAATCGTATCAACGCAACTCCCTGTAAGTATTGAACTTTACACAGTGACGTCTTTTCCGCGTTGCTGTTACAAGGACTTCCCCAGGTTCGATCTGATACCAAAAACGTTTGTTTTACGTACCCCTCTCTATTGCTTTGTAACCACTTGAATTGCTTAGCATCATAGGGGCTGATTGGAAGATGGTTTTCCGTACCCCTTAGACTGAAAGCATATCTACTTGCGGCAAGATTACTAAAATTTACACGTATCCTGATCAGACCCGAGAAACATGCTGATGGCGATGGCCCTGCTCGCGCTCGCCGGCTGCGCGAGCGTCCCGGACCCGCCCGGATGCGGTGGTGTTTACCGCTCCCTGAACCCGGCCAAATACACACTCAAGGAGAGCAACCGTGAGCCTGTTCAAACGACGCTCGGCTCCGGCTGAGAAAACCCGCGCGGAAAAGAACATGGAGAAGTTCTTTGATTGGGATTACGACCTCTACGAGAACGCGCGCCGACATTCGCGCATCGCCTGGGTCGTCGCCGGCCTGGCGTCCCTCCTGGCCCTGGTCGCCGTCGCGGGACTGGCGGCCCTGGGGCCGCTGAAGACCATCGAGCCGGTCTTCGTGCGCGTGGACAACGCCACCGGCGCCGTGGACGTGCTCTACAAGATCGACGAGGAGACCTCGATCAGCAGACAGGACCTGCTCGACAAGGGCAACCTCGCGCGCTACGTGCGCGACCGCGAAGGCTACTTCTACCCCATCGCCAAGGAGCAGTACCGCCACGTCATGCGCATGTCGGTCGATGCGGCGCGGGCGCAGTACGCGCAGGGATTCGCCATCGAGAACCCGTCCTCCCCGGTCAACATCTATCAGGACCACAAGCGCGTCGATATCGCGATCAAGTCGATCAGCTTCATCGGTGCCGGCCTGGCCCAGGTCCGCTTCATCGCCACGGTGAGCGACGGCGAGGACAGCGAGCGCCATCACCGCATCGCCACCATCGCCTACGACTACGAGCCGGACGCATCCATCCCCCTCTCGGCGCTGGCCGACAATGCCCTGGGATTTGCGGTGAGCGAGTACCGCTCCGAGCCGGAGGATGCCTCGTGAACGCGAAGACCCTGGTCTTGGTGGTTCTGCTGGCGCTTATCGGGGCCGTACCGGCAACCGCCATCGGCGAGGTCTACCCGCAGGCGAGCCGTGTGGACTCGCGCCTGCGCTATACGAGCTATCACCCCGACCAGGTGTATCGGCTGAACGCGGCCATCGGGCGCGCCTGCTTCATCCAGTTCGCCGAGGGCGAGCAGATGGAGAAGTATTACACGGGCGATTCGGAAGCCTGGGAGGTCGGCAAGCACGGCAACCTGGTCGCCATCAAGCCCAAGGCCGATACCCCGGAAACCAACCTCATCATCAGCACCAACCGGGAGCGCGTGTATGTGTTCGAGCTGGCCCTGGACAAGCGCGCGCCCATGTACGGCATCCGCTTCTCCTATCCCAACGAGGCGCGCAAGAAGGCCAAGACCAAGCAGCTCAAGGCCGCCCTTGCGCAGTCCATCGACCCCAACCGCCAGGGCAACAGAAACCACCAGTACGCCGGCAGCGGCGATACCAGCATCGAGCCCGAGGAGGTCTTCGACAACGGCTCGCACACCTTCATGCGCTTCGCCGAGGGCCAGCGCTTTCCGGCCGTTTTCGCCACCGGGATCGGCGGCGAGCGACTCGTCAATCCCAGCGTGCGCGACAACTGGCTGATCCTCGCGGGCGTGGAGCGCCAATGGCGCCTGCGCGACGGCGAGGCGGTGCTGTGCGTGCGCAACGACGCCCGCCCGAGGCGCAGACGCGACAATCCGGGCGAGACCACCCATAGAGGCATCATGAGGGCAGCGCAATGAGCCGAGAAGGGATCGTCGAGCGGGCCGAGGCCCCGGAGCTGCGCCGGCCAAGTCCGATCTGGAAGTGGTTGTTCCTGGGCACCTTGATCCTGGGCGGGTTCGGTGTGCTGGGCGCACTGCTGTTCGGCGATCTGGAACGCGGTGGCGTGGTGAGCGAAGAGAAAGAGGACGAGAAATCCCGGCTGAATTTCAAGTCCGATGGTTTCTCGCTGCCGACCTTCGCCAAGCCCGAGCCGGAGGCCCCGCCCACAACGGTTGCACAGGAACCGCCGCCAGCGGTTCCCACTGTACCGGAGCTGCCGCAGCCCGAGACGATCCACGACAAGCCGGTGGCGCAAGCCCTCCCGGCCCCGGTCCAGGTCGTCGATGCGCCCAAGGAGGAGAGCCCGGAAGAGATCGCCAGGAAGCGCCGACTCAAGGGCGCCTTGAGCGGCAGTGTCGATGCCGGGCCGGCGGCGCCCGACGAGGAAGCCGCCGCCGCGCGTCAGGCCGCGTCCACGATGGACCTGACCGTGACCAAGACGAAGGCATCGGTGGCAACCCGCTACCAGGACCTGACATTCACCGTCCCCAAGGGATCGCAGATCGGCTGCATCCTCAACACGGCGATCCAGAGCGGCCAGACGGGCATGATCTCCTGCACGGTGCCGCAGGACATCTACGGCGCCGACGGGACCGTCGTCCTGCTCGACCGTGGCTCACAGGCCATGGGCGAGTACAAGACGGCGACCCTGACCTACGGCAAGCGGCGCATCTACGTGGTCTGGTCGTCGATCCGGACCCCCGAGGGCGTGGTGATCGACATCGACTCCCCCGGCACCGGCCCCCTCGGCGAGGCCGGGGTCGGCGGGCACATCAACAACCACTACTGGGAGCGGGTCGGGCATTCCGATGCTGATGTCCGTCGTCAGCTTCGGCACCCAAAGCTGGCTGCGCGACGAGCTGACCCCCGACAACTCGCGCTACATCGAGAGCATCCCGCAAGACACCCTCGGCCCGGTGCTCAACGAGATGGCCAAGATCAAGCCCACCCTGCACAAAAACCAGGGCGAGCGCGTCAACATCTTCGTCGCCCGCGACCTGGATCTGTCCTCCGTCTACAAACTGGATACGAGTTATGCCAAGTAACAACAGCGATCCCCGCATCACGGGCATCCATTCCAACATCAAGGATCTCCTTGGCCCACTGTTGCCGATCCTGGCGCGCGATGATGTCACCGACGTGTGCATCAACGGCCCCGGCCTGCTGTTCGTCGAGAGCACGAAGGGCTGGGAACAGATGCCGGCGGAGAACCTGACCACCGCCTGGCTGCGGGCCTTCTCCAAGGTCGTCGCCTCGTCCATGCAGGATAAGATCGACGAGCGCTCACCGATCCTGACCGGGCACCTGCCCAGCGGGGAGCGCATTCAGATCGTCCTGCCGCCGGCAGCCGAACAGCCCTCGATCACCATCCGCCGACCGTCAACGAGGACGTTTTCTCTGGACGAGCTGGAAGCGGGCGGAACCTTCGAGCCCGTGGTGCAGGGACACGGCAGCTCGGCCGATCATCGCGAGGCGGTGCGCCAGCATCTGATGGGGTGGCGCGAGCACGGACCGCTTGAGCATTACGCAGATCATCCGCGAGCTCGTCGGCCATCGGCTGAACGTCGTCATCTCCGGGGCCACCGGCTCGGGCAAGACGACACTCTCCAAGGCCATGATCGCCGAGATACCCGACCACGAGCGCCTGATCGCCATCGAGGACGCCTACGAGCTGGTGTTTTCGCAGCCGAACGTGGTGCGCCTGTTCTACAGCCGCGACGGCTCCGGGATCTCCCCGGTGACGGCCAAGGAGCTGCTGGTGTCCTGCCTGCGCATGAAGCCGGACCGCATCATGCTCGCCGAGCTGCGCGACGAGGAGGCTTACTACTACCTGCGCAACGTCAACTCCGGGCACCCCGGATCGATCACCACCATCCACGCCAACAGCGCGCCGGCGGCCATCGAGCAGCTCATGCTGATGTTGCGCCAGTCGAGCGCCGGGGCAGGGCTGACGCGCGAGGACATCCGGGGCCTGGTCATCAACCTGGTCGATGTCATCATCCAGATGGAGAGAAAGCAGGTCACGGAGATCTACTTCCTGCCGCGCGGCGGGGACGCCGCATGAGACGGCGGGCCACGGCGGGAACCTGGTGGGGCATCGCAGCGGCGGTGCTCGTCGGTCTGATTGCCCTCATTCCGAGCGCGTCCTGGGTGTACGCGCAGTTGGCGCATGTGCAATTCACCCCCTGGGTCTGGATTGCCGGGGCGATCCATGACGTAAAGCCCGATGCGCTCTTTCCGGCGGGAATGGCCGGGGCCGGCGTGGCGGTGGCGATCCCGGCGTTCGTCACTTGGGCGTTGCTGCCGCCCAAGCCGCTGCACGGCGAGGCGCGCCTGGCCCGGACGGGCGAGGCGAAAAAGGCCGGGCTCTACCGGGACGGGGGGCAATCCATCGTCCTCGGACGGCACGGTGGAAAGCTCCTGGTCTTCAACGGCGACCTGCACGTCTTCCTGGCCGCCGCCACGGGCACCGGCAAGGGCGTGGGCTTCGTGGTGCCGAACCTGCTGCACTGGCAGGGCTCGGTGCTCTGCATCGACATCAAGGGCGAGAACTACGCCATCACCTCGGGCTATCGCGCCGGCACGTTGAACCAGGACGTTTTCCGGTTCGATCCCTTGGAGGAAGAAGGCCAGACGCATCGCTTCAATCCCCTGGCCTATATCAGCGCGGGCGAGCGGCGCATCAACGACATTCAGACCCTGGCCGCGAACCTGATCCCGGCGCAGGGCAGGGACCCCTATTGGGACGATGCGGCACGCGACCTGTTCATTGGTCTGGCGCTGCTGGTGGTCGAGGCCGGTCCGGGCCTGAAGTGGCCCGTGAGCATCGGGCAGGTCAACCGCCTGGTGCGCACGGAGAAAGAGACCGCCGAGTACCTGAAGGACCTGCTCAAGAAGCTGAAAGGGCAGGGGATCGCCGTCTCCGAGACCTGCCGGCGCTACATCCTGAGCTGGTGCAACGAGCCGGAGGAGCCCAGGGGCTCGATCAAGTCCACCCTGGCGACCAAGCTCACCCTGTGGTCGAGCCCGTTGGTGGACCGGGCGACGGAAGCGAACGATTTTGATCTGCGCGAGTTCAGGCGCAAGCCGATCAGCCTCTATATCAGCATCGCTCCGGATGACCTGAAGAAGCTCGCGCCCCTGATCCGGGTGCTCATCGAGACCTTCCTGTCGCTCAACACGAAGGCGGGCGAGACGCCCGACGCGCAAGCGGACCTGAAAGTCCCCGTCCTGCTCATGCTCGATGAGTTTCTCTCGCTCGGCCCCATGGTCAAGCTCGTCGATGCCCTGGCCTATGTGCGCGGCTGGGGGATCAAGGTCGCCACCGTCATCCAGTCCGAGGCCCAGCTACAGGCGCTCTACGGGCGCGAGCACGCCGAGTCCTATATCGACAACCACCGCGCGCGCATCTACTACCGCCCGCCGACCCATCGCCGCGACCTGGCCGAGGGCATCGCGAAGATGATCGGCCAGCGCACCGTCAAGCAGACCAGCTACAGCTTCGGGCAGGGGCGGCGCTCCAGGCAGGTATCGGAGACCGGCCAGCAAATCCTCTCCAGTGATGAGATCGCGAACCTGGGCGATGAGGAGATCATCGTGCTCGTCGATGGCATCCGCCCCTTGCTGGCGAGCAAGCTGCGGTACTTCCGGGACAAGCTGTTTGCAGGGCGCGCCCTGGCGTCGTTGCCGCTGCCGCCGACGTTGCGGGGGGCGCAGCAAGAGCAAGCGCAGAAGAGCAGGAAGGAGAACAGGAAGCAGCAAGGCGAAGGGGAAGCAGAACAGGATGACGGCGGCGCCGCCAGCGAGGCGCAGCGCATCGAGCAAGACATCGCGGGCATCGAGATCCCGGAGGGCATGCCCACGCCCGAGGATCTGAAGCGTATCGCCGAAGAAACGGCGGCGATTGCCCATCCGGCCTCGCGAGAGGCGTTGGCGCTGCTCCCGCCGATTGATATTTCACAGGTGAATAAGGTGACTACGGAGGAACGATGATGAGAATCCCATATCTCGCGCTTATGGCGCTCCTGACAGCGCCGGTGGGCGCCGCAGAGCAGCAATACACGCAAGAGCAGCAAGACTCCTGCGGGTCGATCCTGTGCCTGGCCGGGGGCGGTGCGACGCCCGAGTGCAGCCCGTACCTGAAGAAGTTTTTCGATACCGACCCGAAAGACCGGAAAGGGTATCTCAACAAATGCCCGTCCAGTGGAGTTTCCCAGGGAGCGATCAACGAGCTGGCCGCCTATGGCCAGAATTGTGAATCGACGAAGCTGGCCGCGACCCTGAACCGGCAATTGTGCTCGGCAGAGCAAAAGGACCAAGGCATCCCTTGTCGCGGCGACAGTCCGACGGCCTGGCGCATGTGCGCCAATTATTATGCGGAGCTGACCGACGAGAAGCCGCCGAAGCTGGTCCAGCGCTGCCGCAATGAGACCGACGATACCGGCGCGTTCGCGCGCGTCTGTCATCATTGGTGGGTTGAAAACGACTATAAGGCTGGGGAGTGGTGCAAGGACAAGGATGCAAGCTGCGAGGAAACCGACGCCGGCACCGAGGCGGAATCGCTCAGTCACAACCTCACCGAGCAGGCCGGCAACAGATGAGCGACGTCATGGAGAGCCGCGTGGTCGTTCTGAGCGAGCCATCCGGGCTCTTTTTTGTTGGCCCCGATGCGCCTGATCCCTGGCTGGACGATCCCCGCCAGGCGATGCGGTTCTCTTCCGCATCGCAGGCGTGGCGCTACGCGAAGGATCTGGAGCGCTCGCAGAGCGAGTTCCTGGAGGGACACCCGGTCGAGCTGGAGACCTACGATACGGTTTCCCAGGATACGGCGCGGGTTGTTTCTTCCGCTGATCCGTACCCGGTGTTGAAGGCGCGCTGGCGCCGCGCCTTTGGTGAGCCGTTGCCACTCGATATTCCGTCCGTCCCGGACACCCCGGACGCCATTCGCGGGCGCCTGTCCGATTATCTGAACGCCACGGACTGGCAAGGCGTTCGCGCGCGCGGTGGTGACGCCTTCGGGTTCGACCCTTCGTTTTGGGAAGCGGCCGATAGGCTGTTTCAGTCCGACCAGGCGGGTTTCCGTTCCCTATGGTCGTCGGTGGTGCCGCCGGATATTCCGCCCCCGGAGCTGTCCTCGCCCCGCTGGCGCGCGGCCCTCGATGCGGCGGACAGCCCCGAGGAAACCAACGAGGTTATCCAGGAGCTTCCTGCTCCCTCAGTCACCCCGGACGATAGCTTTGAGTCAACGCCTGCTGCGGAACCGCCTGTCTATGTCGCCCGCCACTTCGTGGAAAGTCGCGGTGCGTTCTACTACAAGCAGCGCCCGGATGTGCTGGCCTTCTCCAGCCGGGGTCATTCGTTTCGCGCGCGCGACGATTCGGTCATGACCGCAACGGCGATCATCGAGTTGGCGCAGCAACGCGGCTGGTCGTCCGTTCGGGTTAGCGGATCGGCGGCTTTTCGCCGTGCGGTATGGACGGCCGCCTCCGAGCGCGGCATCGGTGTCTTTGGCTACACGCCCACGCGCGGGGAGACCGCTGTCCTTGCGCAGAGCGCCTCCCCGGATGGGCATCCTTCGCGCTCGGCCAGTGGTTCAAAGAGACCTGTTCCGGGTCGTTCGTCAGACCCGTCCCTTGGTGTCGTCGTCGATATGGGAGAGGCCCCCTACCAGCATGACCGCGCCAATTCCGACAGCTTTTTCGTTACCTTGCGCGTCATCCGATGGCCAGGAGCACACGCATTGGGGTGTTGGCTTGCAGAAGGCCATCGAGAAGGCATCGGTCGCTCGCGGGGACCGAATCTCCCTTGAGCGCCTGGGCAAGGAGTCGGTGGAGGTTGATCGCCCCGTCTTGGATGCGAAGGGGGATGTGTCTTACAAGAAAACAGAGGTGGTGGAGCGGCGTGTGTGGGACGTCATGGTTGTCGATGAGGCACGGGATGTTGCGCCGCGTGACGCCAATACTCAGATCCCGAGCGGGGCCAGCGCCGACCCCGAGGTCGCGAAGGCGTTGGCGCTGATCGAGAAGCGGTTGCCGCAGCTGCCCGAGGCGTCGCGTCAGGAGCTGCGCCAGCATTTCGATGCCGCGTATGCGCGCCTGGGCAAGTCTCCCCGGCCCGAGCCGCCAGCGCGGGATCGGTCGTCGAAATCGGTTTCCAGGTCCGGTCGCGGGCGGTGAGCCTTGCGCACCGGGTTGCATGGTCAGGGCAGTAGGAAAAAGAAGATCTCAGATGGCGGCTGGTGGCACGTATGAGCGCATTGCGCTGCCGGTTCCTATTCGCGCTTCGCAGCAGAGCGTCCGCATGGCCCGGGTTCTGCGCGGGTACGGTTGGCTCAAGGAGGATTGAGTATGGCCGAACAAGTCTTTGTTGCACGCTTGATCGAGGTCGGTCAGGTACGACAGGTCATCGAGTTCGAGGCGACCGATCCGACAGTCGCCTGGATCGAGGCCAACGACGGCATCGACCCCTTGTCCGGCCATTGGGTCGAAGTGCAGCCGAAACCCGATTCGCAGGGGGAGTTGCCCCTGAAATGATTCGCGAACCCGACAAAACGTCTTTGTGAACCGCCGCCCCCCCCTGTCCGGGGGTGTAAGCTCAAACCGCCGAAAATTCCGCCAGCAGCAAATAAGAGTGACCACGGTATTTGATGGGCTCTTGTGCAAGCTTGCTGAGGGATTCTCAGGCTCAACGCCGCTAGCCAATCGTTCCCTCGGAGGTGCCCCGCTGGATGGAAGCCCGCCTGAGACAGCTTGAAGCCTCGCGGATGCAGCCCCGCTACTTCAATCGGCTAACTCTCTTGATCCCACCGGCAGCTTTGTTCGGGAAGCGCTCCCTCGCTTCTCCGCGCGCGAAGGTCCGGTTAGTGATGCCTTACCCGTCACTCGCCGCGTCTACATTGGGCGACTGGGTTGTCCCACCTGCAGACGTTGACGCCGAAGAAATGTAGTGCCCAGTGCCGACCAAAAACGGCCCCTTTGTCACGGAACTGAACGGCAGCAATCAGGACCATCGCTGCCGGCCATGGAAGTGCGAAGCGCAAGGCCGGTAGTCCCGGGTAGGGGTAGGCGCGTGCGTGTCGCCGCAATGGCGAAGGGCGTGAGTCCTTCGCCGTGGAGGCGATATGCAGAGCGCATTCCCACACGCCGTAGAGTCATTCGTCGTAGGGTCGTGCGTAGCCCCAGCGCGCCCACTGGCGCAGCTCGCGGCGGAGCAGCGACCCGGAGCGGGACGGCCCGGGCGTAATAGGCTGTCGCCATTGCGCGAGTCCTGTCGGCGCGGGATCGACCCGACAGGTATCACGAGCGCTAACGCGACACGCAGATCCAGACAGGAGCAAGTGACGCTGAAGCCCGCTCAGAATGGCCTACGGTCCTCGTCCACCGACCGGGCAATCCGGTAGGTGACGTTCATCGCGAAGACGGTCTTGATCGGTTCTTTGCCCGTGGGGTTTGGGTCAACCGCTGTTGGTTCTGATGCGCGGGAATCCTGCAGTGGTTCTATCAGAATGTTCAAACTGGCTGCACATCCGTGCTCCGCACGCAGGCATCGAAGAGTCCCTTTTCCTCGACCTCCTATCTGCCCGATGCGCGAGCGCCCCCCAAACCCGCCAGAAATCGCTGATATTCCGCGTTGTTGCGCAGCAGTGTCCGACCAGCGGCAATCAGCCTGTCGACCTGCTCGTCGGTCAGCGAGAAGCTAGTCGGGATACGGTTGAAGAACCGCCGTTTCTCGGGCTGATTGATATCCCGGAAGCTGAGCTGGATGAAGTAGGGCGTGACGGGTCTGCCCGGTGTCGACACCTCCCGTGCCCAGCGGGTCACGGTCTTGCGCTGCCCGCCAGGGAGAGCGAATGCGAGGGCGGGTAGTCCCCGGCAGGTGTCGGCGCGAGCGTGTGACCGGAGTGGCGAAGGGGCCGGAGCCGGCGGAGGTCATATGCAACGCGCAATCCGACACACCGTGGAGTCATTTGTGGGCGCCGTGGCGTTCCGCTGTGTGGAGCGCCGCTGCGACCGCAGGACGTCCGGGGTACAAGAGAGGTTGTCGCCATTGCCCGAGTCCCGGCGGCGCAGGACGCACCCGGCGGAATTCACGAGGGCTAACGCGACACGCCGGTCCATCAGCTCCAGGGTCGCCGCATTGTAGTGATGGAGCTGCACATCGGTCACCGCACCGACGGTCTCCTCCAACGATGGCTGCTTGTTGCTCACGTCCATCGCCGGCTCCGGGTCGGTCGATGCGTTGACGGAAATGATGACCAGGCGGCGCGGGGGTTTGCGGTCGTTAAGCTTCAGAAACGCCTGCGCACCGCCCGCCACCTCGACGACCTCGTAGATCGCGCGAAGGCCCAGGTTGTCGGTGATGCCCCCATCCACGAAGTGGGCGTACTGGCGCCGGTCTTCCTTGAAGTAACTGCGCAGCCCTGCGACGATCTGGGCCAGCTCCGGGTCGCCCTCGGCGCGCCGCTCCGCCGCCTTCAGCACATCCAGCTTGTCCTTCTTGCAGCCCTGGTAATTCTCGACCACCACCGGGTTGAACAGAACCGGCACCGCGGACGAGGCGGTGACCGCCCGCGCCACCTGGAACGAGGAGATGTCCGAGCAGAGCAGGTTGAAGTACTCCTGCACAAAGGAGAAACGGACCCCGTAGCCCAGATCCGATGCATTGATCACGATCAGCGGGCCGTCCCTGCGCTTCAAGTCGGCGAAGGTCGCCCCGTGGAACACCTCTTTCTCGTAAAACTTGACCGCCATCTCGGTGCGTCCCGTGGAGCTGAACCACTCCAGCGGATTGAACAGACCCCGGATCAGTCGGCCCTGGACGTCGCGTTTCAGAAACGCGTCCTCGAAGTCCTCGAAGATCCGGTCCCCGTACAGGCCGTAGTAGGCGGAGGTAAAGCTGCCGCCGGAGACGGAGCTGATGGTATCCACTTCGTCGAGAACCCTTCGTGGACGCTCTTCGATCTCGACGGTGGTGTCTCGCAGCTCTTCAAGCACTCCGTAGGCCAATGCGGCAGCCCGTGTGCCGCCGCCGGAGAAGGCCAGTATCAGTGTAATGTCGTCTGAGCCCTGACGACCGCCCTGGTGCCGTATCGAGTAGCTACCGGAAGTGACCGCCGCCGTCCGGGGCGCGTTGTCGATCACACCGTAGGACGCGCAGCCGGAAATCAGTAGAAACCCAAAGCCGAGAGTGAACAGTTTCAACATGGACCGCCTCGTCGCAGGATCAAAAGAGCCGTATTTCTATCAGGATCTTCTCACCTGGCAATAGTTACCGGCGTATTGGGAGCGCTCGTACTAGCTGGGGCCCACTAAAGCTGAGTATTACCCATATCTACCCTCCCCGAGGCCGCGTTGGGCATCGATGGCGAGCACGAAGTCGGCAGCCCGTTGTAGCCCTACCCACAAGGTTTGAGGCCCAGGGAAGCCGTCGGACTTGCGGTTGAGGAAACCGCCGAGACCGGCAACTCTACGCACCATCTGATCCAGTGTCGGCGGGGTGTCGGGTGGTGGCTTGCGCTCCGTGACGATATAAACCGCCTGCCACTCCGCCTGCTCGAAGACGACGTCGCACGGCATCTCGGGGCATTCGCGCCCGAGCATGGTGAGGAACAACACCCGCCAGGCGACGATCATGTAGAAGGCCAGTGCCGGCTCCAGGCGCTCGAGCTTCTCCAGCTGCAGCTTTTCGATCCGGCAGCCACTTTTGAGGATTCGGAAAAACACTTCTATTTGCCACCTGCAGAGATACCATTGCAGCTTCTCCAGGGCTTGCTCGGGGGTCTCCACGGGCAGGTTGGTCAGCAGCAGCCATTCGACCGGCTCCTCGCCGGCGGGCGGCTGGGGCTCGGTGGCGAGGATGGCCGTGACTTCGACCTCGGGGAGGGTGCGGTCGGGGCGGTGGGGAGCCGGGAGTGTGACACGCACGACCTGGATCTGTTGGTGGACCGTTCGGGCTTTGCAACCGTGGGTGGCGGGCCGCTCGAAGGTGGTCTCGGCGAGCACCGGCGCATCGGCCAAGTGTCGGCGCAAGGTCTTGTCATCGCCCAGCACCCGGTCGTGTTGGCCGCGCACCAACCAGTCGGCGGCCGATTCCGGGCACGGGGCCTCGACGAACAGGTCGTAGATGTCGGCCTCGCGGTCGGCCACATAGGTCAGGCGGGTGTCGGGCAGTTGCTCCGCCAGTTCGTTGACCCGTTGGTAACCGTCCACCCAACGCACGCTCTCTTTCTCTTCCAGGGGACGGTTGGTGTCCTTGTGTTGTCCCAGGCTGCCGCGCTCGCGCGTGAAGGTGTACCCATCGAGCAGCCCCAGGCACAGCCGCTCGGGGGTCAGCGCGAGCGTCGGGTGCAGGTACAGCCCCTGGCGGATCTCGAGGTTGAGCGGCCCCAGGCCCTGCATGGAGGGTTTGCCGGTGTAGTCGATCTCGCTGGTGTCCTGAATGCACAGCACGCGCGGGTGCTCGCGCATCCGCTCGACGGTATTGGCGATGTGTGGGGCGAGCACCGCCTCGGCGGTGACCTTGGGGGTGTCGAACAGCCGATAGGCGGCACGCGTCTCGCTCCAACCGTTGCAGGCGGCGGGAATGCTCACCATGGGTTTGTCCCCCAGGCGTTCCAACAGGCGCCGGGCGCGCCGGTTCAGGCGCTGATCACCCAGATCGATGCCGTAAAACTCCTCGGCCAGCGCGCTCATGCCGCCACCCCCAGCGCCCGGCGGAAGTCCGCCGCCAGCGGGTAGACGTAGACCGCCTTGCGCGGCAGCGCCGCGCGATGGGCCACATCGCACTTGCCCCGGCCTTGGGTCTCGCCCAGATAGCGCCAGTTGGCCGCCCGGTAGCAGGTGCCGCGAAAGCGCGGGATCTCCACAAAGGTCTCCAGCAACACCGGCCGTTCGCCGTAACGCGCGGCAAAGTCCTCGGCCACCTGTATCGCCGACAGCGCCAATACCTTGGAGGCCAGATTTTTCACCCGAATCCAGGGCAGCAGGAGAAACCGCGCGTTGTTCAGCACCCGCCCCAGGTGCGCCTCGCGCACCGCCCGCTCCCAGCCGATCCAGCGGTCGCGAGAGGCCACCTTCCAGGCCGCCGCCCCGAAGCCCAGCGCCCCCAGCAGCCCCTGGTCCGACTCGATCAGGTAGCGTACCTGCGCGCCCGGCAGGGGCGTGTAACCGAGGTAATGGTAGCGGTCGATCAGTCCGTTCCATAGCCGCGAGGCGGCCTTGTCGGTCACCGGCAAGAGCCGCAGTCCGGACAACGCCCCCGCACTGCCGCCCAAGGGCCGCTCTTGCGGCCATTGCTTCGGACCCCGCTTCAGGGGCCGGCCATTGCCGTTGCCCCCCGTCGGTGCCGGCAACGCGATAATCTCCGCCCGATGCAGCCGCAGCAGTCCCACCCGGGCGCTCATCAGTTTCGGCTGCCCCAGCGTGTTGGTCCACTCCAGCGCCCGGCACACCCTTCGGGCAATCTCTGAGCGTATCGGAGGATCGGCTAAGCGGATCTCCCGACGGATCGTCTCCACATCCGCCGCGTTCAGCGGCCGTCCACACAGTTTCTCCGGGATCTGCCCACCCATCGTCCGCCCCTCGTGTTTGTGATGGGGGCGATTCCATCAGAAATCCGCCGGCGTGTCCAGCCGGGGAATCTACATCTTACGAGATGTGGTTAATAGTCAGCCACTAAAGGGGTCCACTAAAGGGGTCCACTAAAGGGGTCCACTAAAGGGGTCCACTAAAGGGGTCCACTAAAGGGGTCCACTAAAGGGGTCCACTAAAGGGGTCCACTAAAGGGGTCCACTAAAGGGGTCCACTAAAGGGGTCCACTAAAGGGGTCCACTAAAGGGGTCCACTAAAGGGGTCCACGGTCCACTAAAGGGGTCAGAGCCCTTTAGTGCGGCTACCACTGATGGCCGATAAACCCTGGCAGACCGCGCGCTTCCGCGGTGCGCACCAGAGCCATGGCCTCTTCAACGACGTCCTCGCCGTCACCCGTTAACTCCAGGCGGCCTTCCTCATCCACGGTGAACGCGAAGTCGTCAAACCTGCTTTTGCCGGCGAGGATATCCTGGTCAAAAAGAACACGCTTGCGGAAGAAATCGGCCCATTTGAATTCGGAAAAAGGCACATTATTCTTGATGTAACCTTGTTTCGAGCGCACGATCCAGGCCAGGCTGCGATAGGAATCATACTCCAAGTCCGCGATTTTCTTTGGCAGACGCTTGGGCGGTTGCGGCCCCCCTCCGTCCCTATCGTAGAGATACACCCACTTTCGCTCGTACATCGTTTTCCAAAAATACACATCGTTCAGGACAGGATTCGCATTCCACACGACCTGTACCAGCACACAGATCTCGTCTCCCAGCCTCGTCATGGAGCGCTTGATACAACGCATGACATAGATGATGGTGATCCACCAGATAGAACTTATCATCTCGAATCACCACGGGAACGGGTCGGGTCACCAGATAGTCGTGCAGTTTTTGCGGTTTATGCTTGTGTTTGTGTAGCATTCGCTTGGCCTTGATGTCCACTTCCGCCTTGCCCACCGCGAACTGGGTCGGAGACAGGTGCTTCAGCCGCAATTGGTGGATCCCTCCGGGCTGGGCGTCTTTGGGACACTGGGGATATTCGCTTTTACAGATGAGCTTAGACATGATTCATTTCTCCTCTCTTTAATTCTGTTTTCTATATCGGTTGGGCTTTTCATGTTCAGGGCGCGTCGCATTCGGGGCAAGGGACCACGGGCTCTGCCCGCGTATCCCCCGCCACGACACAGCGCACTTACGCCCCGGTGTTGCCGCCGGATTTCTGGTGGTAGGCATTTAGTAGGTCGTCGCCGGTGGCGTAGAAGGCGTCCTTTCCGACCAGGTCGGTGATCCCGAAGCGGTCCAGCTCGGCCTGGACGTCTTCCTCGACCGCCACGAACACGAGACGGATGCCCTTCTCCTTCAACACCTCGTAGGTGGAGCGCAGGGTCGCGGCCGCCGAGTAGTCCACATCGTCGATCGCGGCGGCGTCGAGACAGAACCAGGACAGGCTCGGCTCGGCACTGTTCGCCAACTCGAGCACTTGCTCCGAAAACTCCTGGGCATTGGCGTAGTACATGCTGTGAGAGAACCGGTAGATCATGAGCCCCGGCTCGTACTGGACCGGGCTGCTCACCGGCGAGCGTGCGCCAGCTGCCGGACTTGGCTGCCGCGATCAGGGTATTTTTCGGCCGATAGCCCCGCCGCACATGGTCCATCAACGACAGCACGATGGCGAGTATGATGCCCTGCTCGACGCCGACGAACACGACCATCAGCGCGGTGATCAGGGCCACCCAGAACTCCGATCGCGCCTGGGCGTAGATGCTCCGCATCCCGTTGATATCGATCAGACCGACACCGATCAGGAACACCACCGCCGACAGGACCGCTTCGGGCATGTAGGCCAACGGCCCGGTGAGAAACAGCAGCACCAGCAGCACGATCACGCCGGTGAAGAGCAGCGACAACTGGCTGCGTCCGCCGGCGCTGTCGATCATCTGGGTCTTGGTCGGGCTGCCGTTGACGGCAAAGGTACCGGACAGGCCGGCGCCGATATTGGCCAGCCCCAGACCGACCAGGTCGGTGTTCTCGCTGAAGCGCTCGTTGTAACGCGCGGCATAGGAGCGCGAGGTCGCGGCGCTCTGGGCCAGGATGAGCACGAACATGGCAAAGGCCGTGGGCATCAGTTTGCCGATGAGCTCCCAGCTCCACTTGACGTCCGGCAGCCCGATGTGCGGCAGACCGCCCGGGACGGCGCCCAGCACATGCACGTGCGCCTTGAGGTCGAGCGCCCAGCTGATGACGATGGCGCCGATCACGGCGATCAGCGCCCCCGGGATCTTGTTCGAGATCTTCTTCGAGCCGATGATGACCACGAGCACGCTGATCGCGATGGCCAGCGCATAGAGATTGACCTGTTCGATCTGCTGGATATCGGTCCAGATCTTCTGCAGGGTGCCGTGCCCGCCGCCCTTCAGGCCGAGCATGCCGGAGATCTCGCCGAGGGCGACCTGTAGACCGACCCCGGTCAGGAAGCCGACCAGCACCGTGCGCGACAGGAAGTCCGCCAGGAATCCCAGGCCGATGATGCGCGCCAGGATCAGAAACCCGGCGGCCATGAAGGCGAGCACCGCGCACAGCGCCAGGTACTCATCGGAGCCGGTGGCCGCGAGTCCCACCAGGCCGGCGGCGAGAATGGCCGCCGTCGCCGAGTCGGCGCCGACCACCAGGTGCCGGGAGGAGCCGAAGATGGCGAACAGGGCCATCGGAATGAGGATGGTATAGAGACCATAGATCACCGGCGTACCGGCAATCTTGGTGTAACCCATCACCTCAGGGATAGCGAGCGCGGCCAGCGTGAGGCCGGCAATGAGCTCGGTCGGGACCTGCGATGCCTTGATGGGCAACAGGCCCTGAAAGATTGGAAACCGGAAGCCTTTCGCTTCGGTCTTTGCTGTTGTCATGGTAATCCTCCTGGGTCGATCATTGTTGTGAAGCCTCGGTTTAGAATCGCTGCGCGGACCGTCCGACTGTTCGCAATCCGAGTCATAAAATTGTGGTCACAATCGATTACCTCCGCTACTGAGAATGTGCATGCCATGAGCCGGCTCTGAACTACTCTTTGTTGTAGACACGTTGGATGAAAACGAAGATCAACGCCGTCGTCCAACCGAAAACGATCACCCCGTTTGCAGCCTGGATGGATGCCAGCGTCCGCCAATTCCCGGTGAGCACGACATCGCCATATCCCAGCGTCGTAAATGTCACCATCGAGAAATAGAACGCGGTTTCCAGATCCGGGAGCGTTGTGATCAGCGGGTTATACAGGTAGAGCAAGGCCCATACCCAGGCCTCGATGACGATGGCCAGAAACATCCAGGCGGTAAGCGCTGAGACCAGGACAGCCTTCATCAGTTCGCGTCTGGCACGACCGAAGTGGGACAGGCGCCATCCCGCCGCCTCCATCCCACTCACCATAAACGTGGCATGGATCATTGTGGTCAGGACCATCATGCCCAAACCCACGGCGATTTCATTCAGCATACGGCTGCAATCTCCCTATGACCGGCCGGCGGGACCAGGCTTACCTCGGTCTCACTGCAGTGCCCGAGGAGTAGCCGGGACGGGCTCTTTGCTCTCGTCGCCATGGGTCCCCGTCATGACCAGCACCGAAGCGGTGGTGCCCACACGCAGCTTGACGTCGTCGGGCACGCTCGAGCAGGTGAATGCGCACCGGAACACGCTGGGCGAGCCGGATCCACTCGAAGGTGGCGCTGATGCGTCGGCAGCAGATCATAGCCGGTGCTGCCGTCGTCCTGGGAGATGCCCCAGCCGATGGCTGTCGACACGGCCTTCCAGCGGTTGTCGGGGTAGCTCATCAGGGTGACGATCGCCCGGTCGCCCGCGCGAATACCCGCGATGTAGTTTTCCCTGAAGAAGCCATGAATCCAGTAGCTGTTGACATCGACCAGCGCCAGCGCAGCCTGGTTGGCCACCGCCTGGCTGCCGAGCCGGAGATTCAGGTTGGTGACGTAGCCGTCGACCGGGGCCTTGACCTGCGTGAACTCCAGGTTCAGCTTCGCCGTCTCCAACGTCCGCCTTGGCGCCGCGCAGCTGGGCGTTCTCCTCGCCCGGCGCCCCCAGGTCCGCCTTGGCACTGGCCAAGCTCGGCTTCCGCCTGCAGCTTGGCGGCCTGCGCCTGGATCAGCGCCGACTGGGCCTTGTCGAGGTTGGCCTGGTCGGTTTCGTAGGCCGCCTTGGCACTGTCGAATCTTTGCTTGGCGATGTCGCCCTTCTTCACCAGCTTGGTTGCGCGCTCGAAATCCGCCTTGGCCTTGACCAACTGGGCCTCGGCGCTCTTGACCGACGACTCCGCCTGCTTGATCTGGGAGCCGCTCTGATCGACGGCCGCCTGCGCCGCCTTGACCTGCTGCGCCAGATCCTCCAGGTTATCCCGGGTCTCGTCGAGGTTGGCGCTGGCCTGGTCCAGGCTCGCCTTGTAGGTGCGCGGGTCGATCTCGAACAGCAGATCGCCGGCCTTGACGAACTGGTTGTCCTTGATCGGCAGCTTGACGATGGGACCGTCGACCCGGGGCGCGATCTGGATGACCTGGGCGCGCACCTGGCCGTCGCGGGTCCAGGGGTTGACGACGTAGTCCCAGTACTTGAAGGCAAGGACACCGATCGCCGCGAGCACGATGACGACGCTTAACGAAAGTTTCAGAAGTTTTTTACCCATAGTATTCACACCGGAATGAGAAAGGTGCCGATCAGCCCCGTATAGATGACCGCCAGAGCGAGAAAGATCATCGGCGGATAGTAGAAGAATCGCGACAGGCGGTAGCGGTTGAGCAGCATCACGGTCATCGCTGCCGCCAGCACGCCGAGAATGCCGGCAATCAGCAGCGGCGGAAAATAGACGCCGCCGATGGTAAATTCGCTGGGAACATAGTGCATGTCAGCGCTCCTCGATCAATTCGCGTTCATTAGCGTTCATTCGCGGTTCCCTTCAAAACGAACTACTCGGCGCTCCGCGCTCAGAAGCGCGCCTCATGCCACCGCGCCCAGTCGATGCCCTCGGCGAGCTGCGCATAGCCGATCGCGGCCTCCGACAGGCCCCGGTAACTGCCCAGCAGCCGGTAGAGATTCTTGTAGTCCTCGGTACTGAGCGCGTCCTTGCCCGACTGAGCAAAGGTCTCGTCGATCCTGGCCTCCAGCCTGGCCAGCCGCTCCGCCAGTCGATCGCGCACGTCGGCGATCGGCTCGATAAACTGCGTCGGGTCATCGGCCCGGCGCTGCAAGCGCTCCTCGATGACCTGGTGCCAGGCGCGCAAGTCATCCAGCAAGCGCTCGCGCACCAGCTCCGCTTGCGGATGATCATCGCGCCTCGACCAGGTCCTTGATCCGATAGGCCAGCGCATACAGGCTGGTCACCAGCGCCTGCACCTGCTCGGGTGTGTTATCGGGGAACACCCGGTAGTCGATCTGCTTGCCGCACGCCGCGAGCTTCCCGGGAACTCCAGCAGGTCGTTCCGGTACAAGACCGACTTCCAGCGCCTGGCAATCCCCTTCTGTTGCTGCCCATCGAGAGCAAGCCCCGACATCAGGAACTCGGCATGCCGGAAAAAGCGGCGCAGCAGGCGCAGAAACACCTTCTCGGGGCGCGGGGATGCGGGAATGTACGCGGTGGCGACGGCGAGCGCGAGCGACAGCATAATCCAGACCACGTCGTTGGCGTAATCGGAAAAGCTGTAGGTCTGCTGGTTATCGATACTGATGAGAATGAGAAACGACGCCATGGCGAACATCCTGGCGACCGTTTGGCGTGGCTCCCCCAACAGATAGTGCATCGCGAAGAAGGCACCGAATATCATGTACGGCCAGCTCCGCGAAGCCCGACAGGTGCGGCATGACAAAGATGTACAGCACACCCGCGAAGGCGATGCCGCCGCCCCAGGACAGGAACAGCAGCGATCGCGCTGGCCTGGGGAACCATCGCGATGATCAGCGCAAAGATGCCCGCCATCATGGGAAAGGCCGAGTGTCCCGGTGGATTGACGTAGACCCAGAGGAGGAACGCGATCCACAGGGTGACAACGACCCTGACGGCGGCTCTGAACCGGTCCGGGTCGATGGCCAGCCCGCGTCGGCGCGCTGGTGTCCGCGGCAGGCGCCGCGGCCTGCCGGGCGTATCCTCTGATATCCGCCACGCAGTCGAACAGCGATCGGCTGAGACGCTCGAGGTTCTCGAGCTGGGTCTGGGTCACGACCACCGCCGCCTCCTGAAAATGGGTCAGGGCGCGCATCTGCGTCCTTGTCGACCGTCAGGGTGATGGCTTGCGCGGATTGGGTCGGCGCTTCGCCGGCCAGCATGCGCTCGATCTGCTCGAAGCGCCGGTCCAGCTCCGCGCACACGGCGTCCAGATTGGGCAGGAGCTTGTTCAGATCGAGCGACTGGATCTCGGCGAAGCTCTCTCGCCAGCGTTCCAGCGCCTCCATCAGGGCCGTCGACTGGTCACGGAATTGCCGCCACTGATGGCGCACCTCCCACACCTCGTAGCTGTCCGTCTCTGCCGCGTTCAGCAGCTGTCCGACCTGGGCCAGTTGCTGGATCTCCTGCAATCTCAGTGGCCGCGAGTCCTCGGCCGTGCCTTTGCCGGACATCAGGTCTCGGTAGGTCCGGTACAGCTGCGTCTGGGTCGCCCACAGCTTGCGGCAGGCCTCGTTGAACATGCCCACACTGCTGCGTGGCCAGAGGAAGACCGCGACCAGGATGATAGACCAGGGCTCCCAGCGCCGTTTCCTGGGTGCGCAACACCGCGATCTGGAAGACACTCTGCGATTCCGGTGGTGAGCTGACGCCGATGATGATCAGGCAGGTGAATGAGGCCAGGAACCAGAAGTACGATTGATTCTTGCCCGTCAGCATGTAGGTGCAGAAACCGACGTACAGGGAGACGCAGAGCATCAGCCACCAGCGCTCCTGGGGAAACAGGCCGACGATCGCCAGCCCCGCCACCGCCCCCACCAGCGTGCCCAGCGACCGCGCGAGACCCCGGCTCAGCGACACGCCGACCGACAACATGCTGATCGTCACCACCGTGAATGCGGCCCAGTACGGCTTGTCCCAGCCCATCTGCATGGCGATGGCGTAGACGATCACCACGGCGAGAGCGACCTTGATCGCTTCCTTGGCGCGTGTGGATAGAGTAATCATGACGCGTTTCTCATCGACCTCAGGCATCTTCGCTGTCCACGCACTCGGCCTTCACCACCGGCAAGTGCAGCTCGTAGAGTGTCTTCAGAATGCCCGCGAGCGCGGCCTGATCCGGAAGGCGTCCGACCAGGATGGTCTCCGCCTCCCCGTCCGGTCCGCCGGTTTCAGTGACCTGCATCCCGCCAACCCGGTCGGACCAACTGGCGTCAAGTCTCCCGCGCACGCGGATGCGGTAAATCGCCGGTCCTTGCATCGTCGGCATTCTGGGGTTTTTGTGCTCTGCCACGCAGGAATCTCTCCTCGCTCGTTCTCCGCGCTGACGACGGCGGACCATTCGGTTCGTATAACTGTAGCGGGGAACCTACGCAAAACACATGGGCCAAGCGGCCCATATCGCGGCCCATTCTTGCGAAATTCCGGCCGCGCCATGGAATGAACCGTGGCAGAAGGCAGATGTCCTAAATCATTTCTAATCGCTATGATTAAATGCGACTAAACTAGAGAAGGAAGAGCCATGGCACATACAGATACCAAAGTACTCACCGCGCACGTACCGCTCTCGCTGGCCGAGAAAGTCGATCGACTGGCCGCTCGCCTTGAGCGCTCGCGCGGTTGGATCGTCAAGCAAGCGTTGGCGGCCTGGATCGATCAAGAAGAGGAACGCAGCCGTTTGACTCGCGAGGCGTTGGCGGATGTGGACGCCGGTCGAGTCATCGACCACCAGGCTGTGCAGGCGTGGGCCGATAGCCTCGGCACTGACCGGCCGCTGCCGCCACCTCGCTGGAGGACTGCGGATCCGTCCGGCTTCGCACCGATGCCGCGCAGTTCGGGAGCTTGCGCACGCTTTCGCCGTGCGCAACCTCATAGTCGATGGCCTGAAATCCGTTGACGAGAAACAACCAGGTTACGCGATTCTCTACGCAGAGCGCACCCGCCATGCTCACGTATAGCAGCGCCGGGTCGTTCGGCTCCAACTCGTCTGAGAAGTACGCGGAAACGGGGCCTTGCACCGGCAGCCAGTAGGCCCGCTCGCCCTCATGAAAGAGGTACTCGCTCTCGAAGACCTCCCCCACCGACAGCGGTAGATCGAACGCTGTCAGCCAGCGCGTCAGAAGCTCTCGGCGTGGGCCCTGCAGAGGCCTGCTGCGGCCGTTATAGACCATGATCGCCGTCCGGGCATGGTCGTCACCGGCAATGGTCCAGATCCGATCCTCGGGCCCGGAACCCTCGCAAACGTGCTGCTTCTGGTCGTCCACGACCGCCGAAATGCTTCCCGGGGCGTAGCGATCCCATGTCGCCCCGACGCCCACATCTGCGTCCGCGGACATTACGGCAAAGAGGAAGCAAGCAATGATACGAGCTACTTTGGCCTTCGCGGCCGAAAGCTTCGACCGCAGTGTAGCCTCCGTCTCCTTGGGCGCGGGTTGCATTTCCTCTATCGCTTCTTTCACGTGATTTCCCACCGCATCGAATCAGGCATGAAGGCTGGCGTAAAGGTCTTTCATGTTGCTCGCACGGGAATCCCGCCGGTGTATGGAATCTCCCCAGGTCTTTCCCGGATTCCGGTTTCTTGGTCGTTGCCGGCCGTTCGGGGGTTAAAGGTAGCAACGAACCTGCGTGGACACTATGGGCCACGCGGCCCATAACGCGGCCCATTTTTCTTTCGGGATTCCGTCAAAGCCTTTGCGTCCGCGCGCCCGGGCCATGGCCAGCGCTGCCTGGGTGCGCTGGCAGATCGGATGCGTTCAGTTCGGCGAGACTGGAAGCGTGTGAGATACCGTCCGGAAAAACGGCCGTTTTCCGGACCTTGATCGGCGGGATCTCTAACGAGTTACGCATACTGTTTCCGAAACTCCGGACGGAACTCCGGCGGATACTGTCCTCGGAACTCCCGTCCCCGGAACTCCCTCTGTCCCCGGAACTGCCTACGTCATTGGGGTATAATCGCGCCATGATAACCGTCGCCGAGACCTTTCCATTCCGGCGCAAGATAGTTGGAGTTTCGACATGGGAAAGGCGTTCACTGAAATCGCCGCGGGCTTAAGCGATGCGCTTGCGCATGCGAAGGGCGGCGACACAGGGGTCGTCGAGCACAGGCCCGACGTAATCGATGTCCAGGCGATCCGGCGCAAAACTGGGATGAGCCAACAGCGATTCTGCGCGACCGTCGGGATCTCTCTGGGTACCCTGCGCAACTGGGAGCAGGGGTTGCGCACACCCCGTGGGCCGGCCAGGGTATTGCTGAAGATCGTGGACCTCAACCCGAAGGCCGTGATCGATACGCTTTCCGGCATGGAGGCACCTAGATGAAGTTGGCAATAATGTTGACCATCAATCCGAGGCCCACGAGGACGAAAAAGAAGGAGACGATCGAGTGGACAAGCGTCAACCGACGCATCGCGGGCGAGATGACGGAAACGTCCGATGTCTGATAGCACATGGCGATCGTGAACGAGTAGTACATGAAATCCCAGTAATCGACCAGATCCTTGTCTCCGGGGAACTGCAGTCCCTTCTTAAACGGACCATCGCTCGCGTCATCGGTTTCGTCGTAATAGCTTACTGCGTAATGCACAGCGTAATAAGTGTGGATCAGCATCCAAGAAGAAAAGACACCGATAATCGACAGGACCGTGTGAGCTCCCAGCACCGCGCGTGACATGTCTGCGGCAGTTCTCAGTCCGAATGCAACGGCAATGTATCCGGCCAACGACGCCACCAGCGTGATGAGCAGAATCAGGGAATTGCTGGGCTCTTCCTTTTGCGCCCGCCTGAATGTCTCTTCCGGATCCGACCCCGCCATCATGATCGCGATCAGCGAAAGCAACAGTATCACCCCGGCGTTCCAGGACGCGATGACGCGGAGCTCCAGGGGCGTGCCTGAAGGTAGCAACAGAAATACAGCGGCGGCCAGCAGGATTGCCAGGACGACTCGGATCAACGGCGCGATCAGAAACGACACGTGATTCTCCTCTCCCAGAATAAAGACGAAAATTCCACCGCCTCAGACAGGTGTATGGTGAAGTCGAGCAGAACTCGCTGACTGCCGGCGAGCACTAAGGCACGGCGAGCCCGTCAGGCCGACAGCGCGGGCGACGGTTGGTTGCCGGCCGCGGCTCTCAGCTGCGTCGGTGTCCCGCACTTTTTCCGCTCGCCCTGGAACAGGGTGTAACCCTCCTTCTTCTCGACGTAAGCGAGCAGCTCGACGAGATGATTCTGAACCTCCATCAGCCGATCGCGGCCGGGCAGGGTCTTCGCATCGTCCGCGCTGCGCAACGCCTCGAGGGTTTCCTTCACGGCCTCGCTGTCGGACAGCGGCGGCGATGCCAGGCGCTTCTTGAACTCATAGCAGGAGATTGTGTCGAATTCGACGCCGTAGGGCCCGTCGAATTTGGTCAACACCAGCTTGCCCAGGTCTTTCTGCTCGGGGTGAAAGAAGTTGAACGGACCCACCTGCTGCGCGGATGATGCAGTGGCGAAAGCGCTGCACACGGCCGACGTGAGCCGCATCACCACAGGGTCTTCGGTGTAGGTAGAGGGACCATGACGCTCCGCGGCCATCATCCATCCGAAATACCGGACGATGAGGTAGAGGGTCTCCTCGGCATAGGAGCCGTCCGGATAACGCTTGCGCAGCGTACCGAGACCTCCGAGCTCCAGGATGCTGTAGATGCGGCTCTGCAGGTCCTCGCACGCGGAGAGAAACGGCTTGACGTACAACGCCGATATCCTCGCGCGCTCCTTGTTGCGCTCCCGCTCATGGCCGGCCGCCCACGTCCAGACGGCCCAGACGCCCGTTGCCAGGGGAATCAGCCACTGCATGTTGATGTTGATTTTCGGCATCGTTATCGGTCTCCTCGTTCAAGTAACTGGCGGCGAGAGTCCATCCAACGTCATCGGCTCGCCGGCAACGTGATGACTGGCGCGAGCTGCTGGCGATCGGAGACGTCGGCGATATGGGAGCTGATGAGCAATTCCATGAGCCGGAAAAAGTTCTTGCTCGATCGATCGGCGTTGTCGACGTAGAACCACCAGCCTTGATGCGCCACGGCCACCGCCGCGTTAGCCGGCCTTTCTTTGGATCGCCCGATGCGTATGTCGGTGCCGACCGGACCCGCGGGAGGAAAACGCTCTGCGTTTCCTGACGTCAGGTGTTGCTCCGGCACGTCGATCGCGGCGGCGGCGACCCGCATGAGGTCATAGACAGACCGGGTCCGCAGCGCCAGCTCGCCGGAACGGTTGCCCCCGAGACCTGCTCTTACCGGAATGACCAGAGCGGCGGTGGGATTCTTCGGCAAGGGGAACCCCAATAACCCGGAGAGCTCGCGGACCTGGTCCGTGTAATCCGGCGCGTAGCCAATGAGCGCGAGCGCGAACCGATCGGGCTGCTTCTCGGCCTGCACCCAGTCGAGGTGCCCCGCGGCCTGAAGCTCATCGAGCAATTCGACAACGCGCGCAAAGCGTGGATCGGGCCGCACGGAGGGCGCGGTGAGAAAGTCCGGGTTCTTTAGACCGTTGATGTTGCGGATGAGCGTTGTCATCACCTCGCCCAGCGGATACGCGGCGTTCTGAAACAACACCGCGACATCCAGCGGGATAGGCGAGAGTAGACGGCGTAGATATTTGTCACCCTGGATGGGCGTGTAGGAGATGGTCGGATTCTCCTCGTACGCGAAGCCCAGGCCGAGTGGGACAAGGTTTTGTGCATAGCTTTCCTTCTGCCCGATCGGGAAATTGCGCGCTGGCATTCGCCGAGACATTGAGGCTTGCGGTGATACTCGTCACTCCGAGCAGCGCACCCGCCTCGGTGTAACGAAGGCGAACGATAAACCCGAGAATCTGTTGATCGTTGGTTACCGCCATCGCCTCGGTGTACGCCTGCCGGCCGCGCGTGATGGCTTTAGGGCCGACGAAACTGCACGCAGACTCCAGTAAGACCAGCAAGACGCAGGACGAAATAGAGAAATCCCCGTCTGTTGAGGAGTCGAATCATCACCCGGTTCGCGGACCGAACGGACCGGCGCCGGGTAGTCCGGAAGCCTCGCGTCGGCAAGATGGTATGCCATTTGACAGAAATCGCCTGCTCAATCAAACCAGCCACGTCGCTTAAAGTACCTCCACATGCCGATGGCGATCACCGCCATGATCCCCCACAGCGCCGGATAGGCGTAGCGTAGGTGCAGCTCCGGCATGTACTGGAAGTTCATGCCGTAGATACCCGCCAGCAGCGTCAATGGCAGAAAGATCGCGGAGATGATCGTCAGGACGGACAGCCGCTGGTCGGACTTTTCCTGAACGTGCACGCTGTAACGCTGGTGCAGGTCTCCCAGCTGACTCGAGAGCCGGTAGACGTTGCGCGTCAGGAACTCCGTGTTGCCGAGAACGACCTGAAAAAACGATTTCAGCTCCGTGAGGTTCAATGCCTCGGTATTCGTGACCTCTAAAAGCCTATACACGGGGCTGCTCTCCTCGGCAACCATTTCGAGGGCGCGCACCTTCGCTTTCTCGGCGAGTATTTGCTCCAGCTTGACCGCACCGGCGTCACGGTCCATCTGCGCGGACAGACGGTTGACCCGGCTGCTCACCATCTGCGCCACCGTGTTGCTCAGTGTAGAGAGAAGCACGAGTATGAGACAGGCTAGCGCGGAGGTGGTCGAAGCGCTCAGCAGAGATGTGCGCTGAATGAATGTCGCGAGCGTTTCCAGGCTGCCAATAGGCTGCTCATGACGTGTGATCAACAACCTGGGCAGGCAAAGCACCGTCAGATGGCCGGTCGATTCGTCATCGGCCCCGGCGTGCACGGGCAAGTCGAAAAAGATCTCGTTCTCGGTCGGGATGACTTGTGCGGCGTTTCCGGCGTCCTCAACGAGCTGGACGATGATCTCATTCAAGTCGAGATCGCCAAGGTAGTGTTCGAACGCATCCTTACCGCTACCTTGTAAATCCAGCCAGTAGGACGAGTCGCCGCCCTTCCAGTCGCCGCTGATGCGTTCGGGCGGGACACTCTCCAGTCGGCGATTTTCCGTGATGCGGTAGGCTTGCGCTTGCATGCTCGGTCCCCTGTCTCGGTGTCGCGGCGATCGCCGCCGCGAACGCGGATTCGGTCAATGTTCGGAAGTGAGAATCCCGCTCCCCATGTGCTCATCGTCGGAGGCGAGGAAAAACTCCAAATCAGGCGTTAGCGCAATAGCTTCCGTTTTGACGCGATAGATAGGCGACTTCGCTGTCGCCTTGGATTGAACGGATAAGCTCACGCCGCTTCTGGCATCTCCCAGAAACTGACCGAACACGAAGACTTGGCTATAGAACGGGCCGTCGTCGCCGGGGTCGTCAGCAGATGTTGCGACGACCGTGCCATCGGGCGCGATCTTGAAGTCGGAGACTTGACGACCGAATTCGACCAGTGGCAACGTCGCCGACCCAGCCGCAGCGGCCGTACCTAACTGCGTCGTGCCGTCGTTCTCGTAGAGCACGCCGGCCCGATACTTCAACGGCTGCCAGTACATGGTCGATTGAGTCGTAGGTGAGCCGCGCGTACACCAGGCCAACACCAGCTGTCCGCCGACATGAGCGAGACACATCCCCTCGGTCTGATCGGCGCTATCTGTGCCGGGTATTGGCAACGTGATCGCCTGTACGACTCTTACTTCGTTCGTCGTGAAGTTGATGTCGCACAAGAACGCCGGGGCCTCGGGAATAGAGTGATCACTTGAATCGGCAATGAGAAATTGTTGGGGACTGGAACCTGGCACTGCGCTAATGCTTTCGAGGTCGTATGGGGCAGGACCGTTCCACGCCAGGTCTTGGGAAAACAGCACGGGCTTAAAACCATTCGTCCAGCCAACGACACTCACAAAGGTGTCGGAGGAGTGTTTGTTGTCGAAGACGACGAGATAATTGGAGATGACGCTCGAATTTCCGGTGGTCGGCGTAAAGGGTAGGCCTGCGACGCGTTCGATGCCGCTGGTTCCCCTACTCATACCCTTGGCGAAGAGCGAGTGCCAGCGGTCGTTCTTACCCGCAATTCCACCCACGCGAAAATAAAGATCGGATCTGCCGGAATCGACATAGCAAAGCACAAGCTGGCTGTCGTAGTAACTTGCCACGGTGAACTGCCCCTCGACGCCGGTTTTGTTCGATCCGACTTCCGACTGCTCCGCCGGCCAGGCCGCGCCGTCGCTGCTCTGGGTTAGATGCAAATGTAACTCCGACCCCGACGACTTTTGGTACAGGATCACCAGGTTCTGTTCCGCGGCAGCATCGTTCGCCGGGTACTTCAGGCAGGTCGACATCGCAATCGGGCCGCCAGCGGCATGGCCCGTATCGGAAATCGCGCCCCAGCCGTCGGCTTTGGTCAGCGGACAAGTGTAGATCTCGTTATCGTCGTTGACGAAGGCCATCCAAAGCGTACCCGCCGTGGTTTTTGCCTCGTCAAGCACCGACAAGGAGATACTGCCGCCGTTCGAGTACGCGCCGGTGTCGGTTGCCTCGGACCAGGATGTCCCGTCCCAGGTCCTGGCATAAATCGAGTCATCGCTAACCTGTTTATAAACGAGATAGAGCAGACCGCCATACTCCGCGAGGGCGACAGCGCCAGATGTTGCCTCTCCGACCCCCATCGCCGTGCTCCAGGTTTTTCTTGTGTCGCTGCCCGCATTAAACGTCGAGCACATCATCTGTTGGTTACTGTCGACGTAAACGACATAGAGCTTACCGTCGTGCCCGTATGCGGCCAGCGCAATGCTGCCCGCCACTTCCGCAGCGGATGATCCGTCGGAAACTTCAAGCAACGGGCTGGACCAATACGTCGTCGGATCGCTCAACGGCCCTTGGTCGTGGAACCTGGTGACCTGGATGCGGTTGTTGCTCTTCGTTTTGTAAGCCAGATAAATCATTCCATCGTAGTGTGTCGCGTCCATGAAGCCGTCGGTCGCGTGGCCTATCGGATGCGGCTGTGTCCAGATGAGCACGATTGACATCGTTCCTTCCCCCTAATGCAGTTAAAGTTAACTGTAGCAACGAACCGACGCGCATCACATGGGCCGAACGGCCCAAAACACGGCCCATTTCCGCGGATTTGCGGCTATTTCACGGCATAAACCGGGGCTGGAGGCAGGCGACGCACAGCCTGTTACAGCGCGTCGAATCAAGCGGGTGAAGTCGCGATGGCGGGTTGGGCGAGGGAGACGGCCCGGTTCGGTACTTCAACTGTGGGTTCGCGGGGTCCGCACCGGTAGGGCAGCGTGCGCGCCTGTTCAAAAAAATCCCGCGCGCGGTCCACCGTCGCGCTACTGAACAGAAACTGCCCCGCGCGCGGGCCATCCGCAACGCGCACCAGGGTGATCTCGGTATGCGGAATCGTCCAGCTTACGGGTTTCTTGTCCGCTTCCTTGTCATCCCCTGCGTCTGTGAAGGCCGCCGCATCCGGGATGTCCGCCTCGGGCGGGAGATCGATGCGGGACAAGACCTCGTACAGATAGACAATCCCGTCGCGACCTAGCTGGAAGCGTGCCGCTGGTGGAATCCCGCTCAAGTCGAACCGGCAGCTTGTCTACCTTGGAAATTCTGCTGTCTCCCCGGCGGAGTCGACGGATTTCCAGACTTGGACCAAGAACTATCGTAGCAACGAACCCACGCGGACGGTATGGTCCACGCGGCCCAATCCACGGCCCATTTTTGCGGGATTGCGGCTACGGCAAAGGATGAAGCAGGGCAAAATTCAGGCCGCGCATAGCTGCGTACGGCGCTTCATATCAGGCGGGTGAAGTCGCGATGGCGGGCTGACGTCAGCGCGGGTGGGTCATGGCGAACCCCATGGTCTTGGCTACGGCCTTGCGACGATCCAGCACGCTGAGTTGAAAGACAAGCAAGACGGTATGTTCTTTGACGGAAATCGCCTTGGATGTAGTACGGTACCGTACTACGCAGCATCGTGACCGCCCATTTGCAAATCGGCCAGGTAGGCAATTTGAGCTTCTCCGCACAGAATATCCGTAATTCAGCTGGATCAGAGGATGGAGAGCGCCACGGCCTTGGCCACGGCGTTGCGCCGATCCGGCACCTCGAGTTTGCCGTAGATGTTTTCGGTATGGCGCTTGACGGTCGCCGGAGAGATACAAAGGCGATCCGAAATTTGTTTGTTGCTCAACTGCTTTGCCAGCAGCGCCAGGATTTCCAGCTCTCGATTGGTCAGTGAGTGATCCTGCGTCTCGCTCAATTGGATCTGCTCATCGCCGCGGAATGCCGCGAGGATTCTTTTGACGTAGCGCAGCCCCTTCGCATCCAGGTCCAGGCCAGTAATCAGCCTTGAAACCCCGGGACCGAGGTCGACGAACAGCCGAATGAAACCGCCGGGCTGTGCGAGGTGGATCGCGCTGGCCAATGAGTCGCGTGCGATCGATTCCTCACCTTGCGCATCCAACGCCAGCGCCTTCAGGGCAAGCACTTCAATCAGTAGCCGGGTGCTGTGAATTCCCGCGTAGAACACCTCCAGGCGTTGCAGGAGCACCGCGGCGCTCTCCAGGCTCGTTTTCTCGCCTTCTGCAATCAGCGCTCTGGCCAGTGCCAATCGGGGTTCGAAAAAACGATGGTTGGGCCCGAAGGGCTGCGGAACAAATCTCCTCGCCCATTCCAGCCCCTCTCCGAGACGTCCCTGCCGCACTGCCAGGTCCGCCCGATAAGCCTGCGCAAGCTGGAGCAGGGAGCTGTTCCCGATGTCCAGCAGATACTCACACAGCGACGTGGCTGTCTCGCGGGCCTTCTTCGCGCGGCCGCTTGCCTGATACACGGACGCGAGGGCGAAGGCACTCTGGGCGTAGAATTCCAGGTTCGGGGGCTTACCTATGGTGACCAAGGAGGCGAGGATAGTTTCGGCTTGCGCGAGGCGGTTCAGCTGATAATCGACGATGCCGCATAAATAGCTTGCTAATTTAAGGCTCTCCGCCAACTCGAGCCTCTCACTCAGCTCCCGGACCCGTTTAATTGCCGAGCGCAGAGACGGCAGATCAGCAGCCACCCAGTGCATAAAGCACTGGCCTCTTTCCAACCGAACCTGGAAGGTTCCCAACGGCAGCGAGGTGTCAGCAAGGTGGCCGCGGATGAGTGTGTGCGCCCGGTCCAAATCACCGCACATTTGATGGGCGGCGCTTCCAAACACGACCGCGTATGCGCGTTCGCTCAGGCAATCCGGTGGTAGCAGACTCAGGGCCTTCTCGGAATGTTGCACCGCGCGTTCGCCCTGGCCTTCCTGGTACTTCTGTGCGCACCGCAGGGCGTGTACTGCACCGCGCAGGCGTTCTATAGTCGGTGGCGGCAGCCGGTTGTCGATCACTTCTCCGATCCGGTCGAGCATGCTGAACGCTTCGGAATAACGGCCGTGATTCTGCAGTCGCCAGGCTTGCAGCATCAGCAGTTCGGGGTCGTTTCCGATGGTCCGAGCCGGCAGCCGGCTCAGCCAACGGTCGAGACGATGCCACTGCTCCCCGTTCAGGATGTCGTTTCGATGGCGAACGATCAGGCGGCCGGCCTCCGCGGGGCCGTCCGCCTGCAGGACGTGGTGAATCGCCTCTTCGAGCAAACCCTGCGCTTCGAACCAGCTTGCCGCCCGCCGATGCAGGCCGGCGATCTCGTCCGGCCCAAGCCGGGCCTTGAGCTGGCGTTGCAGCAGTTCCTGGAAGAGATGGTGGTAGCGGTACCACTCTCCCCGCTCGTCCAGGGCCACGCAGAACAGGCCCGCCTCCTCCAACAATCGAATAAAGGTTGAGCCGTCGAGGGGATCCCCGTGCCCGTCGCCCGGGGCCGCGCCGACGGCCTCGCACAAGGGCGCACAGAAGCGCTCGAGGATCGAGGTCCTGCACAGACAGTCGACTGCAGCGGGTAGCTGCTGCGACAGGACTTCCTCGACCAGATAATCCTGAACCGCGCGCACGTCACAATTGAATCCACGCAGGAACGCGTCCGCATCGCTGCGGTGTCGCAACGCCAGGGCGGCAAGGCGCAGCCCGGCCACCCAGCCCTCGGTACTTTGATGCAGACACGCGAGTGCGGCGCTGGAAACAGTCTGTCCGGTCGCCTGTTCGAGAAAGGTCGCGGTTTCGGCGGGCGTGAACATCAGGTCCTGCGTCCGTATCTCGGTCACGCTGTTGTGGGCCCGCAGCGCCCCCAACAGAAGCGGCGGGTCGTAGCGTGAGATAATGACCAGCTGCAGGGGGCCGGCCGGGTGCTTCAGCAGATGATTCAGCAGTTCGTGAACGGCCGGTTCGTTGATACGGTGATAGTCGTCCAGCACCAGGACGAGAGATTCTTCGAGGTCGTCGAGATCGTTGACTCAGGCACCCTGCAAGTACCGGCAGCGGTGGAAGTCCTTCCGCCTCCAGCTGGACCAGCGTCTCGGCGCAGGCCTCGGGAAAGACGGTCTGTACGGCAGCCACGAGGTAACCGAGAAACGTCCTGATATCGCCGTCCGTCTCGTCAAGCGACAGCCAGGCGCTCGGACCGTCACGGGTCTCGAGCCAGTGACCGACGAGTGTGCTCTTGCCGTACCCCGCCGGCGCCGAGACCAGTGTCAGCGGCTGATGGCCACCCTCCTCGAGCCTGTCATGCAAGGCCTTGCGACACACCAGGTCCCTGGCGACCGGGGGACGGTGCAGCTTGGTGCGGATAATCGGAACGGCCGGTTTTCGATCTGTCATGGTATGGACGCATCCAACATATCTCGACGGGCTCGCCCTCAACGCAGCTCGTGGATTGTGGTAAGGACGGTATCCTCCCTCAACGCAGCGCCCCATCGCGGAGGGCGGGTCATAGCCAATTCTAGCGCAGACCGTTATCGGAATCGTTCCTGGTTTGCCGATCCCAATATCCTTCGGCGCCTGCCGCGAGCGATAATGAGGCGCATCGTCGCGGACTCGTGGCGGTGGATCGGCCTGGCGGGCGGTCTGCGGATCTTCAGCGCAGACCCACGCGGCGCGCATGCCGAAACCAATGGCGGAACGGACCAATGTGCTCGGGCATGTCGCCAAGATCAAGGAGCGCGACTCGGACAAGTTCGTCAACATGTCGGAGGATGCCGGTGCCGAGGGAACCAATAAGGGCGTGAGCACGGCGGGGGCGCGTTATTCCTTCACGCCGAAGATCAACCTCGGCGCCATCAACCACTATGGATGGGATACGTTCAACACCTTCTACGCCGAGGCGAACGGTGCCTGGGACGCAACCGACCGGCTGGCAATTGGCCTCTCCGGGCAGTACACCGATCAGCGTAGTATCGGCGACGAGCTCGTCGGTGCCTTCAACACCAGCCATTTCGGCGTCAAGACCGCGTTACGCTACCGTGGAGGCACCCTGAGCCTGGCGTACACCGAAACCGGCGACGGTGGGGATATCCGCAACCCCTGGGGCGGTTTTCCGGGATATGCCTCCCTCATCGTCCAGGACTTCGACCGGGCCGGCGAGAAGACCTGGCTGGCGGGTCTTTCCTATGACTTCGCCGAGCTCGGCTGGACGGGCGTCAGCGCGTCGTCAACTACGCCCACGGCGACACCCCCGACACCGGGGCGAACGCCTCCCCGGATCAGGAAGAACTCGATATCACCTTGGATTTTCATGTCCCGGGAGGACGGTTCAAAGGCCTGTGGCTGCGTGCCCGGGCGGCCTTAGTCAATCAGCGCGGCGAAGGTGCCGGGGACCTCTCCGATTATCGCGTGATCGTCAACTACAGCGTACCGCTTTTCTAGGGAGACGCCGAAAGATCTTCCAAGCTCACGGGCGACGAGCAAGCTCGGTGCGCGTCAATCTGGACGGACAGCCCTCAGGATTTCGACGCACGCTCTTCGTGAGGCGGCACGAAGATGCCGAGACCGTCGGGCCGCGCCGATGCCCCGGTGCCGCCGAAGCCTGCGGCAATATTGCGCAGCTCGTCAACGCTCGCGGCGGGCTGGGGCTTGCGACCGGGTTGACCGGGGAAGGTGTCGATCTGCAGGGTCTGGGTCGGAAACGCGAACTCCACGCCGATGGCATCGGCGAGCCGGACGATCTCCAGGAACACCCGTTGGCGCTCCACGAACTCTGCGGACCAATTCGGTACCTCGACGAAAAAATACAGTATGACCACGAGGCTGTCCGGGCCGAAATCGTGCAGGACCGCGTTAAAATATAAAAAGTGACACGAAACCCGCCGAAAACAAATGGACCGCTCGGCCCATATCGCGGCCCATTTTGTGGAATTTCGACGAAGCCAATGCGCACGCGTGATCGATGCCATCGCCACGATCTACAAGCAGGAGACCCACTGCAAAGACCAACAGCTCACCGCGGAGCAACGCCTCGCCTGCCACCAGGCGAACAGCAGCGCGGTATGGAAGATCTCAAGACCTGGATCGAGCAACAGCTCGAAGACAAGCTGGTGGAGCCAAACCACCGTTTGGGATAGCGCCAAATTGCGCTACACTAGGACCAAGTAGTTAGTCCAACTGAGTCGAAGCCGCGAGCGAAGCACTCCGATGCAATCAACCGTAAACATCCACGAGGCCAAGGCCCAGCTCTCGGCGCTTATCGCCCGCGCCGAGGCCGGCGAGGAGGTCGTGATCGCCAGGGCCAACAAACCGGTGGTACGCCTGGTGCCGGTGGCACCGCCGAAGGTCCGGCGCCGGCTCGGCGAGGCCAAGGGCTTGGTCCGCATGGCAACGGACTTCGACGATCTGCCTGACGATCTGATGGAACACTTTCGTTGAGGGTCTTGCTGGACACACACAGCCTGCTCTGGCTGGTGACCGACGACCCACGGCTGTCGGATACGGCGCGAAACACCTTCTTGGATGCCGACCACGAGCTTCTGTGCAGCGCCGTGGTGGGCTTCGAGATCGCCGTAAAGCACAGCCTCGGCAAGCTGGAGCTGGCCGAGCCGCCGCGCACCTTCATCGATAACCGCATCCGGAATAATGCGCTGACGCCGTTTCCGATCACCATGGCCCACGCCGTGCGGGTCGCGGACTTGCCCTACCATCACCGCGACCCGTTTGACCGCCTTCTGATTGCCCAGGCGCTGGAAGAGGACATACCGCTCCTCAGCGCCGACGAGATCCTTTCCGCATACGGCATCCGGAGGCTCTGGTAGCCCAGCGCTGACCGACCAGGGCCGACCCCAACATGTCGCTATCCAACACGCGGAGGAGTGGATCTCTATGCTGCGCCCACCGCGGCGGTAAGTCGCCGTCGCGACAGTACGTCGAGAAACTGCAACTCCACCTGAACGCCAGCAGCAGCGGCTGAAGCGGTTGACGAAGTGCATAATTGTGCATACGCTCCAGTCCATGGAAATCGAATGGGACTCAGCGAAGCGGACCAGCAATCTCGCCAAGCACGACATCGATTTCCTCGATCAGGAAATTGACTTCAGCCACGCACGCCATGGCGCCGTCATCCCGGATGATCCAACCAAGACACGTATCACCATCCGTCTCGACGCAACAGTGATCGCCTGGTTCAAGGCTCAGGTTGCGGATAACGGCGGCAGTTATCAAAGCCTGATCAACGAGGCATTGAAGGCCTACATCGGCCGGAGAGATAACCGGGAGGAGTTGGAGGAAACACTTCGCCGCGTACTGCGAGAAGAGCTTGATGAACGCCGGGTGGCATGACTCGGTCCGGAAGGGGCGGCGATTGTAACCGTTCGTTCCATATCGTCTTTGCCGCATTGCAGGGCCTTTCGTTGGTGTCCTATGTGCGATCCCGGCCAGGACAACTCGCTTCCGTCTCCGGAGGAATGTTTTTTCACCGTGTTAGAACAGCTCGTCGATGAGGCGCGGCGCGCGGCGCTTAACGCCCCCGCGGGCCTTCTTCTTGCCACCTGAATAATGGCCCACGGGCTCCGGCCCCTGCAGTGCGTTCGCGTACTCCTCGCGGATCCACTCCTTGCCCTTTTTCACCATGCCCTCCGGCGGATCGAGGATTGCCTGCGGCTTCTCCTTCAGGGCCTCGCGCACAAACTCCACCCACATGCCGAGACCGGCCCGACCGCCGGTTTCGCCCCTGCCCAGGGGATGGAACTCGTCGAAGCCCATCCAGGCGACGGTCACGTGGTCCCTCTGAAACCCGCAAAACCAGGAATCGCGCACATCGTCGGTAGTCCCGGTCTCGCCGGCGATGTCCTCGCGCTCGAGCTTCAGTGCCCTGCGCCCGGTCCCGCGCTTGATCACGTCCTGCATCATGGAGGTCATCTGGTAGGCTAGACGCGGATCCAGCCAGCCCGCGAGAAATGCTCGTCGCGGACCCGGCTTACCGGGGTGTAGCCCTTGTTCAAGGCCGCCGAATATATGTAGGGCTTGAAGCTGGAGCCGGGTTAACGGCGGGCGTCGACGGCCCGATTGAATTTGCTCTCCCGGCGCACCATCTCGGCCGCGTAGCCGGCCCTGAGATCCACGTTCTTGCGATGCAGCTCGGCCCGGCTATCCTCGGTGGCCAGGAAGGCCTTCACCAGCATGGGCGGGACCTCGGTGAAGGACACCGGGCTGCGGTGCTCGACCCCGAACTCCGCCATCAAGGCGCCGTCGGCGCTGTACACCCGCAGGGGCTCGCGCAAACGCACCTCCTTGAGCACGTCGGTCTTCGGGAGATCCGTCAGGGTGACGGCGACGAAGGCGCTGGCGGTGGTCACCCCCAGCATCACCATATCGAGGGCGACGCCGAACAGGGCAGCGACCAGACGCGCCAGCCCGGCGAGTAAGGACGCGTGGGGCTTGACTCATGCCCCACGCGGCTCCGAATCGGTAGACGGCTCTTGCTCTTGCTCCGGATCCGGGGATGCAGTTGCCTCGGCTGGTAGGTCTTTCTGCAAGCAGGACTCCATCCGTATTCGAATCGACAGACCATCGGGTGCGTTTGCCTGCCAGCTGTGCAGGAGATGTGGTCAGGTTTTGCAATCAAGCGAGCATAAGTCGATGCAGAGAACAAGCCCATTATTTCTCGCCCGCCTCCCGACCGCACCGGTTCATCCCCATTGCTCGACCCGCAAACCGCTGACTCGTCTAAATTCCCGGAAATTGTTCGTCACCAGCGTGACGTCGAGGCGGAGGGCGTGGGCGGCGATCAGTAGATCATTCGGTCCGATGGGGCGACCGGTGCGCTTGAGCTCGGACCGGACGCGACCGTATTGGCGTCCTGCTTCGGCATCGAATGGAACGACTTCCAACGGCAACAGGAAACGCTCCAGCCTCTCCATGTTCTCCGCAACCCGTCCGCTGTTCTCCACCCCGAAACGCAGTTCCGCATAAGAAATGCAGGAAATCCCGATCTCGCCAATCCGGTAGTCCCTCACACGTGCGAGTACATCGGGCCGTTTTCGGTTGATCGCATAGATGCAGATGTCCGTATCCAAAAGGATCTTCACTCGATGGGCTCCCGTTCCTGCTGTTCCGGTTGCTCACGGGAAATGATGAAGTCTTCCGGGAACTCAGCGAGAGCATCGAACATGACCTGCCACGGATCATCCTTAGGCAACAGCACGACCGCGTTACCCAGACGCTTTATGACCACCTCGTTCCCCTGGAAGCGATATTCCTTAGGTAGGCGAACTGCTTGACTGTTGCCGTTTGCGAAAAGCTTTGCTGTTTCCATCGTATGCACCCTGATGAATATATACTTCTAATATATATGTATTTTGGCGCCTCGTTCAAGATCGAATCTTCAGGTCCGTTAGCGTCTCGCTCGATGCCTTTCGAGGTCGCTGAGATAGGCCCCGATCAAACCCGCGACGAAGACCGCGAGGTCAACGGTGTCCGGATCTCAATCCCACGGTCCGAATGAGCTACCGACCTGGAAGGCGCCGGTAACCGCATAAAGACCGCGCGTTGCTTTCGAAGGCCGATTTGGCCAATTTTGTGACGAGCGCCGGTAGGGCCTTAGAATCGGTCTCGAAAAAAAATGGCCAAAGCGCAAACAAAAGCTTGACAAACGGTTATCCACATGGCCGCGCTATGTATTGTAAAACAATCACTTAGCGTTGCCAGCCCATGATCCTCGACCGCCTGAAATCCTTGATGAATCGCCTCACCGACAAGACCGTCTTCGCCGATCTGCTCGCACCCGTGGCGCGTGCCTTGTCGCAGGTACGTCATGCCGAGTCGCTCGGGCGCGTACTGAGTATGCCGGACTTCATCGCACTGGGTGTGATGCGTCACATCCAGGGTATGGAAACGTTGCGCGAGCAGGTGCAGAGTTTGCTGCACCTGGATCCGGCGCAGGTCGTCCGCGTCCCGCTGGCGCGCTCGACTTGGTCGGATGCACTCTCGGCCTCCTCGCGCCTGGCCGTGCTCAAAGCGACGATTCCCGCACTGATGCGCCAAGCCGACGCCGTGCTCCCCGATCGGCTCGCCGGCGTTCCCGGCCTCGCAAGATCGCCCGGTACGTGCGATCGACGGCACCTACCAGCAGGAGAGCGTCCACTATCGGCGCCGCACACAGATCCGGTAAATGGCCGGTCCGTGCATTGTCGGTATTCTTCGGTCTTGCTTATCTGCCACGACGGAATGCGCTGTTTGTTTCAAGAACCACTTACAGGATTTAGGCATCGTACAAACGTAATTTTGACGCGGAATACACGAGAATAAAACGGGCCGCGCGGCCCATATCACGGCCCATTTCGTGCAATTTCGACGACGCTCCGGGATAAACCGTGGCAGACGGCGGGTCACGCGCCGCCGCTTGCAGCGCGTCGGATCGGCCGGGTGGAGAATCGCGATGGCGGGCTGAAGCGTCGTCGAGAGCAGATTTCAGAGCGGCCGAGTTGCGGCCTTCCATAGGCTGGACCTCACCGACCGCTGTAGGTCGTGACCCCGCCTTCATCCTGACAGAGACCGATTTCCGGTATCAGCGTCTTGCCGCTGGTAGATATCGGGCATCTTCGCCAACTTTTCCGGGAAGGACTGCCGCAGGGTTCCGCCTTTGTCCCTCCTCAGTTTGCCGACCTTCGTGGACTGGCAGCCTGGATATGCTATGACACCTTGCTTGCCGGGTTTCAGGGTGAAGCTTTACGGCAGGGTTATGTGAAACTGTTGAGGTTGTGAGGCTCCTCGCTCAACGCCGTGTGTTAACGTCTGCGACATCTCGAACACGTCTATCGAGGCCGCAGCGCGCAACAACCAGGTCGCGGCGAGACCTTTGCACCAGTTACAGGCGCTCACGGCACGGCTTTACGATCGGATTGCAGCCCAAACATACGAGGTGGCGATGAACGAGAAAAAGGCGAGTTCAAACCTCTCATCGAAGATGGTACCCGCGAGGCAGATCCACCGCTGGCTCTTGAAAACGGTCGTGCTGGTCGTGCTGGTCGAGGTTGCCTACCTGTTGGCTGCCAACGCCCTGCTGCGCGGCGACGCCTTGCCGCGGTTTCTCAATCGCGACCCCGACAGGTTCAACATCGCTTGGTCGAGTGGCGGAACGCTGATCCCCGGCCGCTTTTCGTTCGAGAACCTCGAGGTCGCCGGATCGACCGGGCAGCATCGTTGGGCGGTTGCGACGGCCTCCGCGGATGTTCAAGTTTCTCTGTGGCGGCTGCCTTTCGGGACTCTGCATCTCGGACGCTTCCTCGCCGACGAGGTAGCGCTGAGTCTGCAGCCGTTCCCCGTCGAGCCTCAACGATACAGGGCGACATCTCCAATCGCCCGAGACCGAGGTCGATCCGCTCTCCGCCGCACCGGCTGATCGGGCCGCACCCAGTAGCGGCTTCCGACCCGCCCCCGGCGGACCTCCCATGGACGATCGAGATCGGGGCGCTCGAGCTCGCAAACGTCCAGGGACTGGAGGTCGACGGCTATCGGCTCGCCGGCGTTGCCTCGGTCGAAGGTGAGCACATCAGGCTCCGGGGCGCCGATGAGATAACCGTCGAGCGCGCAGGACTTCGACTGTGCCCCGAGTACGCTGACCGCGGGTACCGAGACGATCGCCCGCGACCTGCAGCTCGATGCCGATCTCCACCTCGATCCGTTTCGGGTGCGAGGCATGCGCCTGAAGGATGCGGCAATGGCGCTCTCGGGGACCGTCCAGCTTTCGGGCCGAGCGGCCTCGTATCGTTTCTTCGAACGCCTTCTGACGGCCGGACGCGGCTTGCGACTGGACGGCCACGGCGACCTGCGCGCGACACTTCGGTTCGAGGCCGGCCGGCTCGTCGCGGGTAGCGAGCTCGCGCTGGATTCCCCGCGCCTGGCCGTCGAGCTGGATGCGCCTGCCGACCTGCAGCAGGGCGGTCCTTTTGCCGTGGAGGGCGCAGGCGAGATGCGGACCTCCGTCGTCGCCGCCGACGACGGTCCCCAGACACGCGTGCAGATCGAGCTGCGCGATATGGCGGCACGCCGCGGAGCCGACGCCGACGCCTTTCTCACGGGGAGGGCCTTCCGCCTGACGGCGACCGGCCCGCCGCTCGATCTGGGTAAACCCCCAGTCGAGCCGACCGTCGTTGTCGAGCTGGAGGACACCTCGATGCCGGACGTGTCGGTGCTGAACGACTACATTCCCGGCACGCCGCCCTTCCATTTGGTCTCCGGAAGCGCCCGGCTGGACGGCCGTTTGGAGAATGCCAAAGGGGTATTGTCGGGTTCACTCCATCTCGCCGGGGAGCGAATCGCCGGTCAGATCTTCGAGCGCGCCGTCGTCGGTGAGCTCGGCATCGAATTGGTCATCCGACAGGCCGATTATCGAACCAAGAGGCTCGACCTGTCCGGCACGCGAATTCGCATGCAGGCAGCCCGGGAGGACGCGCGGGAGGACGCGCCGCTGTCCACCGAGATTAACCTGCTGGAGGCGCGGTTGAGTGCATCTGCGGACCGCGGCGCGTCTCGATTCGAAGCGGCAATGCCTCCCTTCGATGGCGTCTTGCGACTTGAGGGCAGGGTTGCGAATCTGGAGTTTCTGAGCGCCTTTCTCCCGCAGGATGCCGGGCTTGAAATAGGCGGGGACGGACACGTGACCGCGGGGCTGCAAGTCCAGGGCGGACGGCTTGCAGCCGGAAGCCAGGTGGAGGTGGCATCCGAGCGACTTGTCAGTCGTTTTCTGGACTTCGAAGCGACAGGCTCGGGCCTGGTCCAGGCCGCGATCCAGTCTGCCGATGCCGACCAAGAGGCCGTCGTGCAGGTCGGCTTGCGCGACATGGAAGTGCTGCGCATCAGCGACGGCAAGCCCGTCCTGAAGGGCGACGCCTTGGCGCTGACGGCCAGCGGCCGATTGCCCGGCCCCGGCGACAACGCCCGCCGAACCCAAGTTGACCATGGCCTGGCAGAACGCCACCGTGCCGGACGTCGCTGTTCTGAACGCCTATCTCGCCGGATCGAAGGTATTCGGATTGACATCCGGTGTGGCACGCGCGAGCGGCCGCTTGGAGTACGCCCGGGACATCCTGTCCGGCAAGCTGGACCTCGCGGGCGAGCGCATTGCAGGGACGGTCTTCGGCGAATCGGTTACCGGACAGCTGGAGCTTGGACTGATCGTCGCGGGTGCCGACCTGAAGGCTCGGCAACTGGATCTTTCCGGAACGCACCTGCGGATGCAGGCAGCGTCGGGCGGAAGGGAAAGAAGAAAGGCGCGCCGTTGCACACCGAGCTTGCGGTTCCCGCAGGCGCGGCTCGAATCGGAGCTGCCCCTCGCGGAGCTGCGCGATCACCCGGGGCCACCTCCGATCAGCGGCGTGCTGAAAGCGGATGGAACGGTTGCCAACATCGACTTCATCAACCGCTTTCTCGGCGGTAAGCAGCGCCTCGGCTTCCATGGCGACGGCCGCCTGTCGGCCGATCTGCGGCTCGGCAGGGGCCGCCTCGCATCCGGCAGCGCAATGGAGATCCGTTCCGGCAACCTTGCGAGCCGGTTTCTGGATTTCGAGGCGAAGGGCGCCGGGCTGCTCAAGGCGCGAGTCACCGGAAAGGCAAGCGCGCCGGGGGCTGGGATCGAAGTCACCATATCGGATTTTCAGTTCCGCCGCCTCGACGAGACCACCCCCTACATTCAAGGCAAACGCCTGGACCTCAAGACCGCCGGCAAGCGCTTGGACAAGGACAACGTCCTGCGCGAGCTCGACACCGATATCGAGCTGTGGGAGGCGCAGATTCCCGATATGACTGTCTACAACAGATATCTGCCGCCAGACTCCGGTGTCGCCATCGTCTCCGGCAAAGGGGTCGTCGAGGGTGGGTTCGCGCTCAAAGGCGTGTCCGGCAGCGGTGAACTGCAGTTACGCGCCAAGGGCGTCGCGGTGAGGTTTCAGGACCAGAGGCTCAACGGCGATCTGCTGATCTACACCCGGCTGCGCGACGGGGATCTGGACGCGATGACGTTCGATGCATCGGGCACGCGCGTGAGGCTCGACAAAGGATCGCTGTCGACGGGAAAAGGCACTGCCGGACAGGAGTGGTGGGGACAGATCGATCTCGAAGAAGGACGAGTGACCTGGAAGCAGCCCCTTGAATTGGATGCGCGCGTCGGACTGCAGCTGCGCGACAGCGGTCTGCTGGTGAATCTGTTCGTGAAGAAGGGCCAACATCAGGAGTGGCTCAGCAAGCTGCTGACGATCATGAATGTCGAGGGCGAGGGCCGGGTGCGCATCCGCGACCATGGCCTGACGCTGCAGGATGTGCGGATCGCCGGCGATGACTTCCTCGTTCTGGCCAGCGCGCGGCTGCGCGGCGAGCAGGTGGAGGGCGGGCTGTACGCGAAGTATGGCGTCCTGAGCGGCGGTGTCGAGCTCGCCGGCGGCGCGCCCGAGTGGCGGCTGGTGAATGCCCGCGAGTGGTTCGACGGGTACGCCAAGGCATTTTCCGCATCCAAGCAGTAGGAGGCGACTGCGTAGGTCACTCTTGCAGACAGCAGAGCCGGAAGAGGTGGACTGCGCCGCGTTCGACGAGCAGACGCATCACTTGATCAACACGCTGCTCTTTATCGGCGTTGCAGCTTCCTTTTTGGGGGATCCGGTCCAACGTGCTGCCCGCCTTCGGCATCTTCGAGGAAGTTGTCCTCTGGCACCAAATGGGGGTGGTCGCCGTAAATGAGCGCATCATCTGTAGAGGTCGCGACCTGATCTGACAGCTACCCTAGATCCGGGCCAGTATGAATGCTCGAGGACAGATTCCGATCTCGATTTGCTACTGATACGGCAAAGCTTCTCAGGTCTGTGGCCCCGAGGTTGCCGTGACTGAGCCGCCACCTTTGGCGACCGCCGAGGCGGCGAGCTTGTGGACGGCCCGCAGGGCCACCGAGAGCATGGCCAGGTCCGGCTGGTCCCGAGCCTCGAGCTCGGCGAGCAGACCCAGCCAGGCGTCCACCGCCCCGTGGTGCAGATGCTGCCAGGTCTCGAGCCGGGCGGCGGGGGAGGCGGCCGGCATGCCCTCGGTCAGGACCGCGACACAAAGCGTGCGATGATGATCGAACAGCTCGTCGCGAAAGCCGGCTCGCGCTTCGGCGAGCCAGCGGTCCCCGTTGGGTAGGGCGGAGATGTGACCGGCCAGCCAGTCGAGCTGAAGGGCAGCGCCCAGGGCGAAATAGACTCGGGCCGCCTCGGTCACATCCACGCCGGCGGCCGCGGCCACCTCGATCAGGTCAAGGGCGCGGGATAGGGCGTCGAAGCCCGCCACCCTGCGGGCGAGATCCGTTGGCACGCCCACCTGCGTGAACGCCGAGGCGGCCTCCTCCAGCGCAGCGCTGCGACGCTCGTCCAGCAACTCGGGAAGCTGCGCGGCAAGCTCGCCGATCCGCCCCTCGTAGCGTTCGATAAGGTCCGAGACCTTGATGGGCCCATCGCCGTTCTTCAGCAGCCAGCGGCTGGCGCGTCCGACGAGCTCGGTCCCACACCACAGCATCTGCCGCTGGGACAGGTCCGGCACCTGGCCGTCCAGCTCCGCGACCGCCGACCACAACCGCCCCATCCCAAGCACCTCCCAGGCCGTGAGATAAGCGCGCACGATCGCCCCGGCGTCGACGCCGAGCTCCTCCTGGAGGCGGAACACGAAGCCGCTGCCCATACGGTTGACCAGCCTGTTCGCCACCGCGCTGGCCAGGATCTCCCGCCGCAGCCGATGGGCGTGGATGCGATCGCCGAAGCGCTCCCGAAGCGGTCTGGGGAAATAGCGTTCCAGCTCCGGCGCAAGACAATGGTCCTCTGGCAGGTCGGACGCCAGAAACGCCTCATACAGGTTGTGCTTGGCATAGGAGATCAAAACGGCTATCTCCGGCCGGCTCAGGCCCTCTCCTGCACCCTGTCTCTCCGCCAGGGACTCCTCGTCTGGCAGGTACTCCAGGGTGCGGCTCAGCGCCCCGCTCTGCTCCAGGGCGCGCATGAAACGGACATGCTCGGGCAGCAGCTCAGCCGCCCGCAGCTCCTCGAGCCCGATTGCACGGCCCTGCCAGTAACAGTCCTGCAGGACGAGCCGGGCCACCTCGTCCGTCATCTCCTTCAGGAGCCGGTTGCGCTGCTTGAGGGTCATATCGCCCTCCGCCACCACCTGATCGAGCAGGATCTTGATGTTGACCTCGTGGTCGGAGCAGCTCACGCCCCCGGCATTGTGCACGAAGTCCGTGTCCAGGCGCCCGCCGTGGCGGACGTGCTCGATGCGGGCGAGCTGGGTGAGGCCGAGGTTCCCCCCCTCGCCGACAACCCGGCAGCGCAGGTCCGCTGCGGCGATACGCACGCCGTCGTTGGCATGGTCCCCCACATCGGCGTCCCGCTCTGCGCTCGCCCGCACATAGGTGCCGATGCCGCCGTTCCAGAGCAGATCGACCGGAGCGCGCAGGATGGCTCGGATCAGGTCGGCGGGAGTCAGACTCGCGCTGCTGGTACCGAGGGCGGCGGCGGCCTGGGCGGAGAGGCGGATGGCCTTGAGGCCGCGCGGATAAATGCCTCCGCCCTCGGAGATGAGCTCTTGGTCGTAATCCGCCCAGCTCGAGCCGGGTAGCTCGAACAACCGTCGGCGCTCTTGGAGGCTGGCTTGCGGGTCCGGGTCCGGGTCGATGAAGATGTGTCTGTGATCGAAGGCCGCGACCAGCTTGATGTTGGGGGAGAGCAACATCCCGTTTCCGAACACATCGCCGGACATGTCGCCGATGCCGGCGACGGTAAAGGGCTCCCGCTCGAAGGGGACCTCGCCGGCGATGAAGTGCTGCCTGACGCATTCCCAGGCGCCCCGGGCAGTGATGCCCATCGCCTTGTGGTCGTAGCCGGTGGTGCCGCCGGAGGCGAAGGCGTCGCCCAGCCAGAAGCCGTAACCGTTTGCTACCTCGTTGGCAGTGTCGGAGAAGGTGGCGGTCCCCTTGTCCGCCGCCACCACCAGATAGGGGTCGTCGCCATCGTAGCGGACCAGGTCCGGCGGCGGTTGGGCGTGGTCGCCTGCCAGGTTGTCGGTGAGGTCCAGCAGGCCCGAGATGAGCTGCCGGTAGCAGACAACGACCTCCTGCTGCAGGGCGGCGCGTTCGACGGGCGGGTGCTTGACTACGAAGCCGCCCTTGGCCCCCACCGGGACGATGACCGCGTTCTTGACCATCTGGGCCTTCATCAGGCCCAGGACCTCGGTGCGGAAGTCCTCGCGCCGGTCGGACCAGCGCAGCCCGCCGCGGGCGACCTTGCCGCCGCGCAGGTGCACCCCCTCCATGCGCGGGGAGTAGACGAAGATCTCGAAGGCGGGGCGCGGCTGGGGCAGGTCCGGGATCTCGCCGGAGTTGAGCTTCAGGGCGATGTGCTCCTTGGGTGAGCCGTCGGGCCCTGTCTGATACCAGTTGGTGCGCAAGGTCGCCTGGACAACGGCCAGGAAGCTGCGCAGGATGCGGTCCTGGTCCAGGCTCTGCACCGCGTCCAGGGCCTCCTGTAGGCTTGTGACCAGGCGCGTGGCCTGCTGTGCCGCATGTTTGCGCCGCGCCGGGTCGAAGCGGACCTCGAACAGCTCCACCAGCAGGGCGACGACGTCCGGATTGGCCGCCGCGGCCTCTTCCATGTAGGCCTGACTGAAGGTCATGCCAGTCTGGCGCAGGTACTTGGCGTAGGCGCGGATCAGGGCGATCCGGCGCCAATCGAGCTGCGCCTTGATTACCAGGCGGTTGAAGCCATCGTTCTCCGCCCGTCCCCGCCAGACCATGGCAAAGGTATCCTGGAACAGCTCCCGGACGCTGCGCCGGTCCGGTGACTCCTCCCCCTCGTAGACCAGGCCGAAGTCGTGGATCCACAGCGGAGCCGATTCCGAACGGTCGACCCGGTAGGGGCGCTCGTCCTCCACCTCGACCCCCATGTTCTCCAGGATGGGCAGGACCTGCGATAGGGTTAGTGTCTCACCGAGGCGATACACCTTGAACCTGAGCCGCCCGGGTGCTGACTCCAGCGGGGAATACAGGCTCATCCCAAGCTCGTTCGAGGAGTCCAGCCGCTCCAAATGCTCAATGTCCCGCACTGCGGTGCGGGCCGGGAAATCGTCTTGGTAACCGGCCGGGAAGGCATCTGCATAGGCGAGAAACAAGGCGCTGCCGCGCTCCTCTCCCAGATGCTCGCGCAGTCCCGCCTGCAGGCGGTCGTCCCAAGACTGGACCGCATCCGCCAGCCGGGCCTCGATCTCCCGCGGGTCGTAATCCGGTATTGCGCCGGGACGGGTGCGGACGATGAACAGGATGCGTGCCAACGCGGACTCGGAGACGTTGACCGTGAACTCCACCTCCGTTCCGGCGAGGGCCTCCTCGAGGATGCCTTGCATGCGCTCGCGCACCCCGGTGTCGTAGCGCTCGCGCGGGGCGTAGACGAGGCAGGCGATGAAGCGCCCGTAGGGGTCTTGGCGCATGAACAGGCGCGGGCGCTGCTCCTCGGCCAGCTCCATGATTCCCATGGCGATGCGGTAGAGGTCCTCCTGCGCGATCTGGAACAGCTCATCGCGCGGATAGGTCTCCAGGATATGCACCAGGGCCTTGCCGGAATGGCTGTCGCGGTCCAGATCCGCCCGTTCGCTCACATAGGCCACCTTGCGGCGCAGCAGGGGGATCTCTTGGGGCAATCGGCTATAGGCGCGGGAGCCGTAAAGGCCGAGAAAGCGGTGCTCGCCGCACACGCGCCCCCGAGCGTCGAAGCGCCTGATCCCCACGATATCCAGGTTGACCGGCCGGTGCACCGTCGACTTGGCATTCGCCTTGGTCAGCAGCAGCAGCTCGGGCCGGCGCGCCCGCTCGCGCAGCTCCGGGGGCAGGCTGGCAAAGGCCTTGGACTCTCCCCGGGTTGACTTCCCGCCGGGCGACTCCTCGCGGAGGATGCCAAGGCCCGAGCGGGGGACGATGGTTAGGGTTTCCTCTCCGGCTTCGCCGCGCAAATCGTAGGCGCGGTAACCGAGGAAGGTGAAGTGCTCCTCTCCCAGCCATCGAAGAAAGGCGACGGACTCGGCGATCTGCGCCGAATCCAGGGCAGGGGGATTGGCCTCGATCTCGGCCACCGCCCGGTCTAGGGACTCGCGCATGCCTTGCCAGTCCTCCAAGGAACGCCGCAGGTCCCTCAGGGATCGGGTCAGCTCGGCCTCGAGCCCCTCAAGCGCCGCGCCGTCGGTCTGGCGCAGGATCTCCAGGTGCATCACCGCCTCGCGGAAGAGACGGGTATCGGCGCCTGCCTCGCCGCGGGCATTGCGGTTTAGGATCGCGGTTAATTGGCCTTTGGCATCCCGGCGTACCTGCATGACGGGATGGATGATGCGCATTACCTGAAGACCGCCCCGATTCACCGCCATGCGCGCCGAGTCCACGAGGAAAGGCATGTCCTCGACGACGATCTCGACCACCGAATGGGGGCATTCCCAGCCGTCCTGCTCAAGGGTCGGATTGTAGACCCGCACCAATGCATCCCCGGGGCGTCGCCGTCGGGCGAGGCCCAGATGCGCCAAGGCAGCACCGTAGAGGTCGAGCAGCTCGCGGCTCTCCAGCAGATCCGTGCGCACCCGCGCGTAGTAGAGGCGAACAAAGGCTAGCGCCGGCTCCAAGCGATCGGCGGGAAACTTCTCGCGCACCAGGTCCTCAAGGCGTTTGATGAGCTTTTCGCGGGATGAGGATCGATCGTCTGTCATTCGGATGCAGCTCCTGCTCGTTACTTGCCCCGGGGGACTCGCCCGGTGCTTGAGTATAGGTAGCATATACCCCCTTTTCCCAGGTCCCTCGAGTATTCTCAGGTCCTTTTGCGGCCGTCACCCCGCCCTTCGACGCGATGGCGGCCCGAATCCCGGGCTCTCGAATCGCGGAATCGCCCGCACGCCAACGCGATTCTACGGCCCTGTTTCCGCCCCGGGCTCTGAAGTTGAACGACCGCTTGGTGCTCTTCAGCCAACCATGAATGCACTTGAGCCACGATCCGCAATGGGTCGACTGCAGCCTCCGGCCTACCGGAGGTCGACTTTCCGCTTCCAGCGTTCAGCCGTCACCATCGATCGGTAGCTTCTGCCTTGGTAAATGAAAAAGGTCCGCCACGCCGAACCAACAGTAGGACTGAACCTCCGAGCGTCGGTCAAACAAGACATATTCGACCGCAGCCCGGCCTCGCGCAGTGTGTATCGGTTCGACCTGTACGCCCTGCTTTTTTCCGTTTCCGCCATTTTCATGGTGTAAACGGATTGCGCGCCAATCCGCATTAGACGCAGCTCCCATTTTTCACGATGCCAACGGCGATTGTTGGCAGCTCGGCCTGCAAATTGCTCACTTATGATCAATGTCATCCGGGCTAAGGGCCGCCGGTGGCTGACTACGGAGCATTGACGACAACTCTTAGGCTTGCCCCTTCGAGTAAATGACTAAAAAACCCATAGCGCTTCTCCAAGTGCAGATCAACACAAATACACACGCTTTGACGGGAACTCGGAACAGTCTTCATGAATCGCCGCCGCAAAGAGCGAATAAAGGCAGGGGTGCCTTTTGACGTTTATTGTCGAAATCGCCGATTAGGGCGGTTTTGGACTCAAAACCTCAGTCAAGAAGGTCTCTTCTTGAACGCAAGATCGATCAAACTCCCCAAGAAAGCATCGATCCTCGACCTGTGCTTCCAAGCCAAGGGTACCGAGCATTGCTTGCGTGGGATCGTGGTATATCGCGTCCATGGCCAAGGTTTCGGGATCCAACTCGCATATTGGCGGACAAGCGACCGCGCAGCGCATTCCGCTTACCTGCAACTCATCCCACGTAACAGATTGTCGCCGATCACTTAAGCGCTTTTCGGTAAATCTCACTCGTGTTTCCTCTCCGCAAGTTTGGTGTTTTACGGGCTCCACAGGCTCACTTGCTACGTCCGCTAACTGAATTTTTGCGGAAGGAACAACGCGAAGCCCCAATGACTGTTCATGGCCGACTACGGACGGTCGGGCGACTCTCGTGGTCGGCGCCCGCCGAAGGTCCGGAACAGACCCAAAGCAGACATTGGATAAGTGCAAATAGTGTGGCAATTCACCGCCAGGTTAAAGCGTCGCGTTCTTGCGTAGGCAAAATATGTGACGCTTTAAACCGTCCGAGCGCAATTTCCTCTAGGCCATGATGTCTTTTGACTCCAGAAACTCGTCAGGAACATCTGAATTCTTTCTGCCTGCAATGGCGAAATAGTACAGTGGCTGTCCCTCAATAGATAGCCTGTGCCGATAGCGTTCGATATAATAAACATCAATAAATTTCGAGAATATCAATTCCCGAATCATTTTTGAAAATCCGGATTTATCGCTAATATCAAAAAAAGTTTCCTTGATATTAAATCCCACCCACCCCTCGCTTTTGATTATATTAAACGCCTCTACAAACGCCTTTGTCGGGATGTCACCAAAGCCTAGCGCTGCGACCGTTACCATGCAGTCAAATTGCCACGATAATATTTCTTCTTTTTTTTCTATTGAAAGCTTCGTAAAATCTTCTACGTAGTAAGCATCATATATTCCAGGTCTATCCCTGATAGTAGCATCATAAGCTTCGGGGATTATGTCTACCCCTACCAAACGCGAAACGCCATGCTTTTTTAGCTCTTCTCCCACCATGCCATTGCCTGCGCCCAAATCTAATACTCTAAGTTCAGAGAAATTATCGTGAGACTGTTTTACTGCTGATTCGAGTATTGTGGCAACTTTACCGGGAGATGTGCATTTCAGGCGGTCATAAAATATCTGTTCATAAAGACCTTCTATCTGATAGATTTCATCGTAATCGTGGAACCTTATTTTTCTATCGCCACCTGATCCTTGAAGATAAAAATAGGATTCGTCTTGATTGAAATTAGCTAATTCTGCTTTAGGGAATCGTATACGATGCCTTTTCTTCATTACGTCCTCAGTTGTTCTAGATGATTGCTGGCCTAACGTTGTTCTTTAACAGAATCTATGCGTTCGGTACTAAACAGATTCTACGCTCACTGTGCTAGACCGAAGATGGGTTCGTAAAGATGCGCAGAAGCGCTGAAACGTCGGACACAACAGCCGACAAGCCTCCAGGGTGCTTTCGACGGTGGCCCCCAGTATCCCGATAAAGCAGCATAGCGCATCGGGGATTCCTGGGAATCCTGGTGTCGGTCGCTAAGGGCTTTCCGTCCGCTTTTGGCCGACTTCGGCTGTAGATCGGATTTCTTCGCCGCCGAGCTTAGGAAGGACCGAGTTCGACCTATAGGAGAGATTTTGGTGTTTCGAGAACACGAGGCCAACCGGACGGGAAAATCTAAACTAAGAGTTCATGTTGGTCCTCTCGCCTATTTTTTCCGGTACAAAAGGTATGCTGCAGAAGCCTTGTGCAGGAAGGTCCAGCGCACTATTAAACTTGCTCGATAGGTTCTGAAATGCGATCAACGCTGTTAACTCGACTATGCTGTCGTCATCGAAATGCGAACGCAGCTCTTCAATCAGCGCTTCAGTTACCTGCTTGTCGGTAAATGTAATTGCCTCGGCATATTCCAATGCAACTTTCTCACGTTCGCTGAAAATATCGCTCTCTCTCCAATTTTCCACGGTCTGCACCTTGTCCAATGAACCGGATCTCTCGGCCAACGTGGCGGAGTTTATGTCTACGCAGAAGCGACACCAATTGATTTGAGAAACTCGGACGGTGATGAGAGACCGAATTTCCGGACTCAGTGGTGAGCTTCGCCGCTCAAGTACCCCATAAAGCGAGGCCACGGCCACAAATAATCTTGGAACTCTCGCCCAAATTAGAGCAGGTTTTAGCACTTGTCCGTACTTGCGCCGTTGATGCCAGAAAAACGGTCGAAGGTACCATGGATAATCAGATAAGCCGCTCTCAGAAATCCACATCACTACGTCTCTCGTTTAGCCGTTACGGTTATCAGGATGACGCGTTGCAACCAAACGAGCGAGCCAGCAAGGACCAGATACGGAAACTAATATTTTTCGCCAAAAAAAAATCGGCTCAGTATCCTTCCTCTCGATGCTTTCCGAACGTATTTGGCCGCATAGGGTGCGAAATCTTTATCGTCATTCTTTATGTGGGTGGTTAGCCACAACTTCAGATCCGACAATAACTTCCTAGTAATATCGTGTCCATCTTTATGTAAGCGCGCGTAGTTGAGTATGGTTTTGGCAAATGCGTCATGAACTTCTTTGTGCGAGTCTACAAGCGGATATCCGATTTGCCGCATAATATCTTCCTCGCATAAAAAATGCGTATTCGTATAATCTACCATATCGTTAAGTACTTTTGACACTTTTTCTACATCGTTATGACGTTTTGCCACATCAAGTTCGTTGATGTAGTCAACGATTCTGCGATGTTGCGCATCAATAAAGTCTATGCCAACAGAGAGAGATGAATCCCAAGACCAATAGCTCATTTCTTTTATTCCGAAGGATGGACGAACACACTGAGTGATAGATTACGCTACGGTAGAGAAACATGTCCAATATCATTTGGCGCGAGCAGAAGGCGGTTCACGCGATACGTTGTGTTTTCGCGATGGCTCGGCAGTTAGTCAGATACCCCGCCTTCCTAGAATATTCGTCGTCGTTAACGCGGGTCCATGTCGACGGTCTGCATCACCGCGCATCAAGGTGTCAGAAAACTTTACACTTGGTCGCTAAGTAAAATTGCTTCGATGTCCCGTTTTCATACAGGCTGGACCCGTTACGGTAGGAGCCGCCGCGCAACGCACGCCGGCCGCAGTCGCCGCCCCCTTCCTCTTCCCAAGCGAGGTCGTCGGTCGGCGCCCCTTCGTAGCTGACGTGCCAGCAATCCGCCACCCACTCCCAGACGTTGCCGTGGACCTCATGCAAGCCCCGGGGGTTAGCCGGTAGCGAGCCGACCTCCAAAGTCTCTCTCCGATTTTTTCTATGGCAAAGGGCTCGTCGAAGGTGACGGTCCCGCACGGGCAATTCGGTGTCGTTGCACCCCTTGCCGCTGACGCAGCCCATCCGGAAATCTCCGGCTGGTATGACGACCATCTCGGGGTACGGGGCACCATCTTTGCGAATGTTTGCGACCAGCTCTTGGAACGCTCGGGCCTCCCTACCGCCTTCCCAGTCCGTCATGCTCTTTGTGTGCACATGAGAAAACCTCAGGGGCAGCTCCAGATCCTCGTCGATGCGGATGGAAACGAGTCTGTTGCGGTCTATTGCCCAGGCCGACTGCGCGCGCACCTACTCGGACTTGACCGACTGCCGCGACCACACGGCGACGACGCACCTGACTCGCTTCAGCGTGTTCTCGATGAGGCGATCAAAAGACTCGCCGGCGCGTATCTCCAGGTCCCACCAGACCTCGTATCCCTCGGCCGTCAGCGCATCGACGAGGCGCTCGATCCAGCTGTGGATTCCCAAGGACACCGTGCGGGCGCTGGACCGGCTGTGCCTGGAGCGCGGGGTGAGAAGAGCCAGCCAGGGTGCTGGCGCGACGTTTCGATCGGGTGAGCGGGCGGCAGGTCGCCGTCAGCAAGGGCTCCACGGGCAAGCTCTTTGCGCAGATCGTCAACGGTGCCCCTTACAGCATCTTTCTCGCGGCCAATGCCCCGGAGCCGAGGCGGCTCGAAACTGACGGGCGGGCAGTGCCGGGCGCTCGGATGCACGAGCCGCGAACTGCGACGGTCGATCCGGCGGACCCGACCGGCCAGCTTCCCCATGTGTCCTGAATTCGACTACGGGGACCGGGTGCGCGTGCTTCGCAATCTGCGCAACGACGGCACCTATCCCGGGATGGACGTCGGCAAGCTCCTGGTGCGGCGGGGGAGCGTCGGCTTTGTTCGCGACAGGGGGACCTTTCTCCAGGACCAGATCATCTACTCGGTGCATTTTCGTGCCGATGACAAGCTCGTCGGCTTGCCGTGAGGAAGAGCTCCAGCCCGCGAATGCGCCCTGGACCCCGAGCCGGTTCGAGCTCCGCGACAAGGTCGCCGCCAAGATCTCACTGGGCATCCAGGGTCGCGTGCTGGTGGAGCAGGGCGAGGAGGGGGAAATCCTCATGGTGCTGCGAGGAGCGCCGGGTGACGTCTTCTATCACGTCCATTTCAGCGGCCGGAACACGATGCCCTGACCGAGGTGGCACGCAAGGCCATCGAGCGCGGAACCGGCGCTAGGGGACTGCGCAGTGTGCTGGAGGCTCTGCTCAAGCGCACCATGTTCGCTCTTCCTTCAATGGCGAACACCGAAATCCACCTTCAGATCCTGTCCCCAGGTTCTGCGTAGGTATTTGTCCCGCCCGGATAGGTGACGATAGAACCTGTAGCTCATCGGATGGCGCAGGTAATAGTCTTGGTGCTTGTCTTCTGCCAAGTAAAATCGTTTTGCCGGCAGTATCGGCGTCACCACCGGCTTCTTATAGCGGCCATTGGAGTTAATTGCTGACTTGGAACGTTCGGCGGCGATGCGCTGTGCATCGGTGTAGTACCAGATGGCCGTGGTGTATTCCGTTCCCCTGTCCCCGAATTGACCGCCCCCATCCGTTGGGTTGACCATGCGCCAGAAGGCCTGCAGGAGTCCGTCGTAGCTGATGATCGTCGGGTCGTAGCGGACCTCCACCGCCTCCCGGTGGCCGGTGGTGCCGTTTGAGACCTGCTCGTAGGAAGGGGCGTGCTTGTGCCCGCCGGTGTATCCGGAGACGGCGGTGACTACGCCCGGCACCTGCTCGAAGCCAGCCTCCACGCACCAAAAGCAGCCACCGGCGAAGGTGGCGACGGCGAGGTCCTTGGTCTCCCTCGGTGGTTGCTCGACAGCGTCTTTTCCGCCGCAGCCGGGCATCAATGCGGCAGCAGTGGCGGCGAGGACCAGTCCCAGAAAGAGTCTTTTCACAAATGTCACCTACTAAGCAGCTCTGAGGTCAATGACCACCATTTAGACCAGAGGTAGACTCTAAACATTTCCCTGCGACCAGCAACCGCAGCTTCTTGTCGTCGAGCCAACCTGGCGATCCGACGTTCACCAGCGGATAATCCAATATCTTTCCTCCGTCCAAGCAGGGTGTGGGCATGGCCTGGGTATATCTCATCATCGCCGGATTCTTCGAGTGGGGCTGGCCCGTCGGGCTGAAGCTAGGTCTGGCGGAGGACGGGTTGCGCTGGGGTTGGATTGGCTTTGCGGTGGTTTGCATGGCCGCGAGCGGCGCCCTGCTGCTCATTGCCCAAAAGACGATTCCCATGGGTACGGCCTACGCGGTCTGGACCGGCATCGGGGCAGTCGGCGCCTTCGTGATCGGTATCTTTCTGTTCGGCGAGCCCGCCACCTTCGCCCGTTTCTTCTTCGTCGGGCTCGTTGTTGTCGGTATCGTCGGTCTCAAGCTGGCTTCCGCCCACTGATGCGGTCAACCTGAACGCCGAGTCACCGCGCCGGGGCGAGGTGGTGGAGCGGAGCCGCGAAAAGAATGAAACGGCGCCAATCGACGACAGCTACAGCGCGCGGATTCGCCAGTTTCTCGGCGGTATCGGGGAGAGCCTGAAGCCGTCCGGCCCTGGCAATGCCACCATGTTCGATCTCCTCAACCGCTCCTTCGAGACCATGCAGAACGCAATTGCGGCGGTGAAGCTGGCCGCCTATTCCCCCGGCGTGGTCATTGAAGTACCGCGGGATGCTTGCGGTGCCCACGAGTTTTATCGTGCCTGGGAGTTGATCGACTTGGGGTACCGGCTAGCGACGGAGGCGGTTCCTGCGCGGAAAGAGCACGAGAAATAACCGCCGTTTACGCCAATCAGATCGCAATCGGAAAAAGAGCGATTCACCAGTTTGCTAGGATCCAGCGGCTTTCATTTGTGATTGATCGGCGAGACTGCGTCGATGCGCATGGACCCAGTCCAATACCTCCCGAAAGGGCACGAGCGAGAGAGAGCCCGAGAGGGGGTGCTTGCCCAACTTCGCGCGGGCAAGCCGAGGGGAGGGCACACCGCAAAGAAAGCGGGCAAGAGATCCCGGCTCATCAAGCGCGCCCTTTGCCTCTGCGACTGCTTGATCAATTTGATTCTGAAGCCTGGATGGAATCCCCGGAGAATGGCGTTCCGGTATCTCGCAACCACCCGAGAGGCACCAGGTGCAGTGCCCGCAGGGGCCGTCGAGCTGCTCGCCAAAATGCGCAGCCAGGGCCGCCGTCTGACAGCCCTTGTGTCCGGCGAGATCCAACACCTGGCGCAGACGCGCAATCTCCGCGGCTTCGCGCTTCTCGTAGTAACGGTGCAGCTCTTCGGCCAGGGCCGCGGGCTCGCCGGGTGATTTGAGCCGGCGGTAGCGGTGGCGAACACCCGATGCCTCCACCTCCAAAAGTTGTTGCTCTCCCAGCCAGTCCAGGGCGCGGATTACGCGCTCCCGGTCGGTTCCCAGGGCCGCCGCGGCGCCGCCAGGGTCGATGTGGAGCCAGGAGCGGGCCTTGCGCGCTTGGCGGAACAGTCCGGCGAGGAAGTCCCGCGTCGGACCCTCGAAGCGGGCGAGGATCTCTCCTGGAGCCCATCAGCGGCTTGAACTTGTATCTCGGCGTAGAAGGGCGTGCCCCCTGCGAGGAAGCCGCGCAGCTCCAGATAGGTGAGCAGGGTGCGCAGCACCAGCGGGCGGATGTCGTGCTCGGCGGAAAGGCTGTAGAGGTTGACGTCGAAGTCGGCTCTGCGGGAGAACAGGTCCCGGATCAGGCCCTGGACGCAGCCCGGGTCGGGGGTGTCGCCGTAGACGAAGTTCTCCAGCACGTTGAGGTCGTCCGGGCACACCAGCATGTGGCAGATGGCGGGTTCGCCGTCGCGTCCGGCGCGGCCGATCTCCTGGGCAGTAGTTCTCCAGGCTCTTGGGCAGGTTGTAGTGGTAGACAGTAGCGGATGTCCGCCTTGTCGACGCCCATGCCGAAGGCGATGGTGGCGACGACGATCGGCGTCGCTCGGCCGCCATGAACCAGTCCTGCACCGCGGCCGCGGTCCTCGTCCTTCATCCCGGCGTGGTAGGCGCGGGCAGGGAAGCCGGCCTCGTGCGAGGCGCTCGGCGAGCTCCTCGGCGGTGCGCTGCAGGGTGACGTAGACGATGGTGGGACCGGGCGGATTGTCGCGCAGGGCGCTCAGCAGCACGCCGTCGCGCTCGGCAGAGCGCACCGGCGTGGTCACGAGGGTCAGGTTGGGCCGGTAGAAGCCGGTGCGCACCGCGCGTTCCGGTGCGATGTCCAGGCCGCGGCAGATGTCGCCGAGCACCGCGCTCGGTGGCGGTGGCGGTCAGCGCCAGGATCCGCTCGGCACCGCAATCGCGGGCGAAGCCGGCCAGCTTGAGATAGTCGGGGCGGAAGTTGTGGCCCCACTCGGAGATGCAGTGCGCCTCGTCCACGGCGAACAGCGAGATTCGCACTGGCTGCGATGGCCTCGCGGAAGCGCTCGTTGTTGAAGCGCTCCGGGGCCACGTAGAGCAGGCGCAGCTCGCCGCTGCGGACCTCGTCCATCGACCGCCCGGTACTCGCCCGCGTCCAGGGTGGAGTCCAGCCGCGCCGCGGCGATGCCGCGGCGGCTCAGGGCGTCGATCTGGTCCTTCATCAGGGCGATGAGCGGCGAGACCACGAGGGTCAGTCCCGGGAGCAGCAGGGCCGGGAGCTGGTAGCAGAGCGACTTGCCGCCGCCGGTGGGGAACACGGCAGCGGCGGAGTGCCCGGCCAGCAGGTGGTCGATCACCGCCTCCTGGCCGGGGCGGAAATCATCGAAGCCGAAATGCCGCGTGAGTGCTGTGCGGGAGTCGCGTGACATGGTCGTCGTCCCCGATGCCCCATCTCAAAAGTACACGAATAGTGTACAATCGCTTCAGGGATTCCTCAACCGCGGCCGGTCAGCCGCTCCTCCGCCTCCGCGGTACTTGGCCGCGGTTTTCTCGATGATCTCCTCCGGCAGCTCGGGTCCGGGCGGGGTCTTGTCCCAGTCCAGGGTCTCCAGGTAGTCGCGCACGAACTGCTTGTCGAAGCTCGGCGGGCTGATGCCGGGGCGGTATTGATCCGCCGGCCAGAAGCGGGAGGAGTCCGGGGTGAGGACCTCGTCGATCAGGTGCAGCCTGCCGTCGGTATCGAGGCCGAACTCGAACTTGGTGTCGGCGATGATGATGCCCCGCTCCAGGGCGTATGCCGCGCACTCGGTGTAGATGCGCAGGCTGACGTCCCGGACCTGCTCCGCCAGCTCGCCGCCGATGAGCTCGACGGTGCGGTCGAAATCGATGTTCTCGTCGTGCTCGCCGATGTCGGCCTTGGTCGAGGGGGTGTAGATGGCTCGCGGCAGCTGGTCCGCCTGCTGCAGCCCGGCGGGTAGGTCGATGCCGCAGACGCCTCCGGTGCGCTGGTAGTCCTTCCAGCCCGAGCCGATGATGTAGCCGCGCACGATGGCCTCCACCGGCAGGGGCTTGAGCCGACGCACCACCTGGGCGCGTTCGCCCAGCTGCGCCCGCTCGGCGGGATCCGGCACCACCTGGTCCAGGCTCAGACGCGACAGGTGGTTGGGTACGATGCCGCCGGTGCGCTCGAACCAGAAGCTGGAGACGCGGGTGAGCACCTCGCCTTTGCCGGGGATGGGCTGGGGCAGCACCACGTCGAAGGCCGAGAGCCGATCGGTCGCGACGATCAGCATATGGTCTTCGTCCACACCGTAGATGTCGCGTACCTTGCCGCGGCTGATCAGGTCCAGATTGGAGAGCTTGGATTCGTATAGGGCAGACATGCGTATCGATTCCGCTGGAAAAAGGCGGCAAATATAGCAGGAAGCCCGTCCGTTGGGGTAGGGTAGCATGCGATCTCGGGTCAACGAGGTGCGCTGTTCGCCGCGCAAGTCGTATTGCTCGAAGGAGCGTTACATGCAACATAGCGATTTTCAGGATCAGCCTTACCTGCAGGCCTTTCGCGGCAGTTTCACGTCCGCGCTGCGTTGGCATCATCTCGACGATCTCTGGGAGCGCGTACGCGCCTGCGCCGGGGATGGCTGGTACATCTACGCGGTCGGTGAGGAGCCGCCCGCCGAGCCCTCCGACGCCGCGCGAGTCAGTGCCTTCGTGACCGAGCTGGACAAGCTGCTGCGGGACGAGCATCGGGAGGACCATTGCGGTATCGTCTATGCCGACGACCTGAAGGCGCCGAGCTTCATCAAGATCTACGACCCTCACAATCTGGGGGTCTCCTGCGGCTACAGCGACAATCCACCGCTGCCCGGCTGGGTGATGAGCAGGATTGCGCCCCTGGACCTGGCCGCTGCTCGGGTGAATCCAAAAAAGCGACAACGCTGGTGGAAGCGGCTGTTCTCCTGACTTCTCATGAAAAGACAAATTATTAGCACCGACCAGGCCCCACGGGCCATCGGGACCTATTCGCAAGCCGTTCGCCTCGGAGCCACGGTCTACCTTTCGGGCCAGATTCCGCTGGTTCCGGATACCATGGAGCTGGTGGGGGGCGGCATGGAAGCGCAAATCCGGCGCGTCTTCGACAATCTGCAGGCCGTTGCGGTTGCCGCCGGTGGCGGGATGGAGGACTTGGTCAAGCTCAACGTCTTCCTGACCGATCTGGGGCACTTTGCGCTGGTCAATCAGGTGATGGCGGAGTATTTCAGAGAACCTTATCCGGCGCGCGCGGCGATCGGAGTCGCCGCTCTCCCCAAGGGCGCCGAGGTCGAGATGGATGCGGTGATGGTAATTGGTGACTAGGAGGCTATCCGACCTGCGACTGTCCTGCGCGGAATCGGCGCCTTGCCCGCGCCCATCGGTGGTTAAGGCACCGGTCCGGAATTGCGCTGCCAAAATCCCGGTGCCTTGCTTTATACTCCCGGCCGGTATCGAGCGTGCCGGGATTCGCAGCGTCAGACGGCAAGCTGTTGGCGCGGCGCTGCAGGTCTGTGCGAAACATGCAAATTTACTCTGACTTTTTTCCGCCGTTCGGCCGGTCCCGATGCCGGACCGATGTCGCCCCCCGGGTGTAAATGATCATGCGTACCCTTGCCTCACTCTTTTGTCCATTGCTGGCCCTATCGCTCTGCGCCTGCAGCTCCAATCCCGAGACGGCGACCATGACGGCCGATGCCGACTCGCCTTACCGTTCCAGTGCTTTGGGGGGCTCGTCCGGTATCCGCGGGGATTTCGCGGGTTATCCCGCCGCGGCCCGGTTCGTCGACAAGCTAGTGCGCAAGGAGGGCTTCGACAGGCGGTACCTGGAGGGTGTGCTCTCGCGCGCCGAGCGCCAGCAGTGGATCATCGATCTCATGGACAAGTCCAAGCCCAGAAAGTCCTCAGGACCAACCGGCGCCTGGACCCGCTATCGCGCCAAGTTCCTGACTTCGGGCAACATCGCCAACGGCGCGCGCTTTTGGCGCCGTTACGAGAGCACGCTGCGGCGCGCCCAGACCAAGTACGGGGTGCCGCCGGAGTACGTGGTCGCCATCATCGGCGTGGAGACCCGCTACGGGGGCTACACCGGTAAGGAGAGGGTGATAGACGCCCTCGCGACTCTGGCCTTCGATTATCCGCGCAGGTCAGAGTTCTTCACCGGTGAGCTCGAGGCCTTCCTGATCATGTCCCGTGACGAGGGAGTCGATCCCTTCAAGCCCAGGGGCTCGTACGCCGGGGCCATGGGGCTTGGTCAATTCATGCCCAGCAGCTTCCACAAGTGGGCGGTGGACTTCGACGGCGACGGCAAGCGGGACCTGTGGAATCCGGTGGACGCCATCGGCAGCGTCGCGAACTATTTCTCCGACCACGGCTGGCGCGAGGGCGAGCCGGTCACCGTCCGCGCCCGGGCGAGCGGGGCGGGTGCCAGGGCCATGAAGGCGGGGTACGACACCAGCTACAGCCTCGATTCCCTGAGCCGAAACGGGATCGCTTCGACCGCCGCCCTCGACCAGGGGGATCAGGTGAGCCTGATCAAGTTGGACGCCAAGGGCGGCTACGAGTACTGGCTTGGATTGAAGAACTTCTACGTCATCACCCGCTACAATCACAGCAGTTACTACGCCATGGCAGTGCACCAGCTGGCACAGTCGGTTCGCGCCCGCCAGCGTGCTTCCGGACCAGTCGTTTCCGGGCTTGAGTCGGCACAGCAGCCCCCGGTGCTCTGATCGCGGCCGGCGCGTCCCTACTCGCCGCTGACGGTTACGGTCACTTGGCGGCGATGGGCGTGGGTGCGGTGCTCGTAGAGATAGATCCCCTGCCAGGTCCCCAAGGCGCAGCGTCCCCCGCTCACCGGCACCGTGAGGTCCATGTTGGTGAGAATGGAGCGCAGGTGGGCGGGCATGTCGTCCGGTCCCTCCTGTGTGTGATCGAACAGCGGGTCACCGTCCGGCACCAGCCGCGCCATGAACGCCTCCAGGTCGCGGCGGACGGTGGCATCGGCGTTCTCGCACAGGATCAGCGAGGCACTGGTGTGTTGTACGAATACGTGGCAGAGGCCGGTGGTAAGGCCGCTTTCCCGTACGGCCTGCCCCACTTCGCGGGTGATGTTGTAGGTGCCTCGCCCCCGCGTGGCGATCGTCAGGCGTGTCTGCGCGATCATGCGTCTGCTTCTCTCTGGTCGTTCGGTTTGACAAGCCTACATCCTTGGTGAATCGGAAGGAACTTGGAAAACAGGACGGGCCAGCTATTGAATCAGGCGCCGGTCGATGGCCTCCGGGGCGTTGGACCGCGGGTAGCCGAGCGATTGACTCGCGTCGGTATCGCCACGGTCCAGGACCTGCTGTTTCATCTGCCGCTGCGTTACCAGGACCGCACCCGCGTCGTGCAGATTTCGGACCTGCGGTCCGGGGATGAGGCCCTGGTGGAGGGGGAGATCAGGGATTCCGCGATCGGTTTCGGCCGCCGGCGCTCGCTCAAGGTCTGGCTCGCGGACGAGTCATCCGGAGCCGGGATCCTGTTGCGCTTCTTCCACTTCTCTCGCAGCCAGTCCGCCTCCCTGGCGGCCGGTGCCCGGCTGCGTTGTTTCGGCGAGGTTCGTCAGGGTCCTCAATCCCTGGAGATGGTGCACCCGGAGTACCAGCATCGGGGCTTGGAGGATGCGCCCCCCCTTGAGGCGGCCCTCACGCCCATCTATCCAACCACCGAAGGTTTGCAGCAGTCCTCCTGGCGCTCCCTGACGGACCAGGCCCTGGTGCTCCTGGAGCAAGACGACGGCCTGCTGGAGGAATGGCTCCCGTCGGAGGTCCTGAACCGGTTTCAGCTCCCGCCCCTTTCCGGCGCCTTGCGTCTCCTGCACCGCCCGCCAACCTCCCTTCCCGTTGCTGATCTGCGCGGGCGCCGCCATCCCGCTTTTCGCCGGCTGGCATTCGAGGAGCTGGTGGCTCATCAGCTCAGTTTGCGCCGTCTCAGGCGCACCCAGCAGCGCGTCCGGGCTCCCGTGCTGGCGGGGGACAACAGCCATCGTGCAAGGCTGCTGGACGCTTTGCCGTTCGAGTTGACCGCCGCCCAGCGACGGGTGGCGGAGGAGATAGCAGCCGATTTGCAGAGGTCCCACCCCATGCTGCGCCTGCTGCAGGGGGACGTGGGCTCGGGCAAGACGATCGTGGCCGCCTTGGCCGCGCTGCAGGCAGTGGAGTCCGGGTGCCAGGTCGCCCTCATGGCGCCCACTGAGCTGTTGTCCGAGCAGCACCTGCGCAACCTGCGCACTTGGCTCGGTCCGCTGGGGCTGGAGCCCCTTTGGCTCGCCGGCCGGCACAAGGGCAGGGAGCGCGCCGAGCTGGTGGCGCGTATCGCCGGGGACGATACCCCCGTGATCGTCGGCACCCACGCCCTGTTCCAGGAGGACGTCCGGTTCCGGAATCTGGGTTTGGCAATCGTCGACGAGCAGCATCGATTCGGCGTGCATCAGCGCATGAAGCTGAAGGAGAAGGGGGCACAGGAGGGAAGCGCGCCCCACCAGCTCATCATGACCGCCACCCCCATCCCGCGCTCCCTGGCCATGAGCCTGTACGCGGACCTGGACCTTTCGGTGATCGACGAGCTGCCGCCGGGCCGCACCCCCGTGACCACGGTTGCGGTGCCCGACAGCCGGCGCGACGAGGTGATCGGCCGGGTGCGCGATGCCTGTGCCAGCGGGCGCCAGGCCTACTGGGTCTGTACCCTGATCGAGGAGTCCGAGGCCCTCCAGTGCCAGGCCGCCGAGGATACCGCGCAGGCCCTGACCGAGTCTCTGCCCGGGCTGCGCGTAGGCTTGGTTCACGGCCGGCTGAAGGCGACCGAGCGCGAGCAGGTGATGGGGGGCTTCGCCCGCGGGGAGCTGGACCTGCTGGTCGCTACCACCGTCGATCGAGGTCGGTGTGGACGTGCCTAACGCGAGCCTGATGATCATCGAGAACCCGGAGCGCCTTGGGCTCGCCCAGCTCCACCAGCTGCGCGGCCGGGTGGGGCGGGGAGCCGTCCAGAGTCATTGCGTGCTGCTCTACCGTGCCCCGTTGTCGAAGCAGGCGCGGGAGCGGTTGGCGATCCTGCGCCAAAGTACCGACGGCTTCGAGATCGCCCGAAAGGACTTGGAGATGCGGGGACCCGGCGAGGTGCTGGGCACCAAACAGACCGGAGATATGCAGTTTCGCGTCGCAGATCCGGTCTCCGACGAGGCCCTGCTCCCCGCCGCCCAGCAGACAGCGGATCTGATGCTGGACCGATATCCGGAGAATGTTCGGCCCCTCATGGAGCGTTGGTTCGGAGACAAGTCAGACTATGGGGGCGTGTAGCGGTAAACGTTGGTGTCCGCGACGCCGTCGACTGGGGTGAGGGACGAACCCGGGCTTCATACGGATGCCGGGGTTAGCAGGTTCACCCCAGCATAGAATTTTGATGTTCCACAGAGCGAGGCCCAAGGTCCCCTCCTTAGTATCTCACGCTGCATTCTGCGTTTTCGATGACAACACCCGACCACTCAGACCGGTTTCCGCGCACAGACGCCACCCCCCCTCGTCTCTGTGTCATAATCTAACGCCCTGTTGAAGCGGCCCCTCCGTGGGCCCGAACGCCTCGGATCCGAATACAGCCCCGAACATGACCCTTCCCGAAGTCAAGATTGGTCACCCGCGTGCGCCGGGTTGGCGGGAACGGCTGGCCCTGTACGCCAAGTTGGTGCGTCTCGACCGCCCCATCGGCATTTTCCTGCTCATGTGGCCAGCGCTTTGGGCCCTCTGGATTGCGGGGGAGGGGAGCCCGCCTCGGGGAATCGTGCTCATCTTCGTGGTTGGTGTCGTGCTGATGCGTTCGGCGGGCTGTGCGATCAACGATTTCGCCGATCGTAACCTGGACGGACAGGTCGCCCGCACGCGGGAACGGCCCATCGCGGCCGGACTCGTCAGTCCCGGGGAGGCCGTCGGGGTTTTCCTGGTGCTCAGCCTGTGCGCCTTCGCGCTGGTACTCTTTCTCAATTGGAAGACCATCGCGCTCTCGGTCGTGGCGCTGGGGCTTGCGGTCATCTACCCTTTTATGAAGCGCTATACGCATCTGCCCCAGCTCTTCCTGGGCGCGGCGTTCGGCTGGGCTGTGCCCATGGCCTTCACCGCAATCACCGGCGCGGTCCCGCCGGTGGCTTGGGTGTTGTTCACCGCAACCGTCGTCTGGGCGCTGATTTACGATACCCAGTACGCGATGGTGGACCGAGAAGACGACCTCAAGGCCGGTATCAAGTCCACTGCCATCCTGTTCGGATCTTACGATCGCCTGATCGTCGGCCTGCTGCAGGTGTTCCTTCTGCTCCTGTTGGCTTACGTAGGGCATCTGGCCGGGCGAGGAGGCTGGTATTTTGTCGGGCTGGCCCTCGCCAGTGTCCTGGCGTTGCATCACCAATACCTGATACGCGACCGCGATCCTGCGGCCTGTTTCCAAGCATTTCTGGACAACAACTACCTGGGGACGGCGGTGTTTCTCGGGTTAGTGGCGGATTACGCCCTGGGCTGAACCCCTAGACCCGGTACCCATCTAACTGTACTTGCGATGGCATGGCGGCTTGCGCCTGCCGAACAGAGGAGAAATGAGAGCGATGATAGCGAGAGCGTTGCTGCGGGTGGCACTTGGTGCGCTGATTGCCACCCATGTTTGGGCCGTCGAAGAGGGGATCGACTTTACGACGCTGGGTAAGGCCCAGCCCACCGAGACCGGAGACAAGATCGAGGTCTTGGAGGTCTTCATGTACAGCTGCCCCCACTGCTTCCACCTGGAGCCGACGATCGACAAGTGGCTCGAGACCACGCCGGAGAACGTTGGGTTCCGGCGCATGCCAGCGGTCTTCGGACCCAAGGTCGTGCCCCACGCCCGGGCCTTTTTCGCCGCCGAGATGATGGGGGTGCAGGACAAGCTCCACATGCCCCTGTTCCGCGCCCTGCATGAGCAGAAGAAGCACATCGTCGACGAGGACGCCTTGGTGGCCTTTGCCGAAGAGCAGGGCATCGACGGCGAGGAGTTCCGCAAGACCTTCAATTCATTTGCCGTGGACATGAGGGTGCGCCGCGCCGAGGAGATGGGCAAGCGCTACGGTGTGGACGGGGTGCCTGCGGTTATTGTCAACGGCAAGTACCGCACCAGCCCGTCCCAGACCGGCAGCAGGGACACGATGCTCGAGACGATCAATCATCTGATCAAGGTTGAGTCCGGGCAGGAATCGGCGCAAGAGGCAGCGCCGGCCGCATCCGGCGGGTCCTGATTTCGGACGTCGAACGCTGAGAAAAAACGGGAAGCGAACGAAGAGCACGATGGACCCATCAATCGTCCTTCTTGCTCTTGGTGGCGAAATTGAACGTCGAATTGCCGATCCGGGCAGCTGGTTGATCCGTCGGGTCGAGGCCGAGCCCCGTCAGTCGTAATAGGCCGGCTTCTCTTCGACGATGACCTTGGCATCCGGATTGGGGAAGCGCTCGATAACCCACTTCGGCAGCTTGGCCTGGTTGGCGTGGTAGAGGGCCTCGGACTCCATGATGATCAGGACCAGCACCGTCACCATGATGGGGAGTATGCCCACGCCGCCGATCAAGGCCCACACCGCCTCTTTCATCACGCCGGCGTAGGTGTAAGCCACCCAGCCGAGGGTTACGATCACCAGCAGCAGGCTGAGCATGAGGATCAAGATGGCGCTGCGCCGCGCGCATATTTGCCAGTGGCACATCACGTACCAGGGATCGCGCCCGACGGCGCGGCGGGCACGCCACATGGTATAGCCGAGCAGGCTGAAAGAGATGATCGGGATGACGGACATGATCCAGGGAAAGGTTCCGGCCATGCCGCCGACGCCCGCGGTCGCGAGGATGTGGTTGCCGATGAGGTTGGTCAGAAAGATCTCGTGGGGGACGTTGGCCTTCTTGATCTCTTCTTTACTGACTTCGAAGCGCATGGGGATGGAGCGTAGACGGATACAACAAATTAGTACATCAACATACACTAAGGGGCTGGCTGTTTCATCCATTCTCGCGACGGGAGCGGGGATGCGGCCGGGTCTGGCCGCTTAGGCCTCAGCCCCCGGATTTCCAGTATTGAGGTGGTGACATGAAGCTCCGAGTGACCCGTTTTACCTGGCGTCTGATCAAGGCCGTCGCCTTCTCGCTCGCCGGCGCGCTCGTCGTGCTGATCATCGGTTTCGTGCTTTTTCTGGACAGCCGCCCGGACCTGGATGTCTGGCACCTGGCGAACCTGAACGAGGAGTTTCGGGCAGACGCCGGGGTCGAGACCTTTGCCGATTATTTGGCCTTGGAGGAGCGCCTCTTCGCCCAGCTCGACGCGCTGGTTTACCGCGAGAGCGGGGAGGAGACCGAGTACCTGATCAACCGTTACGACCGCGGCAGTCTCTCGGACCCCGGGCGCTGGTCGCCGAACTGGAACCGTACCTTTCAGCTCACACGCAAGGCACCGGAGGCCGGCGTCCTGCTGCTCCATGGGATGTCCGATTCCCCCTACAGCCTGCGTGCCCTGGGTGAGCGTATGCACGCACTCGGGGCACATGTCATCGGCCTTCGGCTGCCGGGTCACGGTACTGCGCCCTCGGGCTTGGTGGAGGTCCATTGGCAGGATATGGCCGCCGCGGTGCGTCTTGCGATCGGCCATTTGCGCGAGCAGGTCGGGGAGCGGCCCCTGTATATCGTCGGCTACTCCAACGGAGCGGCGTTGGCGGTGCACTATGCGCTCGCCGCCCTGGAGGACCGATCCCTGCCACGGGTCGAGCGCCTGGTGCTCATCTCCCCGGCCATCGGCGTGACGCGAGCTGCATCGCTCGCCATCTGGCAGGCGCGGATCGGGCGCCTGCTCGGGCTCGACAAGCTCGCCTGGAACTCGATACTGCCCGAGTACGATCCGTTCAAGTACGGCTCCTTTGCGGTAAACGCCGGCGATATGACTTATCAGCTGACCTCCGAGATTCAAGCCCGGTTCGATTCACTGGAAGGGACCCGGCTGGTGGAACGCTTCCCGCGCGTGCTGGCCTTCCAGTCCGTCGTCGATGCCACCGTATCGGCTCCCGCCCTCGTTCGGGGACTGTTCGACCGCCTTCCGGCCGGCGGGCATGGGCTGGTGCTGTTCGACATCAACCGGATGGCCGAGATCGAGCCCATCCTGAAGGGCGATCCGGCCGCCGATGTTGCGGCCTTGCTTGCCGACCCGGACCGGGCCTTCACCCTGAGCCTGGTGTCCAACCGGCGCACGGGAAGCAGGGGTGTGGAGGTGCATATCGAGCCGCCCGGCGAGGAGCCGGCCGAGTGGCGGGACCTTGGCTTGAGTTGGCCGACGGACGTCTATTCGTTGGCCCATGTCGCCTTGCCGTTCCAAGGGCAGGACCCCGTGTATGGTGGTACGCGGACGCAAAAGAGCCCGGGCATCCATCTGGGAGACCTTGCTTTGCGCGGTGAGCGCGGTGTGCTCCGGATCTCGGCGTCGGACATGCTGCGGCTGCGTTGGAATCCCTTCTATCCCTATCTCGAATGGCGGGTGGCTGGATTCCTCGACCTTGCACCGCATTGAGAAGTCTTTTTCGCGCCGGATCGACGAAAGTTGGAACGGCCATTCCGGCACTTGGTAACCTAACTGGAATAATCGACATTCGGGAGGGGGGTGTGCAGGTCATTAAAAAAAGGGGCGTCCATATCATCGTTTTGGGGAACGAGAAGGGCGGGACCGGCAAGTCGACGACGGCGATGCACCTGGCCGTAAGCATCCAGAAGCGGGGCTTCCGGGTTGGCGTGCTCGACCTGGACACGCGCCAAAGATCCCTGACGCGGTACCTGGAGAACCGGGAGACCTATGCGGTGGGTCGCGGCCTCGGCTGGACCATACCCGAGCACCTGGTGGCGACCCCGTCGGGGCTGCCCGACCTGCGCGAGCGCGAGCAGGAGGAGGCCGAACTGCTGGATTCGCTCGTGGGCCAGCTGGAGAAAGACAACGACTACCTGGTGATCGACTGTCCGGGCGGACGGACCTACTTCTCCCAGCTGGCGCATTCCATGGCCAACACCCTGCTAACGCCCATGAACGATAGCTTCGTGGACCTGGACCTGCTGGCGCAGGTGAATCCGGACACCTACGCCGTCGACAAGCTGAGCTTCTACGCCGAGAGCGTCTGGGACAGCCGCAAGCAGCGCGCCGCGTCGGGCCTGCCGAGCCTGGATTGGGTGGTGATCCGAAACCGGATCTCCACGACCCATTCAAAGAACCGCCAGCGAATGGACACGGCCCTTTCGAGCCTGCAGAAACGGATCGCGTTTCGCTACGTATCGGGTCTCTCCGACCGGGTCATCTACCGCGAGCTCTTTCCCAAGGGCCTGACCCTGGTGGACCTCAAGGATGTCGACGACGGCCCCAAGATCACTATGTCCCACGTGGCGGCGCGCTACGAGCTGCGCAAGTTGATGGGCGAGCTCAGTCTGCCGGCGTGGAACCGCTGAACGTCAATTTTTTGCCAGCGCACATCCGCTGATGCGGCGCCGAACCTGGCAGAGGATCAATGAGCTCCGAATTGTCCAACACATTGATTGAAAAGGCTGGACCGATTTGTGTTTCGCTCCGCGGGGCGGGCAGCAACTTGATTCGGTTCTCCGGCAATCGCCTTAGCAGCCAGAAAAACGCCCGAAGGGCGAAATCTCCAGGATTCCCACAGGAATCCTGGAGCTAGGGCACTAACGAGCCGCGCACCAGAATGACGGCGACCAGGATCAGCAGCAGGCTTGCCCAAAGCGAGATAGAGATGGCCAGGGACTGTTTGGCCTTGGTTCGCTCCAGCCAGGTGCGCGGCTTGACCCCCTTGAGCAGAAAGACGCTCATGGCCGAGAGCAGGACGCACACCACGTTGACCGCGAGCAGCAGCGCTGCGCCAGAGGCCGGTTGCGGCTGACCGCTGCCGAGCAACATGCCCAGTGTGGCGGTCGGCGGCAGCAGGGCCACGGCGACCATTACCCCCACCAGGGCGGAGGACAATCCTGTGGTCAGGGACAGCACCGCAGCGGCCCCGGAAGCCAGGGCCAGGATCACGCTTTCCACGCCGACGTCGGTGCGCGCGAGGATCTCTGCGCTGGACAGGTCGACTCGCCAGATCAAGCCGATGATCACCGAGAGCAACAACGCCAGACCCAGCCCGGCGAGGTTGGTCTTCAGGGCCTGCCCCATGAGATCCAGATCGCCCAGCGAGGTGCCGAAGGCCAGCGCGATGTTGGGTCCGAGCAGCGGCGCGATCACCATGGCCCCGACCACTACGGCCACGTTGTCTGCCGCCAGACCGATGGCGGCCACGATGGTCGACAGAAACGTCAGCAGCAGGAAGTTGCTGTCCAGGCGGGCACCTCTCGCAATCTCGCTGTATAGCTCCTCCCGCGTCGTCTTAACCGCCTTGCGCTTCCTACCCTCCTCGTCCTCGTCCGGCGGGCGCGGTAGTGCGGCGTCCACCGGGAGGATGATGATGCGGGTGTTCTGGGCGGCGCCGAGCAGGCTCTGCAGCGCGTCCACCACACCTTGGCGAGAGTCGTCGGCGACCAGAAAGCGGAAGCTTCGCCGGCCGTCCTCGTTTTCGACGCCCCACCAAAAGTCGGTCGCCTCGAAATGCTCGGCGATACCGGCAAGGCTGTCGGTATGGGCGGCGTCTGTAATGACTTCCACGATGCGCATGGAGGAATATTTTGACCTGCGCGTGGGGAGTTTGGAAGCGGCTTGGTGCCGCTTGGGCTGGAACCGCGTCGTCGTCGCGGTTCATTTGTTGGCGTCGTAATGAGAACCGAAATCCTTGTTCCTGGAAATCAGATGGAAAGGCCAGCTCGATCAAACCTTGGCGGATATCGGCGAGGACGATTCGGGACGGGTCGTAATCATCAGCGCCAATGGTCGTGCATTTTGTGTTGGCCACGACTTGAAGGAAATGCGCGAGAATACCGATAAAGCATATCTAAACAGCCTGTTTTCAAAAGCAGGCGACCGAATGGAAAAAGCGGCTGGGCGCGACGCGCGCCGTCTGGCGCACCTTCCGGCGCGCGTTTAAACTTCCCGCGTGACTTCAAAGCGCGGTTAGCAGGGATTTCAAATCCCTGGTACTCGCCGTAACCTGATTTGAAAAGGGCGACAGCTCCATGCCCCAATACAAGGACTACTACAAGATCCTTGGTGTCGGCCGCGATGCCACCCAGGACCAGATCAAGCGGGCTTACCGCAAGCTCGCGCGCAAGTACCATCCGGACGTCAGCGAGGAATCGGACGCCGAAGAACGTTTCAAAGAGGTCAACGAGGCCAACGAGGTGCTCAAGGATCCGGAGAAGCGTGCTGCGTACGACCAGCTTGGTGCGCAGTGGCAGACCGGGCAGGATTTCCGGCCGCCCCCCGATTGGAAAGAAGGCTTCGAGTTCCGGGGGGAGGTTACACGGAGGCCGGTCCGGAGCAGTTCAGCGACTTCTTCGATTCACTGTTCGGAGGAGCGCGGGTGCATCCCGGTGAGGCCACCCGGCGCTCCTTTCGGATGCGCGGCGAGGACCACCACGCAATGGTGCTCATTGATCTGGAAGACAGCTACAAGGGATCGACCCGGACAATTACGCTGCGGATGCCAGGGCTGACTCCGGACGGACATGTCACCACGCGGGAGCACAACCTCAACGTGCGCATTCCCAAGGGTATCCGCCCCGGAAAGCAGATTCGTCTCGCCGGGCAAGGCGGTCCCGGGATAGGGGGTGGCGAGGCAGGAGATCTATTTCTGGAGGTGGACCTGAGAGTGCATTCCATGTACCGGGTCGATGGCGCTGATGTCTTTTTGGATCTTCCGGTGGCGCCTTGGGAGGCGGCCCTGGGCGCGAACGTCAAGGTACCGACACCCACAGGCGCCGTCGATCTTAAAATCCCGGCAGAGTCGCAGCCTGGCCGGAAGCTGCGGCTGAAGGGGCGGGGGCTTCCGGGCAAGGCGCCGGGAGACTTCTATGTCGTGTTGAATCTGGCGCTTCCGCCGGCCGATAGCGACGATGCAAAGGCCCTGTATCGGGAAATGGAGGCCAAGCTCGGATTCGATCCACGCGCCAATCTGGGGGTATCTTGAGCCCATGAGCAAACACGAATCACAGGCCCTCGACGGGCAAATCCTGGACGAGGAAACAGAGGTCACCCTGATCGAGCTCTGCCAGTCCTGCGATGTGCGGGGCGAGCTGGTAGAGGCCATGGTGGAGCAGGGCATCCTGGAGCCTTCGGGCAGGCGCGGCCCTCACTGGTGCTTTCCCACGTCCAGCCTGCAGCGGACCCGGATCACGGTGCATCTGCAGCGGGACCTGGGGGTGAACCTGGCCGGTGCAGCGCTGGCGCTGGACCTGCTCGAGCGAATAAACAAGCTCAAGGCCCGGCTGCGGGCGGTGGATCGGGAGCGACAGGGCTAGTGCTTTGCCGCGCCGCCAGTCTGTTGGCGATCCTTGCCCTGCCCGCTTCGCCCTTGGCTGCGCAGGAAGGTCCAGGGAGCACCGATGGCGCTTCAGACTCTGTCCAGGTCGAGGTGTTTTACGCGACCAACCGGGAGCGTCACGAGGACAGGCCGGCGGACGAGTCTTACGGCGGCGAGCGCGGGGAGCCGCACTACGGGCACTGCGGGGTTGAGTTCACGCCGATCCCGTTCCTGGACGAGGTGGCGGGAAAGGTGCCATTCTACGTGCCCGGTGAGATCAACCAGATCCAGGTTGCCGAGCAGGCCGATCCGGATGTGTTCTGGGAGCGCTTGGTCACCGCCGCGGCCGCGACGGCAACAGGCGCGGTTGTGGTGTTCGTGCATGGTTACAACTACGGATTCGACCGCACCTGCCGAATGGCCGCGGAGCTGCAGCGCGACCTGGCCGGCAAGGCCGTTGTGCTGATGTTCAGCTGGCCGTCGAATGCCGGACCGGTCGAGTACGTGCGCGACCTGGCGGACGTGGAGTGGAGCGTCCCCTTCCTCGCGGATTTTTTGACGCAGCTCGGATCGCGCATCGGCCCCGCCAACATCAGGCTGCTGGCCCACAGCCTAGGCTCGCGCGGTGCGCTCTTCGCGCTCCAGAGGCTGGCCACCGACTCGAAGGTGCGTCCGGCGATTGCCGAGCTGGTGCTGTTGGCACCGGACTTCGACTCCCGGACCTTCGTCGATCAGCTGCCCCGGCTCGTACCTATTGCGGGTGGGATCACCCTGTATGCGTCGAGCAAGGACGCCCCGTTGAAGCTTTCGCAGCAGCTCAGCGGCTATCCGCGTTTGGGTCAGGCCGGGGAGTTTTTGACCGTCGTCGACGGCATGGAAACCATCGATGTCTCGGGCAGCAGGCGCTACCAGATCTTGGGGCACGAGTATTTTTACTATCATCCGCTGGTAAAGGCGGATCTGGTCACGCTCCTGGCCACCGGCCGGCGTGCGGCGGGGCGCTCCGGGCTCCGTGCCCGGACGATCGACGGCAAGCGGTTCTGGGAGATTTATTAACGTGGGCGGGATTGAGGAGCCGATCGCAGGACGCAGCCGCGGTCATTTGTTTCCTGCCACGCAGCGATCGGCCGACTCGCGGTGCGTGACTTCCTGGTAGGGCGGTTCAGAAGCCAAACAGAATCTTCAGGAGCAGAAAGAGGACTGCGAAGATACCGACCACCTGCCAAATGCGATCGGCGAGCCTGTGCCGCCGGTGGTGTTTTGCGATGGTCTTTTCGAGGGCCTCATCTCCGGCGAGATCCGGATCCAGGAAGACTTGGCGATGACCGAGCGCGAGGGACTGGATCGCTGCGATCGCCGTAACGGGGTCGCAACGGTAAAGGCCGGCGTCGACGTCTACGAGCCGGTGGCGCAAGCGGATGTGGGTGTGCATCTGTGCCGCGCTCAAGTCGTTGAAGCGGGCGATGTAACGGATATGCGGGCCCGTTGGATCTCCCGGCCCTGGCCCTGTCTCCGGCGGAGGCGCCTCGGACGTGCGGATTCGAACCAACCCCGGGTGCTCCGCGTTCGTCTCGATGATCAGGTAGCCCTCTTGCATGCTGCAACTGTACTCGCAGAGGGCTGCCCGCTAGGGAGGCTCAAGCGGCCTTGACTCGAGCGCCGGTCTCCCAGTTGCAGCGGTCGATTAGCTGCTCGATCTCGCGCGTAAAATGCAGCTGCCGTTCCGGCTCGTAGGGCTCGCCCCTCTCCCAGCGGGCGGCGGCTTCGTCGGCTGTGAGGGGAAATCCCTGTCGGCACAGCTCCCAAACGGCATGCAATTGGCTGATCGTCATGGTTTTTTTACCTCTCGATCCGGGATGTCCTTGCGGTCAATGTTGAAGCCTTCTCAAGACCTCTACCGAAACGTTGGAACATCGTCTGCATAGGGCTCATGTTGTTATTATGGCTCATTTCTCGGTGAATTGCATAAAAAAATAATTCTTTTTAAAAAAATGAGTTATGCATATTACTTACCAATTTACTTTATATTATTCTGCATAATAGAGACATGTTATGTTTTTGTTTTCATGCATGGTGCTGCGGCAAGACATCCGACCGTACGGTCAGGTTCGGCAAGGCTGGGTGAATCGGCACGCCCGTTCTGCGATGCAAAGATTTTATCCGAAGCGAAGAGGGAGGGCTCGTGCCTGAGCGAGCAAATCGCCTCGGCACCGCGCTCCCTCGCGACGAACGCGCAAGCCAGACAGGTTCCTAGGATTCCCCCAGGGGCCTGACCGTGTTCGGGAGGTGCTCCCTGATGACGCTGGCAAAAGTACTCAGGGCGGGCTGCCTCGGAAAGGTCCGGCGGTAGACCAGAGAAATGCGGCGATGGGCGTCCGGCAGCTCCAAGCGGCGCGCAATGATGCCGCTATCGGTCATCCAGCCGCCACGGATGGCAAGCGCCGGGACCAAGGTGCAGCCGAACCCGGCACCTACGAGCTGAAGCAGGGTTTCCAGACTGGCAGCGCGCAGATCTGCCATCTCTCCCCGCTGGGACCGCTCCGCCAGGTGGCATACGTCCATGACCTGATGGGTCAGGCAGTGGCCCTCGGACAGGAGCAGGACTTCGATCTCCTCCAGGTCCTGCTGCGAGATCTCGTCTTTGTCGTAGAGGGGGTGATTGCGAGGATGGGCGAGCCAGAAGGGCTCTTCGAACAAGGGGGTCTGCTCCAGGTCCGGATCTTCGATCGGCGTGGCTACGAGAATCGCATCCAGCTCATGCTGATGCAGCCGAGAGATCAGCGACTCGGTGATCTCTTCGGAGAGCACGAGCTTGAGCTGGGGAAACCGGCGTTTCAGGGGCACGAGAATCAAGGGCATCAGGTAGGGGCTTAGGGTGGGGATGGCCCCTACGCGCAGCGGTCCCGCCAGGGGGTCTTGGTGGGCTCCCGCAACCTGCTCGATGGCGTGTGCCTGCTCCAGCAGCAATCGGGCATGGGCAAGGATGGATTCACCGATGGGCGTTATCTCGACCGAACGGTTGGTGCGCTCGAAGATGGTCACACCCAGATGCTCCTCGAGCTTCTTGATCTGGCCGCTAAGGGTCGGTTGGCTGACGAAGCAGCGCTGAGCGGCGCGTCCGAAGTGACGGGTGTCGGCTACGGCGAGTATGTATTGCAGATCGCGGATGTTCATGGGGTTGGATCATAGCGCGAAGCTTGGATAAGGCCATCTGTCTTCGCCTCCGAATGGGAAGGCGGCACAACCCGAGCCGGTGTGGTCGCGTGGCGGACGTGACCTGTAATTTCCAGCCGCATAAACAGAAATCACGAATCAGTAAAATCAAGCTGCAGGGGGTCTGGCCCTGATTGCCACCCCGGAACCCTGGCTTCCAGTATGGCCACGCGAGGGTGGAAGCTGCCCAGGCGCGGTTGGTCCTGCTTCCTGAGGGCCACATGGCCTATTGGTGATAGTCTAGGCCAAGCCGTCTGATCCGGTCGCTGTCCGCACGCCTCTCGCTGCGCGCTGGTTTTACCTACACGATGTTTCGTGTCTGAAGGGGTACGGATCGAAGGGTTTGACCGTTGAGGATCCAAACCGTAACGGTGTGAACGGTCATGGTCGGCCTCCGATTTGGTGCGTGAATCGAGATTCCCCGGGCGAAGATGCTTGCGCTTGCGCCAGTGCACTCCGACTCCCGGGCGACAAGAGTAAAGATAAGGTTGGGACAACTGCGCGAGGCTCCGTGGCCGGATGTTTATCGCGGATTGCTGGCGAGTCGCTGGCGGACCGCGTCCGAAATCGGACCGAACAGCGCACCGATGGTGTCCGTCCCGCGCTGCTGAATGAAGAACAACCCGGCCAGCACACCGAGTGCCAGCGGCCCCGCAAACGGCTGCAGGAACGGTTCGCCAACAGAGCTGGACCGGATTCGTGACTGTAAAATCTGTATCGACAAGGTGCCGTAGATGAGATCATCGGCATGGGTCCGGCCGGAGCTCTGTCTCAGGGTTGATCTTCCCCCCGGTCGCGGAGACAAGCTCGCGGCCGTGCCGAGAGATCGCCCCATTAGGTAACCGCCATCGAGGCAGCTGGGTCCCATGTTCGTTTTCGCGTACGACGGCTCGATCAACGGCGACTGGGTAAGCCACTATGCCGTTCAACTGGCGGCCGCTCAGCAAGAGCGTAAGCTGACCCTGGTCCACGTTCCGGACGGGCAAGCAACGGAGACGGAGCTCGCGGAGAAACTGGAGCGGTTGCAGGGGGAATGCGAGCGCCATGGTGTCCGGCCGGTGGTGCAACTGTTGCCGCGGGCCCGTAGGGTCTCGGATGCGATCCGCTCGGCCGTTCCCGCGGGTCCGGAGCATTACCTGGTTTGCGGTACGCGAGCTCGCGAACGGCGCCGCGCCTTGCTGAGCGGAACCACATCGGAAAAGCTGCTCCGTTCGGAGCACTGCAACGTCTTGGCCGTGCGCGTCGTCCAGCCCGGCCTGCTGGGATCGCCACGCCGGCTGCTGCTCCCGGTCGCCGAGCACCCCGGGGATTTTCGTTCAGCCCTGCCCTTCCTGCGGCTCTTCGGCCCGCAGGTGTCGCATCTGCACATAGTCTCCGTCGCGCGCGTGGGACGCTGGCGTTTTCGCCGGATGTCCCACGAGGCGACCGAGCGTTCGCGCTCGCAGGGCGATGCCTGTTGCGAGCGGGTCGAGCAGGAGATCCGCGAGCGCCTTGGCCTCGGCTCCAAGGTCATGGACGCGCAGGTCGTCGTCTCCGACGACGTCCCCGAGGAAATCCTGATCGCGGCCAACAAGACGAAGTCGCGTCTGATCTACATGGGGGCCTCGGAGCGTAACCTGACCGAGCGGTTCGTCTACGGTAATCCCATCGAGCGGGTACTGCGCGATGCCAACTGCGACGTCGCCATCTATCGAGGCGTCGACTAGTGGCCGGCGCAGGTCAGATCCACCAGGTTGCCGCCGGCGATGTCTTCGGCTTCCTGCGCAGTCGCTCGGGAGGACTCACGGACCTGGAAGCGGACGCGCGCCGCCGCGAGGTTGGCCCCAACCGCCTGCAGCCGCCTTCTCGCTGGCGGTGGCTGCAGGGCTTGATCAAGCACTTCGTCAACTTCTTCAGCATCCTGCTCGACATCGCGGCGGTCGTCTGTTTCGTCGCCGACGCGATCCAACCGGGCGAAGGCATGGGCCTGCTCGGTTGGGCGCTATTGGGCGTGTCGGTGCTGAACGCCCTGTTCGCCTTTGCCCAGGAGATGCGCGCCGAGCGGGCGATGGATGAGCTGCGCAAGTTCCTGCCGCAAGGGGTGCGCGTGCGCCGCAGCGGGACAGAGCGAGAGGTGCCCGCGGAGGATCTGATGCCGGGCGATGTCCTGCTGGTCACCGAAGGGGACCGCATCGCCGCCGACGCGCGGCTGGTCGAAACCGAAGACCTGCTGGTCAACAACGCGCCGCTGACCGGAGAATCGCGCTCGCAAGCGCTGAAGAGCGGCCCCGCCAACGGGCGGCTGATCGAGAGCCCGAACATCGCCTTTGCCGGCTGCAGCGTGCTGCGCGGCAATGGCGTGGCGGTCGTCTTCGCGACGGGCCACCGCACCGAGCTCGGCAAGATCGCGGCCCTGTCGCGCGATGTGCGCCGGCCACTGTCGCCGCTGCAGCGGGAGACCAATCGCATGGTCCGGGTGCTTACCCTGATCGCGGTGGCGATGGGGATCTTGTTCTTCGCCTACGGCGTCGCGAGCGGTCGTTCGCTGTGGGTCAATATCGTCTTCATGCTGGGCATCATCGTGGCCAACGTGCCCGAAGGGCTCCTGCCGACCTTTACGCTGGCCTTGTCGATGGCCAGCCTGCGCATGGCCAAGAAGCAGGTGCTGGTCAAGAATCTCGAAGCGGTCGAAGCGCTCGGTGCGGTCCACGTCATCTGCACGGACAAGACCGGGACCTTGACGCGCAACGAATTGGCGATCGCGGCCCTGCTCGATCCGGTGCGCGGAGAGCCGATCTCCGACCGGGAATCCCTGCACTCGCTCCTCAAGGCTGCACTGGTCGCCTCCGAGGTGCGGCCGGCGCCGACGGATCGCGGATCGAGCCCGAGCTGGTCGGGCGACCCCATGGATGTCGCCCTTGCGGATCGCTACGGCGCGCTGTTCGGTCCGCCCGACGACATCATCGCCGAGACGCGGCGCCATTTCCCCTTCGATCTGGCCAAGCGGCGGGAGGCGGGCCTGTTTGCCAACGGCACGGAGGTGCTGTTCGCGATCAAAGGGGCCTGGGAGTCGCTGCGTCCCCTCGTCGGTCAGCTCGAGAACGGGGTCGACTCGGCAGTCGGGGCCAACGACGAGGCGCTGGCCATGTGCGACGAGACCGTGCGTCGCTTGTCTGCCGGAGGGCAGCGCGTGATCGCGGTCGCATCGCGCCGGCTCGAGCACCTGCCCGATCCGAAGGCCCCGGAGGAATCCCTGGAGCGGGAGCTCACGCTATGCGGTTTTTTGGCGCTCGATGATCCAGTTCGCGAGGAAGTGCCGGCGGCAGTTGCCCGTTGTCACACCGCCGGCATTCGCGTGCTGCTGATCACCGGCGATCATCCCGACACCGCCGAGGCCGTCGCGCGCCTGTGCGGAATCCTGGCGGCGGACGAGCCGGCCGAGAAACGGCTTTTGCACGGCTCCGAGCTGGAGCGGCTGCGCGAGCGGGAGTTGGTCGAGCGGCTGCGCGACGGGGTCAGCGTATTCGCACGCACTACGCCAGAGCAGAAGATGAAGATCGTCACATCCCTCAAGCGTCTGGGACAGGTCGTGGGCATGACCGGAGACGGCGTCAACGACACCCCGGCGCTCAAGGCCGCCGACGTCGGCATCGCCATGGGAGCCAGCGGGACCGACGTGGCGCGCGAGTCGGCCGATATCGTGCTGCTGGACGACAACTTCGCCTCCATCGTGTCGGGCGTCGAAGAAGGGCGGGCGGTCTTTGCCAACATCCAGAAGTTCACGACCTACGTCCTGGCCAGCAACATTCCGGAGATCGTGCCGTTTTTGCTCTTTGTCCTGCTGCCGGTACCGCTGGCGCTGACGGTGATCCAGATCCTCTCGATCGACCTTGGCACCGACCTGCTGCCTGCCATCGGGCTCGGACAGGAGCCGCCCGAGCGCGATACCATGCAACATCCGCCGCGGCGACTGGACCAACGCCTGCTCTCCTTTCGGCTGATGGCCACCGCCTATTTGTTCCTGGGCGTGATTCAGGCCGCCTTTTCGCTGTTCCTGTTCTTCCTGGTCTTGCATCAGGGCGGTTGGCATTGGGGGCAGGAACTGGCCGAGAACGACCCCCTGTACCGCTCCGCGACCGGCATTACCTTGGCGGCGATCGTCTTAATGCAAGTGGGAAACGTCGTCGGCCGGCGCTCCCTGAGGGGCAGCGGTCTCGACCGGGGATTGCTCGGCAACCGGATTCTGCTGCTGGGCGTGGCAACCGAGATCCTGTTCTCCTGGGCGATCCTCTACTTCCCTCCCGTACAGACGTTTCTACAGACCGGGCCCGTCGATTGGCAGATCTACGCGACCGCATGGCTCGGCATCCCGCTGATTTTCGGGATAGATTATGCGCGCAAGAGATTGGCGGGAGACAGGGCTCCTTAGTCCCTTTCAAAAACTACCAGATCAAGCCCGATGGGTGCTCCTAGTGCCTCGGCAAAGCCTGTAGGAGAGTGGATCGCGGCGGCCGGACTGTGGCAGCTCATGGACATCGTGGCCCGCTGACAAAACTTCTCGCCTTCGGGGGCGCGCAGTCCGCCGTCAACCTCCAACACGCGCCCGGTAAAGTAGTCGTTTTCGAAGACATAGAGAGCCGAATGAGCGATCTCCTCGGGGCGCCCAAGACGCTGCAGTGGAATTCCCGCCTTTACCCGATCCAAGGCGTCGGGCTTCATGCCGGTGACCAACCGGGTTTCGCAGAATCCGGGAGCAATGGCTCCGACGCGAATGCCGTGACGCGCGAGCTCCTTGGCCCAGGTGACCGTTATCGAGGCGACGTCCGCCTTGGCCGCGCTGTAGTTGGACTGGCCGAAATTCCCGGCGCGACCCAGGCTGGTGATATTCAGGATGACACCGGGCGTGCTCAGCTCGATCATTTTTGCGGCCGCTTCGCGCCCGCAGAGAAAAACACCCGTCAAATCGATATCGATGACGGCCTACCAGTCTGCCAGCGACATCTTCTCGATGACCTTGCCGTCCTTCGCCTTGACCAGCAGTGCATCGCGAGTTATTCCAGCGTTATTGATCACACCATCCAATGTCTGAAAGTCGTTGGCGACCCGGTCGAACAGATCGACCATGGCCGACTCGCCCGACTCGCCCGACTCGTCTGCCACGTAGGCCTTCGCTTCTGCACCCGCCGCCTCGCAAAGCGCAAAGGATTCGTTCACAACGCTTTCGTTAACGCCGACGATCGCCAGACGAGCGCCCTTTTCCGCGAATGCGAGAGCCATGGCTCGGCCAAGCCCGCGGCCCCCGCCCGTAATTTCTGTACCAGTGCCGATAGCAGGGCGGCGACCTCGATCATCCCCGGGATGGGGCCCCAGAAGCGACGGAGCACCCGATGCCAGAGCGGCTCCTCGCGCTCGGCGATCTCGTTCGGGCCGAATTCGGCCAAGCGCCGGGCCGCCTCGTCCGGCGAGAGTCCGGCCTCCAGGCTGCCGCCCAGGGACTTCAGGGCGAACTCGATTTCCTGATCCCGGTAGTCGTCGGTCTATCGTTGTATGTCTTCTCGTCGGTCCGCAAAATGCCGCCGCGGGTTTCCGCCCCGTTTGCCGAGACCCCTCGGCCGTCGTTTCCGGACTCAGGCGTCCAGGGGAACCGTCAGCACCTCGCAACGCGCCTTGTGCACCAGGACGTTGGCGGTGGACCCCAACAACTGCCGAAGGCCCCCGCGGCCGTGCCGTCCCGCCACGATGATGTCCACCTGCTGGGCCTCGGCGCAGCTGAGGATGACCGACTTCGGCGAGCCCGCGAGCACCAGCTGACGGCAGTCCGCGGGGGCGCCGGTATACTCCAGAAGCTTGCGCAGGCGCTCAACTGCTGCATCGTAGAGTCGCGCATCTTCCTCCAGCCGGTCGGGGGTGATGGGATCGTAGTACTGGTCGTACATGACCGGCTCCGCAACCGCGTGCAGGAAGGTCAGTCGGGCCTTGTACCGCCCGGCCAGCTCCAGAGCCCGGTAAACGGCGCGCTCGGCGTGGGCAGAGAAATCGGTCGCCAGCAGGATGTGCCGGTAAGGGTCGGGTTTCGGCGCCGCGGCCACTGCCGACTGCGAGCCCTCCCGCAGCCAGTCCCAGGCATCCCGGGCGCGGTAGAGCGGAAAAAAGCGGATCTCTGCATTCATGAAGGGCCGGGCCATGAGCGCCATCCAGCGCTCCCAGCCGGCGTCGCCCACCAGGGCGATGCGCTCGAAGGCGTCCCGGTGCTGCATACCGAAACGGAAGTCATCTTGCGCCGCTTGGAGGTCCCAACCGCGGTTCCGGTCAGCACGCCGGTGACGGTCATCGCGATGACGCTCTTTCTAATCGGTTTCATGATTTGTCTCATGAGTTGACTGTTGTGGCGTCGTTCTCGACGCTGGAGACAGGTTACGGCGGCTCACCTCATCGGGAGCTTGCCGTAACCTTGCCGATTCGCAAGGAAAGCAGGGGCAGATGGAAAGCTATTCCGACGGCGGACGTGAGCGCATGGAACAGCCGTGCGCATCTCGCCGGACGTCGTCACTTACCGGCGTAACAACGTCCGGGATGTTCTCTGCAAGCATGGTCTCTGTCTCCAGCAGCCGATGCGCTCCCGAGTCAAGGGCCGAGCGATTTGCCTTCAAGATCGACTAGGAGCACACCCTTGGGCACCCGTGCGCCCGGCCGACCATACTCCTTCGGCTGCTTGAGAAAGGCCACGATCTCGCGCAACTCCTCCTTGGCCTCCTCCACGCCGGTCACGTCGTCGAATCTCGCTCGGGTTGGCCTCCACGTAGACCTTGGCCGTGCTCTTGCCCACGGTCATGAGCCCGCTGAAGCCCGGGTTTTCGGCCCACGACGGAAGCAAAACATCCACAGGCCGAAGAAGAACAACACCAGAAGCACGCCCGACATGAGGCCGCGCAGATTGAGTATGGCATCCTCACACCCTGTCGCACGGGCAGAGGTCAATACATCCGGCGCCGAAACAGCCAGCCGGCCGCGGTAAGGCTCGCCAGGCCAATGAGGGCCATTGGCCAATATTGATCGAACAGCAGGGTGCAGGAATCCCCTTCGAGAAAGACACCGCGCAGCACGATGAGGAAGTAGCGCAAGGGGTTGAGGTAGGTAATGAGCTGCACCGCCCGGGGCATATTGGCGATCGGGGTGGCGAAGCCTGAAAGAATGACGGCGGGCACCAGGAACAGGAAGGCGCCGAGCAGGCCCTGCTGCTGGGTGACCGAGAGCGAGGAGATCATCAGTCCCACACCGACCGCGGAGAGCAGGAACAGGGCCATCCCGAAATACAGGGCGCGGATGGAGCCGCGCAGCGGGACGCCGAATCCGTGCACGGCGATGAGTATGATCAGGCTGCCCTGCAGCAGCCCGACCAAGAGCTGGTCGAAGGTCCCCGCCTCCCGCTCCCTGGCGACCGAAAGGGCCGTCACGATCAGGGTCACCACCAGCGGTCGATCAGGGGTGCCACCCCGCCATCGTGATCGCTACTCCAGGTCCTTGCGCGCCTTGCGCCGCAGGATCGCAAAGAAGACCAGCATCATCGCCAGCAGGGCGGCGGCATTGCCGAGCACCACCGGCCAGACGTCGCCCGCCAGGAACAGGGTCTGGAGGATGGCCACGAAGTAGCGTGCCGGGACCAGGTGGGTAATCGCTTGGATCGGGACCGGCATCGAGCCGATGTCGAAGATGAAGCCCGAGAGGATGAAGGCCGGCAGGAAGGTGACGAGGATCGCGATCTGCCCCGCCACGAACTGGTTCCTGGCCACGGTGGAGATCAGGAGCCCCATGCCAGGGCCACCAGCATGAATACGGCGGAGGCCGCCAGCAGCAGCCAGAAGGAGCCGCGCAGCGGCACCTCGAACTGCCACACGGCCATGGCGACGCTGAGCAGCATGCCGCCCATGCCGAGACGAAATAGGGCAGCAGCTTGCCGAGCAGGATCTCACGGATACGGATGGGGTGACCATCAGTGCCTCCATGGTGCCCCGCTCCCACTCCCGGGCCACGACCAGGGCGGTGAGCAGGGCCCCGATCAGGGTCATGATGACCGCCACCAACCCCGGCACCAGAAAGTTTCGGCTGCGAAGCGCGGGGTTGAACCAAACCCGGTGCTCGGCCGCCACCGGGACCTTGAGCTCGTGCCCCCGTGATGCCGCGTAGGTCTGCAGCCAGCTCTGCCAGGCCCCTTGGACATAGCCCGCGGTGATGCGCGCCTGGTTGGCGTCCACACCGTTGAGGATCACACCCACCCGGGCGTCACCGCGCGCAAGAAGGCGTGGGCCGAAGTCGCTGCGCAGCCAGACGATCCCGTCCACCCGGCGCTCGGCGAGGGCCTGCTCGGCCTCCTGAATGCTGCCGAATCGCTGTGGGCTGAAATACTCGGATTGGTGGAAGGCGGCGGCGAAGCTCGTGCTCGCGGCGTCGGGCTGCTCGATCACCAGGGCAAGGGGGATGTGCCTGGCATCCAGGGACACGCCGTACCCGAACAGGAGCAAAAGCACCACCGGCATGACGAAGGCGATGGCGATGCTGGAGGGATCGCGCAGGATCTGCAGGGTCTCCTTGCGCACCACGCCCCGCAGTCGCATCACAGCCCCGCCCCTGGTCCCGGTCCGGGCGGCGCTCATCGTCCCTGCTCCCCTGAAACCGCGGACCGCCGCTCCATCAAGCCGATAAAGGCGTCCTCCATCGTGGGATCAGGCAGGTCCGGGCCGCGGAAGCGGGCCTTCATCTCCGCCGGCGTGCCCTGGGCCAGCGTCTCCCCGTCGGCCATGATCAGCAGCCGATCGCAGTAGTTGGCCTCGTCCATGAAGTGGGTGGTCACCAGCACGGTCACGCCCTGCTCGGCCAGCAGGTTGATGCGGTGCCAGAATTCCCGCCGGGCGAGCGGGTCCACCCCCGAGGTGGGCTCGTCCAGGAACAGGATTTCCGGCTCGTGCATCAGGGCGGCGGCCATGGCCAGGCGCTGCTTGTAGCCCAGCGGCAGCTCGTTTTCGGGGATGCAGGCGAAAACCCGCACCTGGTAGACGAGTCGCGTGCGCAGATCGCCGGTCTCCACGGTCTTGGGCGTAAACTCGGCGGTGGGGGAGATGAAGCCGATCCAGCCCCGATAGACCTTGTCGGGATAGCTGTCGGTGCGTACCTGGGCCTTCATTCCAGGGACGATGCGACCCAGGTCCGGCTCGGGTCCGTGACGCCCCCGCGCTCGATGCCCTCTCGAGGGCGCAGTCACACCTCGCACTATTCTATGGCCCGGAACGATCTCCTGAGCCAGTCACAGGCTGCGCACCATGAATGGAGCGCAATCGACCTGCTCGCCGCAGCAGAGCGGGAAGATCCCGCGAAGACCCGGGGCAACTTTTCCCTGCACGTCCAGGCGGAGTACGCGGTGCTATTCCGCCCTACGTGGGCTCCAAGAAAAAAGGCAGGCAACTCCCGTTGCCTGCCCTCCAAGATTGACAAATCGGTGGGGCTCCCGACGGCGCGTCGATACGGTATCGACAGCATTGTTGTGCCAAAACCGATGACAAGTACAGGAAACGTAGAGGGTTTTGGCGCCCCTTCTTCTCCACAAGGGCCGAGAGGCGCAATGCCTACGGCAGGTTTTTGACGGTTTCGGCAAAAAAACCCATGAAGCAGTGCGCTACGTCTCGTGCACAAAAAAAATCGGGCGACTCTCACGAGTCGCCCGAATCTCTTACCGAGCGAGACCCGCCCACGACGGGTCTAGTCCCCCGCTAGGGGCAGCCCAGCACCTTACCGTTACCGGCCAGGTCGCGCAGGATCCAGGTATTGAGGCCGGCGTCGTTGTTCTTGCCGTCACCCTGGAGGGTCCCGCAGTCACTGATATCGTTCATCTCCTCGTCGGAGCAGGAACGATGGAACCGAGAGGTCGCGGTAGTGCCATCCGTGAACTGGATAAAGAAGTCCACGTCGTTCTTGGCGTCCGCCGCGGCAAACCCGTCGAAGTTCACCACCTGGCCGTCGACAACCGGCCCGATGGTGTCGATCAGATTCTTCGTCGGATCGTCCGCGTCGAACTTGTCACGGTACCAGGACACCTGATCGATGCTCCGGTCGCCGGCCTGCGACGCGTCGTACTCCAGGATCAGTGCATCGATCGGCTTGAGCTCCTTGCACTCGGCCGGCGCTGGCGGCGGCTCCACGGCCTCGACGGTCACAGTGTCGGAGGCCGAGCACGACCTCGCCATTGGCGAGCAACCCGCTGGCGGTGCCGGTGTTGACGGTGGTACCCAGCAGATGCGCCAGCTTGGTAAAGGTCGCGCTGTCATTCGTGCCGAGGTTGATCGGCCCACCAATGTCACCCAGCGGCACATCGGTCACCACAACGTCGGTCAGCGGATCGCCGTTGTTGGTGACGACATACTGGTAGGTGACATCCGCGCCGACCACGTCTGACCGTTGATGTGCCACAAGCGTCAGAGCTGCCGAACACGTCACCCACCGCCAGCGGCTGCGAGCAGGAGGTGTGGAACTCGTAGTTCTTGAGTTCGATCCGTCGTCGCTCGATCAAGGCTGAGTGCTCTTGTTAACTTGTCAGGGGAATGGTGAATTCCTCACCAGGATTAACGATAGAGACGGCCCCTTGTCCGGTGTTACGGTGATTGACATGGCTGGATCGACCGAGCCTGTGCAGGCGAAGTCTTTATGGGGTTTGCCCTTACTATCCGCTAATGGTCGCGAATGTGCTGTCGGCACAATTCCCGTCACCGCCGGTGCCACCGTCATAGCGCCAGGTGAGCGTATCCGGTTTCCCGGTGGTCTCACAGCTTGGCGCCGGTCCCGGTGTGAACGTGCAGTTGTCCGTGAACATGCCATCACCATCCCCTGGCACCGATGCGGAACCGCCATTCTTGTCAACGAAGCTCAACACCAGCCAGTTTGCAGACGGATCACCCTTCGGATTGTCCAGCGGCGCAGGTTGACCGGCCACGTAAGGTGCTGAACAACTGGTATGGATCACTTCTGCAACCCATCGGTGGTGATCGTCATCTTGGAGCCCAGATCCTCAGGCCGCGCGTCTACGGTCAGGATCCCGGTGGCCGGGTCAAAGCTCGCTGCCACCTCAGCTTTGTTGTTTTTACCCTCGACCGTGACCTCGCTTGGACTGCCTGCACCAGTATATTCCAGCACTGTTGCTGCAATCTTCGCTTCGCACTTCCAGATCACCGGATACTGGCGGTGTCTCGACACGGCACTTCTTGTCGAGCTCAAGATCGCAGTCCGGCGGTGGCGGCGTATGATGCCGCAGTCCCGGTTCAGGTTGATGCCGCGCGAGCCCAGCGTCGTGCACGCGGTAATGCCGTCAGGCGGCAGACAGTCGCTGTCGACGGTGTCATCTGACCCGACTTTCGGTACCGTGAAGTCGAAACCGGGCGGGAAGGTCGCTGGGTCGAACTGAACGTAGTAATCGCCCGGTTCGAGATCGAAGACCCCGGGCTCGGCGCCGAACATGTACAGGCCATCGATCACGTCGGTGACCCGCGACTCGCCCGTATCGACATCGTCGGCCGTACCGGCGATACCATCGGGTCCGCAGTCAAAGAGTCTGACGGTAACACCCTCAGACACCTGGCTCTACCGCCATCCTGCAGACCGTCCTGGTTCGTGTCTTCCCAGACACGATCGCCGATCTTCGCCGGGCAGACGATACCCGCGTCCAGGGTGCGGTTGGTCTCACCGGCTCCCAGTGTGAGGCCGTCGGTCGTGCCGGTCGCCGGATCGGCGTCGCTGTCGATTGCGGGATCGCCACCCACGTTCAGCGCCGTGAACTGCGGCGCGCCGAGTGCAAAGCCGTCGGTATCGCAGAAGTCGTCTGGCAACGCGGTGATGTCGAACTGGACACAGTAGTCGCCCGGTTCCAGATTCTCGAACAGGTAAAGTCCATCGGCGCCGGTCACAACCTGCATGCCGAGGTCAATGGTGCAGTCACCGTTCCCATCGGGCTGAAACAGGTTCACGGGTACACCGGCAATACCGGCACCGCCGCTGATCGCGAGTCACCACACTCGGTGCCCTGATCGCTCACGGCTGGATTACCCGGGTCGAGCGGATCGACATCGCCGAGGATGCCGTTGCCGTTGGTGTCCTCACAGTCCTGGATGCCGTTGGCATTCAGGTCCTCCCAGACGCGGTCGCCGAGAGCTGCCAGCCCTTCGGCTTGCACTGCACCAGGTTCAGGTCGTCGAAGAAGACGAATTCGGCGATCGCCAGAACCGCAATTCTGGTTGTTCTTCGTGCAGGCCTCGACTTGGCTGTCGTTGCGCACGATGCCGTCGATGCGGTCTCGTCCGAACTGTCGCACAGATGTCCACGGAGCTGATCGGGTCGTCGGGGAAATCCGCTTGCGTCACCGTCACGAACTCACCCGGTGCGAGTACTTCAGCGACAATTCTCTGCGGATAACGGGATAAACGGGATCAAACGCGGATCTTCACGCAGTTGCCGTCGGCCCCGCCCACGAGGAAGCCGTCATCGCCCACCGATCTCTCGTCGGCACAGTCGTCGAGGCGGACGTTGTACAGGGTTTTCGTGCCGCAGTTGGTGATCACGAACTGATAGAAAACCGGCGTGCCGCCGAAGAACGCCATCGGCAGGTCGTTCAGATTGTCTTGGGGCACCAACGCTACCAATGGGTTGGCCGCATTCAGGTCGGGATTCAGTTCGGTGACGCTGTTCCGCACGAAGGGCCCGTCGGGACCGGTGACGCTGACGAACTTCTCACCCAGGATGCAGGCACCTTCGACCGTCGGCGGTCCGACAACGACGTCGCGGAAGTAATGGACTCCGAAAGGCTGTATCGGGAAGCATACCGGGAGAATCGATGAACACACCCTGAATTCCCTTGAGAGGACCGTTGGTCACCGGAAGACCGTTCCCGTCGGGGAGGGGCGGGCCGTTCCCGAAGGCATAAGCGCTTTCGCTGCTGTTGACGGAGACCGTGTAGGTGGTGTCGGCGTCGATCGGCAGCGGTGTCGCCAAGGCCTGCTGTTGCCAGCCCGAGTCCGTCTCGTCGGTAAACTCGACCTCGGCAAGCGGGTCAAAGGGGTTTCTCCGTCGCATCCCAGATTCGGCCAACGTGTGTGACGTCATCGTCGGGTGCCTTCCAGTAGCGGATGGCGGTGATGTTTCCGGCGCTCGTGCTCGAGAACGTCATCCCGAGCTCGTAGGGCCCAGTTTGGTCAATACCGGTGGGCTCCTGGGTGGTAAATACCGTCTGGGCGAGAACACCCCCAGCCGGTAAGATCAGTAGTGCCAATACCATGATTGGCGCCATGACGGCAAAGGACAAAGGCCCTCGCCGTCTGACAGTTGAAGACAAATAACGCCTCATCGATTTCCCCTCTCCAAGAAAAAAGACTGAACCCTCGCGTGACCTTGACGAAGATCACCCTCGGCAGTCCGGCTTTCCTGGATCAGGATCCGTGACTTTCCGTCCCTAACTCACGATAGGTTTGGCGTTTTTATTGTGGCTGCGAAATATACTCGGGAGTTCGCAAATATAAAACCACTTTTTTTCAGTAAAAGTTAATTGATGTACCGGCTCGGTGCGATCGGACACGGATTTGCGCGATCAGGCGTCCTTCCTCGGGAGGGCAGCCTGGCCCGGATCCAGGGTAGCTGTCATCTGGAACAACATCACCGTCGTCTAACATTTCTCATCACGGGGTTTTTGGCCCAAACCGTCGAAAATATCCAGTAAGACTTGATCACCTCCGACTTTCGCAGGAAAAAGCCTGTGAAATCTTTTACGGTGAAGTAGGACTCAAGGCATCCGGTCTTTATCGACATGGACTGCGAGCGCCGGAAATCGGAGGCCTGCGGTGGGGCCAGATCGATTTGAAAACCGCTATACTGCACGTTCGACGGGTCAAGAACGGCGCTCCATCTGTCTATCCTCTGCAGGGAGTCCACGCCTTTCGGCTACGGACCCCCTTGGAACGGCCTCCTACGTCGGACAAAACGTTTCTACGGCCTTTCTTTTTTCACCTGTCTTTGTTTGCGAAGGCGTGGTACACACGCGAAAGTGGGAAAAAGCATATAAGCTGGTTTTATGAGAGGCGTGTACGAAAGGGCCGCACCGTGGACGAGCTGGAAGCGCTATTTTGCGCGGATCGGCGCAGAGGTGTTGCACCGCCTCGGTGGCCGCTATGCCGGGTTGGCCGATGGACTGAACGCGGTGGCATCGGGGGATTGCGCCGCATCCTCCAGGGTGGTGGGGCGTCATGGAGCGAGCCCGAACGTCGCAGACCGGTCGGCACCGACGGGTCCAATCCCCTTCCAAGACGCATTCCAAGACGGCTCCGGCAATGCCCCCGAGATGATCTGGCTCCCCGGCGGAACCGTTCTGATGGGTAGCCCGGAAGGTGTCGGCAACGATGATGAGCGCCCGGCCCATGACGTCACCCTGAGCCACTATGCGGTCGGCGAACACCCGGTCACGGTTGGCGAGTTCCGGCGTTTCGTCGAGGCCACCGGCCATCGCACCGAGGCGGAGCAGGGCGATGGTGCTTGGGTCTGGAACAAGGGCGAACCGGGGCAGAAGTCCGACGCCAGCTGGCGAAACCCCTACATGGAGCAGGACGACCGCCATCCCGTGCTCTGCATCAGCTGGAATGATGCCAAGGCTTACTGCGACTGGATGAGCGAGCAGACCGGCCAGACCTACGGTCTGCTCACCGAGGCCCAGTGGGAGCATGCCTGCAGGGCGGGCAGCGAAACTGCCTATTGTTTCGGTGATAGCGAAGCGGAGCTCGACAAGTACGCTTGGTTCAGTCGCAATGCCGGAGACGGAACACGATCGGTCGGCGAAAAGCGCGCCAACGCTTGGCAGTTGCACGACATGCACGGCAACTGCTGGGAGTGGTGCGAGGACTGGTTCGGGGGGTACTCGAGCGAAGCGGAGAAGGATCCGAGTGGCCCCGAGTCGGGCTCCGGCCGGGTTTTCCGCGGCGGCTCCTGGTACGACGACGCCGACAACTGCCGTTCGGCGTACCGCGACAGGTACGGGCCGTCGAGCCGCAGCGACTACCTCGGCTTCCGCCTCTCGAGGACTGGCCCTCTGCACTCTTACCCTTTTACCCTCGGCGGCGAGCAAGAGGCACCCGAGCCCATCCCCGATCTCCGCGATCCGCTGTCGGACGGCGGCACCGGTCCGGCCATGGTCTGGCTGCCGGGCGGGGTCTTCACCATGGGGCAGGACGACAGTGCGTCCGACAACGAAAAACCGGCGCATCCGGTCCGCGTCGATGCTTTCTCTATCGGACAGAATCCGCTGACGTTCGCCGAGTACGACCTTTTCTGCAAGGCGACTGGCCGCGAGAAACCGGACGACCACGGTTGGGGTCGGGGGGAGCGGCCCGTGATCAATGTCAGCTGGGATGATGCGCGGGCCTATTGCGAATGGCTGAGCGAGCAGACCAAAGAGAGCTATCGGCTCTTGACCGAGGCCGAATGGGAGTACGCGTGCCGGGCCGGCAGCACGACGCGTTGGTGCTTCGGCGACGACGAGGAGCGGCTCGGTGACTATGCCTGGTACGGGAAGAACGCCAAAGGCAAGACGCACCCGATCGGCGAGAAGCAGGCGAACGCCTGGCACCTCCATGACATGCACGGCAATGTCTGGGAGTGGTGTCAGGACTGGTATGCCGATGGCTACTACGAGCAACTCGCGAGTGAGCTGCAGCGCCATCGCGAAAGATGCTGCAACAAGCTGCGAATGCTGCCCGAGCAGATGCGAGCAGTGCCCGAGTGGCTGCGAGTGAAAACCCGAGTGGCCCAGAGTCGGGCTCCAGCCGGGTTAGGCGTGGCGGCTCCTGGATCAACGACGCCGACTACTGCCGTTCGGCGTACCGCATCAGGCTCGGGCCGTCGATCCGCATCAGCGACCTCGGCTTCCGCCTCTCGAGGACTGGCCCTTGGCGCTCTTACCCTATTACACTCGGCGGCGCGCAGCCCGAGTCATCCGAAGAAGCATCGCAGCCTCCGTCAGAGGACGCAGCACAGGTCGCAGGCCTAAGAGAACCAAGCGCATCCCGGCAGCAGGAGCCGCCATTCGAGCCCCGTGAGACCTTCCGCGACCGCTTCGTCATCGTCGCCAAAGACGGCAAGCGGCAGGACATCGACACCCCGGAGATGCTCTACCTGCCCGGCGGCACCTTCCGCATGGGCGACGAGCAGGGCCAGGATGACGAGAAGCCGGTCCACCTGGTGCGGCTCGACGCCTTCGCGATCGGGCGTACTCCCGTGACCTGGGGAGACTACAGGCGCTTCTGCGAGAGCGACGGACAGCCACTGGCCCGAGTGGCTGGAGAAAGGCAGCTCGTATCATCTGGACAGCGGCAGCGACAAGTACTACCCGGACCGTGGCGTCGGCCGCGATGCGCTGGATCTTCCGGTGGTCGGGATCTCGTGGGACGATGCCCGGGCCTATTGCGAATGGCTCGGCGAATTGACCGGGGAGCATTACCGGCTGCCGACCGAGGCCCAGTGGGAGTACGCGTGCCGTGCCGGCACCGAGACCCGCTGGAGCTTCGGCGACGAGGAGCGCGATCTGGACGAGCATGCCTGGTATTCCGGCAACGCGGATGGAAAGCTGCATCCGGTCGCTTCGAGGCGCCCGAATCCCTGGGGACTCTACGACATGCACGGCAACGTCTGGGAGTGGTGCGCCGACTGGTACGAGGAGGATTACTACGCGCAGCTCTCGCAGCGTCGAGCAGCGTGCGAGTGGCACTGGAAATACGGCGAGTGAGCGAGGCCAGGCCCGAGCAGGAAACCCGATGGCCCCGAGACGGGCTCCGGCCGGGTTATCCGCGGCGGCTCCTGGTCCTACGTCGTCGCCGACCACTGCCGTTCGGCTTGCCGCCACGACGGGCCCCCGTCGGTATCGCTACGACTACCTCGGCTTCCGCCTCTCGAGGACCGTATGACTTGGGATGACGATCTCGCTCTGCGGCCACTGCGCAGCGGCAGATAGCAGCAGTGCCCGTAGTAGCCGTGAAAGAAGCGCCCCTCCTGTTGGCCATGGATCGGGTCGTCGTTGGCATCCTAAGCGCAGAAAATCGGCGGTTTGGGCTAAAAACCCCGGCTACAGGCGAAGGCCGAGAAGCAGGCCCGCGGTGAAAGAGGCGGCGCTCGACAGGTGAGCCGCCATGAAATCCTTCAGCGCACCGGCATAGGCCGCCAGCCAGTCGACGGAGCCGTCATAATTGGACTCCATCCCGGACCAATTGACCTCGATGATGCCGCTGTACTGCAGGGCGAACAGGGCGACCAGCAGCAGCCCGCCGACTACAAGCGCGATCTTGAACGCGACCTTGAGCGCGTAGCCCACGGCCAGTCCCACGATGAAGGAGAAGCCCAGCTTCAGGAAAAAGCCGGACGAGAAGAGGTCGTCTCCCTGCGGCACCGGTGGTGCCGGCGTGAGATTTTGCTCCTGCTGTGCCCGCAGGATCTCGGGAAACGCGCTAGCGGGCAAGAGCGCAGGGGATCGGCCGAAGATACGATGAGATGTGTCGATAGAGCCGGAATCCTTTACAGGAACCTGCCGGAATCATGGCAGCAAAAAACGCGCCCACCCTAACGGCATCTGGTCACAAGATCAACGCAGCTATACCCACACTGCTCACTAACTCTCGAGCGTGGGGCCAAGACCATCTCCGGCAATCACCTTATCGCTTCCGTGGCGGCATCAGGTCGGTAATGGACCCGTCCGCCATCTCCGCTGCGAAGCAGATGGTCTCGTTCAGGGTCGGGTGCGGATGGATGGTCAGCCCGATGTCTTCGGCGTCCGCTCCCATCTCCAGGGCCAGCACCGTCTCGCCGATCAGCTCGCCGGCGTTCAGGCCCGACGATGCCCGCACCGAGGATGCGCTTGGTCTCCGGGTCGAACAGCAGCTTGGTCAGGCCCTCGTCGCGGCCGATGCCCAGGGCCCGGCCGCTGGCGGCCCAGGGGAAGGCGCCTTTCTCGTAGGCGATGCCCTGGGCCTTGGCCTCGGTCTCGGTCAGTCCCATCCAGGCGACCTCCGGGTCCGTGTAGGCCACCGAGGGGATGGTCAGGGGATCGAACAGGGCGGGCATTCCGGCGATGACCTCGGCGGCCACCTTGGCCTCGTGGGTGGCCTTGTGGGCCAGCATGGGGTTGCCCACCACGTCGCCGATGGCGAAGATGTTGGGCACGTTGGTGCGCATGTGCTCGTCCACCGGGATGAAGCCGCGCTCGTCCACCTTGACGCCGGCCTTCTCGGCGTCGATGAGCTTGCCGTTGGGACGCCGACCGACGGCCACCAGGACCCGGTCGTAGGTCTCCGGCTCCGGCGCATTCTTGCCCTCGAAGCTGACCTGGATGCCCTCGGACACCGCGCTCATCTCGGTCACCTTGGTGCCCAGCATGATGCTGTCGTAGCGATTCTTGATGACCTTCTCCAGAGGCCGCACCAGGTCCTTGTCGCAGCCCGGGATAAGCTGGTCCATCAGCTCCACGACGTCGATACGCGCGCCCAGGGCCTGGTAGACGGTGGCCATCTCCAGCCCGATGATGCCGCCGCCGACGATCAGCATGCGGCCGGGAATATCCGCCAGCTCCAGGGCGTCGGTGGAGTCCATGACCCGCGGGTCATCGTGGGGAAATCCGGGGATCTTCACCGGGCTGGAGCCGCAGGCGATGATGGCATGGTCGAAGGCGATCGTGACGCGGCCCTCGCGGGTATCCACGCCGATGCGGTTGGGGGCCTCGAAGCGGCCGGTGCCCTGTACCACCTGGACCTTGCGTTGCTTGGCCAAGGCCGCCAGCCCGCCGGTGAGCTTCTTGACCACCTTGTCCTTGCCGGCGCGCAGCTTGTCCAGGTCGATCTCGGGCTCGCCGAAGGTCACGCCCATGTGCGCCATCTCCGCCGCCTCGTTGATGATCTGGGCGGTGTGGAGCAGGGCCTTGGACGGGATGCAGCCGACGTTGAGGCAGACGCCGCCCAGGCTGTCGTAGCGCTCGATCAGCACCACCTTCTTGCCCAGATCTGCGGCGCGGAAGGCGGCGGTGTAGCCGCCCGGGCCGGCGCCCAGAACCACGACTTGGGTGGTGAGCTCGGAGGCGGAGCCGGTGGTCTCGGAAGCCTTCTCCTGGTTGCTGTTGCTCATGTGTTCTTTTCTCGTCGTTTGGTGGATTGCGCGCCGCCGTGCCAACGGCTTTTCTTCGATTGTGAGAAGACTGAATTCCAACTACAACAACAACCGCCGAATATCCCCCAGCAGCTCCCGCAGCAGGCTGGTGAAGCGCACCGCCGTCGGCGCCGTCCACCACCCGGTGGTCGTAGGACAGGGACAGCGGCAGCATGAGCCGCGGCACGAAGTCGCTGCCGTTCCACACCGGCTTCATCTCGGAGCGGGAGACACCCAGGATGGCCACCTCCGGGGCGTTGACGATGGGGGTGAAGGCGGTGCCGCCGATGCCCCCCAGGCTGGAGATGGAGAAGCAGCCGCCCTGCATGTCGCCGGGCAGGAGCTTTCCGTCCCGGGCCGTGGCGCTCACCTGTGTGAGCTCGCGGGCCAGATCGTAGACACCCTTCTTGTCCACGTCCCGGATGACCGGGACCAGCAGGCCGATGGGGGTATCCACCGCCACGCCGATGTGCGTGCAGTGCTTGAGCACCAGGCGCTCGCCGTCTCCGGTCAGGGAGGCCTTGAGGTTGGGCATCCGCTCCAGCGCCTTCGCCACCGCCTTCAGCAGGATGGGCAGGAAGGTGAGCTTCACGCCTTCTTCGGCCGCCCCGGCCTTTTGGGCCTTGCGGAAGGCCTCCAGCTCGGTGATGTCGGCCTCGTCGAACTGGGTGACGTGGGGGACGCTGATCCAGGAACGGTGCAGGTGGCGTCCGCTGAGCTTCTTGATGCGCGAGAGCTCGGCAAGCTCCACCTCGCCGAACCTGGAGTAGTCGATCTCCGGGGCGGCGGGGAGCTGGAACGGTAAAACGGCTCCGGGTGCCTCCGCGATTCCCCGGGCCAAGGATTTCTTGACGTAGTCCTGGACGTCGTCCTTGAGGATACGGGCCTTGGCCCCGGTACCCTTGACCAGGGAGAGATCGACCCCCAGCTCGCGGGCGAAGCGGCGCACGGCCGGGCTGGCGTGGGGCTTGCGTCCTTTGGCGATCGCGGCCATGTCCTCCGGACGCGTCATGACCGGCACCTGGCGGCGCTCCGACTCTCCGGGCATGCGGCCTGTCTCCTCGGGCTTGGCGGCCGCCACGGGTGCCTGGGCGGTATCGGCTTCTTCCGCCGATGGCTCGGGCACGCCTGTCTGCGCCGCGGCTGGCTGCAACCAGGGCGGACATGGTGACCACCAGGTCCCCCTGGTTGAGCTTGTCGCCCACCTTGACGGCGACGGACGTCACCTCCCCTTCGTGAGTGGAGGGGATCTCCATGGTCGCCTTGTCGCTCTCCAGGGTGACCAGAGACTGATCGACGCAGACCTGATCGCCGGCACTCACCAGTACCTCGATGACGGGCACGTCGGAAAAATCGCCGATGTCCGGAAGTCGCACCTCTACCTGCTCCGGAGCGCTGCTCCGTGCCGATTGGACGGGCTCCTGCGGCTCGGGCGCCGATATCTCCGGGGCGTCCGCTGCAGTCTCGGGGACGGGGTCCGGTTCCGTTGCTGGGTCGGCCGGTGCCTCTTCCGCCACCTCCAGTGTCAGCAGCAGGTCTCCCTCGCTGATCTTGTCGCCCACGCCGACCTTGATCTCCTTCACCAGCCCCGCGGTGGGTGCCGGGATCTCCATGGTGGCCTTGTCGCTCTCCAGGGTGATCAGGGACTGTTCCGGCTCGACCCTGTCCCCCGGGGCCACCAGGATCTCGATGATCTCGACCTCGGAGAAGTCGCCGATGTCGGGAAGCAGTACGTCTTGAATGGTTGCCACGCTGAGTCCTCCTAGGTCCTGATGCCGCCGCTCAGACCGTCACCGGATTGGGTTTTTCCGGATCGATGCGGTACTTCTCGATGGCCTCCGCGACCCGGGCGGCGGCGATCTCCCCGTCGTCCGCCAGGGCCTTGAGGGCGGCCAGCACGATGTAGTAGCGGTTGACCTCGAAGAACTTGCGCAGCTGGCTGCGCATGTCGCTGCGGCCGAAGCCGTCGGTGCCCAGGACTCGGTAGCGCCTGGGTACGAAGGGCCGGATCTGGTCGGCGAAGCGTCTGGATGTAGTCGGTGGCGGCGACGACCGGGCCCGCTGGTCGGGCCGAGCTGTTGCGCAACATAGCTCTGCCGCGGCTCCTGCTCCGGGTGCAGCATGTTCCAGCGCTCCGCGTCCATGCCCTCGCGGCGCAGCTCGTTGAAGCTGGTGACGCTCCAGACGTCGGCGGCAACGCCGAAGTCCTGCTGCCAGCAGCTCCGCCGCCGCCAGGACCTCGCGCAGGATGGTGCCGGAGCCCAGCAGCTGGACCCGCGGTCCCGCCGTCTGCACCCGCGTGGACCCGGTACATGCCCTTGAGGATGCCTTCCTCGACGCCCTCCGGCATGGCCGGCTGGGCGTAGTTCTCGTTCATCACCGTGATGTAGTAGAAGACAGTTCTCCTGCTCCTGGTACATGCGGCGCAGGCCGTCCTGGACGATGACCGCCAGCTCGTAGGCGAAGGCGGGATCGTAGGCGACGCAGTTGGGGATGGTGGAGGCGACGACCATGGCTGTGGCCGTCCTGGTGCTGCAGGCCCTCGCCGGCCAGCGTGGTGCGCCCGGCGGTGCCGCCGATCAGGAAGCCGCGGGCCTGCATGTCGCCGGCGGCCCAGGCCAGGTCGCCGACGCGCTGGAAGCCGAACATGGAGTAGAAGATGTAGAAGGGGATCATGGCTCATCGCCGTGGTTGGCGTAGGCGGTGGCCGCGGCGATCCAGGACGACATGGCGCCGGCCTCGTTGATGCCCTCCTGCAGGATCTGGCCCTTCTTGTCCTCCCGGTAGTACATGAGCTGGTCCGCGTCCACCGGCTCGTAGAGCTGACCCACGGAGGAGTAGATGCCGAGCTGGCGGAACATGCCCTCCATGCCGAAGGTGCGCGCCTCGTCCGGCACGATGGGCACCACGTACTTGCCGATCTTCTTGTCCCGGATGATCAGGGTCAGCAGGCGCACGAAGGCCATGGTGGTGGACATCTCCTTGTCGCCGCTGCCCTCCAGCAGCGGCTTGAAGGCCTCCAGCGCCGGGCACCTCGAGCGCTGGGCGCCTCGGTGCTGCGCGCCGGCAGGGAGCCGCCCAGGGCCTCGCGCCGCTCGTGCAGGTACTTCATCTCCGGGCTGTCCGCCGGCGGCTTGTAGAAGGGGGCCGCGCCGATCTGGTCGTCCGAGATGGGGATGTTGAAGCGGTCGCGGAACTGCTTGAGCGCCGCCTCGCCCATCTTCTTCTGGGAGTGGGTGATGTTCATGCCCTCGCCGGCCATCGCCCATGCCGTAGCCCTTGACCGTCTTGGCCAGGATGACCGTGGGCTTGCCCTTGTGCTGCTTGACGGCCGCGGCGTAGGCCGCGTAGACCTTGATCGGGATCGTGGCCGCCGCGGTTCAGGCGCCAGATGTCCTCGTCGGTCAGGTTGGCCACCATCTCCGCCAGCTCCGGGTACTTGCCGAAGAAGTGCTCGCGGGTGTAGGCGCCGCCCTTGGCCTTGTAGGTCTGGTAGTCGCCGTCCACGCACTCCTCCATGCGCTTGAGCAGCAGGCCGTTCTTGTCCCGGGCCAGCAGCGGATCCCAGTAGCCGCCCCAGATCACCTTGATCACGTTCCAGCCGGCGCCGCGGAACACGGCCTCCAGCTCCTGGATGATCTTGCCGTTGCCGCGCACCGGGCCGTCCAGGCGCTGCAGGTTGCAGTTGACCACGAAGACCAGGTTGTCCAGCCGCTCGCGGGCGGCCAGGGAGATGGCGCCCAGGGACTCCGGCTCGTCCATCTCGCCGTCGCCCATGAAGGCCCAGACCTTGCGCTTCTCGGTATTGAGCAGGCCCCGGTCCTGCAGGTAGCGCATGAAGCGGGCCTGGTAGATGGCCATGATCGGCCCCAGCCCCATGGACACGGTGGGGAACTGCCAGAAGTCCGGCATCAGCCAGGGATGCGGGATAGGAGGACAGGCCGTCGCCGTCCACCTCCTGGCGGAAGTTGTAGAGCTGCTCTTCGCTGAGGCGGCCCTCCAGGAAGGCGCGGGCGTAGATGCCGGGCGCCGAGTGGCCCTGGAAGAAGACCAGGTCGCCGCCGTGGTCCTTGGTGCGGGCCGTGGAAGAAATGGTTGAAGCCGACGTCGAACAGGGTGGCGCTGGAGGCGAAGCTGGCGATGTGGCCGCCGAGCTCGGTGGACAGCCGGTTGGCCTGCACCACCATGGCCATGGCGTTCCAGCGGATGAAGGAGCGGATGCGCCGCTCCATGGCCCGATCGCCGGGAAAGCGCTCCTGCTGCGTGCACCGGGATGGTGTTCACGTAGGCGGTGTTGGCGCTGTAGGGCAGGTAGGCGCCGGAGCGCCGGGCCTTGTCGATCAGGCGCTCGAGCAGGAAATGGGCGCGCTCCACGCCCTCGTTCTCGAGCACGGCCTCCAGGGCGTCCAGCCATTCCTGTGTCTCTTGCGGATCGATGTCGGGCTTGTTGCTCATGATCGTTCCTGAAGCTGGGTCACGCGCTGCAGGGCGGCGCGGGGACGAAAAACGGGCGCAGTATAGCAGGGGAGGCCAACGCAAAATATTGAGGATACGCAGGGGCAATGCAAGCTCTCCGGCCTGCGATTGGAATCCGTTGCTGGTGTAAACGAAGCTATACAGGGGCTGCGCCCGTTACACCGCGAAGGCTGAGCGTCATTTGCGTGAGTTGAAGCGAGCTCGATCGAGTCGCAGGTCAATTGGCCGGGAGCGCGTTTGTATGAACGAGAAAAGGCACCCCTGTTGGTTGCAGCAGGGGTGCCTTTTCCAGTGAGGTCGTCGGCCGGGGATTAGCCCTGCGGAGTGACGGCGGCCTGCGCAGGTGCAACCGGAGTGGCCTCTGCGGCCGGAGCCGGAGTGGTCGGGGCGGCGGGTGCAACCGGAGCGGCCTCGGCGGCGGGCGCCGGAGCAGCCTGCGGAGCGGTCTCCACCACCGGGGCCGGGGTCTCAACGGTAGGAGCGGCCTTCGGCGCCGGGGCCTTGGCCGTCATGGCGTAGGGCGAAGCGAAAGGACGCGCGTAACGGTGCGGGCGTGAAAAGCGGTTTGCTTCCATTTCCTTGCGGCGCTCGGTCATCTCGTTCATTGCCTTGTCGTGGCGGGCCTTGGACTCCTCCATCATCTTGGCACGGTGGGCCTGCATCTCGGCGTAGCGGCCGTCCATGAAGCCCGGAACCGGCGGCTGGGGCATGTCCATGGCGAAGGGCTCGGGCATCTCAGGCATGCCCGGCATCTGGCCGAAGGCGGGCATCTCAGGCATGCCCGGCATCTGGCCGAAACCGGGCATCTCGGGCATCTGGCCGAAGGCGGGCATCTCGGGCATGCTCATGTCGCCCCAGGGATCCATGGAGCCCCAGGGATCCATTCCACCGGGGAAGCCCATGGTCATTGGATCTACGCCTTGCTCCTGCATGCGCTTGCCCATCTCGGCCTGCCGGGTGGCCATCTGCTCGGCCATCTGGCGGTGGGCGGCCATCATCTGACCCATGGCCTTTTTCTGCTGCTCCATCATGGCCTGATGCTGCTCCATCATGGCCTTCTGCTGATCTTCGGTCATGCCGTAGGGGGTACCCCACCAAGCGCTGGCGGAGACGGAAGCGGCGGCAAGCGCGGCGGCGGAAGCGAGGGTCGCGATCTTCTTCATGTTGAACACACCTTGAATTTGTCGAGTGAATCGGAAAAAGGATTGAGCCTTGTTTTCGAAGCTGCGGCGATACGGCGTGCCGACTTGGGAGATCAGTATATAAGAAAATTCTGATTTAGCAACCCCTGATTTTCTTGATTGGATAGGCGCAGCCCATCCGCCGACTGGCTCGGAGGGCTTTTAAAAAAGCCGATTGAGCCCGTTGAGGGCCGCCACCCGGTAAGCCTCGGCCATGGTGGGGTAGTTGAAGGTGGTTTCGGTGAAATACTGGATGTTGTTCGCCGGTCCCTGCTGGGACATGATCGCCTGTCCTATGTGAATGATTGGGTTCGAGACTACCATAGGAGGCGAGACGGATCTGCCCCACGCGGATGCCGGTTTCCTACGGCCGCCAGCGGCTCGCTTGTGAGAAATCCAGGTCAGATTCGGTCTGGCATGTAGGAGTCTTTCCGAGAAGCTCCAGAAGTGTCTGTCCCCAACGCGAGTCGCAGGGGAAGCCGCCGACGAGCCGGGCCATGAATTGCGAAGCGTTTCGCCACCAGCTATTGATCGACCCCCTGTCCGATGAGCCGGCCTTCCGGGACCATGCGCGCGCCTGCCCGGAGTGCGCCCGGGCCGCACAGGATGCATTGCGCTTCGAGCAGTCCCTGCGAGAGGCGCTTCGGGCCGATCTGGCGACCGGAAAGGGACCGGCTCAGCCGCGTTTCGGGCGGTTTCCGGCGAGGATCGCGCCTACCTTGCTTTTCTTTTCCGTGCTGCTCGCGGTCTTCTGGATGGGGTTGCGGGGCCAGCTCGCTCCCGATTCCGATGCGCCTCTAGCGGCTACGGTGGTCGCTCATATCCAAGGGGAGGAAGAGCATCTCAGGGCGCGGGGGAGTGTCACCCGGGCAAGCCTGAGCCAGCTCTTCCGCACTTTCGGGGCCGATGTGCAGGAGGGTATGGGCAGGGTGCGCTTTGCCGGGCGTTGTGTCATTGGCGAGCGCGAGGGAATTCACCTGGTCCTGTCCGGGGAGCGCGGAGCCGTGACCGCCCTGTTCCTGCCCGGCAGGCAAGGTGCCGAGCAGAGGATGGTCAGCGGGGGTGGCCTCGAAGGCACCCTGTGGCCGGCGGGTTTCGGCGTCCTGGCGCTGGTGGGGGAGCCCGGCGAGCCCCTGGAGCCCGTCGCGCGCCGCTTGCTGACTGCGGTGCGCTGGCGCGAATCCGAGGCGGACGAGTAAATCGCAAAGGCGCGAAGGACGCGAAAGTAACGATTACATGGGGAATGGGGTGCGGATCCTAGTCCGCGCCGCGATTACTGGTGGCGAGCTCCTGCCGGACTTGGAACATTTCGGTCAAACGCGTTTGGATCTGGCCGTTGATGCTGTCGGCCGGGTAGTGGCCGGAGGCGTCCGGAAGTCCTGCGCTCTGTCCGGTGAGCAGTTCCATGGCCTCGTCTATGTGACGTACCGTATAGATTCGAAATCGGTCCCGGGCCGCAGCGTCCACCACGTCGGCGCGAAGCATCAGGTGCTTGCGGTTGGCCTCGGGAATAATGACGCCTTCCTCTCCGGTCAGGCCCCGTTTGGCGCAGATGTCGAAGAAGCCTTCGATTTTCTCGTTGACGCCTCCGATAGCCTGGACCTCGCCGTGCTGGTTTACCGATCCGGTGATGCCGAGGGACTGCTTGAGTGGAATGTCGCCGATGGCCGAGAGCAGGGCGCAGAGCTCTGCCGTCGAGGCGCTGTCGCCCTCCACCAGCCCGTAGGTCTGTTCGAAGACCAGGCTGGCGGACAGGCAAAGGGGCTGCAACCTGGCGTAACGGCGGCCGAGGTAGGACGACAGGATCAGCACCCCCTTGGCGTGTATGGGGCCGGCTTGGTTCACTTCGCGCTGAATGTCCACTACCTCGCCGTTGCCGATGCGCGCGGTGGCACTGATTCGCGCCGGCGTGCCGAAGGCATAGTCGTCGAGCTGGATCACGGAAAGGCCGTTGACCTGCCCGAGCTGCACGCCTGAGGTGTCGATCAGCAGGGTGCCACGCAGGATCTCCTCCTGGAGCCGCTCGCGCATCTGGTCCAGGCGGTGATTTCGCGCATCTATGGCCGCGACCAACGTGGTCGCGGCCGATGATCTCGTCTGCGCGCTGGCGGGCGCCGTAATCGGCTTCCTGCAGCAGGTCGGAGAGTCCTCCCAGGTGAAGAGACAGCCGCTCGCCGTCGGCGGTGCGTCTCGCGGCCTGTTCGATGACCAGCTCCACCGCGTCGCGGGTCAGTGGTAGCAGGCGGTTTTCCTGCTGCAAGGTCGCCACCAGGCGTGCGTACAGGGGCTCGTTCTCCGGTAGCCGGTGCATGTCTTCGGCAAAGTCCGCCGCTACCTTGAAGAGCTGGCCGAAGTCCCGATCGTAGGCCTTGAGCAGGAAGTAGAGCATGCGCTCGCCGACCAGCACCACCTTGAAATTGACGGGAATGGCCTCCGGCTCGAGGGACGTCGTGCTGGCAAGACTCAGCATCCGCTCCAGCGACTCGATCCGGATCTCGCGGGATCGCAATACCCGCTTGAGTGCGTCCCAGGCAAAGGGGTTTGTGAGCAGGCGCAGGGCGTCGAGTACCAGGAAGCCGCCGTTGGCGCGGTGCAACGCGCCGGATTTGATGAGGCTGAAGTCGGTGACGAGAGTGCCCATGTGGGCAATGTGCTCGATGCGGCCGATGAGATTGACGTAGCTGGGGTTGTCCTCGTAGACCACTGGTGCCCCGTCCAGGTCTGCGTTGTCCACCAGCAGGTTGACGCGATAGCGCACAAAAGGCGGGTCATCCGGGCTCGGTGCCTTGCCCTCCTGGCCGTCCCCCTGGCGAAAGGTCTCTGCGTTGTCGATGACATCTCGCTTGACTGCGGCCAGATAGTCGAGCACTACGGGCAGGTCGGTGTAGTTGACCTCGAGCTCGGCGGCGAGCGCGTTGACAGTGGTCTCGGTGATCTTGCGATTGAGCTCCTTGAAACGCCGCCTCATTTCCCTTTGCCAGAGCGGGACCTGACTCAGGGTTGTTTGCAGATTCTCCCGCAGCTCGTCGATGACCTTGCCGATTCGCTCTTTTTCTTCCTCAGCCAGCTTTCCGAACTCCTCCGAGCTCAGGATTTGCCCCTCTCGCACGGGTGCCAGGGTGTAGCCGTTCGGGGTATGAATCAATGCGATGCCCCGCTCCTTGGCCTCGCGGCCGATGGCACCCGCCGCCTCTTCTTCCCGATCTTTGAATTCCTGTTGGATCGCCTCGGATTGGCGGTTGTATTCCGCGCCTTGAAAGGCCGCTGGAATGGCGTTGAGCAGGTCCTCAACCAGCTGGTGAAAATCGGCGCGCAACTGGCGGCCGCGGCCAGGGGGAAGGCGTAGCGCCGCCGGGCGATGGGGATCGTCGAAGTTGGCCACGTAGCACCAGTCGTGCGGGGCGGCGGCCGCATGGCGCCGCTCTTCCAGCGTGTGGGCGATCAACTCGTGCTTGCCGAGACCGGTGGAGCCCATCAGAAAGAGGTTGAAACCTTCGTGGTCCATTCCGACGCCGAACTTGATCGCCTCCATGGCCCGCTCCTGTCCGATACTGGCGCTCAGGGTCTCGAGCTCCGCCGTCGTCGAGAACCCGGCCTCGGAGAGGTCGCAGGCATGGTACAGGTCCGGGATCGGGATGGGCTTTATGGCGTACATCGGGTTTGTCCCATAGCGGCGGCTCGCAAGCCGCTCGGTCGCTGAGAATGGCGCGTAGGCATCATCCCGTAAAGGCGGGCCGAGTCGCAAGGGCGCTTGGATCGCGTAGGTCTCTGAAGGGGCCACCAGTCCACCCGGGGACAAGGCCCCGGGGGTTGCCAAACAGCGGAGCGGTTCTACAGATAGTCCGGCAGGTGCTTGCGAATTGCTTCGGTTTGCTGCGTGGTCAGGTTTTTGTCGACCTCGCCGGCGACCATCTGCTTGAGCGGTGCAGACTGGTGCTTGCGCAACAGACCCAGGAATTGGGGAGCGGCCACGACGTACAGCTTGCCGAAGGCGCCTTCATTGCGGGCGGATTCGAGCGCGTTGCATACCTCGAGGGCGAAGCGGTCCGCCCCGTCCTGCTTGACTGAGTCGTCACTGCCGAATCCATGCGCCCCTGCACCCGGATTGCGATCACGTCCAGGTTTGTCCGTAACCAGATCGCCTTCGTGTAAACGGGCTTCGGGGTAGAGAAGATCGCGCAGTTCTTGGAGGGGGCTCGCGGCCTTTTCAGCGGCGAAGAATCTGGCACGGCTGTTGTCAGCGACCAAGATCCAGGTTGTCATCTTATTCTCCTTCTCGCGTTGTGCCACCTTAAGACGCCAGGTGGGATAGGGATTGCGTCTCTCAGGGCCAGGGATCGCGCAGGCCTCACAAGCTCCCGGGCGTTTGTCGCCAATCCGGCCCTCCCACTTTCAGTGTAACAGTCCGTTCGCGGCACGATGAGGGAAAGGGCCGGCCCGCAAATGAGAAAACCCTTGCAGGATCGGCGTCTTGCATGGATTTTCGTTGCTGCAGCGTGGCCGGGCTCAGTCGCTTTAGCGGAATCGGCGGCAGATAAAGGCGTAGTCAGGACGCAGTGCGACGGGTGCCGAGGATGATGTTGCGGGCACGCAGGTCGTTGAGCAGCTGAGCTCCCGCGTCTATAACCAGCTCCGGCTTGGGGTGGCTGAGCTCGTCGGCGATCCGTTTCACCGCAATCAGACCCGCCCAGCCCGGGTTTTCTTGCAGTAGCTGCAGCAGCCGGTGGGTGACCGCATTGATCTCCATGAACTCGACCCCTTCCTGGCGGGTGCGATAGACCACCAGGTGGGTGAGCTGTTCTTCCGGCTCTTGCGGCTGGAAATCCGGACGGATGCGGTGCACGGGAAACCGGTAACTGAGGTTCCAGGCCAAAGGGGACATCAGGGGGATGCCTTCCATGAGGTCGCCGTTGGGGTCGGCCTCCATTGGATCTAACGTCTCTTCGCTGATGGAGATCGCCAGCTCCACCCATTCGTAGTGGGCGAGCTCGAGCAGAAAGGGCGGATCGCGGGGCTCGGTCACGCGTCCGTTTTGCAGGTAGTTGAGAAACTCCTGCGCAATTTCAAGAAAGTAGGGGGTTTGTGCCCGGTGCCGGACGAAGAAGTCGCGCACCATGGCGTGCCAGTGCTCGTCGTCGAGCAGCTTGCGCAGGACCGGAAAGTTACCGGCCAGCAAGGACTCGACGTTGTTGTAGAAGAGCTCGCGGTAGATGGCCATGCGCCGCTCTTCGACGTCCGCCGGCCGCGGTTGGTTTTCGGGGTCGCGGATGTGGGCGGCGAATTCGAGCTGGCGGCGAGTGAATTCCGGTCGCTCAGCCATGGACTGCAGGTTTAGGCCGGACCGCTGTCGTGGCGGCTCTGCAGCTTCGCAATGACGTCGACTTCCCTGACCAGCTCGTTCAGGGGCGGGATGTTGAAGTCACGCTCGAGCAAGGTCGGGAAGACGCCGAAATGCTCGTAGGCCTTGCCGAGCAGATCCCAGACCGGGTCGATGACGTCCGCGCCGTGCGTGTCCACGCGCAGGTCTTCCGCCTCTTCGTAGTGGCCGGCTATGTGGGCGTAGCGAATGCGCTCGCCCGGGAGGCGGGTAAGAAAATCCACGGGATCGTAGCGGTGATTGATGGAGTTGACGTAGATGTTGTTGACGTCCAGGTGCAGGCCGCAGTCGGCCTCTTCGAGTACCGCGTTGACGAAGTCAATTTCGTCCATCTCCTTGCCGGGAGCGGCGTAGTAGGAGACGTTCTCCAGGGCCATGGGACGCTCCAGGACGTCCTGAACCCTGCCGTACGCGCCGAGCCACGTGATGCACGGCCTCTTCGGTGAAGGGGATGGGCATCAGGTCGTAGAGGTGACCGTCGTCCGAGCAATAGCTCAGGTGCTCCGTGTAGGCGCGGATACCATGCTCGTCGAGAAACAGCTTCAGGCGATTGAGGAAGTCCAGGTCGAGAGGCGCGGGGGAGCCGATCGACAGGGACAGCCCGTGACATACGAACGGGAAGCGCTCGGTGAGGGAGCGGAACAGGCGCCCGCTTCTACCGCCGATGCCGATCCAGTTCTCCGGCGCCACTTCCCAGAAGTCGACCCGGGAAGGGGGCTGCTCGGCCGCGGCGTCGATGAAATCGCGCCGCAGGCCGAGACCGGCGCCATGAACAGGGTAGCTTGCGTTGCTCATGGCTGGGAGGGCAGGCTTACTTCTTGTCCTTGTCTTCGCCGCACTTGCCCTCGCCGCACTTGCCGTCCTTCTGCTCCTTGCCTTCCATATTTTTGCCTTCGCCGCACTTACCCTCGCCGCACTTACCGTCCTTCATTTCCTTGCCTTCGCCTTGCCTTCATCGCGGCGCCGCACTTGGTTTCTCCTTCCTTCATCTTGCCGCCGCACTTGCCTTCTCCGCCTTCATGGCTGCTCGCAAGCACCATGTAGCCGCTCTGCGAGCCGGGAGGCGCCGAAGGGATTGTCGGCGGCGTTGGCGACGTTGACGGCGGACAGGCTGCCGACGAGGGCGGCTCCGATAACGGCGGCGACGGGCTTGATACAGTTCTTCTTGGTCATGGTTATCTCCTGATGTGTCATTCTCGGTGATTGTCGGGGCAGGCAAAGGCCGCGTAGTTTTTTTCCGACTCTATTACCAACCCGTACGCTAGGTATTTGCATTCATAGCATCAAGAGGCGAGATCTGCAAACAGATTTCCCCCCGCCTCATGTCTGCCACTGCCCTGCTAGACCCGCTTTCACGGGATCTTCTTTCGGGGATGGGGTAGAGATTTTGTGGGATATGGTTCGTTGCGTTCAGGATGATCGTTTTCGGCCATTGCCCGCCAATCGTTCCAGGCATTCCATGTAGGGCTGCTCGTTCGGCGGCAGTCCCGACTGTTGGGATTCCCATAGGCTGCGGGCCAGGCACTCCATGATCCGGTGCTCCGCCTCGTGGGCGTCACCCGCCGAGCGCACCAACCGCTGGTAGAGGCCGCGTACACCGGGAGGTCTGTCTGTACCCACCTGCTCGTGGATGGCAAGGTGCAGGGACAGGTGCAGAAAGGGGTTGGTCTCGCCCCCGTCCGGGTGAAAATCCCGTGCGAGCGCGGCATCGGGAGTTTCCAACAGGGCCTGGTATTCTGGATGCTCGCGGATTATCTGCGCAATCCGGCTCTCCAGGGGCTCGAGCAGCTCGCCGCCGCTGGCCTTGCGCCATGCATCCAGGAAATAGCGGCGCATGCTGTCACGATCTTGGCTGAACATTGGGCGATGAGCTGAAGCTTGATCTTGGTTGGAAGTTGGGGGTGGCTAGGAGGCCGTCTGACTTACGGCTATCCTACTGCGGAATCGCGGATGCCGGCCCGATTTCCCCCGCGATCTCGTTAAATAGGGCAGGCTATTCGCCTCGATCGCGGGAAAAATCGGTCTCGGCCTCGCGCTCCCTCGCTACGGATGCGCAAGTCAGACAGCCACCTAGGGTCCGGCAAAAGCCGCGTCAGGTCTTCTTTGGATCCGGCTCTTTGGTCTTGTCCCGAAACTCGCACAGGTCACGGATGACGCACTCGGTGCACCTGGGACCGCGGGCGGTGCAGGTGTAGCGGCCGTGGAGGATCAGCCAGTGGTGTCCGTCCTTGAGAAACTCCGGCGGCACGAACCGCAGCAGCTTCTTTTCCACCTCCAAGGGCGTCTTTCCCGGGGCGATGCGTGTGCGGTTGGATACGCGAAAGATGTGGGTGTCCACGGCCATCGTGGGCTCCCCGAAGGCCGTGTTCAGCACCACATTGGCCGTCTTGCGGCCAACGCCGGGGAGCGCCTCCAGAGGCTTGCGGTCTGCAGGGACCTGTCCCTGGTGATCCGCGGCCAGGATGGCACAGGTCTTGATGATGTTCCTGGCCTTGCTGTTGAACAGCCCGATGGTGCGGATGTAATGCTTCAGTCCATGCTCCCCCAAGGAGAGGATGGCCTCCGGGGTGTTGGCGACGGGGAACAGCCGGGCGGTGGCCTTGTTCACACCCTTGTCGGTTGCCTGGGCCGAGAGGATGACCGCCACCAGCAGCTCGAACGGGGTGCGGTACACCAGCTCCGTGGTGGGGGCCGGGTTTGCGGCCCGCAGCCGCTCGAAGATGGCCTGTCGTTTGTCCTTGTTCATGGCGTTGCCAAGCATAGAGGGGGCGGGCGGCTGCGCCAAGCTTCTTGCAAGATTCGGATTGCTGTATAAAATTACAGTTTAATTAATCGCCTTGTACAAAAAATCACTGGAGGGAAACAGGCCATGTCCCGCGAGCTTACACCGCGACAGCGCCAGATCATGGATCTCATCCGCCGTCACATCCGAGACACCGGCATTCCCCCCACCAGGGCGGAGATCGCGCGGGAGCTCGGCTTTCGGTCGGCCAACGCCGCGGAGGAGCACCTACGGGCACTGGCCCGGCGGGGGGCGATCGAGCTGCAGCGCGGCACTTCCCGCGGCATCCGTTTGCTCGAGGCAGCGGAGGATGAGTTCCTTCTGCCGGTGGTGGGCAGGGTCGCCGCCGGCAACCCCATCCTGGCCGAGGAGCATATCGAGGATCACCATCGGCTCGACCCGGATCTGTTTCGGCCCCGAGCCCATTACCTGTTGCGGGTGCGGGCAGCAGCATGCAGGACGCGGGCATCCTCGACGGCGATCTGCTGGCGGTGCACCGCACCCCCGAGGCCGGTAACGGCCAGATCGTGGTGGCGCGGCTGGAGGACGAGGTGACGGTCAAACGCTTTCGCCGTCACGGCCGCTGGCGCCATCGGGTGCAGCTGTTGCCGGAGAATCCGGCTTTCGAGCCCATCCTGGTGGATCTGCGGTCTCAGGATCTGGTGATCGAAGGGCTGGGGGTGGGGGTGTTGAGGATGGGGTTGGAGGGGGCGAGGCGGTTGTGATCTTCTCGAGTCCACGGGTTTTGTGAAAACCAAATAAGGTAGGTCGGGTTAGGCGTTGTTTGCCGTAACCCGACAAACAGTCATCAGAATATGAGCCTTGAGCAACTCCTCAACAAACGCCCGGACCTCTGGCGGGGTAGGGCGGCATCCCCCGCCACCCCGCGGGGCGTGCCCACGGGTTTTACCGCCCTGGATGCCCTGCTGCCCTGGGGCGGCTGGCCGCCGGGGGCCCTGAGCGAGATCCTGGAAAGGCGCCCCGGCGATGCCTTTGCGCTGGTGCAGCCGGCCCTGGCCCGCTTGAGCTCGGAGGCGCGTTGGCTGCTGCTGATCGCCCCGCCCTTGTTGCCCTATGCCCCGGCCCTGGCCGCTTGCGGTCTGGACCTGTCCCGGCTGGCGCTGGTGGAGGCGGGGGATGAGACCGCTTGGGCCGCCGAGCAGGGGCTGCGTTCCGGGGCCTGCAGTGCGGTGCTCGCCTGGGGCGGGCGCTGGAAGACATCGGCCCTGAGGCGGCTGCAGCTGGCGGCGGAGGCGGGGGGCGGTATCGCCCTGCTGTTTCGGGGTGAGTCGGCGGCCCGGGAGCACTCCCCGGCGGCCTTGCGCCTGCAGGTGCGCCCCTCGATGGCCGGGGCGGAGGTGAGGGTGCTCAAGCAGCGCGGGGGCCGTGCCGGGGCGGTGGTGGAGCTGACTTTACTATGAAACTGTTGCTGCGACACCGAAGGCGGGCGAAAAGACAAGCAAGATGGACTGTGAGTTGACAGAAATCGCCTTGTCATGCACTGGCTCGCCATCCATCTGCCCGATTTACCCTTGGAGGTCTACACGCGGGCCCTGGAGGTCGAGACCCCGTTGGCGGTGAGCCGGCGGGGCAAGGTGGAGCGGGTCCTGTTGTGCAATCGGTCCGCCTTGGTGCGCGGTGTCCGCCCCGGTCAGCCGGTGGGGGGCGCATTGGCCCTGGCCGCCGACCTGCGCGTCCTCCCCCGCAGGCCGGATGCGGAGCGTTTCGCCCTGGAGCGGCTCGCCGCTTGGTGTGGCCGGTTCAGCTCACAAGTCAGCCTGGAGTCCCCCCAATCCCTGGTGTTGGAGGCGGCGGGCAGCCTGCGGCTGTTCGGCGGGGCACAGTCCCTGCTGGAGCGGGTCGGGAAGGGGGTGAGTGAGCTGGGCTACGGCGTCCGCTGTTGTCTTGCCCCCACGCCGGGCGGTGCCCTCGTCCTGGCTGCCCGGGCAGGGGAGGGCGTGCTCCCGGATGCCGATGCCCTGCGTGTGGCCTTGTCCCGATTGCCCCTCGTGGCCCTGGACCTCGATGAGCGGATGCTCGCCGATCTGCAGCGCATGGGCCTGCGTCTCGTGGGGGAGCTGCTGCGCCTGCCCCGGGCCGGGCTCACCGAGCGCCTGGGTTTGGACCGGATCCAATACCTGCAGCGGCTGCTGGGGGAGGCTCCGGACCCGCGCCGGTGCTTCGAGCAGCCGGTCTGCTACCGGGGCCGGCTCGAGCTGCCGGCGGAGCTGTCGCATGTGGATGCCCTGGTCTTCCCCTGCCGCCGTCTGCTCGGCGAGCTTGCCGGGTTCCTCACGGGCCGCCAGGGTGGGGTGCAGCGCCTGCAGTGGCGACTGCAGCATGGGGAAGACATCGAAGACACCTGCTTTACCCTGGGTACGGCACGGCCCGAGCGGGACCCGGGCCGCTGGCTGGATCTGCTGCGGGAGCGCTTGGAGCGTCTGCAGCTGCCGGCACCGGTGCGCGCCGTCGGGTTGGATGCCGCCGACATTCGCCCCCTGACCCCGGGTTCCGGGGAGCTGTTCCCCGGCCTCGACTGTTCGCGTGTGCCCGATCCCGACCTGTTGGACCGCTTGCGTGCCCGCTTGGGCGAGCAAGCGGTGCACGGGCTCGCCCTGGTCGCGGACCATCGTCCGGAGCGCGCTTGGCGCCGGTGCGCTCCGGGGGAGGCGGAAGATGGCCGCGGGCGCACAGACCGCCCCCTGTGGTTGCTGCCGGAGCCACTGCCGCTGGAAACCCGCAATCGCCGCCCCTGGTGGGACGGCGAGCTGGACCTCGGAGGGGAGCGCGAGCGTATCGAGACCGGCTGGTGGGATGGCTTCGAGGTGGCGCGGGAGTATTTTGTTGCCAGGACGGAAAGGGGGAATCGATTATGGATCTACCGGGAGATTAAAGGTGGACGCAGCTGGTTCTTGCACGGGGTTTTCTGATGCTTGCCTTCGACTTTCCAGCCCCGCCAACCCGAGAATGATTAGTCAGATCCGAATGTCGCAACCAAGCGCAAAAACATGCTATCCCCGGACACTCGGGACGGTTGGCGCTACATGCAGCTGAAGCTGGCGTTCGACGACCTGGAGTCTCTGAAGAATACGGAATTCTTCAAGGACAGCGGCCTGAGTATTACCGAGAATGCAGACGGCAATTATGAATTGGCGCAGAAGCTCGGCTCGGAGGAGATGGAGATGCCTGGTGGTGGCGCAGGCGCGGGACCGGCCACGGATGAACAAATGCTGGAGGGGATGTCGGCCATGTTCGCCGGTTTGCGGATCGTCATGACGGTCGTCGTGCCGGGAGAGGCGATCGAGAGCAACGCCACGCAAGTCGAGGGCAACCGGGCGTCCTGGATCTACGATCTCGACAAAGACCCGCAGATCCTGAAGAAACTGGACGGACAGGACGAAATGCGTCTGGTCTTCTCAGGCGAGGGGTTGGACCTGTAGGCTTGCTTGCCGAAACTACGAATCACGCCAATTCGGTGAGCCGAGGGAGCTAAGGCCTCACCCGATCGATGACGATTTTCACAATATCCGCCTGTCCCGGCTGCACCGGGGTCACTTCGCCCTCCAGATCCCCGCGTTGAGGCATGGCCTGTCCACTCTTTGAGAGCCGAGCACCCACCGTGACCTCGGGGAATCCGGACAGCTTCATGGCCGGAACCATGGCCATGCTGTCGTCCAGGGTTACGGTCAGGGGAAGATCCCGGACGCGGGCGCGATGGGCGGCCAGCGGCATGGGCGGGCCCGAGATGGCCTTGGCGTAGATGAAGATGCTGTCGTTCACGTCCGCATTCGGCCACAAGGGCTCGGCGAGAGATACCTCCACCCGGATGCTCGAGGGCGACGGTGTTGTTTCGGGTGCCGTCTTGTCGTCGGCGGACGTTGCGCTTTCGGCGGCAGGTGCGGCCTCCCCCTCCGACTTGGCGACCTGGTCCTCTCCGGGTTTTGGAGCCGGTGCTCGCTCCGGCTCCAATCCTGCCCGGGTGCGGGCGTCGGCGATGAAGCGGCGCAGCTCTTTCGCCTCGTCACCCTGCGGGTCGAAGGTCGCGACCAGCGCTCCCCATTGGTCTGCGGCCTGGACATACTCCGCGCCCTGGAAGGACGCCAGCCCCTCCAGCCAGCGGGCGCTGGAGTGCGTGGGGTCGATCTTCAGGGCGGCTTGGATCAGCTCCGCGGGCCGGCCTGCGAGCTCGCTGTCGTTGTCGGCGGCGACGGCCTCGGCATAGGCGACCAGCACGTCCGGATCGTCGGGGGCAAGGCCATAAGCCTTCTCCAGGGCGTAGAGGGCGCGTTGCGGCTCGCCGATGGCGAAATAGGTGCGTCCGAGCATCATCCAGCCTTCCAGATTCTCCGGGTTCTTCTCCATCTTCTCCGCCAGGCGCTGCACCATCACGTCCAGGGGCGGCATCTCACCGCTGGGCGACCCCTGGTGCGCCGCCGGTGCCGGGGCGCCTGCGGCGGCCTCCAGGCGCGGGATGATGCTGCTGTTGCCCAGGTACAGATACAGGGATACCGCGGCTGCCGGCACCAGGACGCCGAGCAGGGCTGCGGCCCAGCGGCCACGCCCGGAATCCTTGCCCATGCCCGTGCCCGTTACGTCGTAGAGGAGCTCGCGCTCCAGGTCCCGGCGGGCGGCGTTGTACTGCAGCCGGTCCAGCTCACCGGTAGCCAAGTCCGCGTCCAGCTCCTGAACCTGTTGGCGGAAGACGGCCAGGTTGAGATCGTCCTGGTCCACGTCCTCGGTCTGCTCGCGCTTGGAGAACAGCGGCGGGAGGACGAACAGCAGCGCCAGGCCCGTGAGTCCGGCGGCCATAATCCAGAAAATGGTCATTTGGGGGCGTCCTGTTCTGATTCGGCGCGCGCCAGCAGTTTTTGCAGCCTCTGCCGCTCTTCGCCGGAGAGCTCTTTGTCCCGACTCTGTCTCTTACTCATCAGGGTGCGAATGAGTAAGAAGGCGCCGACGCCGATGAGAAGAAAGGGTCCGAACCAGAGTACATAGGTGGAGGGTTTCAACGGCGGGTCATAGAGCACGAAGTCACCGTAGCGGGCGACAAGGAAATCCACGATCTCATCCCGGCTCTTGCCCTCCTGGAACATCCGGTAGACCTCCTCGCGCAGATCCTGGGCCAGCTCCGCCTGGGAGCCCGCCAGGGACTCGTTCTGGCAGACGAGGCAACGGATTTCCTCGATCAGCGCTCGGAAGGCCTCGCTGCGGGCGGGATCTTCGAACTTGAACTCCTCCAGGGTGTACGCGCCCACGGTGGGCGCGGTCAGAAGGCCGGCTAACAAGACGGACCTCAATCGTCTGTTTCTCATCAACTTTCTGCCTTTATCTCTTGCATCAGGGGGCGCAGGGTTTGCTCCCACACCTGGCGGTTGATGGGGCCGATGTGCTTGTAGCGGATGATGCCTCGGGTGTCGACAACGAAGGTCTCGGGGGCACCATAGACGCCCCAGTGGATTCCTACCTTGTTGTCAGGGTCGAAGGCGCTGACCACGTAGGGGTCGCCGAAGGTGCGCAGCATTCGGGTGGCATCGACGGGGTCGTCCTTCCAGTTCAGGCCTATGATCTGTATGTCCTTCTCCTGCCTGGACAGCTTCATCAGCTCCTCGTGCTCGGCGCGGCAGGACACGCACCAGGAGGCCCAGACGTTGACCAGGGAGATCTTACCCTTGAGCTCCGCGTCCGAGACCGTGCGGTTCGGGTCCTGCAGGGCGGGCAGACTGAACCGGGGCGCCGGCTTGCCTACCAGTGGTGAGGGCACCTTGCGCGGGTCGGTACCCAGACCGTAGAAGAGCAGGGCGACCAGGCCCAAGAACAGGATCAGTGGCGTCAGAAATTTTACCGATTTGTTCATTGCTCAGGATCTCGCGGTGGTCGCACCCGCCGGAACCTTGACCTTTCGGCTGTGGGTGCGGTAACGCCGGTCCGAGACCGCCAGGATGCCGCCCAGGGCCATGAGCATGCCGCCGAGCCAGATCCAGCGCACGAAAGGCTTGTAGTAGATGCGCAGCGCCCAGTCGCCGTCCGCCGACCGGTTCGCCGAGGGAGACGTAGAGATCGCGGGTGAAACCCCAGTCGATGGCCGCCTCGGTCATGGGTTTTTGGGAGACGAAGTAGTTGCGTTTCTCCGGATTCAAGACTGCGATCTGCTCATCGCCCTGAAACACCAGGAACTGCCCCCGAGCGGCCCTGTAGTTGGGTCCCGGAACCGTCTCCACCCCCTCGAACTGGAAGCGGTAGCCGGCGGCCTCGTGCACGTCACCGGGGGACATGCGCACGTCCTTCTCGCTGCCGAAGTTGGACACCATGGTGGCGCCGACGATGAACATGGCGATGCCCAGATGGGCCAGCAGCATGCCGTAGTAGCTGCGCCCGCCGCTTGCCCAGGTCCGCGGCGATGGTCTTGAGGCCACGCTTGTGGCGCAGGCGTTCCCAGAGACCGGCCAGGTGGGAGAAGAGCACCCAGGCCGCCAGACCGAGCCCCAGCGGCACCAGGAGGGAGTCGCTCGTCACCACGGGCAGGAAGAAGATGCCCGCGATGGCCGCAACGATGGAGAGCAGGAAGGGGATCCAGAGCTCTTTGACCAGCCGGCCGGCCTCGTCATGCTTCCAGCGGGTCATGGGACCAACGCCCATGAACAGGGCCAGGAAGGGCAGTCAGGGCCAGGAACATCTTGTTGAACCAGGGGAAGCCCACCGAGATCTTGCCCCAGCCCATGGCCTCGTAGATCAGAGGCGCCAGGGTGCCGAACAGGACCAGGCGGCAGAACAGCCGTGAGCATCAGGTTGTTGCTGAGCAGGAAGGTCTCGCGGGACAGCAGGTCGAAGCGCCCGCCGGTGGAGATGCTCCGGCGCCCGCCAGGCATACAGTGTCAGGGAGCCGCCGATGACGATGCACAGGAACACCAGGATGAAGATGCCGCGGGTCGGGTCGGTGGCGAAGGCGTGCACCGAGGTGAGCACGCCGGAGCGCACCAGGAAGGTGCCCAGCAGGCTCAGGGAGAAGGCGAACATGGCCAGCAGCACGGTCCAGCTCTTGAAGGCGCCGCGCTTCTCGGTCACCGCCAGGGAATGGATCAGCGCGGTGCCCACCAGCCAGGGCATGAAGGAGGCGTTCTCCACCGGGTCCCAGAACCACCAGCCGCCCCAGCCCAGCTCGTAATAGGCCCACCAGCTGCCCAGGGCGATGCCGAGGGTCAGGAAGACCCAGGCCACGGTGGTCCAGGGCCGCGACCAGCGGGCCCAGGCCGCGTCCAGCTTGCCGCCGAGCAGGGCGGCGATGGCGAAGGCGAAGGCCACGGAGAAGCCCACGTAGCCCATGTACAGCATGGGCGGGTGAATGGCGAGGCCCGGGTCCTGCAGCAGGGGATTGAGGTCGCGTCCCTCCGGCGGCATCGGGAACAGGCGCTCGAAGGGGTTGGAGGTCAGCAGCATGAAGAGCAGGAAGCCGATGCTGACCATGCCCAGAACCGAGATCACCCGCGCCACCACCTGGTGCGGCAGGTTGCGGCTGTAGAGCGGCTACCGCCGCGCCCCAGCCGCCGAGCATCAAGGCCCACAGCAGCAGCGAGCCCTCGTGGGCGCCCCAGACGGCGGAGACCTTGTACATGGTCGGCATCAGGGTGTTGGAGTTGTGGGCCACGTAGGCGACGGAGAAGTCGTCGCTCAGGAAGGCCTGAAGCAGACAGGCGAAGGCTATAGCCAAGAAGGTGAACTGACCCCAGACCAGGGGCCGGGCCATGGCCATCCAGGACTGCCGGCGGTTGAAGGAGCCCGCACAGCGGGAAGACGCACTGGACGATGGCCAGGGCACAGGGCCAGGATCAGCGCAAAGTGTCCGAGCTCCGGGATCATCGGCCTTCCTGCCTGTCTTGGCACACACCCTCGGCGTGGGCGGTCTGCAGGCTGTCGGCCACCTCCGGCGGCATGTAGGACTCGTCGTGCTTGGCCAGGACCTCCTCGGCGTAGAAGATGCCGTTCGTCACCCAGCCGTCCCTTGGTCACCACACCCTGGCCCTCGCCGAACAGGTCCGGCAGGATGCCCGTGTAGCTGACCCTGCACGGTCTCGGCGTTGTCGGTGACGTCGAACACCACCGTGAGCCCGTCCTGCTGACGCGCCAGGCTGTCCTTTGACCACCAGGCCGCCGAGACGGAACACCGCGTCCTTCGGGGCCTCGCTTGGCGATCACCTTGGACGGGCTGAAGAAATAGGACGATGTTGCTCCGCAGGGAGCTGATGGCCAGGGACGCCGCTATGCCCACGCCAACGATACGGCGAGAGCGACGAAGACGAATCGCTTGTGTCTGGCTTTCACTTGTTACCTCCGTTGGACCGCATTCTCATCAATCGACCGAGACGGGCCAAAATGGTTCGACGCTGCCTGCGCAGTTGCACCAGTTCCATGACCAGCAGGATCAGGGCCATGCCGTAGGAGCTCCACACGTAGAAGGCGTAACCGCCCTGAGAGACAAACTCGCCCATTATCGTTTCACCTGTGAGACCAACTCCTTGACCCATGTCGTGTCCGCCTCGCGCTCAGGATGATGCTTCGTGCCGCGGATGAAGATGGTTGCGAAGGAGTACATCCAGAAGTCCGAAGGTCATGATGAGCATGGACCAGAGGATGTTGGGCTCCATCTTGTCGACATGGACGAGCGCTGATGCAGCGCCGCGCACTGGTTGGGGTCCGGGCAGTTGATGGACCAGAAGATGACCGGGAGCATCACCAGGCCGACGATGGCCAGCAGGGCCGATGCCTTGTCCGCCCGGCGCGGGTCGTCGATGGCCGAGTGCAGGGCGATGTAGCCGACGTAGAGAAAGAACAGGATCAGCTCCGAGGTCAGGCGCGGGTCCCAGTCCCACCAGGTGCCCCAGCTCGGGCGGCCCCAGAAGGCGCCGGTCCACAGGGCGAGGAAGGTGAAGATGGCGCCGGTGGGTGCCGCGGCGCTGGCCATCATGAAGCTGACAGCCGGGTGTTGAAGACCAGGCCGATGGCCGACTAGCCCGCCAGCACCAGGTAGATCCACATGGACATCCAGGCCGCGGGCACGTGGATGAAGATGATGCGGTAGTACTCCTTCTGGGGGTTGGTGCCGCCGAGGCGGTCCGGGGTCTCGAAGAAGCCCCAGTAGAGACCGACTGAGCAGGATCACCGCGGCGAGCCACGGCGAACCAGGGGATCAGCTTGCCGGCCAGCGGGATAGAAGGTGGCCGGGGAGGAGAATCTGAACAGTTCACTTCATGGTGCTACTCCATCGAGATTCGCAGCGCCGCGGCCGCCGCCAGGGGCGAGAAGATCAGCGCCAGCAGGAGAAACGCGCGCCAGCAGCGAAAAATAGGGCTGGGTACGTCGGCGAAGTCGATGGCGCTCACCGTCACCGCCCCGGCGCCGTACACCAGCACCGGGTATGTACAGGGGCAGGATCAGCAGCGACAGCAGGATTCCGCCGCCGCGCAGCCCCAGGGTCAGGGCGGCGCCGATGGCGCCGATCAGGCTCAGAATCGGCGTGCCCACCAGCAGGGAGAGCATCATCGCCATCTGGGCCGTCTCCGGCAAGTGGTACTGCAGCCCGATCAGCGGAGCGATGATGACCAGCGGCAGTCCGGTCAACAGCCAGTGGGCAGTCACTTTGGCCAGGACCAGCACCGACAGAGGCTGAGGCGTCATCAGCATCTGCTCCAGGGTGCCGTCCTCGTGGTCCGAAGCGAACAGGCGTTCCAGTGCCAGCATGGAGGCCAGCAGTGCAGCTACCCAGACCACGCCCGGCCCGAGGATGCGCAGGAGTCTGCTTCTCCGTGCCGACGCCCAAGGGGAACAGGCTCACGACGATCACGAAGAAGAACAGGGTCGTCAGCACATCCGTGCGCCGGCGCATGGCCAGCCGGATGTCGCGCCCAAGAATGCAGTGGAATATCCGCCACATGCCGTTTTAAATCAGCTCCCCAGTTGCAGGCGCCGGATCTGTCCGGAGGTGAGTGGGACCTCCTGGTGGGTGGTCAGGACTACCATACCGTCGACGGCTACGTGCTCGGCAATCAGCATCTGCAGCAAATCCACCGCGTCCACGTCCAGGGCCGTGAAAGGCTCGTCCAGGACCCACAGCGGCGCTTTGCTCAACAGCAGCCGGGCGAGGGCGACGCGCTTCTTCTGGCCCTGGGACAACACCTTGGTGGGAAGGTCCTCGAAGCCCGCGAGGCCCATCTGCTCCAGCGCAGTCCAGAGTTGCTCCTCGTCCACCTCGTCGCCATCCAAGCGTGGAGGACACGCGCAGGTTCTCGATCCCGGTCAGGTCGCTCTTGATGCCGTTGAGGTGACCGAAGTAGAGCAGGTCTGCGTGGAAGTCGTCGCCGAGCCGACGGCTGCTCTCGCCGTTCCAGCGGATCTCCCCCTCGTCCGGCGTTAGCAGCCCGCAAAGGGCCCGCAACAGCGTAGTCTTGCCGCTGCCATTGCGGCCTCGCACGTGCAGCAGGGTGCCGGGTTCCAGATCGAAGCTGAGCCCGGAGAACAGCTGGCGGTCCCCGCGTCTACACGCCAGATCTACTACCTCAAGCATGAAATGAGATAATTAAATGGTGTTGGTACTTGGACCTAGGGTCCGATGAATGTCGATACCGAACGGGAATCGGTGCCGCTTTCATCGCGCCGCCGATTACCCAAAACCATTCAGACTAGCGTTTGCGACGGAATTTCACAACGGCGGGTCTTCTCTGATGGGGTCAGGTCTTGTAATCAAGCAGAATCGGTTTATGCTTGCATCTTATGGCACGACCACTTCGCATTGAAATTACAGGTGGGCTCTACCACGTCACTTCGCGCGGAGACCGCCTAGAGACGATCTACCGCGATGATCGGGATCGGACCGACTGGTTGGCGTTGCTCGGCAAGGTTTGCGCGCGGTTCAATTGGCGCTGTCATGCGTATTGCGAGATGACTAACCACTATCATATTGTGGTAGAAACGCCGGACGCAAACCTGTCTAAAGGGATGCGGCAGCTGAACGGCGTTTACACGCAACAGTTCAATCGGCGGCACGATCTGGTCGGGCACCTGTTTCAGGGACGGTTCAACGCTATCCTTGTCGAGCGCGATTCGTACTTGCTTGAGCTGGCCCGCTACGTCGTCCTCAATCCGGTACGGGGACGTATGGTCGGAGAAGCGTCGGGCTGGCAGTGGAGCAGCTATCTAGCGACGGTGGGTTTGTCGCTCGTTCCCGCCTGGTTAGAGACTGACTGGATACTGGGGCAATTCGGCTCTGATCGATCTCAGGCACAAAGCCAGTATGCCATATTCGTCAGCGGGGGAGTCGGGCGCTCCAGCGTGTGGGAAAACCTACGCCACCAAATCTTCCTCGGTAGCGATCGATTTATCGAGCATTTCTCCGAACAACGTCAACCAAAGGAAAGCTTGCGTGAAATTCCACGCGCGCAGCGCCGTCCTATGGTGAAGTCTCTGGATTGGTTCCAACAGACTTATCCGGTGCGGCGAGAAGCAATGGCCAGGGCATTTCTCGCTGGCGTTTACTCAATGAGGGAAATCGCGGAGCATTTCGGCGTACATTACTCGACGGTCAGCCGTGCGGTACGGTGGATTGATGGGCGGAAAGCTTCGCCTGTTGAAGTGTCGAGTAACGCGGATAGCCATACCAACTGAAATGCGTGATTTCAAGACCTGACCCCACCCAATAGGAAGTGAAATGCCGAAGATTGTCTGGAGCAAGCGCTACAGCGTCAACGTCAAGAAGCTCGATAACCAGCATCGGCATATCGCCGAGTTGGTCAATGCGGTTAATGACAGAATAAAGGTACGCGAAGAGAGCGGCGTGCTGGTCGACGGCTTTACGGAGCTGATCGAGCTCACCAAAGGACATTTCGACACGGAGGAAGCTCTGATGAAAAAGCTCGAGTATCCGGATCTGAAAAAGCACAAGAAGGAGCACGAGGAGCTTGTCAACTTGTTGCGTGATGTTCGCAAGCAGTTCAAACGAGAGGCCAAAGCCCTCGGCGATTTCGATTATGACGTTGCGAAAGACTGGTTGGCCATCCACTCGGACTGGTTCTCGGTGCACCTGGCGCACAGCGACAGGGATTTTGGTCGGTTCCTGAACAAGAAAGGGATAGATTGATTCCAAGGAAATACACGCCGCTCCCCGAGGGGGACGATCCATGAGCGGATTCAGTCGCATTTTCGTTACCGCCGATGATCGGGAGCTGAACGGCGGTGTTATCGATGCACTGCGAGCGCAGCGGGGCGTCTCGGTCGCGGTCGAGCGTCTGCCTCTTGGCGATTATCTGATCGACGGGGCTTTGCTGATCGAGCGCAAGACGCTCCCCGACCTCGTCGCCTCCATCAAAGACGGGCGGCTGTTCGCGCAGGGATGTAGGTTGGCAAGCTCGCCGCTTCGCACGGCCCTGATTCTGGAAGGGACCGGGCAGGACCTGGTCGACTCCGAGATGCGCCGCGAGGCGATCCAGGGCGCATTGATCAGCCTTTCCCTGTATCTCGGGATTGCGCTGCTGCGCTCGCGGGGTCCCGTGGAGACGGCTCAGCTGATACTCTTCGCGGCGCGGCAGGGCCGCCAGGCGGCAACCGGTATTACTCCGCGCCCGAGCCGGCGCCTGCGGACAAAGCGCCGCATACAGGCCAGGGTCTTGCAAGGGCTTCCGGGAGTTGGGCCTGAGCGGGCGCGGCTCCTTCTGGAGCGATTCGGGACCTTGGAGGCGGTCATGCGTGCCGAGCCTGAAGAGCTGGCGTCGGTACGGGGTATCGGGCAGGCGACGGCAAAAATGATCCACTGGGCCGTCAAGGAGACGGGACCAGTTTACGGTCCCCCCGTGGAGCGCATTTTTCCCCTGTAAGTCAAACTTAGCCTTCCGAGTCCGCTTTCCGCGTCGACCCCGGCGCGCTGGACCAGGGCACCGACTCGTTCTTGCAGCGCACCCGAAAGTAACGCCCGTCTTGGAGCCGCAATGCGGTGAAGCGGCCACCGTTTGCGCAACCCGTGTCAAGGGGGTGGACGTTGCGGTGCTTCGTCCCCTTGCGATCGAGTGCCGCCCGGTGGCCGAACAGGATCGAGAGCTTACGGCTGGCCCGGCCGGGCACCTCGAACCAGGGCATGCACCGTTTGCTTCCCCTGGCCTTTCTGCGCTCCACGGTCAAATCGAGGCGCCCGCCCCGATCTTCGTTGCTGCCCAAATTCGAGCCTCCTGCGGCTTTGTTTGTTGTGGAGCCCGGAAACGGCACCCTTCCGCTAATGAACGCAAATCAATGCGCAGAAGTATCCTGCGTGGATTTTCCGGGCACGGGACAAGAGGATACACTGCCCCCGCACCCTGTTTCACGGAATCACAGAATGCTGAAACTCTTTCGCATCGTCAGGCTTTCTTCCCTATGTCGCAATGGTGTTCCTCAACGCCTTCGTGGACCTGGGCCACAAGATCATTATCCAAAATACCCTGTTCAAGGCCTACGAGGGGGATTGGCAGATCATACTGACGGCCATCGTCAATTCCCTGATCTTGTTGCCCTTCGTGCTGCTGTTTACGCCTTCTGGATTCCTCTCCGACAAGTATCCCAAGGACAAGGTGATGCGGGCGAGCGCATGGTCGGCAGTTGGCCTGACGCTGGCGATCACGGCCTTCTATCACTTGGGCTGGTTCTGGCCCGCCTTCGCGATGACCTTCCTGTTGGCGGTGCAGAGTGCGATCTATTCGCCGGCCAAGTACGGCTACATCAAAGAGTTGGTGGGCAAGGAGTCCCTGGCGACCGCCAATGGCGCCGTCCAGGCCACGGTAACCACCGCCATCCTCGCGGGGATCTTTTTCTTCTCGGTGCTGTTCGAGGCCTTCCTGGCGGATAAGACCTTCTCCACCACGGGTCAGATCATGAACCTGATCGCCTCCGCGGGCTGGTTTCTGGTGGGTTTTTCCCTCATCGAGCTGGTCTTCGCCTACAGGTTGCCGCAAAAGCGCCACCGGGCCGAGACTATGCTCTTCGACTGGCAGGAATACCGCACCGGCCGCTACCTGGTGGAGAACCTGGGCGAGGCTTACAAGAACCAGGTGATCTGGCTCTCCATCGTCGGCCTTTCGGTCTTCTGGGGCATCTCCCAGGTGATGGTGGCGACCTTTCCGGCCTTTGCGAAGGAGGCGCTGGGGGAGACCAACACGGTCGTGATCCAGGGTGCCATGGCCTGCTCCGGGATCGGCATCATCCTGGGCTCGGTCATCGCCGGCAGGGTGTCCCGCGCCCATATCGAGACGGGCCTGATTCCCATCGGGGCATTGGGTATCGCCGCGGGCCTGTTCCTGCTCCCGAGCCTGCCTTCGGCCTGGGCCATGGCCTTTGGCTTCCTGATGATCGGCGTCATGGGCGGCTTCTTCCTGGTACCGCTGAACGCGCTGATCCAGTTCAATGCCGGCGACGCGGGCCTGGGCCGCATCCTGGCTGCCAACAATTTTGTGCAGAACCTGGTGATGCTGACCTTCCTGGGGATGACCGTGGCCGCCGCCCTGCTGAAGAGCGGCAGCGTCTTCATCATGCAGGCCCTGGGCGTCATCGCATTGATCGGTGCCATCTACACCATCTACCAGCTTCCCCAGTCCCTGGTGCGCTTCCTGGTGGCGCGCATCATCGCCACCCGCTATCGGTTGGAGGTGATCGGACTGAAGAACATGCCGCCCCAGGGTGGGGTGCTCATGCTCGGCAACCACATCTCCTGGATCGACTGGGCCATGGTGCAGATGGCCAGCCCGCGCCCGGTGCGCTTCGTGATGATCCGGGCCATCTACGAGCGCTGGTACCTGCGCCGGTTCCTCGATTTCTTCGGGGTGGTGCCCATCTCCGGCGGCCAGAGCAAGCAGGCTCTGCAGACGGTTGCGGAGTTGCTGAACGCGGGGGAGGTCGTCTGTCTGTTCCCCGAAGGCCACATCAGCCGCACGGGCCAGCTCGGGGAGTTCAAAAAGGGTTTCGAGCTGACCGCCACCCAGGTGCAGGACGGCGTTATCCTGCCCTTCTACCTGCGCGGGCTCTGGGGCAGCGCCTTTTCCTTCGCCAGCACCAAGCTCAAGGAGAACCGGGGCGGCCGCCGCGCGCACGACGTGGTCGTCGCCTTCGGAGAGGTCCTGGCCATGTCTTCGACCTCGGAGCAGGTCAAGCAGTCGGTGTTCGAGCTCTCGGTCAGCTCCTGGCAGACGCATACCCTGACTCTGCCGACGCTGCCCGAGGCCTGGCTCGCCACCGCCGTCCGGCGGCGCGGGCAGCTGTGCGCAGTGGATTCCGTGGGTACCTCCCTCTCTTCTCGCCGTTTCATGGCTGCCGTCTTCCTTTTCGCGCGCCGGGTTCGCAGGTTGGCGAAGGAGCAGAACGTCGGGGTGCTCATGCCCGCCAGCAGCGCCGGCGTCATTGCGAACATGGCGGTGCTTCTCACCGGCAAGACGGTGGTCAACCTCAACTACACCACCAGCCGCGAGGCGCTGCGTGCCGGTATCCAGAGCGCCGGTATCCGCAATGTCATCACCGCCCGCCGCTTTCTGAAGAAGCTTGCAGGACAGGGGTCTGGACCTGACCGAGGTGCTCGCAGGGATCGAGCTGCACCACATGGAGGACATGAAAGAGGGGATCGGCAAGCCCGAGGGGCTGCTGATGCTGGCGGCGGCGAGCTTCTTGCCGGCGAGTTGGACCATGGGCCTGTTCGGTGACCGGGCCGAGCCCGGAGGACACCGCCGCCATCCTCTTCTCCAGCGGCAGCGAGGGCACGCCCAAGGGCATCGAGCTTACCCACCGCAATATCATGGCCAACGTGCGCCAGACCTCCGACGTGCTCAACACCGAGGCCAATGACGTGGTCCTGTCCAACCTGCCCCTGTTCCACGCCTTCGGGCTCACGGCGACCACCTTCCTGCCCCTGCTCGAGGGCATCCCCATGGTCTGTCACCCGGACCCCACCGATGCCCTCGGCTGTGCCAAGGCGATCGCTCGTCACCGTGCGACCTTCCTGTGCAGCACATCCACGTTCCTGCGGCTCTACACTCGCAACAAGCGCATCCATCCAATGATGCTCGAGTCCCTGCGCCTCGTGGTGGCGGGCGCCGAGCGCCTGAGCCCGGACGTGCGTGAGTCTTTCGCGCTCAAGTTTCAAAAGCCCATCTACGAGGGCTACGGTGCCACCGAGACTACGCCGGTGGCCAGCTGCAATCTACCCGACAGCCTGAGCACCGAAGACTGGCGTGTTCAGACCGGCAACAGGCCCGGCACCGTCGGTATGCCTTTGCCGGGCACCAGCTTCCGCATCGTCGACCCGGTAAGCCTGGAAACGCTTCCGCCCGGTGAAGATGGCCTGATACTGATCGGCGGAGTGCAGGTCATGAAGGGCTACCTCAAGGCCCCGGACAAGACCGCGGATGCCATCGTCGAGCTCGACGGTCAGCGCTGGTACAAGACCGGCGACAAGGGCCACCAGGACGAGGACGGCTTCCTCACCATCGTCGACCGTTACAGCCGCTTCGCCAAGCTCGGCGGCGAGATGATCAGCCTGACCCAGGTGGAGGAGCAGGTGCGCCGGGTGCTCGGGGAGCCCGAGATGGAGCTGGTCGCGGTCAATGTCCCGGATCCGAAGAAGGGTGAGCGGATCATTCTGCTTGGTCGCCGCAGACTTGGACCCGGACGCCCTGCGCAAGTCTCTGATCGACGCCGGCCTGAATCCGCTTACCGTTCCGTCGGAGATCCGAGCGGTGGAGCAGGTGCCCAAGCTGGGCAGTGGCAAGACGGACTTCTCCGGTGCGAAAAAACTGGCGTTGGCGGCTTGAGGAAAAGTAGGCATTAATCCAAGCCGAAATCGGTTGGCATCAAGTGGCTGTCTGCCGGCGTTGTGCATGACAGATTTGCCCCAGCCCGCCGGCATGGGTAGGTTACGCAGGATTTCCCCCGGCCGGGAGCCCGCGGTGATTCGGGGTCTTGAAAAGAGGAGCTGAAATGGTTACCCGCAGTCGCATCATCGTGCTCGTTATCCTGGTGCTCATCGTAGCGCTTTCCGCCTGGTCCCGCCTGCGCCATGTGGACGAAAGTGACCACGAGCCCCAGCGCGTGCTCCTGGAGGATCACCCGGCGTTCCGGAAGAAATGATCGACTAGAACGGGTTCCCGCTCCCGCCGGTCCCCGGAACATAGATGTAGGTGTCGGGCACCTTGGTCCCCGGAAGTTTGATGGCACTGCTCTCGTAGAAGCTTCCCAGCGAAACCGTCTTTCCCGCGGGATAATCCCCCAACTTGATCTCGTTCGCGGTTATCCGAAAGGTGCCCTCACCTGGTGGCATCTTGAAGAAGAGGCGGCATGGATTGGATTGACAAGTACCCGTATCGCCGGCAGCCAGGGTGATTTCTCCCCAGGCGGTTACATGTCTGCCTGTGGATGTACACGCCACCAGCGGAAGCACGAGGGTTGCAATCAGCGCCCAGTGGAGGCGTATACCAATTTTTCTCATCGTTCTTTGTTGTCCCGGCCGGAAAGCGGCTTGTTATCGAGCATGTATCGGGGTCAGTGCTTATTGATACTGAAGGAGAGGTAGTGGAATTTATGGTCGCTACGACGGCGAATGGTATGGACGCTGATCATCGGCTGTTAGTCACTCCTCTTGGTGATGCTGGTGGCCGTCAAAAAAGCTATACAGTAAGTCAGAATGTAACCTTGTATGCGGACTCGGACACTGACGTGGTTTTCTATGTTGAGAGCAACTCGCCGGGGAGTGGAGCTATGCGTGTATCTGTTTCTGGATATTTGTCAGACCTGAACTAGACGACACGTTTTGAGAAAAGGTCACGCAAGGAGGTAAGGTCATGTACGTCAAGTTGTGCCTTTGCTTTGGTCCGATTGAAGAAAAAGAGAAGACCTCCACCATCCTCTGTTGGCGGTCTCGCAGAATCGTCGAGGGCTGAGGCAAGATCGCCACATCGGCAAGGTCCCCGAGGCGTATGGGCACCCGCGGCTCGGTCTTGCTGAACAGGACGATGAACTCCAGATCGCCGGGCGCTCCCACATCAAGGCGATCGAGCCGCAGCAGTACGTCGATACTGCGGTCCCGAACGATGAAGTCAGTGACCACTTTGCCCTCCAGGGCGAAGCGCAGCACGTTGCCCACGTCTTCCACGTCGAGGCCGTAGCTGGCTGCCCGCTCCCGGTCCAGGCGGATGGAGAGCTCCTGGGTCACGTCCTCGTTCGAGTGCTGCAGGTTGCGCAGTCCCTCTATCCCCTTCAGGCGCTCCACGACCTGGTCACCCAACTTCTCCAGGGTCTCGAGACGCGGGCCCTTGATGCGGAGGCTCAGGTCGTCGTCCTCGCGGTTGAAGCGGATGCCGCGGATACCCCGGGTACGCATGAAGACCTTGAGTCCGGCAATCCGTTCGGCCTTGATCAGCTTTTTCATGCGGCCGATCCACTCGTCGCTGCTGCATCCGGTCAGGGCCAGGAGCAGTCCGATCAGTGCCGCTGTCCAATCCGCCGTGCGGACAGGCTCTCGCGCAAGGCGTACCCATCTGCGGTCCGCCCAACGGACCCTGCACAATTTCATGGGTGCGGACATGGTGCCCCTGAGAAACCCTGGATAAGCCGCAGATCAGCCCTGTCCCGTGAGGTCGGTGATGCTGACCTGCGGCGCGGTCGTCGCGACTGCGTAGCTGTAATGCTTGACTTTGCGCCGGACGTTGCGCTGGATGATGACCCCCATGACCTTCCATTCCAGACCCGTGAGGTCGATCTCCGGATACAGGTCGTTGAGGGCGATCAGCCACTCCCTACCGTTCTCGTCCACCCGGTACTGCCGGAACCAGCGCACTCCCTCCACCTCGACGAAGACGTACATGCCGTCACTGCAGCTTTCGGCCTGCTCGATGATGACGATGCACTTGTCCGGAAACTCCGGCTCCATGCTGTCGCCGAGGACTTGCAGGGCGTAGGGCTCGCGCCAGGCGCAACCGGTTTCGTTGTTCAGGGTGGGATCGGACATGCGCTGCCCTCATTTGTTTGTCGAGCAGCGGGACGCCCCGCTGCGCGTGTACGATTAGAATTGCCCGCTTGTAATGGGACCGGGCACTCGAAAAGCCAACAGTCTAGCTGAAGTGAGCCACATCCTCTCCACCGAACGCGTCCATCGGGACCGCCGCGATCTGCACAACCTGCGCGGCATGCTGCCCTTCCTGTGGGAGTTCCGCGGCCGGGCGCTGTTGGCGCTGGCCTGTCTGGTCCTGGCCAAGGTCGCCAACGTGGGCGTTCCGGTCGTGCTCAAGGAGATCGTGGACGCCTTCGAGAATCCACAAACGCAAGCGCTGGTGCTGCCGGTCACCCTGCTGCTGGCCTACGGGGCGCTCAAGCTCGGTTCCTCCCTGTTCAACGAGCTGCGCGACGTGGTCTTCGCCCGGGTGCGCTACCGGGCCATGCGCCGGCTCTCCACCCGGGTGCTGGAGCACCTGCACGGCTGTCGCTGCGCTACCACCTGGAGCGCCACACCGGTGCCATCAGCCGCGACCTGGAGCGGGGCACCCGCTCGGTCAGCTCCATCCTCAACTACATGGTCTTCAGCATCCTGCCGGTGCTGGTGGAGTTCAGCTTGGTGGCGGTCATTCTGCTGACCCAGTACGACCCGGTGTTCACCCTGGTCACCTTCGGCACCGTGGTGGTCTACGTCGGCTTCACCCTCGCCATCACCGAGTGGCGCATGGACTTCCGCCACCAGATGAACCGGCTCGACTCCCGGGCCAACAGCCAGGCCTTCGACAGCCTGATCAACTACGAGACGGTGAAGTATTTCGGCAACGAGGCCATGGAGCTGGAGCGTTTCGACGGCACCCTGAGCGACTGGGAGCGAGTACGCGGTCAAGAGCCAGACCTCCATGTCCCTGCTCAACTTCGGCCAGGGCGCGATCATCGCCGTCGGGGTCACCTTCATCATGTTCTTCGCCGCCGACGGGGTGGTGCACGGGAGCATGAGCGTGGGCGACCTGGTGCTGGTGAACGCCTTCATGCTGCAGTTGTTCATTCCGCTGAACTTTCTCGGCGTCGTCTACCGCCAGATCAAGTATGCGCTGGCGGATATGGACCTGGTGTTCAAGCTGCTGGAGCGGGAGCCGGAGATCCGGGACCGGCCCGGCGCCAGGCACTTGCGCGTTGCAGGACGGCGGCATCCGCTTCGAGGCGGTGGATTTCCACTATCAGCCGGAGCGCGAGATCCTGCGGGGCCTGGACTTCGAGATCGGGCCCGGGCAGAAGCTGGCGGTGGTGGGTCACAGCGGGGCCGGCAAGTCCACCCTGTCGCGGCTGCTGTTCCGCTTCTACGACGTGACCGGCGGGCGTATCCTGATCGACGGTCAGGACCTGCGCGAGGTCACCCAGGACAGCCTGCGCGCGGCCATCGGCATCGTGCCCCAGGATACGGTGCTGTTCAACGACAGCATTCTACTACAACCTGGCCTACGGCCGGCCCGGATGCCAGCCGCGGAGGAGATCGAGCGGGCGGCGGAGATGGCCCATATCCGGGACTTCATCGAGGGCCTGCCGGACGGCTGGGATACGGTGGTCGGCGAGCGCGGGCTCAAGCTCTCCGGCGGGGAGAAGCAGCGGGTGGCCATCGCCCGGGCCATCCTCAAGCGCCCGCGCATCCTGGTCTTCGACGAGGCCACCTCGTCCCTGGACAGCCACACCGAGCAGGCCATACAGGAGACCCTGGCGCGAGGTGGCGGAGGACCACACCACGCTGGTCATCGCCCACCGCCTGTCCACCGTCGTGGACGCGGACCGCATCCTGGTCATGGAGGGCGGACGCATCCTGGAGCAGGGCACGCATCAAAGGCTGCTCGGGCTGCAGGGTGTCTATGCCGGGATGTGGGAGCTGCAGCAGCGCGAGCGGTCGGCCGCGTTGGAGGTGGGCGATATCCGTTCTTAAAACTACGAACGTGCCGGTTTGCTGTCGAGCAACAGAGAACTGAAATGAAGCTCCGCAAATCATCTGCGAAGGCAGACGGCTCCGTCCCGCGCCCCCATGGCGACCGGAGGGTGCTGCAGGTCCTGCACGCGACGCGCGTGGTGCCGCCGTTGCTGGTGCTCTCTTGTGGGCTGCTTGCGACCTTCGTCTCTCTCCTGCTGCACTCCCGGACACCGGACTCGGCGTGGCTGCAGTCCTCGTCCCTGCTGTTCCTCCTGGTTTCTCTCGGGGGGCTGGCGCTTACGGGCCTTCGCCTGCGCAGACAGCTGCTGCTGCCAGTGGCGACCCTGGAGGAGTCCGTGGCCAGGATCAGCCAGGGCGAGCCCGGCTCCAGCGGGGCGCTGCGGAACATGGGTGTTCTGGACGCGATTGCGGGGGATATCGGGGCCCTCAACGCCGAGCTCACCGACCTGTACGAGGACATGGACAATCGGGTCGCACGTCAGACCATGCGGCTCGCTCAGAAGACCGCGTCGATCAAGATCCTCTACGACGTGGCCGCGGGCATCAACGAGGCCGACGGGATGGAGGAGCTCCTGCTGCGGTTCCTGCGCGTGCTCAAGGAGATGGTCAACGGCTGTGCCGCCACCGTGCGCTTGGTCATGCCCGACGGCACGCGACGCCTGGTGGGGTCCATCGGACTCGACGACGACCTGGTGCGGGATCATGACATGACGCCGGTGGACCTGTGCCTGTGCGGCTCGGTGCTGTCCCCCGGAGACGTGCTCTGCCGCGACGACGCCCGTTTCTGCTCCCGGATATACGGCCGCAAGATGTTCGCCAGCGACGAGGTGGAGGTCGTGACCGTCCCGCTGGAGCACCACGACGAGCTGCTCGGGATCTACACCGTGTTCGTCGACAAGCCGGGCGTTTGCGGGCGGGAGGACATCATGGAGCTGCTGTTCAGCATCGGCCATCATCTCGGGGTCGCGGTAGCCAAGCACCGTTCGGACATGCGAGGCGCGCCGTCTGTCCATCGTCGAGGAGCGAAACTCCCTGGCCCATGAGCTACACGACTCCCTGGCCCAGACCCTGGCGAGCCTGCGTTTCCAGGTCAAGATGCTGAGCGACTCCCTGGCCCAGGGCGACATCTCCGCAGGAGGCGCGAACCGATCTGGCGCGCCTTCGCACCGGCTTGGACGAAGCCCATACCGAGCTGCGGGAGCTGCTCTCCAGCTTCCGCGCCCCCATGGACCGCAAAGGGCTGATTCCGGCCCTGGAGAAGCTGACCGAGCGCTTCCGCCGGCAGACCGGCTTGCACCTGCTGTTTCAGAACAACTGCCGCCCCTTCGAGCTCTCGGCTGCGGCGGAGCTGCAGGTCACGCGCATCGCGCAGGAGGCACTCGCCAACGTGCGCAAGCACGCACGGGCACACACGGTCCGGGTCCTGCTCAAGCGGGGAGGGCGGGGCGGCGAGCACGTGCTGCTGGTCGAGGACGACGGTGTCGGTTTCGGCGCCGGCACGCATGGGCGGCGCGCTCGGGGGAGCATATCGGCCTGTCCATCATGGAGGAGCGGGCGCGGCGCATCGACGCGGATTTGCGCATCGAGAGCGAGCCCGGGGAAGGCACGCGGGTGGAGTTGGTGTTTCCCGTCGAGCGCAAGGCCCGCGGGCCGGCGAGAGTGGCGGCCTGATGCGCGTACTGCTGATCGACGATCATGCCCTGTTCCGCATCGGCCTGCAGGAGCTGCTGGAGCGCCGCGGTATCGAGGTCATAGACGCGGTGGGCGAATGTGACGAGGGCATTCGCCTGGTGACAGAGAAGGCGCCGGACGTGGTGCTGCTGGACATGCGCATGCCCCACGCCAGCGGCCTGGACGTTCTGCGCCGGCTGCGCTGCAGCCAGCCAGACCATGCCGGTGGCCATGCTGACCACCAGCGATGAGGAGCGCGACGTCATCGAGTCCCTACAGGCGGGTGCACAAGGGCTATCTGCTCAAGGACATGGAGCCGGACGAGCTGATCGAGGCGCTGGAGGAGATCGTCGCCGGCAAAACGGTGGTCGCCAAGGAGCTAACCGGGGTTCTCGCAAAGGCGGTCAAGGGCGATCACTCGGCCGCCGAGCCGCCCGCCCGTCTTCTCGGAGTTGACGCCGCGCGAGCGCGAGATCCTTTGCCACCTCGCGGAGGGGCAGAGCAACAAGACCATCGCGCGGGAGCTGGGCATCTCCGACGGAACGGTCAAGCTCCACGTCAAGGCGATCCTGCGCAAGCTCAAAGTCCATTCGCGGGTGGAGGCGGCGGTCATCGCGGTAGAGGAGAGCCTGTGCACCCGCCGGAGCTGATACCGTCACCAGTCGATCAGGATTTGAAATCTAGACGCGCAAAAGGCAGTCGCTATGAAAAACTACATCGAGCTTATGCGAGATTGTCTCACCGACATCGGCGAAATCATGCCCTGGGACCTCGAGGAGCGTCTTCAGGAGAATCCGGACCTGATGATTCTGGACGTACGCGAGCCCTATGAGTTCGATGCCATGCACATCGCCGGCTCAATGAACGTTCCGCGCGGCATCCTTGAGTCCGCCTGCGAATGGGAGTACGAGGAGACCGAGCCCGAGCTGGTGCAGGCGCGAGAGCGCGAGATCGTCGTGGTTTGCCGCTCCGGACACAGGAGCGTCCTGGCGGCCCATTCCATGCAGGTGCTGGGGTACAAGAACGTGGTCTCCCTCGAGACCGGGCTTCGGGGCTGGAAGGACTATGACCAGCCGCTTGAAGACGCAAACGGTAAGGACGTGGACCTTGATGACGCGGATGTCTATTTCACTCCCCGCGTCCGACCGGATCAGATGAAGCCTGCCGGCGGCGACTCGGCCTGATTGGTGCCGAGCCTCGTCGGCCGCTTAGTTCCAGGTCTATACGGGGCCAGACTTGTGACGGCGGAAGCCGCTCGGGAGTTAGCGATGAAATTGATCCTATTCGTTGCGTGCATGTCGATGGCGAAAGGCCTCGCCGCCCGAGAGGACGGCGACGCCCTGGAGTATTTCCCGCAGCAGCTCACAGCCAGCAGGCTGTTGTATTACTGTGCAGGCAGCTCGCTGACCGGCAGCGGTCGCGAGCGCGTCAAGACCTGCGCGGGCTTCATCAGTGGCGTCGAAGAGGGCGTGCGTTTGCTCGAGGCGCGGCAGCTGCTCAAGGAGCCGTCAGGGATCTGTGTGCCCAAGGGGACATCGGCGTCGAGGTTCGCCGAGACGTACCGAAAATACGCCGCAGAGCGCGCGGACGACGACAGCCCTGCGGCCGCGGTGGTCCTGGATGTGCTCAGGCAGGCCTATCCTTGCAAGTGACGGTGAAGGGTCGGGAATTGCCCGGGAATCGTTTTATCCGTCCCAGCCCGGGCATCCGCGCATGCGCTTGGTCTGCGCGCGTTGCCGCTTCGATTCCAGCCTGCGTTCCTTGGATGCCCGCGTCGGCTTGGTCTTCTTGCGTGACTTGGGCTGGTGGGCCGCCTTGCGTATCAGCTCCACGAGCCGGATCTGCGCATCCTCCCGGTTGCGCTCTCGGGTGCGGAAACGGTGGGCCTCGATGGTGAGGATGCCGTCATTGCTTACCCGTTGGCCACCTATGCGGATCAGCCGCCGCTTGACCTGCGCCGGGAGAGAGGTGGAGCCTGCGATGTCGAGTCGCAGCTGAACCGCGGTCGAGACCTTGTTGACGTTCTGCCCGCCGGGTCCCGGGGAGCGGATGAAGCGCTCGCTGCAGCTCGGAATCGTCGAGGTTGATGGTCGCGGTTACGGTGATCATTCTCTGTCAACTCCGTGGTTTTGCCATCCGTAGTGCGATCGTCTAATCTCGGATGATGACTCGAATCATTTTCGCGCTGGTTCTCGCATTCGTCAGCTCGACGGCATGTGCCTGCACCATGGAGCAGATCAGCGAGATCCTCGATCAGCTGAGCGGCAATCCGAACGCGGCTTGCATTATCTGCAAACAATGCCCGAAGTCGAGTTATTGTGAGCTTTGTCGCCAGCAAGAAGCCGCGGCTGAATCCAAGGGACAACCGCCAGAGCTGGAACGCTGACGTCAAAGACGGCTGCCGATTGGGTGTAAACTAGTTGCCTATAATGAAAAAATGTGCACATTCTGAAGATGCCCGAAATGATCATACCTGAGGGCGATCTGGACAACGCGCCATCCTCTAAAAGCGGCGAGGGCAAAGACCAGAGACGCGTCTCAGCCTCTAGGCGGGCCGCTGGCTTGACCAGCTTGATGCTTGCAAGCGCGGTGGCGTTCGGTGGTGATACGCCCGTTCCGGATAAGACCTCGTCCGGGACCCCGACGCAAGCCGAGCCCCATGACCTTGACGCCGCGGCGTTGCGCTCGGCGCTGCGGAACCTCGCTCAAAGCACGCCGTCGCAAGCATCTACTAGAAATCCTCGGCCCTCCGGGTCCACTAGATCCTCCGGGTCCTCCAGTTCCTCCGGCCCCCCGCCCTGGGACAATTGGCAAAACTTTCAGAACTGGCAGAACTACTGAGCGCGAGGGACGGGCTTTCCTCTCCGTCGCTCAAGCATTCTCTCTGGTGCATCATGCCCAAGCCTGACGACAAGGCCGTTGCGCCAATCGGTGGACCGCTCTCATTGCTGATTCTTCAGCCGACGCCGTTTTGCAACCTGGACTGCGACTATTGCTATCTGCCGAACCGTTCGGACAAGGGGCGGATGCCGCTGGCGCTGTTCGATGTCATCGCCGAACGCGTGGCCGAGTCCGGCTTGCTCTCGGACAGGCTGACCGTCGTTTGGCATGCCGGGGAGCCGTTGGTGCTGCCCGTTTCCTTTTACCGCTCTGCCATCGAGCGCTTGGCGTTGTCTTTGCCGTCCGCAGCTGCCCGTGCGCCACGCCTTTCAAACCAACGCCACCCTGATCGACGATGATTGGTGCGATGTTCTTCCAAGAGCCGGGGGTTTCGGTCGGGGTCAGCGTCGACGGACCGGCCCCGATTCACGATGCCCACCGCAAGACCAGGGGCGGCAAGGGTACCTTGGCGGCAACCCTCAAGGGGATAAGGCGCCTGAAGGAGCGCGGTATACCCTTCTATGCCATCTGCGTGTTGACGCGCGGCTCCCTGGAGTTCCCGGATGAGCTGCTCGATTTCTTCTTGGACGAGGGGATCGAGCGCATCGCCTTCAATATCGAAGAGCTGGAAGGCGAGAATCGCTGCAGCACCCTCGGGGAGGCAGGATCCGAGGCGATGTTCCGGCGCTTCCTTTCCCGTTTTCTCAAACGCGCGAGCCGTGCCGGATGGCCCTTGCGGATCAGGGAAATCGATCAGCTCCTGGCCATGCTTGGTGCGGGCCCCCGAGCCGGCGCGAATCAGCAGACCACGCCGTTCGGCATTGTGAATGTCGATTGGAACGGTAACCTCTCGACTTTCTCGCCGGAGCTGCTGGGGTTCGGTACGCCCCGCTATCCGACGTTCGTCATCGGCAACGTGCGCGAGCAGTCGATCGCCGAGATGGCGGCCGGTAACGTCTTGCGCAAGCTGCGCGCGGACATCGACGACGGCGTGGCGCAGTGCCGAAGCTCCTGCGCCTACTTCGACTATTGCGGCGGCGGCGTCCCCGCCAACAAGGTCTTTGAAAACGGCAGCCTCGCGTCGACCGAGACGCTGCACTGCCGGCTGATGCGCAAGGCGATCATCGATGTCGCCATCGGCTCACGGGACCATTTGGCGAATCTTGCAACGGCCCCGTGCGAGTCGCCGGTACCGGCATGAGCACGGCCGGGCGCCACCAACCCGAACGGATGGCTTCGATGTCTGCGCCCGTTGTTTCCACTGCGGTTCTGCTGGCGGAGGATCGGCACCTGATGCCGAGATGCGCGTTGCGCGATCGGCTGCGCCTGGCCCCGTCGGACAGGGGCGGGGCGTCTGCACAACCATGGCGCCCGGCCACGGATGCCGAGCTGCAGCAGTTGACCGGCGCAATCGGTGCCGGTTCAGGAGGTCCCTGACTACGCGCTGTTCTCCGTCCCCCCCGCGCTGGGGAGAAGGCTCGCCGCTGCCTGGCAAGTGGGGCATGCCGCGGCCTCAAGTGAGGTCTGCGATGATGACCTGATTGCGGATTTGGTGGATTTCTTTGGCTTTATCGATGCGCCGGTTCGGGGGGTTTGCTCGGTGCGGATGGATCGGATCGACGAGCAAGGCATGAAGGCCGGGTTTGAGCTCCTCGTCGAGGGCTCCAGCCATTTGACGCGGATCAACGCGGGGCCCGCCGAGGCCGCTCTGCTCATCGGGCCGGTCGGGCTCGCGCGCGGCCAGGGCGTTTTAGTCAGGGTCGAGCTTGCACCGGGAGAAGGGGTCTTCGTGCGGCAAGGGACTGCGCCGTCGCGGTTGAACGCCGGACCCGAGGAGCCCGCGCTGGTAGTCTCGGTGCTGCCGCGAAGAGCAACTGCCGGAAAAGGAATTAAGCCGCAAATGAAAGCAAAACGATCAACCTAGTCTTCGTCCTTCCGTGGTCGCCGGCGATCTTCGGCGCCCGCGCGGGGGAAGTGATAGACCAGGTCGAAGAGCCGCGGCTCCCGGGAGAACAGCTCCTTGGCCTCGATGACGAGCCAGCAGCCCTCGGGGAGCTTTGTTCCGCCGGCTGCCGCGGCCTGCTCTTGCAAGCAGAACAGACCCGCGCTGCGCACCGGAACCGTAAGCGGGTCCTGGAGCCGTGCGACGAGCGTGTAGGCTTCCTTCTTACCGGCGTCCTGTCCCGGCTTCGCCGCGAGAATGTTGACCGCACCTCTGCCGCAAACCGCAATCCACAGCCGGTTTCCGGGCAGCGGATACAGGGCGAGTGGTGCGGGTGGCATACCCTGGCAGGTGAAGGCAGGCGCGGCATTGGACTTCTTCTCCCGCAGCGGCGGGATCTCTTCGATACCGGTGACGTTTTGCCGGCCCATATCATCGATCAGAGTCCGCCAACGGACCAGCCGCCGACCGACGACCGTCTCTGCGCTGCCTGTTGTCTCCCGCGGTATCCGGATCAGCATCGCCCGGTCTTCTTCGCCGGCAATTTCCCAGCGCAGGATGTGTGTCGTTTTCTCTCGGTCCGGCGCTATTCCGTAGATCACCGGCTTTTCACTGTCGATGACGAACAGGCTCGTAGGCAGGCTGAACTGAGGCGGCGGGTCCAGCCGCAGCTTGTCAGAGGGGCCGAACCGGATCAGGAAGGCATTTGCTTGGCTGTCGCTGACGGCGATCAGGTCATCGTCGACGAACTTCAAATCGGAGGGTCTGGTCGTCAGTAGCGTCCACTCGCTTTGCAGCTGGGCAATGATGCTCGTGGGGCCGCCGAGCTTTGCGGCGCCAGCCTGCTCGGGTCCGTCGGTGCGCGTGAGGTCGAAGAGGGCAAGGGGACGGCTCAAACCGGTGAGAATGGCCCGGTTGCTGGTGGCGGATAGGGCCGCGAGGACGGGCTTTTCCGGGTCGAGATAGACCCTCGCCGAGCGTTGGGGCGAGAGAAATGCACCCTCGGCCTGTCGTTGCTGTGGATGCAGCTGCCATTGGAAAAGGATGGATGCGTCGAACGCGGCCGTCAGCGTTAGCGCACCGCTGCGTTCTTCCGTCCCCTGCAGCCAGATCGCGACGGCGGCAGGCTCGGGGAAGCGCGAGATGTCGGCCGGAAAGCGCGAGAAGTCGTCGGTTTGCAGTCGAAATCGAGTGACCGGTGTCTGCGGTGCCTCGGACAGGTCGACGAAGCTCAGGGTAAATAGACGGCGCTTTGTGCGGCCTTGATACCAGTCGGAGCTGAATCCGTCATCTCTTTCGGCGAACCAGTGAATGGCCGCCAGGTAACGGCCCTCGTCGTCGATGGCAAGACCGCGCAGACGATCTCCCAGCTGGCGCAGGTACCGGGTAGCGTCATTCAATTCAGTGCACGCCGTCTCGGTTTCCTCACTCTCGATCCGACACACATGGACCGACCGGTCCGGTGCTACGGCCAGTAACTGACCTCGGCTCCCGCTGCGGGCGATGCGCGTGAGTCGCAGCCATTCCCCGGTTTCCCGGCATCCCCCCCGGGGCCCGAAGCAAGCCGGGTCAATGGATGCCGGGTCTGATTCGGCGGGCAGCGCGGAGCGCAGCAGCTTCGGTTTCGGCGTGACCGCGCGCTCCCCGTTCCCCTTGTCGCAGGCGATGCTGAGCTCGCCGACGGCGTCGAGCACGGCGACGCAGTCTGCCGACCGGGAACCCTTGAAGTGAGTGGCGCTCGCGATCGGCACATGGAGGTTCGACGCGCTTCTGTTGAGGACGGGCCGCGCGGATGCGGCAGATGTCTGCCCTTCGCCGTTGCCATCGACAGAGGTCCAGTATCCACCAGCGATTCCGTGCAAGTCCGCCAGATCGAGATAGAGGTCCTGCAGGTCTCGGGCGAGGGCCTTGCTGCCGGTGGCGCGGATCGGGTGCAGCACCTTCAGCGGGAGAGATTGGTTGGCCTCGATGTCATCCGCGTTCTTGCCGGCGTCCATCGCCAGTGCCCGGTAGGCCGGTGCATCGCCATACTTGCCCGCGTCCAGGCTGCGGTTGAAGCTTGACGCGATCTCGCCCTCGATCTGCAAGAGCCTCGAATTTTGCTCCGCGACCGAGCCTGCAAGCAGGGCCAGCAGGGGCAGACCCGCAACTGCTGCGACCGCGAATCTCTTTGCCATCCGAATTCGGCGGCAGTACCTTTTGCTCGCGGTCCAGAAATCATGGTTGAGGTTGTAGATGCCTTGCCGGGTTTGCTCGTCGTGTGGCTTGGATCCTGCGCGGCGGCGCTGAGATAACGCCCTGACCAGCGCCTTGGCGGGAGCCGTCCCCGGTCGATGACCTTGCCGCCGGCGAACAGCCGCCACACCCCCTGCCAGGCCTGGCCGTAGGTCTCCATCGAGAGCTTGTCCAGCAGGCCGCGCTCGCCCTTCTCCCACTCCACCGCCTCCTTTGTGAGCGCCTTCATGCGGTCGCCGGTATCCGCCTCTGCCTGCGCCCATTCACGCAACGAGGCCCATTGGCGGATCAGGGCTTCGTGGCCGATGTCGATGGTGGATTCCTCGGTCAGCGCCGGGGTCTCGTCTCCGGTGGCGCTCTCCGTTTGCACAAAGATGAAGCCGGCGTCGTCACCAGCCAGTCGGTTTGCGAGCTTGCGCAGGACCTCGATGTCCAGCAGCGGCTCGGATCCATCGTCGCTGAGGGTGGAGTCGATGATCTCGGCCGCCTTGGCCGGGCGGCGGATAAAACGGCTGTCGTCACGTTGCACGAGCTGGCGGAAAAAGAGCTCGGCGTCGCGTGCCGCGGTGGACCCCAGCTCGGTGGTTGCGATGACATGGTCCGCGTGGTTGGACAGGGCGCGGTTCAGGCCTTCGACCTGCTCCCCGTAGTAGTCGTCGAGTGTCAGCTCGATCGTTGCACCAGTGGCCTTTGCCGCCTCATCGCGCTGCTGCCGGGCGCGAATCCACATCCACATCAGGGCGTGTTGGACCAGCGGCAAGGGGTCGTCGCTGCCGTGCATGTCTCGAAGCAGCTGATCCACAAGCTGCGGTTGCACCCGCCCTCCGACCTCAACCGCCGGCCGGGAAATCGCCTCGGTAAGCTGTGTGCGGTTCAGCGGCGGAATCAGATAGAAGGTCTTGTTGATGACCTCGGCCAGACCGGGGAATCTGGTGCAGTCTCCGATATAGTCGGTGCGCATGGTCAGGATCACGAACACCTGCTTCAGCGGCTCGCGGAAAAGCTCCACCAAAAGTGAGACGAAATCTCCCGCGTCGCTGCGGGGTACGTCGTAGCGAAACAGCTCCTCGAACTGGTCGATCAACAACAGCAACCTTCGTCCCGGGGGAAGGGGATGGGTCTCGAAAAAACGCGCCAGACCGCCGCGGCCGCCACCGAGCATCGCCTTCAGTTGCGCTCGATCCAGGTCGTTCAGCGTACTTGCGGCGTCTGTGCGGCTGGCCTCGACCAAGGCGTCGCGCAGGTGAGCCAGGGGTGCGTCGCCGGGGCGCATCTTGGCGTTGACCCAACGCTGGCCGGCGCTCGGTATCAGGCCGAACTCCAGGGCGGGCTGCACGCCGGCGCGAATCAGAGAGGACTTTCCGCAGCCCGAAGGACCGATCGCGGTTACGAAGTGTCCTTGTTGCGCGAGGATCTCCACGATCTCGGCAACCTGATCAGAGCGCCCGAAGAAGAACCGGTGCTCGCTTTTCTTGAACGGCCGAAGGCCGGGGTAGGGCAATACGTCCTGTGACGCTTCGTCGGCAACGAAGGGCTCGATCTCGAACGGCGTGACGTCAAATTCTCCGGACATTGGGGGGCCTCTCAGGGGGTCCGGTCGAGTGCGCGATCGGTGACTCTTTTCCGTACCTGGTCGAGCCAGCGGTATAGGTCCTTATCGGCCCGCCGCGCCGAGCAGTCGAAGACGTGCGCCTTCCTGCCGAACTCGATCTTCATGCCCGGCGGAGGACCGTAAACCACGCCTACGTAGAAGTCTCGGTCGGGGGTGCGGTGCTTGAACTCGCGGCCCAGTTCGTCGAGCGTGTGGGTTACCGTTGCAAGCTCTTCGGACGGCTTGAAGGTTATGCCTCCCACGCCCTCCGCGTCCTGGGAGAGCGCCTCCAGGGCATCGCGCACGGCTGTACCTTCCCCTTCACAACGCACGACGATGACGGCGTCGCAGTCCGCGATATTGTCTTCGTAAAAACGCTTCAGTGCCGTCGGCGAATGGATTTCTGGGCCCGGATATACGACCTTCCATTTGGACTTATCGGTCACCTCTTCCAGCCTGGGCTCGAGCTCGTTCTGCACGAAACGGTATCCGGCGGTGTTGCCGGAGAATACGAGGATGGTCGGCCAGTCCCAGTGCCAGGGCTCGATGTCGTCGGCCAGGGCGCCGGTCGAGTGCTCCGCGAGGCGCCCGACGATCGAATCGGCAACGGCTTCGATCGTCTCGGTGGTGGCGATCTGCACATAATCCTTGAACCGCTCCCGGTAGGCCGCATACCCGAAGGCATCTTCGTCCAGGCTCGCCAAACCGAGGGATTCGGGGCGCCATAACAGCAGCGGGACGCCGCCCGCCGTGGCCAGGTCGATCTGCATGGTCGTCAGCTCATTGGTGCCGTTGTAGTCGGCAAGCAGCTGCACGGCCAGTTGGCTGCGGTCGAGCTCTTTACGGATGTGCGCATGCAGCTCATCGATTGTCGCGAATGCGCTCAGCGGCGTTTCGGGACACAGCTCTACGCCCCGTTCGGCGAGCAGTGCGGCGAGGCGTTTGCGCTCGTCCCTTCTCTCCTTCGGGGTGTAACCGAGGTAGACGGCGGGCTCTTGCTCAAGCGGGGGGCTCGGCTGGACAGGGGAAGCGGCGCTCTGTTCGTTGGCCAGGCTCTTGAGCGAATTGCCGATCTGGACCGCAAGGTCCGAGAGCAGCTCGTACAGCTTCCCGCTGTACTTGCTCTGCGCGATGTTGGGAAATCCGAGGGTCTTTGACGCCGCCGCCCGATCCGGCCTGTGATGCAGGCACAGGGCAATCTGGGGATCACCGGCCGGGTCCTTGAAGACGTCGGGCCAGTCCTCCCGCCGCGTCTCTTCGACCTCGATCAGAAAGATGCCTGTCTTGCCGGGGTCATTTCTCCAGCGCGGCGGTTGCCGGGACTTGAAGGCGGCTGCCTCGTCCGCGAACCATTTCGAGCCCATGAATTGATTGGAGACAAACACGAGCAGGATGCCCGAGTCGTGAACGGCCTTCAGGATATCGCTGACGTTTCTGTCTTTCTCGTGGCTGTAGATATCCTGATAGATCGCCAGATTCCGGTCGGTGCCCGAAATCGCCAGGTTGTTCTCGATCATGCTGTGCAGGAGCTCGACCACCTGCCGCGTCCAGGTCGGACCATCACCCGCCCACTGCACCTCGCTTTCTCGATGCGCGTAACTGACGAAGATGTCGTACTCGAAGGCGCTCAGATAACCCATGACACTTTCTCACGTCCCGATGAAGAGCAAGCGAGTTATAGATGGCGCATTCTCCGCGCCCCGACCACCCTGCCGGTGCCGCTGGTGATCTTATCTTAAGTAAAAGACAAAACCACTCGAGGTGACAAGATTATGAGCGAACAGGCTATTTACCATTGTAAAATAATGGTTAGTCCGGCACGACCCGGACGGAAGGACCTACGTCGGAGACGGCGAAATCGGGCCGCACCGGCCTGCAGGCCAGCGCGGCTGTTGGATGACTCGCAGGGACGTGTAGAATCCGAGTGAAACGACAGACAACGACCAGCAGGGACCGAGAGAGGGATGTCCGCGCTCAAGCTCTTCATCAGTCACAGCTCGCGCCTCGACGACGTCGAGCACAGGTACACCAGTCTAGGATCGCAACTGGCGGCTGCTGGATGACACCTGTAAGGCCATCCGGAAGAAGTACGGCGATCGGGTCGAGGTGCTGGTGGACAAGGACGGTCTGATTCCGGGAGAGGATTGGAACCACCAGCTCAATCTCTGGCTTGCCGAGTGTCACGTTGCCATCGTCCTATTCTCCAAACGCGCCATCGAGAAATCCGACTGGGTGGCCAAGGAGGCCGCCATCCTGAGCTGGCGGGCGGAGCTCGACAAGGACTTCACCCTGATCCCGGTCATGCTGGACGGGGAGTCGACACCGGAGGATCTCGCCAAGGATTTTCTCGGGGTTTCAAGATCGACACCCATCAGTGCATCCGCAAGGCTAAGACCGCCGAGGATATCCTCGCCGGTCTCATCCAGAAGCTCGGGGCGCCGGATTCGCTCGCTGGGCAGTACCCGCGCACGCCCCTGGAGATCCTGGAAGGCGGTATCGCGGAGCTCTTGAGTGACAAGACGATGTTGCCTCGCTCGACAGCGCCCTGGCGGCGGTTGGTTGTCCGGAACCGACTCCTCCGCGATCCACCTCGCGGGGATATGCGGACGCGCTGGCTCGTCAGCTTTTGCGGACCTCGCCGGATTCCGTCGGCAACTGTTTTCGCACCTTCAACGAGGCCCTGAGCCGACTGATACCGGAGCCACCGCGCGACCGTGCCCGGGAGCTATTCAAGTCCGTCCGCTCCCTGTGGGTCGAGCCGGCCGACGTGGCGAATCTCCGCCTGGCACGGCGATGCGTTACCCGCTGGCACTCACCGGAAGATTGGTCACTTGGACGGACCTCGACCTGCGGACCAAGTGCTATACGCTGGAGCGGTTCTCGAGCGGGCCTGGCCGGCTCCCGAATCGGATCTGTTCCTGCCGATTTCCTTGACGCAGGCGAAACCCGTGGAGGCCGTGTGCGAGGAGATCCGGCGCAGCTTTCTCGGCGCGGGTCCTCCGCCGCCGGGCCCGGATCCGGAGAAGGCGCAGAACGACGCCGTCAACCGTGACGGACGTACGATTGTGCTCCTGGTCTACGCGCCCAAGGACAACGGAGGGACGCCAGATCCGGGCCTGGTGCGGACTCTCCTCGGGCTTTTCGATGTCTATGAAAAGCTCATGCTCGTTTTCGACGTCGGCACCGATCGTCAACCGTTGCCGGCTCCCCTGCAGTCGGCGCAGCCGAGGCTGAATGACCCCGAGGCCTTAAAGACCTTTCTCGCTTCTGAATACGATGCCTGCTTGGACGAACGTACTACGAAAACCTTTCTCGACCAGAAATACGGAACCGGCCCATGAGTTACAAACCCACTCATTTAGACCGACTGCCGGCCGACGGCGTCCTCGACAAGTCCGGGGGCGTCGAGCCCTATGTGTTCAGCGACGACATCGTCATTGCGGTGGATGTGGCCCTGGCGACCGACCGGCCGTTGCTGGTTTCCGGCCATCCCGGCTCCGGCAAGAGCCGGCTGGCGGACGCCGTCGCCGCCGTGCAGGGCTGGAACCTGCTCGCCAAGACCATGACCTCGCGCACCCGCCTGGAGTCCCTCACGGTGGAGGTGGACCAGCTGCGCCGGCTCAACGACGCCCAGGCCCGCGGCGAGGGCGTCCGAGCTCAAGCCGGACGCCTACTATCTCAATCCGGGCCTCTTCTGGTGGGCTTTCCGGCCGGAGACGGCCCGCCTGCGCGGGCTGTCGGCATGAAGCGAAGAAATAGGGGGTCAGATCTGCCCTACCCGGGCTCCGGCGGGTTGGCGGCAAGGCCCATCACGCGGTGCTTCTGATCGACGAGATCGACAAGGCCGAGCCGGATTGCCCAACGACCTGCTGGAGCCCTTGGATCGGCGCCGCTTCGACCTTCCGGAGGGTTTCCGTGTCGACGGCGGCTCGCAGGTTGCCGCAGAGGAGGACATCAAGCTCCTGACTGTCATCACCACCAACGGCGAGCGTGAGCTGCCCCGGGCCTTCCTGCGCCGCTGTGTGACCCTGGATCTTCCAGATCCCGATGTCGAAAAGCTCGTCCGGATCGGGCTGAAGCACTTTCCGGACGGTGACGAAGAGCGGGTGAAGAAGATCGCCGGCAAGCTCTACGGCTTTCGGGCCAAAGCCGATGAGCTGAACCGCCGCAGGCCCGGCACGGCCGAGTTCCTGGACGCGGTGCGCGCCTGCGAAGACCTCGACATCCAGGTAAGCGATGCCGAGGACTCCGTCTGGACAAAGATCGAGAACGCGGTCCTGGTCAAGGACACCCGGGCGTGACGGACCGATCCGACCGCGGCGAGATCCATCTCGGCGACCTGGCGCGTGCGCTTGCATCCTTGCACTGGGAGAACGACGAGCAGGCGAGGGCCATCGCGGCCTGCCTCGGCTTTGGACTCCAGGCGGCCCCGAAGCCCGGGCCGCCGACGGAGATCTACGACCGCCAGCGTTATCGCCGGCAAGCGACGGCCGCAGTCCAAACCGCCGCCCGAGTGTCCCGTATTTGTGCCGCGGGACCGCGAGCCGCCACTGACCCTGCCGGAGAATGCTCTCTCGAGCTTCCTGCAGCCCATCGCCGAGCGTGCGCCCGCCGCGCCGGAGGAATCGGAATGGTTGGACGATCCGGACGAGCTGTACAGCGACGAGGACGAAAGCGCGGTTTCGCGGCAGCCCCTGTTTCTCGGAGCGGACCAACCGCCACTTCCTCTCCGCTGCGCTCGCCACCCTGCGCGTCGGGCAAGAGATCGAAATCCCCAGCCTGATCGCGGCCGTCTGCCGGCGCGAGGTCGTCGCCAAGGTGCCATGCCGCCCGGAGTCGACCCTGGAGCTCGGGTGCCAGCTGCTGCTGGACTACAGCGCCACCATGGTTCCCTTCTGGGAGGACCTGAACGGCCTCGATCGGCCAGGTCGCCGACGTGGTCGGGACCGGCCAGTACGCGGGTCTACAGCTTCGACACCCGGCCGACGGAGGCCGTTACGTGGACCGCCGACGGCCAGCGCGAGCCCTGGCAGCCGGACGGCCGCCCGGTGCTGGCGGCCACGGATTTCGGTATTCAGGGGCGGATCGGCCCGCGCCGAGCCGGACCGCGCCTGGAGCGCGCTCGCCGGGCGCTGTGCCGGGGACGGAATCCCCCTGGTCATCCTGATCCCCTGGCCGGAGGAGTGTTGGCCCAGGCGACATCGGCGGCGAGCCCGGAGCTAGTGCACTGGAGCCCCGGAACCACCGCCGGCATGATCCGCAGCGGCAAGGCCATCGGCGGCCGACGCCGATGCGGCTCGACTGACCTGCAGTGCTCACCCGCGATGACCTGGCGCGACCCCGACCGACGTTCGAGCAGACACTGCTGGCGGACACCCGCGAGCGTTGGCCGGAGGTCATCCCCCTGGCGCGGCTGCTCTGACGCTGGCACCCCGCATCGAGCCCCTGCTGCTGCGCAACGCCGCGGCGCTTACGTGCCGCAGGCCCAGGCCGAGGTCGAGTCCCGGCTCTGGTTCAGCCCCCTCGTGGCCGCCCGCAGCACCCGCGAGATCGTGCTGCACCTGGGCGTGGCCAAGGCCCTGGCGCTGGAACGGATGCGAGGAGGCGCCGGGAGAGCCTGGAGAGCCCTGTGGCAGTTCACCCGCCGGCACACCCGCCACTGGAGCGCCGAGGACCGTCTGGAGCGGGATCTGCGCTACTACGCCCTGCTGGACGACGAAGACAGGCTCAAGCTCGGCCTGAGGGACATCCTGCGCCGCATCCATGAGGAGCAGGACGAGCAGCCGGCAGATCGACCTCTCGCGCCTGGCCAAGCGTACCCTGCCCGTCGTCGCCCAGCCGGGCAGCGCGCCCGAGGAGGCCCGGGTGCTGGCGCAATATGCCGCCCTGGCCCTGGGCGACGCCGGGAGCTGGACCCGGCTCGCGCTCAGCCCGGGCAGCCGCAGGCCCTGCCCGGCTGGCTGGCGGCAAAGCTGCCCGCACCCGTCGCGTCCGCCGAGCTCGGCGTCGAGATCCGCCACGACCCGGAGCGGGGCCAGGTGCTGCACCTGGTCGCTGCCGAGACGCCGACGGCGAGCGTATCGCCTTCCCGAGCCCGTTGCCGGCCCGGTTGTACGTCGCCGGCGAGGGCCGGACCGGCGCCTGGCACACGGTCACCCTCGACACCCGCATCCGGATCTACTCCGCCCAGCCGCCGCCTGCGCCTGATTACGCTCGACGGCCGCCAGTGGGACCTGCGCACCGACGAGCTACCGGACCCCGGCGCCGGCGAGGCCGGGGCCGCAGCCGGACGCAGGCGCCGCCATTGCTGCTGACCTACGTCGAGGCCGACCGGGAGCAGGCGCTGGCCATCGCCCGTTGGCTCAGGACAAGGGGATAACCGCCGAGCCTGTTGAGGAGACGGCGGATCCCCAGGCGAGGGCGCCATGGCCGGGGAGGGCCGGGTGGTGCGCCTTTGGACCCGTGCCGCGCGGGCCTTCTGGGCCGAGCGTCCGGTGGAGCAGGCCGCGAGGTCCGGGCGGCGGCCTGCTGCTGCGGACCGAGGAGGTCGAGCTACCCGCCACCGGAGCCGGACCCGGGCGCGTGCTGGACTGGCAGCGACTGGTCCAGCGCTGGACGACTCGCCCGCGGCCGAGCGGCTGCTGCGGAGCCTGCAGCGCTGGCGGGATGGCGCCCAGATAGAGCCCGAGCCCGAGCCGGAGTCCGAGCCCGGGCCGGGAGAGGCCGGGGAAGCGGTCTACAGCGATGAGATCGCCGCGCTACTCGCCGAAATCGATGATCCGAAAACCGAGCCCCCGCGCCGGCTGGAAATCGGCGACCGGCTCGCCGCGCTGGGCGACCCGCGCCCCGGGGTCGGTGTCGTCGAGATCGAAGTGCCGCTGGAAGACGCTGGCGAGACTGGCGCCGAGCAGCAGAGATTTCCTCCCGAGGTCCAGCGTCTGCTGGACGAGATCGACGACCCGGCCACCGAGCCCCCACGGCGCCTGGAGATCGGGGACGAGCTGGAACGCCGGGGCGACCCGCGCCACGGGGTCGGTCTCGCCGAGAACGGCCTGCCGGACATCGACTGGGTGGAGATCCCCGGCGGACCCTTTATCTACCAGGACGGCGAGACGCGGGAGCTGCCGACCTTCTGGATCGCCCGCTACCCGGTCACCAATCGGCAGTTTCAGGCCTTCATCGACGCCGGCGGATACTCCACGCATGGCATGCTCAAGCAGGCGCGCCGGGCGCTCGAGAAGCCGAGCGCGCGCGAGGCAGCCTGGTGGCAGGACCTCAAGCAGCCAGAGCCTAAGAGCCCGAGCTGGCCGCAGGGCAACCGCCCGCGCAGCGATGTGGACTGGTACGAGGCGGTTGCCTTCACCCGCTGGTTGACGGCGCAGCTTGGCCTTCCCGGGGACAGCGTTCGCCTGCCCACCGAATTCGAGTGGGAGAAGGCGGCGCGGGGCGAGGAGGGCCCGATCTATCCCTGGGGCGACGAGTACCGGTCCGGGTTCGCCAACATTAACGAGACCGCAAAAAAGGACGGACCCTGGTACCTGAAGCAGACCACGGCAGTGGGCATGTTTCCGCAGGGCCGTTCACCCTACGGTATCGAAGACCTGGCGGGAAACGTCTGGGAGTGGTGCCTCAACAAGCACGACAAGCCGGATGCGGTTAGGGTGGATACCAGCGGCGATTCCCGGTGTTTGCGCGGCGGGTCCTGGATCGGCGCTTCAGACGACGCGCGCGCGGACGGCCGCAGCGGGGGTCATCCGGAGGTCCGCAACGACTACAGGGGTTTTCGGGTGTTGTCCTCGGTCCCCATTCCTGCCCGCTGATCCGCTGTCCGCCGTGACCGCCGCGAAGACCGTAGCCTGGATGGAGCCGGGCAACCTGCACACCGGCCGTCGGCTCGCGAATCCCGTTACGCTTCGCACGTTGCATTGGGAAACGACGGTCTGCCCGGCGAAATCCGGGGACGAAGCTGGCGTTGTCGCAACCGTCCGCTCCACTCCATCCAGGCTACGAGCAGGACAGCGGATCAGCCCCGAAGCCTGGATCAAGCGTAGCGAAATCCAGGGCAGCGCAGAAACCGAACCGTCCGCGCGGCCCCGGATTCCACCGGGCGGGCTGTCGCCCAACGAAGCGGTTCTTCGTGCGGAACCGGGCTTGGGCAGGCGGGACCATTCGCAACGTTCGCCCGGCTCCATCCAGGCTACGTCGGCGGCACCATCCCCGCTGGATGCATCAAGGGTCGCCGCGCTCGCCATAGTCCTTGCCCTCGAAATCCGACGAATCGGTTGCCCAGTTTGCGGCGACCCAACCCAGCCGCAGGTACCGATGAAACGACGAGTAGGGCCAATCTGCAACGCGTCTCACCGATCCGTGCTTGACCGGGTTGTAATGGATGTAGTCGACGTGGGCTTGAAGGTCCTGTTCGTCGCGAATGGTGTGCTCCCAAAACCGCCGGTTCCAGAGGCGGTATTCGCCGCGCTGGTCCTTTTCCACGCGGATGCCGGCGCGGGCGAGGGACTTCGAGAAGCCCCCTTTGATCCCCTTCCAGCGCACCGAGTAGTCCGCGTCCCCCACGGGCAGCGTTATCACGGCATGCAGGTGCTCGGGAAGCACGACGATGGCGTCGATCTCGAACGGTCGTGCCTTGCGCACATCGCGGAACGCGCCTCGCAGAAGATCGATGTAGTCCGTCAGCATGCTCGATTTCCGGTCCCGCAAGGTGACGGTAAAGAAATAGGTGCCGCCGGGTACATAGCTTCGTCGGTATCGGACCATGATGGAATCATCGAGCTCGAATCAATCCCGGCATCTGATTCGCCGGGCGTAAGCGAAACAACGAACGCATCGGCGCTGTCACGCCGCCATGTAGCCTGGATGGAGCCGGGCATTTGTGCGCGCCAGCCGTCGCCTCTCGGATTTCGTCACGCTTCGCATGGTGGTACGAGGGAACGACAGTCTGCCCGGCGCAATCCGGGGGTGGAGCCGGGCAACCCAGCGCGCCGGCCGTCGACTCCTGGATTCCGTTGCGCTTGGCGCGTTGCATTGGGAAACGAAGGTCTGCCCGGCGAAATCCGGGGGCGAAGCTGGCGTTGTCGCAATTGTCCGCTCCACTTCATCCAGGCTACGGGAAGGACAGCGAATCAGCGAACGGCAATGGGGACCGAGGACAAAACCCGAAAACCCCTGCCGTCGTCGCGGTTCACCGGATGACTCCCGCCGCGGGAGTCCGCGCGCGCGCCGTCTGAATCGTGGAGCCAGGACCCGCCGCGCAAACACCGGGCGTCGCCGCTGGTGTCTGCCGTCTTGTCGTCCGGACGATCATACTTGTTCAGGCACCACTCCCAAACGGTTCCGGACAGGTCTTCGACGCCGAAGGCGGATTGACCCCGGGGATACATCCCCACCGCCGTCGTCTGCTCCAGGAACCAGCGACCGTCCTTTCCTTCTGTCTCGTGAATGTTCGCAATCCCTGAACGGTATTCGTTGCCCCAGGGGTAGATCAGGCCCTTTTCTCCCCTTGCCGCCTTCTCCCACTCGACCTCGGTGGGCAGGCGTACCGACCCCTCCGGCAAGCCGAGTCGAGCCGTCAGCCAGCGGGTGAAGGCCATGGCCTCGTACCAGTCCAGATCGGTGCGCGGGCGGTTGTCCTGCGTCCAGGTCGGCGCCGTCGGCTCCGGTCGCTCGAGATCCCGCCACCAGCGGTCCTCCCGGTAGCCGTCGTCGTCGATGAAGGTCTGGTACTGGGCGTTGGTGATCGGGTACCTGGCGATCCAGAAGGTCGGCAGCTCGCGGGTCTCGCCCTGCTGGTAGAGGAAGGATCCCGCGGGGATCTCGATCCAGGCAACGTCCGGGATGCGGACGCGGCGGGTTTGCGGAGCGGTCTGCCGAGGGGTCATGCTCGTCATTGCCTCGCCTGAGAGTAAGGCTTGACCGCCTCGATGGTCGCCGAGACCACGTAGTCCTCGACCTGGCGCTCAGGCGCCCAGTCGCGGATAAACTCCCGCGACTCGTCCTTGGGCGCGATCCGGACGTCCGAGAAGCCCGCCGCAACGATCATGGCTTCCATCTCGTCGATCGGGGAGGCCCCGGCCACGCAGGCGGAATGCAGGTGGGGATCTTCCTTCATTTCTTCCGGCAGCTCGGCGGTGGCGACCACGTCGGAGATGGCCAGGCGCCCGCCGGGCTTGAGCACCCGGTAGGCCTCGCGGAAGACCTGGGCCTTGTCCGGCGAGAGGTTGATGACGCAGTTGGAGATGATGACGTCGGCGGTCGAATCCGCCACGGGCAGGTGCTCGATCTCGCCGAGACGGAACTCTACATTGGTGAAGTTGCCCGTGACCGCGTTCCGCCGGGCTTTGCTCAGCATGTCGGGCGTCATGTCGACGCCGATGACCCGCCCGCGCTCGCCGACCTCGGGCGAGGCGAGGAAGCAGTCGAAGCCGCCGCCGGAGCCCAGGTCGATCACGACCTCACCCGCGCGCAGGGCGGCGATGGCCCGCGGGTTGCCGCAGCCCAGACCCATGTCCGCGCCCTCGGGGATCGCATCTAGATCCTCCTGGCTGTAGCCGAGGCGAGAGGAGATCAGGCTGTTGATCTGGACGTCTTCGGAGACGCCGCAGCAGCCGCTGGTCTCCCCGCAGCAGTCCCCTGCGTCGCTCGCTTGGGCGACGCGGGCGTAGTCCGAGCGCACCTGTTGGCGGACGGCGTTCGCGTCGGTCGCGGTCGGGGGCTCCGAGCAGGAGTTGCCGATGGAGATCTTGAGTGGATCGGTCATCTTGTGCCTCGTGGGGTTAGACCAAGTTTCGCGTGCGCCGGCGTCAATCCCTGGATTTCGCTTCGCTACATCCAGGCTACGACTACGGCCTATTTGTTACCCTTGAGCAACGCCTCCAGGCCCTCGAAGGGCTTGTGGGTGGTTTCTTTGGTGTTTTCCCGGCCGGCGCCCTTGCCGCCCGCCGCGATGTGCTCCTCGTAGCGCTGGTGCTCGTTGTCGTGGCAGTAGAGGCACAGCAGCTCCCAGTTGCTGCCGTCGGGCGGGTTGTTGTCGTGGTTGTGGTCCCGGTGGTGGACGGTCAGCTCGCGCAGGTTGGCGTGGGTGAAGGTCGCGCCCGCAGCGCCCGCAGATCCAGGGGTAGAGCTTGAGCGCCCGCTCGCGGTAGCCCTTCTCGCGGTCGTCCCGGTTGCGGCGGGCATCCAGGACGACCTGGTCCAGCCGGTCGGTGTTCATTGATTTTCCTGCCGCGGGACGGTTCGGGGGTGCAGGCTTTGCCATCGGTTGGGTCTCCTGAGGTGGTGGATCATTCTTCGGAGGATGACTCGTCGGGTTCGACGGTTGCTCGTCCGGCTTCGCCGTGGGATCGGGCGTCCGTTTCTGCGGGCTTTCCCGGCGTCGGCAACGGGGCCTGAGTCCCGCTCGGTGATACGGCAGAGACAGGGACCTCGGAAGTATGCGGTACCTGATCCGCCGTGGATTGCGGTGTCGCCTCCGCGCGCCCGATGCCCGCCAGGTCCTCGGCCACATAGGCCGCCAGCCGGAAGCCTTGCGGCCGGTTGGATGCCTCCAACAGGTAATCGTCTCCCTCTTCGAGCTTGCTGATCCGGTACTCGATGTTGTCCCCGGACTCGAGAGCCGCCGTGATTTCGACCGGGGGTGGATCCTGAATGACGGCAGGCGGCTCATCGCCCGCCAGGACCCCGAGAAAGTCGATACTGGTCAGGCGGCGGACCAGGTCCTCGATGGACTGTGGGTCCTGCTCCTCGCCTTCGGCCAGGTCCGTGAGCCGCCAGCCCTTGTCGGTGCGTTCCAGGGTCATGCCCGCGATCGCGAGGCGCTGTATCCCTTCGGCGTCCAGGTGCAGCAGGGTTCGATCGCTCCAGTCTTCGGACTTGTCCGGGGCATCGAACAGGCCGAGCTCCGCCTCGTAGACGGACCCGTCCCCGTCGGCGCGCACGAACAGGCGTCGAAAGCCGGCGGAGTCGCCCAGGTAGAGCGTGGCCAGGGTGCCGTCCCCGCTCTCCAGGGTCAGCTTACGCTCGAAGCCGTCCTCGGCGACCTTGAAGCGTTTCAGGGCTTGTGCCGACGTGGCCACCGGCAGGCCCTTCTCCAGGCCTTCGACCTTGGAGAGCAGCTCGGTCACCTTGCGCTCGGCGGCGGGGAGATCACCCAGGGCGGGTATGATCCAGCCGTTTTGCGTCTTTACGACCAGCGCCGGCTCGGCATCCGGGACCTGGATGCGAATGCCGGTAACCCGGTCGCGCTCGAAGTCGACGAGAGGTCCCCCGCTCGTCGCGGGCTCCATATCCCTTCCCCCGAGTCCCAGCACCAGCGCTGCCAGCAGCTGCAGCACCAGGAGCGCGCCGAGGGCCAGGACCAGCGGCGAGCCCGCGGACTGCCGCAGGGTGCCGGAGGCACGGGTCCCTGCATTCGATTCAAAATTCGTGGCTTGCATGGCTCATGCCCTCCCCCCTGACATGACCGCCTCGTAGTGGCGCTTGCGCCGCACCCGGCTGCGCCGGTGCAGGCCATAGACCAGCGCGAGTCCCGCCAGGGCCAGGGCGTAGTTGAGGTACTCCCAGATCACTTGCTCTCGCCGCGTCAGGGGCTGGAGCAGCCGCGAGTACTGACCGCGCCCGCGCAGGCTCAGCAGCCCGCGGTCCTCGAGGGACCAGTCCACCGCATTCTGGATCAGCTCCAGAGGTTGCGTATAGACGGTGCGTGTGGCCTCGGTGGCCAGGCTGATGGCGGTGTCCGTCAGGAAGCTGGAGGAGCCGATCAGGATCAGCCGGGCGGATGCCGGGGAGCTCTCCACGACGCCCGAGATCACCGGCTGCGCCTCCCCCTCTTCTTCCGCTTGCGGATCGGCAATGGGGTCTTCAGGCTCGCCTTCGCCCTCGGTCTCGTCCTCCGGGGCCTCCACCAGGGGAGAGGGCTTGCCGGCGAACAGGGAATGGAAGCGGCCCTCTATGACCGCCGCCAGGGGCCTGCTGCCCTGATCCTTGCCCTCGGCGAATCCGAGCCGGCCGTGCAGGTCGAAATCCGGCTGAATGTTCTCGGACGGATCGGTCCAGGAGTCGGCGCGAGCTCTTCAAGAGCTCGATCACGCGGCGCTCCTTGTTCTTCTCCGGATCGATCTGCAGGGGCGAGGCCCAGTTCAGGGTGATCTGCCCGAGGCCCGGACGTGATGCCCGTGTCCTGGTCCATGCCGTCGTCGCGGATGTCGGGGAAGTAGGGATAGGCGATGGTCTGTATCTCGTCCACCAGGAAGCCGGCGACCTCGCGGTGCACCGGGATGGGGAAGGGCGTGCTCTGCGGGTCCAGCACCAGGGTCTGCTCCAGCTCGATGCCCTGGTGCGCCAGCCAGTCCTCCAGGCCCGTGGGCCGGGCCCTGGCGCTGATGGCGCCGCCGCCGAAGTCCATGTGGTAGGGAGAGGCGGCGAGGATCACCGTTCCGCCCTGCATCAGGAACTGGTCGATGGCGAAGACCTGCTTCTCGTCCAGATCCTCGCGGCCGGCCACCAGGAGCAGGTCTGCGTCCTCGGGGACCGTGCCCTTGTCCAGCTGGGTTTCCTTCAGGGTCAGATTCTCCGTCAGGCCGTCCTTGAGCACGTTGTAGCCGGGTCCCGCCGCCATGTGGCCGCCGGCTTGCGCCGGTGTGTAGAGGGCCACCGTCTTGAGGAAGCCCGGGGCGAAGCGCTTGATCCCCGCCTCGATGGCACGGGTGAGCCCCGCCTTGTCGATCTCCTCGGGCAGGGGGACGGGGATGGCCTGATCGCCGGACTCCAAGACCATGTAGAAGTAGAAGGCCCTGGGGTCCAGCAGGTCGAGGATCAGGGGCTGGAAGCCGAAGCGCTCCTCGATCTCGCGCCCCAGGGCGCCGTCTCCCGCGTCCGGGTCCTGGATGTCGTAGCTGAATTTGCCCCCGGAGGTGTCCGCCAGCTCGGCAAGCACCGCCCGAAGGTCCTCCAGCAGCCCGGGCAGGGGCTCGGGCAGGCTCTCGGGTGCCGATACGTAGCCGTGAAAGGCGACGGGCTTGGTCAGGCCCTGAAAGATGTCACCGCCGCCCTGGTAGCCGTAGAGCAGCTTCTTGATGGTGCGCGTAACGTCGTATTCCGGATTGCGCAGGCGCACGTCCAGGTCTCCTTCGCCCGGGTCCTTGACCTCGATGAGCTCGCGAAATCCCAGCTTCTCGTGCTGGCCGCCGTACTGAATCAGCAGGTCGAAGTAGGAGTTGACCACGCGCTGCCTGGTACTTGCTGGCGGTCTGGAAGGCCACCGGGCGGATGCCGTAGCGTTCACCCGCCTCCCGCTCCAGGTCCGGCTCTTCCATGGGGTCGATGAGCTCCACCCGGACCTTGCCGCCGCCGGCGATCTCGTACTCGCGCAGCAGGTCTCGCAGCTGCGGCACCAGGGGCGCCAGCAGGGGGTGGGTCTGGGCGCTGAAGTAGCCGCGGATCAGCAGGGGCTCCTGGAGCTGCGCGAGATAGTTGCGCGTCGCCTCGGAGATGGAGTAGATGCGCCCTTCGGTGATGTCCGCTCGGGCCGAGCCGATCTGGTGCAGCCACAGGTTGCCCGCCAGAAGGTTTGCCGCGAGCAGCCCGGTGACCAGAGCCCAGCGCTTGTGCAGCTCCGGGCTCGCCGTGTCGTCCGCCCAGCGCAGCCGCTCCAGGGAGTAGACGTTCAGCGCCAGGAACAGACCGACGATGCTGAGATAGAAGTACAGGTCGCGCAGGTCGATCACGCCGCGGGTGATGGATTCGAAGCGCGAGCCGCTGCCGAGCAGCTCGAGCATCTCCCCGCCGCGGTGCCCGAGCAGGCCGGTCAGGGCGTCCGACCCCAGGAGATAAAAGAGCCCGCACAGCAGGGTGGTGCCGATGAGGCTGACGATGGGGTTGTCGGTGCGGGCGGAGACGAAGAGCCCGATGGCGATATAGGCCGCCGCCAGAAGCAGCGGTCGCGAGATAGGCCCCGAACACCGGGCCCCAGTCCAGGGGGCCCAGCAGCGACACGGTGACGGGCAGGGGCAGGGTCAGCACCAGGGCGATCGCCACCAGGGCCAGGGCAGCCAGGAACTTGCCCAGCACCAGGCGCAGGGGTGACACCGGAAGCGTTAACAGGGTCTCCAGGGTGCCTGCCCGGCGCTCCTCGCTCCACAGGCGCATGGTCAGTGCGGCCACCAGGAAGATCAGCAGCACCGGCATCCACTCGAACAGCGGGCGCGCATCGGCCAGGTTGCGGGCGAAGAAGGCCTCGACCCAGAAGAAGACGAACAGGTTCACCGCCAGGAAGGCGCCCAGAAAGATGTAGGCGACCGGCGAGGCGAAGAAGCCCCAAAGCTCCTTGCGGGCGATGCGTACAATTTCATGCATGGGTCGCCTCCTGCTGCTCATTGACGGCGCTGAACAAGGTCTCCAGGTCCCGGACCTCCGGCTGCAGGCCGTACAGGTCCCAGCCGGCCTCGCTCACGCAGTGGGCGACCAGGGGCGCCGCTTCCTGCGTATCGGCGGTATCCAGGGCGTAGCGGTGGCGGCCGTCGAGGGTCTTTAGGTACTCGACGGACGTCACCGGCTCCAATGCCGCCAGCATGGGCTGCGCCTGCGCAGGGGGTCGGTCCAGGGAGAGGAGCAGGCGGCTCGGGCTACTCAGGGCGTCGAGCCGGGCATCCAGGGCCAGGCGCCCGGTACGCATGATGAGTACCCGGTCGCATACCGCCTCCACCTCCTGGAGGATGTGGGTCGACAGGATCACGGTGGCCTCTTCGGCCAGCTCCCGGATCAGGGTGCGCATGTGCTGGATCTGGGACGGGTCCAGCCCGTTGGTGGGCTCGTCCAGGATCAGGATCACCGGCCGGTGCAGGATGGCTTGGGCTACTCCGACGCGTTGCCGGTAGCCGCGCGACAGGGTGGCGATCACTTGGTCCGCCTTGGGTCCCAGATCGGTGCGCTCGATGGTGGTGCGGATCGCGGCGGGGCGCTCCGCTGCCGGGACGCCGTGCAAGGTCGCCTGGTACTCCAGATGGTCGATCACCGTCATCTCGGGGTAGAGGGGGCAATTTTCGGGCAGGTAGCCGATGAGCCGCTGGACCTCGCGGCGGCGTGTGCGGATGTCCAGCCCGTTGATGCGGATGTCGCCGGCATTGGGCTCCAGGTAGCCGGTGAGCATCTTCATGACGGTGGTCTTGCCGGCCCCGTTGTGACCGAGCAGGCCGACGATCTCTGAGCGGCCGATGTCGAAGGAGACGTCGTCAACGGCCCTCAGATCGCCGTAGGTTCGGGTGAGTCGTTGCACCTCGATCATGCGAAAGCTCCCTGATGTTTTGTAACGGATCGTGGAAAGACGCCAGAGAGGACAGGCGATAGTCGGGGGTCGCCCTGCACTCCTCGGGGCGCGGATTTTACCGGAAGGATTGCCTCGTTCCCAGGGGGGCTGAACGACGTCTTTGGCTCCGCCGCCGGGGGGGGTGATGCGGCCGCGCCCCTAAAGCGCGGAGATCAGCGAGTTGAGGCTTGCTCCAAGCCGTTTGTGATGCTGCATGGCATCGTCGTAGGAGACCCGCAGACCCTTGAGATCCTTGGGGTCGTACATCTGGTCCTTGATAGCGCGCTTCTTCATTTGCTCGCAGATCGACTTCAGCAGAGCGACAGATTCGCTCAGCGCTTCCAGGTAGTGGGCGAGTTGGGTTCTGATGTCTCTTCCCCGGCGGATGGCGAGATCTTCTTCGTCGACGCTCTCGAGCTCGCCCTGCGAGGTCAAAATCAGCTCTGAAAGCCGCTCCAGATCGGATTTCCGGTTCTTGTACAGGCCTTGCTTGTCCCTGTCGAAGGCGCGCACCAGCCTGCGCGCGGATACCTGGAACATCTCCTCGTGCACACGAACATACTGGCTACGGATTGCGGCCACGTCGTAAACGATTTTTACCAGCTTTGACATCTCGTCTCAGTAGACACCCTGTTCGTTCAAGAATTTCCCCAGCGGTGCGTCGCGCTCGAGCAGGTGCTTTGTGACCCAGTCCTCGGAGACGTCCGCCTCGGAGTCGAAGGAGATCGCCGCGTTCTGCTCCAGATAGTCCGCGAGCCTGTTCATCTGACCAAGCAACATCTTGTGCTCTGCCTGGTGTGCCGGATATCCGGGGTAGGCGTATTTCAGCATGAGCTCTTCCTCCGTGGCGAAGTGCAGCCTGGTGAAGGCGATCAGCTCGCTCAAGGTCGCGCTGATTTCTTTTCCTGTTTGCTTGGCGCGGAAAGCCGTGTGCAGCTGGTCGACGAGCTCGGCCAGACGGCGGTGCTGCGAGTCCATCACCGCCACATTGACGTCGTAGTCATCTTTCCAGGGCAGGGCCGCCATACGTTCTCCTCCTCGTTCGAGTCATTGAATCTGCGCGGCCGATCTTGTCGCCGTTCGCGCGCGCTACGAGCGCAAATCGTAATACAATCGTAACGATTTAAAAACGATCAGGTCGCGTCCGTTCGCTGGGAGAAGGGTGCAGAGTATGACCACAACGACGTTAATGAGCACGGATTTGGTCACAGTGACGCCGGACGTCGGCGTTGCCGAGGCCCTGCTGGCGATGCTGGCGAATTCGGTGGTTGAGCTCACCGGCGGCGACATGAGGCTGACCGCCCTGTCCATTATCCGGGTCTCGGCCAGCGTCTATATCTACGCGCGGTTCCGGTGAGTCATGGCTAAGAAGCTGCTCGTCACCGATACCGCGACCGGGCAGCAGGTCCCCTTTCTGCGCGGCGTGCTCGTGCAGTCCCTGGTCGCCACCGGGCTGTCCTTCTCCGATGCTTACGAGGTCGCCCAGCGCGTGCGCGGGACACTCGACGCCAGCGCCCAGACGTTGGACACGGCCAAGCTGCGCCTGCTGGTCGCAGAGGAGCTGGAGCGCAGCTTCGATGGGCAGCGGCGGCGCGCCTACGAGATCGGCACCGACGAGGACCGGCCGGTCACGGTGGTCAAGCCCGGGCGTGACGAGCGGTTCTCCGTGGGCCTGCTCAGCCGGCACCTGGAGGGGTGCGGTGTGCGGCATGCGGACGCCCTGGAAGGCGCACGCCTGGTGCAGGAGTCGTTGCGCGGTCGCGGGGCGTGCGTGATCGACCGGGCAGGTCTGCGGCGGGTCGTCTACGAGACCCTGAAGTCGACCTGCTGCGTCGACGCCGCAGACCGGTTCTTGTCCCGCTGCCGTTTTAACGACAGCGGCGAGTCGCTCATCGTGCTGATCGGGGGCGCAACCGGTGCCGGTAAGAGCACGGTCGCCGCGCGTCTGGCCTACCTGCTGGATATCGTGGGTACCCAGTCGACGGACATGATGCGCGAGATCATTCGCTGCTATTTGGTGCCGCACGTCTCCCCCACCCTCGGCTACTCCAGCTTCGACGCCTGGCAGGGCTTGCCCGAGATCGAGCACATGCCGCGTCATTTCATCTCCGAAAATCCCGTCGTGTCCGGCTTTCTCGCCCAGTTCGGCACCGTCAAGCTGGCGCTGGAGGCGACTATTCAGCGCGCGGTGAAGGAGCGCAACGACTTGATCGTGGATGGCGTCCATGTCCTGCCGACCCGCTTGGACCTGGATGCCGTCCGCGACAAGGCCGTCGTGGTTCCCCTTGTCCTGGCGGTCACGACCATCGGGAGGTTGGATGACCAGCTCAAGCGCCGCAGCCGCGAGGAGCCGGATCGGGACTCGAAGCGTCATCGCGCCACTCTGGAAGGCATCTGGGATCTGCAGGAGTTCATGGTCGATCAGGCCGAGCAGGCCGGAATAGCGGTCATCGGCAACTGGGACCTGGACGAGACCGTCGAGAAAGTCATCGACGAGGTCATGCGCCGGATCGTGCAACGGTTTCCGCCCGATCCTGCCGTGCTGGGGCAACAGTGACTGCGTACCGGAGCGCCGATCGGTACGCCGTCATTGTGGCAAAACCCGCGGGGTCCCGGTTTGGATAGGCTGCCGTCGAAGGGGCAGGGCGCGGTGCCGCAGCCGCCCGTCGAGCCCGGGGAGGGCAGGGTGGCGTTCGAGCCGAGCGTGGAGTCGGCACTGCCGCGGTCCCTGGAGCCTCGCCGTTGGCAGAGCTATGTCCCCGTGATGCTGGTCGGGTTTCTCGGCATCCTGGCTACCTGGACGGTGTTCTCGGAGGTCAGTGACCTGGAGCGGCAGCGTCAGCTCGACGCCTTTTCCGAGGCCGCCAGGGATCGCCTGCTCGTCATCCAGCGCGAGGTGGACTACTCCCTGGGTGTCGTTCAGGACGTGGGCGGGTTCTTCGACGCCTCTCGGGGGGTCTCGCGGCGGCAGTTCCGCGAGTTTGTGAATCCGGCCCTGAAGCGGAATCAGGAAGTTCAGGCATTGCTGTGGGTCCCGAGAGTCGCCGCGCAGGACCGTGAAGGATTCGTCACCGCGGCGCGGCGCGGCTTTGCGCCTTTTGAGGTCACCGAGCTGCGGGCGGATGGGTCCCTCGGGCCGGCTGTGCCCAGGCCGGTACATTTCCCGGTGCTCTACGTTCAGCCCTATGCGCAGAACAAAGCGTGGCTGGGTCTAGACTTGGCCGCTGGCGCCGACTGGCTGGAAATCTTGAATGATGCCGCCCGGGCGCGTGCCCTGCGCGTATCTGTCCCGGAGCCCGTCGTCGCTGAGACCGGTAAGCAATACCGCTTCACCGTCTTTTCGCCGGTATACGAATGGGCCGAAACCGAGGCGGCGGATGGTGAGGAAAGAGCGGGCGGTCCTGGCGACGAGCGGGGCAGGGTGAGCCTCAGGGGTTTCGCCGTCGGCTTGTTCCTGGTTCGGGACCTCGTGGAGCAGGCACTGGCGAACCTGGTGCCGAGCGGACTCGATATCGCGTTCTTCGCCGCGGCGGACGCGGGTTACGACCAGCTTTTCTACGCTCACTCCTCGCGCTTGCGGGCTGGTCGTCAGGCTTCTCTGAATGCCTCTGAAGGCGCGGACGAGCGAGAGTACCGTGGAGAGATCCAGGTGGGAGACCGTCTTTGGACGGTGGTCTTCGATCCGATTCCGGGCTTTTTCGAGCAGGAGTCCTGGGACGGGTATTTGATCCTCGGAGGCGGTGTCGCCTTTACGCTTCTATCCGTCGTGTTCCTGCTCACCTCTCGGGGACGGGCCGAGCAGGTCCGGCGGCTGGTTGCGCAGCGCACGCTGGAGCTGGAGGGCTCCAATCGGGCGCTGAACAAGGAGATCGCCGAGCGCCGGCGTGCCGAGGAGGCGCTGCAGCTGCTGAACGTCACCCTGGAGCAGCGAGTCGCCCGGCGCACCGCGGAGGCCGAACGCCGCGCGCGAGAGCTGGAGCAGTTTGCCTACGTGGCTTCCCATGACCTGAAGGCACCGTTGCGCGGCATCGCAAATCTGGCGGGGTGGCTGAAAGAGGATCTCAAGGGCAAGCTCACGGAGGAAACCGCAGAGCAGATCGAGCTGCTGCGCGACCGCGTGGCCCGTATGAACGCCCTGGTCGAGGGTCTGCTGGCATACTCGCGGATCGGGCGCACGGCCGGGTCGGTGGAGGAGGTGGACACCGCCGAGCTCGTCGCCGATGCGATCGACTCGCTCGCACCGCCGAACGGCTTCAAGGTGGAGGTGGCGCCCGGCATGCCGCGCCTGTACACCGACAGGCTCCACCTGGGGCAGGTCTTTGCGAATTTGATCGGCAATGCCATTAGCCACCACGACCGCAAGAAGGGCGTCATCAAGGTGTCCGGCGAGGACCTGGGCGACCACTGCGAGCTGGTGGTGGAGGACGACGGCCCGGGCATCCCCGAGGAATACCGGGACAAGGTGTTCATGATGTTTCAGACGCTCAAGGTCAAGGACTACGGCGGTGACACGGGGATCGGGTTGGCGCTCGTGAAAAAGCTGGTCGAGGAGCACGGTGGGACCGTGACCCTGGAGGCTGCGCAGAAGAGGGGCAGCCGGTTCAGCTTTTCCTGGAGCAAGCAGGTGCCGGACGCTGAGATGAACGACAAATAAGAGCCCGAACACGGGTAGGAGGAACCAAGATGGTTGGCAAAGACGGAATCCTCCTGGTGGAGGACGACCGGGTCGACGTCATGACGGTGCAACGGGCACTGAGCAAGCACAAGATCGAGAATCCGCTCTTCGTTGCCCGAACCGCGACCGACGCGTTGGCGATGCTGCGCGGCGAAGGCGCCGAAAAGATCGAGCCGCCCCCGGCGTTGATCCTGCTCGATCTGAATTTGCCGCGCATGAGCGGCATCGATTTCCTGCGCGAGCTGCGCAAGGACCGGGAGCTGCGCGGCCTGTCGGTGATTGTCCTCACCTCATCGAACGAGCCCCACGACCGCGCTGCGGCATTTCAATACGAGGCGGAGGACTACATCGTCAAGCCCCATTCCTTCGACGAGTTCGCTACGGCGATCAAGACCGTCATCATCGACGCGCTGGGGCGCTAGGAGCCTATCTGACTTACGACTGTTCTACTGCGGAACCGCGGATGCCGGTCGGATTCTCCGCCCGATATTGTTAAATAGGTCCACTATTCGCCTCAATCGGGCGAAAAATCCGCCTCGGCCCCGCGCTTCCTCGCGACGAACGCGCAAGTCAGACAGGCTCCTAGGAGACCCCGCGCCCATGCGCACATCGGCCGGCATGGATCAGGGCGGACTTCTTCCACCAAGGGTGCTTGGCCTCGACCAGCTCCTCCCAATAGGCGTCGAACTTGTCGAGCATGTGGTGGTAGTCGCAGGTCCTCCAGCCGATGAGGCCGCCGGCATAGACGAAGACCTCGTGATTCTGTCGCATTCGCCGTCAGCTTCTCGAGCAGGCCGCTGCGTGACGGCCACGTCGTTCATGAGTCCCAGAAGATCCTGCACCCCCTTCATGTGGGCGATGAAGTCGTCCATGCCCGCGAACAGGGGGCGGAAGAACTCTGCGGCGTAGCGCAGCTTCTTGCATTCGATGCGCAGCCGGTGCATCGCCTCGGCGTCTGTTCCGGTCCACGTGACTGCCGGCCGCGAGCACCTTGCGCTCCTGCTTGTCCATCAGCTCGCGCGAAAAGGGGACCAGGTTCTTCGCCAGGCACTTGGCTTGCTTCTTCTTCAGCTCCGCCTTCTCCCACTCGCGCCCTTCGTACCAGGACTGGAAGCCGGTCTTGAAGTCGCGGTAGCGGTCGCTGTCCAGCATGGCTCGAACCTGCTCCTCGTAGGTCCGTGCCCGACGTCTCTCTGCCAGGCGCAGCAGTCCCTCGCAGCCGCTCAAGGGAATCTTGTCGGTGACGGCGCTCAATCCCTCCGAGATGAAGACGTCCAGATCACGGGCGAGCCCGAGCTCGCCCGCGGCCCAGCGCATCTCGTCGGCCCAATGGGCCTCCGACCGATTTCGGGATGGCGTCGCGAAACAGGGACAGCGCCGAGCGCATTCGGCGTATGGTGACGCGGACCTGGTGCACGCCCTCGATGTCCGTCCCAGGTCCCTGGCGGTGTCCTCCCATTGGGTCAGATACTGGAAGTTGTGCCCCATGATGGTGGCGAATGCCTCGCTGACGGTCTGATGGGAGGTTACCGGGGCGGGCGTCTTTGATTTGAGTTGGCATGGGTGGGTCAGCCGTACGAGTGCGGTAGTCGGGATGATTTCGGCCGTGACGGCGGTGAGAATGTTTTGCGCGCCGAGTGTAACCAAAATGTCGTAGTCTTTTTCGAGTTTTTTCTGACTACGGGTAAACGCAGTGAGCAAAGAGACGAGCGAATCTTTCACCATCGGCGATCAGCATCTCGCCAAGAGGCGGACGAACATCCTGTGGGGAGGGGGGCTCAGTCTTCTCTTGGTCGCGGCGATTTTATTCGGTCGTTATCGATATCCCGAGACCTACACCGACGTCTTGCTGTGGTCCGTGGTCGCGTTTGTGATCGGGGCCAATCTGATCAATTGGTTGCGCCATCTGCGATACCTGCGCCTTATCAGGGATCACAGCGTGGAAGTGACGTCCGGGAAGCTGCATTTCCGAACGGGAGGGGAGTTGTCCACGCTCGATGTAAGCGACATTGCCCTGATTAACCTGTTTCGCAGAAAGGGCGATATGCGCCACATACAGATAAGGCTCAATAACAACAGGGGCATTCGGTTGGAGGGCTACCAGGATCTGGCGCGCATGGCCGAGCTGTTGGCGGAGCAGGTGCCCGAGGCGCATGTGGTCGAACGTCAGATTTGATCGCCAGCCGGGAGGGGCCGCACAAGGGGTATGCGCATGCCTTTTCGGCGCAGGCACAAGTCCGCCTCCTACCCAATGAGGTCCAATCCTTAACAATGCGGTAACATACGGCCTCCGCGACCGTCCCGGCACTTGCCGAACCATCACTAAAAGACAACGGGCTCGGTGACTCGAAAGGGGGAGGAGAATCGATGGCAACATCCACGCAACGTAAAACCGCTGCGAGCCGAAAAGCAGCGAGGGCCGGGAAAGACACAAACGACGATGCCTTGTTGGAGAAAGAGGCGCTCCGGATGGACACGGATGATGCGGTGAACGAGCCGAAGCAGGCTCCTGCGAAGTCTGGTGGCAACGGCGCGGCCGGCAAGCCCGAGGCGATCAAGCACAGCGGAAAGGACGCGGAGAACTTCAAGCTGAAAAACGCCAAGAAGCGCAGCAATCGCACGGGACCCGCAGACGACCTCAAGGGCCCGCTCGAGAAGCTCGAACGCCGCGGATTACCTGGATCTCATCATGCCGCTGCACGTGGAGCTGCTGAAGATGCAGAACTGGGTCAAGGAGCAAGGAGATGCGGCTGCTGGTGATCAACGAGGGCCGTGACGCCGGCGGCAAGGGTGGCACCATCAAGCGCTTCGTCGAGCACATGAATCCCCGCGGCTCCCGCGTCGTGGCACTGGACAAGCCGAGCGACCGGGAGCGCACCCAGTGGTACTTCCAGCGCTACGTGGCGCATCTGCCGTCCGCCGGCGAGATCGTGCTCTTCGACCGCAGCTGGTACAACCGGGCCATGGTGGAGCGGGTCATGGGCTTCTGCAACGGCGCCGAGGTCAAGGAGTTCCTGCGCTCGGTGCCCGAGCTGGAGCGCATGCTGATCCGCTCCGGCATCAGCCTGATCAAGTTCTACTACTCGGTGAGCAAGAAGGAGCAGGCACGCCGCTTCAACAAGCGCACCCATGACCCGCTCAAGCAGTGGAAGCTCAGCCCCGTGGACCAGGAGTCCCAGGACAAGTGGGAGGACTACACCGAAGGCCAAGGAGGACATGTTCTTCTTCACCTCCACGGCGGACAGCCCCTGGATCATCATCAAGTCCGACGACAAGAAGCGGGCCCGCATCAATGCCATCCGCTACCTGCTCAGCACGATCGACTATCCGGACAAGCGCGAGGAGCTCCTGCGAATAGACACGCGCATCGTGCGCACGGTGCAGGAAGAGATCGGCGTAGAGGACTGAGCCTCGGCTGAGAGAGGACTGACCAAAGGGACGGCTGGCAACGCCGTCTAGTGGCCTTGCGAACAGATTGCGGCGCCGGCTTGCCTATTAGCATGGGCATGGATGCCGCGCATCCGCATGAGGAAAGTCAAAGAGGATCCGTTTCGCAGGCCCGCTTCCCGCCATCATCGACAGATAGAGGTATCAGAATCCGATGTCCAATGCCGACAAGGCCCTAAAGAGCATGTCATTGGTCGTCCAACAGATGCTCGAGACGGCGAAGGCCCAGATGGAAGCCGCTCAAGCGCAGGAGAAGGTGGCCTCTGCGCAGGCCGAGGCCCAGGCGGAGACGGCGAAAGCCAGGGCGAAGGCGGCGAAAGCGGAGGCGCTGACCGCGCAGCTTCAGGCGGAGGCCCAGGCCAGGGCTGCGCAGGCGCAGGCGGAGATCGCTGACGCCTCGAAGCAGGCCAAGGATGCCAAGGAGCAGGTGGAGAAGATGACGGCGAATACCCGGGCGACCATCGCGCGGGTGAGGCAGGAAACCCGGGGCGAGATTGCCGCGGTGCGTCAGGCCGCGGCGGAAGAGATCGAGAAGGCGCGCAAAGCCGTGATGGCTGAAGCGGAAAAGAAGATCGCCGATTCCACGGCGGAGCTCGAAATGGAGGCCAGGGTACAGGCAGAAACCGCCGCGGCCCAGGCGGAGACGGCACGCTCTCAGGCCAAGACGGCGGAAGCTCAGGCCCGGACGGCACAGGCCCTGGCCCAGGCGAGCGCGAAGGAGCAAGGGGACGCGGCCGCTGCCCTTGAGAAAGCGAAAGAGGCACAGGAAAAGCTCACCGCGGTAGAAAAAAGGGCCAAGGAGGCGCTGAATCGCGCGCAGCAGATCGCCGGTGCGTCATCGTCGCCCTCCGACACGCGCCGCGAGAAAGCCCCTGGTCCTGCCGGTCCCTCCTCGGGAACCGGCCAAGCTCGGGCGGCCAAGAGGAACCAGGCTACGAAGGGTGTGGTCGCCGGGACCGTTACCAAGAAGCGTCCCACGGAAGGTCCGTAGCGGGAGCCGCCGCAGTCCAGTGGCGACTGTCCGGCCGGCCCCGGTGAAGCCGCCGGTGTGTCGGATCAGCGTTCTGTTCCACGCCCGTTAAAGTGGTTCTCGCCGCCGACCGCAGGAGCTTTGCCGATAGCGCTGTTTTTTGGCTTCTACAAGCCCCGCTGTTCTTAAGCGACCGGCGTGGGATCCTGTTGACCGGCCCCTGCGCAGCGAACCGGCTTCGAGGAGTATGCATCGATGAGACTGCCAGTAGTTTCTAATCTGGGTTGGACCCTGAACCCCGTTCACCTAATGTCCGCGGGTTTGGCTCTGACCCTGATATCGATCGCCGTCGTCGCCGTGGCGGCGGGGACTCCGGAGCAGCCCGATTCCCCCGACTGGCTCCAACTCGTGCTGGGAATGGGCGGCGGCCTCGCCCTGTTTCTCGGGGGCCTTCAGCTCCTCTCCGAGGGGATGAAGAAGGCCGCGGGCCAGACCCTCAAGTCGGTTCTCGCCAACCTCACCACCAACCGCTTCACCGGAGCGCTGACCGGCGCCTTCGTCACCGGTATTCTCAACTCCTCGACCGTCACCACGCTGCTGGTCGTGGGCTTCATCAGCGGCGGGCTCATGACCCTTACCCAATCGGTCGGGGTCATCATCGGTGCCAACATCGGCAGTACGGTCACCGCCCAGCTATTGGCCTTCAACCTGTCCGAGTATTCCCTCGGCCCGGTGGCCATCGGCTTCTTCATGATGTTCACCGCCAAGCGCGAGAAGGTGAAGTACTACGGCATGATGATCATGGGTCTGGGCCTGGTGTTCTACGGCATGGGCCTGATGAGCACAGCCATGACGCCCCTGCGGACCTACGAGCCCTTCGTTGAGATACTCAAGACCCTGGAGAACCCGGCGGCGGGCATCCTGGCCGGTGCCGTGTTTACCGCCGTCGTGCAGTCGTCCGCGGCCACGGTTGGCATCGCCATCGCGATGGCGAGTGAGGGCTTGCTGGCCCTGCCCGCGGGTATCGCCCTGGCGCTCGGCGCCAACATCGGCTCCGCCGTGACCACGGCGCTCCTCGGCATCCTGAGCAGCAAGTCCACCGACGCGGTCCGTGCGTCCGTCGTGCACGTCACTTTCAACGTGTTGGGCGTGCTGATCTGGCTGCCCCTTATCGGTCTGTTGGTCGACATCTCGGTCTGGGCATCGCCGTCGAGCCCGGAGCTTACGGGTCCCGCGCGTGCCGCGGCCGAGGTGCCGCGCCAGATCGCCAACGCCAACACCATATTCAACGTGCTCAATGCCTTGATTTTCATCGGTTTTACCGGCTGGCTGGCGAGGTTTGCCGAATGGGTGGTGCCCGAGCGCAAGGTTCCGGAAGGCATCATCATAGAGCCGGAGTTCCTGGACGAGGCCGCCCTCGCGGCGCCCTCCGTGGCCCTGCAGCAGGCGCGGCTGGAGTTGGGCCGAGTCGGGGCAATCGCCTTGGGCATGCTGCGGGACGTCGGGCCGGCAATGAACGAGAAACGATTTGGATCGGGTGGAGGAGATCGCCAAGCGCGACGACCAGATCGACATCCTCGAGGCGGAGATCCTCAAGTACCTGGGACGCATCCGCCAGGGTATGCTGACGGAGGGGGAGAGCCGGGAGGTCGAGCGGCTCATGATCGCGGTGGACAATCTGGAGAATCTCGCCGATGTGATCGAGACGGACCTGGTGGTCTTGGCCCGCCAGGCACGGGATCTTCCGCCCACCAGCGCCGGCGAGACCCGCGATCTGCTCGTTGGACTCTACGAGACTGTGCTCGAAGCGACAGAGCTGATGGTAAAGGCCATCAAGGATGACGACCAACGCGCGGCCGGGGCCGTGCTTCAGCTCAAAGATGCGATCCGGGACAACGCCGAGCGCCTGCTGGCGCGCAAGGCGGAGCGACTCGTTGCGGATGATCCGAATTACTTGATGCTCGCCCGCCTGCAGATGTCTTTCGTCGACCAGATGCGGCGGATCTACACGCTGACCAAGCGAATCTCCAAGGCGTTTTTACCGCCGGTCCTGGCGCAACGGGATTGAATCCGAGTGCTCGGGTTGGTAGTAATCCCTAGGAAGTTAGAGTAACTTCCGCAAGTTGCTGCCGAAATCCAGAGACCGCCATGCGAGTGACTCTCCTCCGTCACTACAAGACCGTTAACAACACGGCGCGCAGGATCATGGGGTGGGGAGACGCCGCCCGCGCCGAAGACTGGGAGACCGATTTGGTGCAGGTCGATGCGGTGCTCAAGGAAAATGGCGCCCGGTTCGATGCCTGCTACTCAAGCGCGCTGGGTCGTGCCATAGAGACCATGCGCTATTTCGCTACCGAGCACGATTGTGGCCCAATGCACGCGGCCCCCGAGCTCAACGAAGTCAACTACGGTGAACTCTTTCAGCGCCCCAAGCGGTGGGTAGCGAAGAAGTATCCCCAGTACAAGACGGACGCGGACTTCGTGTTTCCCGGAGGCGAGAGCTTCCGTCAGATGCAGCGGCGCAGCGTCGATTACCTGATTTCCCTGCAACAAACCCACGCGGACGATAGCCTGTTGGTGGTCGCGCACGCCGGGGTGATCCGCGCACTGGTGTGCCATTTTCTCGGTCTCGACCTGACCGCCAACCTCAAGCAAAAGGTCTCTCACCGATATGTCGGGGAATTCGTCATCGAGAACGGCGTTTGCGTTTTCTATGACGAGCTCGGCAAGTCGTCCGGTTTCGCCAGGGATGGTGTCATAGAGATTCCGTGGGGAGCGAAGCCGTCGGAAAACGCACCTGTGAAGGCTGACAAACCTGTCCGGGTGGTGCGGGAACGGGTGTCTTCGATGGGCAGCGGCCCCGGTTGCCATGAACTACGCAAGCGCGGATTCTCATGATGCGAAGATGTCTATCGAAATTGGTCCTGCCGGAATTGCTGGTCGGTATCCTGCTCTGCACTTCGTCCCTCGCCGGAGACAAAACCATCCTGCTTCAATCGACTACCTCTACGGCCAACTCGGGGCTGTACGATAACATCCTGCCGAGGTTCACCGATAAGACGGGCGTCCAGGTCCATGTGGTTGCTGTGGGAACCGGTCAAGCGATTAAGAACGCGCAGAACGGTGACGGCGATGTACTGCTGGTCCACGCCAAGGCGGCCGAGGAGAAGTTCGTAGCGGACGGCTACGGGGTGGAGCGGTTCGACGTCATGTACAACGATTTCATCATCGTCGGACCGCCCGCCGACCCGGCTGGTATCGCGGGCATGGAGGCTGCTACCGCGGCCCTGGCCGAGATCGCGCAGAAGCAGGCTGCCTTCACCTCCCGTGGCGACAACTCGGGCACCCACAAGACGGAGCTGCGGTTATGGCGAGATGCCGGTATCGATCCCATCGGGGCGAGCGGCGGCTGGTACCGGGAGACCGGCTCGGGCATGGGGGCGACCCTGAATGCGGCCGTTGGCATGGGCGCTTACACCATCACCGATCGCGGCACCTGGATCAGCTTCAAGAATAAGGGGGATTTCGGGATCCTGGTCGAGGGCGACCCGAACCTATTCAATCAGTACGGCGTCATCCTGATCAACCCGACAAAGCACCCCAACGTCAAGGCGGCCGAAGGTCAGGCCTTTATCGATTGGATACTCGGTGACGAGGGTCAGGCTGCCATTGCCAGCTACAAGCTCGATGGTCAGCAGCTGTTTTTCCCCAATGCGAAGAGATAAACGAAAGCAACGTGAGTAGCGAGATCGACAGCAACAAGCTTCTGAGCGCAAAGTTGGGTGCAGACCTGGACGGCGAAGAAGCGGGCCTGCTCGCTTCGAAGATCCAGGTCCGGAAGCTGGCCGACGGCGAGCCCTTCGCTGTCGAGGGAGAATCCAAAAACAAGTTGTGCTTTTTGGCTAGCGGCCGATTGGCCGTCTCGAACAAGGAAGGCGATGGGGAGCGGGTGGCCCACCTGATGTAGCCCGGGGAGTGCGCGGGCACGCGGGCCTTCGTGGACGCAACGCCACGCAAAGCGACCCTGCGCTCAGTTGGCGAGTCGATCGTCTACACGCTCGTACCTTAGGATTCTTAGTCGCTGGTAGAGGCCCATCCCAGGCTCGGCTACAGGGTCATGCGAGCGATGTTCCGCACCACACGCTCGAACCTCATGCGCGCCAACCTGGAGAGCGAGGAGCTCAGCCATTACGTCACCAAGTCGCACGGGCGCTATTAGAAGAAGGCCGTAGCTGCCCCGGTCCTCTGTGCGGACTGTAGAGATTTGTAGGACGTGCTGAGCGCAGCGAAGCGCATCTTTCGCGATTGATGCGGGTCGTTTCACTCACCGCCTCGCGCTTCCCGTTGATGGAGGCCACCCTTGAGGAGTTGTGCGACGTAACCGGCATCCCCGCGGCCAAGCTGAACGCAATCCTCGAGTCCATGGCCAACAAGGGCCTGATCATGGATCTGGTCTACGCAGGGAAAAGCTACTTCCTGCTGATACCGGGGCTGATCGGCTTCATGGAGTTCACCGGACACTTCAGCCGCTTATCGGGCCAAGCACGTGATCACCAGAAGAACGCAAGAGCCGGTTTCTTTTTAGGCCGATCCTTAGCGTCAGGTGTGGCGCAAACCAAACATTCTTCCAGCAGGCCCGTTTCGTCCGCTGTGGGTCCAGGCCATGCGAAAACGTCTCGGCCCAGCAGCGTTCAGGTTCGCTTGGCCCGTGCAACCGGGTTACGCGCTGCTCATCGGGACCGGCACGTCTATCTCTTTGTCCCTTATGATGCGCCGGGGTCTCGGGCGGAGACACTCTAAGTGGCCCCTGGAGGCACCGGATCGACCCGTCTGAAGCTAAAAAGGCCCTCCTCAGGGAATCGTTGATTCCAACAGGGGTTCGGTACCGAGGATGTTGATCACCCGCTTGAGGTTGTAAGCGAGCAAATGCAGGCTCATCGCATCCTCACGCCAGAGGAGCTCTCAGGTTGAACGGGGGTGTTGTTTCCCTGATCCAGAGCGAGTTCAAGGTCGCAGTCCGGCAAAGAGGAGACTCTGGTGGCCGGACATAGCAGAGCTGGCAGACTCAAGCATGAACGTTGCGTTATCCTGTTTTTCCGGGGGAAGTCTAGTCTACCGTCGAGCAGGGCTGGGCACCCGTGACCGCGTTTTTCGAGCGCATCGGCTTTTTTACCTATCGCGACGAACGAAGTTTCCGTCTAGCATCGTGGCGTACACTTTGCCCAATCTAATTTTAGGTTTGCCGGGCCATTATCGGTAAGCGGGTTCATGCGACGACTTCGCAGAGTTTGGTCTCGCGGCTTTATTGGAACTGGAAGGACGAGTAATGAACGAATCAGAGATTCCGGAAAGTGAACTTACAATAGAGGAAATGCTTGTATCGTCAGGCGGATGGTTAAATATCCCAGATAGTGGTGTAACCTTGCTATTGGAGGGGGCTGCTGTTTTAGGTATGGTCATCGTTATGGTACTTGGCATGATCCTCGTATTTGGCCGCCTAAGAGCATTAAACCAAGGATTCGGTGCGAGTTCTTTAAAATCGCTGGGTATCATTCTGTTCCTGCCGTCTTTGGTGCTCTTAGCGGTTTTAACCGACTTCAAAACAGAAACTCTGGCGGCACTATTTGGGACAGTCGCGGGTTACGTCCTATCGAGTATCGAGAACAAATCAGAAAAATCGGACGACGCGAGAGAGCATGGCGCGGCGAAGAAAGAACGCGACTGACAAGTAGCCTTTTGCTATTGTTGAAACGTCGTGATCTGCAACCCAGACGCCTACCGCACGCCGCCAGGCGAAAAACTGACCTCACAGCCGAGCTCGGCCAAAAGGAGATCAACGAATGGCCCATGAAGCGCCCAAGCAGGCGAAGCAGCCGAGCTTCAGGTTGAAGGTTAGCGAGTCGTTAAACGAGAGGCTGGAGATGATCCGGGTAATCAGCAATCGATTGTGCATTGCATTGGCGGTCTTGCTAATCGTTCTGATCATCGGAGCCTATATGGTCTCGGCAGGCCGCACCACTGCCATCGGCGGCACCAGTTGGATGGTATTGCTCACCGGCATACTTGGTGGCTTCATTGGTCTGCAAAGGCGCCTCAAGGAAATGGAGCACGACGACCTGCTGCTGCTCGCGCGCTCCTGGGTCTATGTCCTGCTGTCACCACTTGTAGGTGGTGTATTGGCGCTGTTGCTGTTTATTCTATTCATTTCGGGTCTCGTCGAGGGCGATCTGTTTCCGCGGTTTGCGGCAGACGCCGTAACCGCCGATGACCCGACAAATACCCTTATCAAGCTTGTCCAGATCCATGCGGTTAGCTACGAAGAGTATGCCAAGCTAGTATTTTGGTGTTTCCTTGCCGGATACTCCGAGAAGTTCGTCACCAACATCATCAGCCGGTTCGAGTCGACGCAGCCCGATGGAAGAAGCGTCTCGAATGATGGGATGGACTCCTCCTCCGCCTAATCGGCATCAAAAAATACGCGGCTTTGCTCGAAGGACAGCGCAGTCTGAGCAGCAAAACAGCCTCGTTTCGAGTTCATCGGTTCTTGCAGTCGACGTTTGCCACATATTACTCAATCCTCCGGAATGGGCCGATTCTGACGGTCGGAAAGATCCCTGCACCGAAGCTAGCTTGCTGTTAAGTGGCAAAGGACTCACCATATGAAGCCCATTGCGATAGTTCTTGCTCTTGTACTTTCCACCCTGTTTTTGTCTCGGATGTGCAGGGTTCGTTGAGTCCGATGTGGTGGTATTCCACCAACTAGGCGAAACTCCAATCCCCAAGACATATGCTTTTTTCCTATTAAACGCACAGGAAAATAGCCTCGGGTACAAAACCTATGCTGCACTTATTCGCCAAGAACTTAGAAAGTATCAATACAAAGAAGTTGCAGGAGAAGAGTATCCCGATGTTGTGATCGCTTTAGATTGCGGCATTGACAGCGGAAGAGAAAAGTTAGTTTCCATCCCTGGTTATGGTCAACCACGAGCTTCATTCAACACCACTCATGGCACATATGGTACATATGGCAATTATGGAACGCACTTCGATGGTGCAATTCAAAAACCGGCCTACGGTAGAGTCGGCTCTTACACAGTATCGATAACAGAATACGGCCGCAGCCTATGGCTTTATATTGTTGACGCGAATAGCATGGGCACGGAAAAACTTAATGTTCTCTATGAGGGAAGCGTTAAAAGTTCCGGTTTGTCATCGCAACTGTCAACAGTGATTCCAGCGATGATAGAGGCGTTATTCAAATCATTTCCCGGAAAAAGTGGCGAAACTAGGAGGGAGGTTGTTCCAATACAATGAGGCAAGAGGTTGGCACTTAAAACGCGCGCCGAGTCGGACTCGGCACGTCGACACTTCACGCCGCGTCCGCTCGCCGCTCACGCGCAGCGTTACCCAGTCTCGGAAACGCACTCAACCGCTCGCGCGGTAGGGGGAGGTAGGCTTCGAAAGAGGCAGTGAGTCAGCGGGAAGGGTCTGTCCCGTCTAGAGGTTGAGGTGCAGTAGCCCTGAATTTCAAGACAGGAGCAGACCAGACGCCCGGTGGGCAACCGGGGTGGCCGGTGGCCGCCAGGGTTCCCATCCAGCACCAGTGCCGATCCGGCCCCGCCGATTGCTGGAGTCTGGTTTCCAAAGCCCTGACTTTCCGGCATAGTGGGATGGTGTGGTATCGACGCCGCGTGACGGGATAAAGCCGCAAGCTCATAACCGGGGAAAAACCGATGGCATTCGGGGCAAATAAGCAGGGTCACCGCTGGAAGTTCAACCGACTCGGTGGTTTCGATCAGGTGGTAATCGAGTCCGGGGAGGACATTTGCCAGTTGCCGGATCTGGATCAAAAGCTTTGGGCGACCCTGAGCTGCCCTACGACCGGAGTAGAGTTCGACGCGCACACGCTGCAGCTCCTCGACTCCGACGGCGATGGGCGCATACGCGTACCCGAGGTGCTGGCCGCGGTGTCCTGGACCTGCAGGTTCCTCAAAGACCCCAATGACCTGTTGCAGCATCCCGAGGCATTGCCCCTCTCCGCCATCGACGACAGCAACGACGATGGGCGTCAGCTGCTCGCGTCTGCCCAGCGCATCCTTGAGGCTGTCGGCAAGCAAGGCGCCGAGGTGATCACGGCCGAGGATACGGCGGACACCAAGAGGATCTTCACCGGCACCCGCTTCAATGGCGATGGCGTGGTTCCGCCCGCCTCTGCCGAGGACGAGGGTCTCGCCAAGGCGATCGAGGACATCATGGCCTGCGTCGGCGCCGCGCCAGATCGCAGTGGGTCCGATGGGCTGAGCCAGGCGCTTTGCGATAAGTTTTTCGAGGAGGCGTCCGACTACCTCGACTGGTGGGCCGAGGCCGAGGCGGACGCCGCCAGTATCCTGCCGCTGGGCGAGGCCACCGAGCAGGCAGCAATGTCGTTCGAGGCAGTCAAGGGGAAGGTCGACGATTACTTCACCCGTGCCCGCCTTGCGGCGTACGACGCGCGAGCCAGCGAGTTCCTCAATCCCTCTGAGGCGGACTACACGGCACTGGCCCTCAAGACCCTATCGTCCACCACCGATGAGCTGTCCGCCTTCCCGGTGGCACGGGTGGCGCCCGGCCGCTCGCTGCCTCTTGGGGCGGCGCTGAATCCTCGCTGGTCGGGAGAGGTCGCGGCCTTCCGTGATCAGGTGGCGGTACCCCTCCTGGGCGATGTCGATGCCCTATCGGAGGATCAGTGGACCGACATTAGCAACCGGTTCGCCGCCCATTCGGCCTGGCGCGCCAAGCGGCGCGGTGCCGCCGTGGCCCCGCTCGGACTAGAACGGCTCAAGGATCTGGTGTCCGGTACCAGCAAGGCCGACGTCGATGCCCTGATCGCCCAAGACAAGGCACTCGAGGGCACGATGAATGCCATTGAATCGGTGGATCGGCTGCTGCACTACTACCGGCATCTCGACACCTTGCTACACAACTTCGTCTCCCTGCGCGAGTTCTACACGCCAGGACGGAAGGCCGTTTTCCAGGCGGGCACCCTGTACCTGGACGGCCGAAGCTGCGAGCTGTGCGTGCGGGTCGGCGACATCGCGGCTCACAGCTCGATGGCCGCCCTGAGCCAGACCTACCTGGCCTATTGCATGTGCCGTCGCCGAGGCGGCGAAGAGACCATGACGATCGCCGCGGCCTTTACTGACGGGGACGCAGACAACCTTATGATCGGACGCAACGGTGTCTTCTATGACCGCACGGGCGCAGACTGGGACGCGACTATCGTCAAGCTCATCGAGCACGCCATCAGCGTGCGCCAGGCCTTCTGGTCTCCTTACAAGCGCATCGGCCGAATGGTCACTCAGCAGATCGCGAAGTTCGCAGGCGATCGAGACAAGTCGGTGGAGGAAGGCAGCGCCAAGGGGATTGCCGATGTCGCGGCCAAGGCCCAGTCGGGAAAAGCGGAAGCAGCGCCGTTCGATATCGCCAAGTTCGCGGGTATCTTCGCCGCCATCGGCCTTGCCGTGGGCGCGATCGGTACCGCCCTGGCGGCGGTGCTGGCGGGCTTCTTGAGCCTGGTCTGGTGGCAGATGCCGCTCGCCTTGGTCGGGATCATGCTGCTAATCTCGGGTCCGTCCATGCTCATGGCGTACATGAACCTGAGGCAGCGAAACCTCGGTCCCATGCTCGATGCAAATGGCTGGGCAGTCAACACCCTTGCCAAGATCAACATCCCCTTCGGCGGGACCCTCACGGGCACGGCGGAACTACCCACCGGCGCGGTGCGCTCCATGCGCGACCCCTTCGCCGAGAAGAAGCGCCCGTGGAAGACCTACCTGTTCCTTATCGCCCTGATTGCCGGATTCGCGTTCCTGTGGCGTGAGGGCCATCTCAACGCTTGGTGGACCAAGATACAGGACAAAGTTCAGTTTGCGGAACCGACGTCTGTGCAGCCGGCCCGAACTGAACCGGAATCAGGCACGTCGCCATCTGTATCGAGGGGAGCGGCGCCCGCATCGATTGAACCGGAACCAAAACCGAGGGAGCCGGCGCCCGTATCCGAGGAGCCTGCACCAGAGAAGCCGGCAGCCGCATCGAAGTAGCCGGGGAAGTCGAAATCCTGACCCTGCAGGGGGCGCGCTCCACCGGAGCCGCCCCGCGTCGATCAGCGTGTAGGGAGTGAGCCCGACAGGCCGTGACATACGTCATTTTCCGTCTCGCCTTCCGCCCGAAGTTCCCTCGTGGCCCGCACGCAAGCGTCACGCAGTCCTCCCGCCGGCCTTGCTCGCCGCCGGTAGCACACACTAGCAGGGTCACACACTAACAGGGTCAGGCCTTGTATTTGGACAAACCACAAGGCCCTTTGCTCTCTGTCGACTAAGTTCGCACAGCGGACCTTTGAGGTCTTGCCCCCTCGAGATGAGAATCAGGACGCCGTCGGCCTCTTCGCGGCCCAGCGGCTATCCGGCTCGTGTTTTGCGCGGACTTGGCGGGCCCGATTGAAAGCGCGCTTTATGGGTTGATCACGGCTGGTACACCTCGATTGTCTCCGTGCAGCGACAAACGAGGCGGCGGGGTCGCGGGATCCAGTTGCTGTATCCAGACTCAAATGGTGCGACCCGGATTGGCATGATACGCAATTGTGAATCGCGTCACGACCTGCGTTTCCGTAATGTCAAGTTCGTCACTATCCAACATCGAGCCCGGCGCTCACGTTCAATTCGGCGCGGGGATTGCTAGTCATATACAAACGCGGCGAGCACCAGGGGCGGGCTTGGGAATTTCCATCCAAAGCCACACGGGCGTCGCGTATTAATCTGCGCCGCGTTAGTGCGGACGTATGTATGGACATACAGCAAAGCCTTCAGGTGCACGGTCTGCGTAATAAAATATAGGAAGCAACGGTGATACAAACATCCAATCAATCTTCGATTGGGAAGCGGTCCGATCAACCGCTTGGGCCCAGGGCAACAGATCAAGCCACCTGGGAAGACGCCTTTCTCATGCGCACCGAATCCCTGCGTGTTCGACAGGAGTGGCCAAGCACTTTGGATATGCGCCAGTACGTTTCCGAGCCATGCAAACGTTACCGATATCGGCGCCGATTGTTTTGGCTCGATGTGGATTCACGCAAGCTCTTTCTTGAAAGCCTGAAGCGGGAGAATGGCGTATTCACCGTCGCCAGCCACTCGGAAATCCTCGTCGAAGCGCTAGCGAACGAAGGTCAAGCACTTGTACCGTCGGCGGCGAGCGTGGGTGCGGTCCCCGCAAGACTAGTGGCCAAGCAGAGGATAAGGGATGTGCCTATACGCCAACTGAATCAGGTTCTCAGGCTGGGTTATTACGAATACAGGCGCGACGAGCGGATAAAATACAGCACGCGGGTTCAATTAATCGGTGATGGTCCGATCGCATGGGGCCATACCCGCGATATCTCCAAAACCGGAATTCAAGTCCGAACATCGACTCCTTTGCGGGTGCGTGCCGGCGATGTCATACAGGTCCGGTTTCCTGACCTTCCGAACATCGAGAACGGGCTAGCCCCTTATCGCGTGCTCCACATCGCTCAGCAGCTCAAGGACTTTCTCGTCTCGCTGCGCTTCGAAGAAGAACGTTCCGGTTTGACCAACACAGTCCTGAATGGGGTCCTGGACCAGCGGCGCGACAACGACGATGACCATTTTGGCGTGGATTCGGAAGACGCTGCGCTGACGGCCGAATCCCTCTTCGCGGAGCGCCACTATATGTGCTCCTCGGCGTTGATCCCGTTTTTCCTCGCTCGCGAATCACCGCAGGGAAAACAGATGACGGTGGCTTTGTACAACGAGGCGAACCAGGAATCGCTCTTCGCCTTCAAGACGGAAAATGGCGGCAACGCTCTCGCCGAAGCGATAAACCGCAGGCATCTGGGCCACCTCATGAGGTTGGCGACAACTGACGGCCTGACTCCTGCGATGCTCGCCGTGTGGCGGTCTTCCGATGGGGGCGATCTTGCGACTCTGATGGATCTATCGTGCAGAACGGACAAGCAGTGGTACGCGAGCCTTGCAAGGCACGGTCGCGCGGATGATTTCCGTGTGTTCAGGGTCATTGTGCGTCGCGTGCGCAGACCCAGTCGCCGCCGTCTAGCGCGGGAGCTCGAACCCCTGGCCGCTAAGTCGCCCGCCGATGCGGACCAATTGCTTCGCGATGGCGAACGCCTTGTTGCAGTCGGTGGTCTGATAGATGTCACAGCAGAGATCCGCACTTGGAACCTAACGCCTTACGAGTCTGTACCAACGACTAAGACCTGCAGAGACGTCGAGGATTCGAACTGTAAAGGGACGAGCAAGCTCGAGTTGCTGCCCGTCCAATATACCGAGAGAATGCGTTCGGACGATCGTTACCTTTTTCGACTCCACGTCACGCTTGAGAACCAAGGTAAGTTCATCGAGGCAATAACCACTGACGTCTCTCTCACCGGCATGTCGGTATTGCTTCCAAAGGATACTCTGCCCGTAACATTGGGCGGGCCTGTGCGTGTTACCTTTTCAGGACTGGTGGCAAAAGCAGCTCTCCTGGATCGCCTTCGCAAGAGCCTCGAAGCCGTTCCCTTTCAGGTTGTCAGCGCCGATTGCGGGAGCAACACCCTCTTGCGATTACGTTTGGTGGGCCCCGATCGACAGAAGGGGTTTACGCGGGCGTTGTCCGCCTTGCTTCGGAAACAGCGCTCGACGCTGGAAGTCGACGTTTCGCATTCTGTCCAAGCTGCCACAACACGCCTTTACTCCGCCTATTTCATCGAGGCTTCCGCAGCGATTCCCATGTTCTTTTTTCCCTCGAAAGCGGATAGCACTCCGTTCGCGAAGGTCGGTTTGACCCGGCAACCGAGTCATCTTGCGGCCTACTTCGAGATTGCCGACGGACGATTCGATTTTTCCGCGATAACGGCGCCGGTTTGCACGTCTTACTTGTGGAACGAGATGCAGCAGCGCGGACGCGGGGAGGTGATCCTGTACCTGATCAAAGAACGCCTTCCAGACCAACCCAGGTATCGGATCTCGGCCGTCGCGGACTTTGATTTCGCAGATCGTGCCGAACGAAGCGAGTTTCTCCGCGATGCCGTTGGCAAGGACTTCCGGATTGTCAAGATCGTTATGTCGCCACCGCGCAGTCCCTCGCCGCCGGACTTGGCTCAAATCATAAAGAGGCTCGAGCAAATCTCTGCGCCGCGAGCCGCGCGCCTGAGGGAAAAATACGAGAATCTCGTGGCGGTCGGCGATCTTCTGGACATCACAACTAACTTCGAGGAGATGCGCTATATCGCCTGTCCCTACCAAAAACTCAATCCGGGGACGGCAGCCGCGGGCGGCTGAGAGGGGAGGGGCGGGAGTAACCATCGAAAATCGAGGCCAGAGCTGACGGCGTCCCGCCAAGTTGACAATCCCCGCGCTCCTGCTTGCACTGCGCCGGGGCGGCGATCTGGGTCAGGTCCGACGGCCGGCGTCGCCGCTGTGCCGGGCCAGGAACGCCTGGGCTTCCTCCCGGCGCTCGAAGACGTGGGGTGCGATGCCGCGCGCGGACAAGGTCTCGCCCAGCTTGGCGCGCAGGAACGCGCTGGTGGCGTAGCGGGTGATATGACTGAAATAATTGGCCAGGAAGTGGCGGTCCATTTCGGCATAGGCGTCGTACATGTCCTGGTTGATCCGAAACCGGTCGTAATTGATGATCACGCCGACCCGCTTGCCGGCCTCCCGGCAGCGCTGCTCGCAAATATCCCAGATCGCCTTCACGTCCTCGACCACTCGGACGTGCATGCCCTCGAAATTGAGGAACAGGATGTTGCGTTCCGGATCGTAAATGACCCGTTCCGGCAATGACAGGTTGAGCAGTTCAGCCTCCAAATCCATCGGGTTGGCATCGAAGATGCGCGCATCCATCTCGCCGTATTCACCGATGATCGGCTCGAAGTCCATGTACGGTAGAATGTCCCGGTCGACGTCGATGCCGGGCGCCACCTCGATCAGCGCCAGCCCCCCCCTGACCCGACGCAACACGCAGCGTTCGGTGACGTAATAGACCGGCTTGCCGCGATCATAGGCGTACTGGCCATTGAAGGTGATTTGCTCGACCTGCTTGAGGAACTTCCGCTGCCGGCCTTCCTGGACAATCTGCAGCTTGCCGTCATTGACCTCGACCTTGAGACCACTGCCAGTGAAGGTGCCGACGAACACGACGAGGCGGGCGTTCTGGCTGATGTTGATGAAGCCGCCGGCCCCGGTCAGCCGGCCGCCGAAGCGGCTGACGTTGACGTTGCCGGCGGCATCGCACTCGGCCATGCCAAGACACGCCATGTCGAGGCCGCCACCGTCGTAGAAATCGAACTGCTGATTTTCATCGATCACCGCATCCATGTTGACCCCGGTCCCGAAGTTACCGCCGGTCGAGGGAATCCCGCCGATCAGGCCGGATTCCACGGTCATGGTCAGCAGGTGCGAGATCCGCTCCTCGTTGGCAACCACCGCCACCCCTTCGGGCATCCCGACCCCCAGATTGATAATGCCGTTGGGCGGCAATTCGAAGGCAGCACGACGGGCGATGATCTTGCGCTCGGTCAGCGGAGTCGACACCAGGCTGGGGTGCGGAACACGGAATTCGCCGGCATAGGCGGCGTTGTACTGGGTCGCCAGGGTCTGCATGTGCTGGGCCGGTTCGGCCACCACCACGCAATCGACCAACACCCCCGGAATCTTGACCTGGCGCGGCGGCAGCCCGCTGCGCTCGGCGATCCGTTCGACCTGCGCGATCACGATGCCGTTACTGTTCTTGGCCGCCATCGCCATGGCGAGGTTGTTGAGGGTCAGTGCTTCGCGCTCCATCGTGATGTTGCCGAAAGTATCGGCGGTGGTGCCGCGCACGAAGGCGACGTTGACCTCGCCGACCTTGTAGAACAGCCACTCCTCGCCATCGACTTCGACCAGACTGACGATGTCCTTGGTGGTGTCGTCATTGATTCGGCCGCCGCTGTAGCGGGGATCGACGAAGGTATGGAGTCCGACCTTGGAGAAGGAACCCGGTTTGCCGGCGGCCAGATCGCGGAATAACTGACAGATAATGCCCTGGGGCAGGTTGTAGGCCTGGATGCGGTTGTCGAGCGCCAGTTCTGCCACCTTCGGCATCCGACCCCAGTGGCCCGCCACCACTCGGTGCAACAAGCCTTCGTGGCCCAGGTGATTGAGCCCCAGGGTTTTGCCGTCGCCCTGGCCGGCGGCGGCGAACAACGTCAGGCCCTTTGGGTTGCCGGTGGCGAGGAACCGGCGCTCCAGCGCCGACAGCAGAGCCTCGGCGAAGCCGGTCTGGACGAACCCGGTACTGGCCAGGGTATCGCCGTCCCGGATCAGGGCGATCGCTTCGTCGGCGGTAGTGATCTTGCTGCGCATAGTGGTTTGCTCCCGATCATGTTCTTGATTTCCGGCCGAAGGCCCGACGGACGACACCATCATCGCGGCGGTACCTGCAGGGTCACCGCCACCCCGGACCTTACAAACCCAACAATTCTAAACGCAGTGTGACACTGCAGTTGTCCCAAACGTGTAGCGCTTGGCTTCCGACGTCTTGAAGTGGCGTCCGTCCCTAATCGCGCTTTCGGTACCTTGCGCCCACTTTTTCGCGTCGGACGTGCCCAAGGCACCTCGACCTGGGTGGTTTTGGCGCAGGCATTGCCGCGTATGCGGGGAACGGGAGCATGGATATAGGCTTGATAATGCGACATTGTCGGGTTTCTTCGCCGGATAACACAATTGAGGGCGCATCTGTGTTGTCGGCATAACTCGTTCTAACTGCAAAGGAATCGCTGGATCAAGCCATGAAAAAACTGCCGCAAAATGCGGCGTGATTGCACGGCCGATCCAGCCGATGGGCGTATGTGGACTGGATTCGCCGCTTTATCTTGTTCCACGGCAAGCGCCACCCGAAGGAGATGGAATGGCACTTGTGCCCGCTTTTGGCCGACTGCTGCCGGTCGGGGCGGTGTCGAAGGTTGCGAGGTTCCCAACGTCCTTAGACATCGACCCGTTGCAGACAATCGACAGCAGCTCATAGAAGATGGCGGGAATCCACGAGGCCCGGATGGTAGGTGAGAACATGAGCGATCCAGAGGAGAACAAAGCGAACGCCCTGGCGTTCTATGACCTGATGTTCAACCAGTGCAAGCCGCGCGAAGCGATCGAGCAGTTCGCTGGCGCTGAGTACATCCAGCACAACCCCGAGGTCGCCGACGGCAAAGAGGCGTTCATCGAGTATTTCGAGCGCATGGCTGCCGAGTACCCCGGCAAGCGGGTTCACTTCAAGCGCGCCTTCGCTGACGGCAACCACGTCGTGCTGCATTGCCACCAAGAGTGGCCAGGCGATCAGCGACTACGCGGGGATCGACATCTTTCGGTTCGACGACAGCGGCAAGATCGTCGAGCACTGGGATGTGCTCCAAGTGGTTCCAGAGACTTCAAAGAACGACAACACAATGTTCTAGTCCACCGGGAGCAACTGGCCGGTTTTGGCCGAAGGACTAAACCGCTACCGCGGTAGGGGGAGGTAGGCTCCGGTAGCGTTGGTGGATGAGCGGGATGGGTCTGTCCCGTCTAGAGGTTTGAGGTGCAGTTCCCCTCAACCCAAGACAGGAGCAGACCCATGTCCAGTCACGAACACCCCATCAGCCCGTTGCGTCAGCGCATGATCGAGGATATGACGCTGCGCAAGCTCTCGCCCAAGACCCAGAGCGGGTATCTGCGCTGGGTCAAACGCCTCAACGGTTTTCTCAAGCGTTCGCCGGCGACGGCCACGGCGGAGGATTTGCGCCGCTTCCAGCTCGATTTGGTCGAGCGCGGTGTTGGCCGCGGAAGCGTGAACGCGGCGGTCACCGCCCTGCAGTTCTTCTTCGATGTCACCCTCGGGCGCGGCGAGTTGATGGCCAAGATGAGCCATGTGCACCAGCCGCGCAAGCTGCCGACGGTGCTCGGTCGCGAGGAGGCCGAGCGGTTTCTGGAAGCGGCCCCGGGGCTGAAGTACAAGGCCGCCCTGTCGGTGGCCTACGGCGCCGGGCTGCGCGCCGCGGAGGTGGTGGCGCTCAAAGTCGACGATATCGACAGCCAGCGGATGGTCATCCGCGTCGAGCAGGGCAAGGGGCGCAAGGACCGCTACGCGCTGCTCTCGCCGACCTTGCTGGAGGTGCTACGGGCGTGGTGGCGCGAGGGCAACGCGCGCGGCAAGATGCTGCCCCACGGCTGGCTGTTCCCGGGCCAGGACCCCATCAACCCGCTCTCCACGCGCCAGCTCAACCGCGCCTGTCACGCCGCCGCCGAGAAGGCCGGGATCGCCAAGCGGGTCTCGCTCCATACGCTGCGGCATTATTCCGCATACCGGATTATGCCGAACGGTGGGTTTTCCTTCCCCAAGATGCGCGGCAGCTGGGATCTGTCCGATAAGCTGAACCTGGTGCATTCGGCATAATCAGGTTGTCTGCTTGCACTGGCCATGTGGCCAGTATCGCAAGGAGACAAGTCATGAGAAATCCGCTGGTTTCCGGGTTTGTGGGGCCATTAGCCCCTTACGCGAACACCATCGCCGAGCAATTGCGCGGACAGGGGTATGCACCTTGTACCGTTCAAGACAAGCTTCACGTGGTTGCCGAGCTGAGCCGTTGGCTCGAGGAGCACCATCTCCCTGTAGGCGTGCTCGATGAGCAACAGGTCTGCATTTTTCTTCACGAATTCCATGGGAATGAGCGCCGCAAGTGCCATGGTGACCCGACGACGCTGCGTGGGCTGCTCAAGCAGTTGTCAGCTCAGGGCGTCATTCCCGAGCCCATCGCCACTGCAGAGGAAGGGGCGCAAGCGCAGATTATCCAGGAATTCAGTCGCTATCTGACTCAGGAACGCGGCCTGGCGATGGCGACGGT